>JAUNKV010000060.1 GCA_030532575.1 Propionibacteriaceae bacterium | reverse complement strand
GCTACCGTTTCCCGGGTCGTTACGCTACCGTTTCCCGAGCCCGCTGGCGCGGCGGGTGGGGGTCGCCACGGCCAGGGCCAGCGCCTCCGGGGCGCCGAAGAGCCGGACCTGCTGTCGGGCCCGGGTGACCGCGGTGTAGAGCAGCTCCCGGGTCAACAGCGGGGAACCCGCCGGGGGCAGGATCACACTCACCACGTCGAACTCGCTGCCCTGGGACTTGTGGATGGTCATCGCGTACAGCTCCTGGGCGGCATCCAGCTGCAGCGGGTTGATGAGATCGACCCGATCCCCACGGTCCAGCGCCGCGATGAGCCGCCCCTGCTGGGTCACGATCACCGCCACCTCGCCGTTGCTCACCACATCCGAGTTCCGGGTCACGATCAGGGGCTGCCCCACGTGGAACCCCCCGCCCGAGCCGTAACCGGGGAACTGTTCGGCCAGGTGACGGCGTACCACCTGCTGCCAGTGACCGGTCCCGAACGGCCCGGCCCGGTGCGCACACAGCAGCCGGTGCCGCTCCAGGGCAGCGACGGCGGCCTCGGCATCGCCCTGACCCGCGGCCTCCAGCACCGCGGCCGTGGTGGCGGTGATCTGCTGCTCGAGAACGGGCATCGCCGCCAGTTCCTCGCGCCCGGAATAGGGCTCCAGCGTGCACTCGGTGGAATCGGCGAGCACCGCCAGGGTCGCCGCCTGATCCCCCAGCCGGATCGCCTCGGCCAGCCGCGCCACGTCGCCGACGTTGCGGTGTGATCCGGTCAGCCGCACCACAGCCGGGACCCCGGGACCCTGGACCAGCTCCGGGGAGCGTGAGATGTCGGCCAGCACGGACCCGGCCTCGACGGAGGCCAGCTGATCGGGATCACCGATCAGTACCAGCCGGGTGGTCTCGGCCACGGCCTCCACCAGCCAGGCCATCATCGTCGAGGAGATCATCGACGACTCGTCGACCACCACCACCTCGAAGGGCAACCGATTGTGGGAACCGTGGGTACGGGCCTGCCTGCCGGGAACCACGCCGAGCAGCCCGTGCAGGGTGCCCGCGCGCAGCCGTATCTGCTCCGGGTGCTGCAACTTGGCCGCCACCGAGGTCTCCAGCCGGGAGGCGGCCTTCCCCGTGGGTGCGGCCAGGGCCACCGTGACCGGGGCCTGCGCGGCCAGGGTGTCGAGAATCCTGGCGACCACCGTCGTCTTGCCCGACCCCGGGCCGCCCGTGATGACGCTGGTCCATGATGATGCCGCCGCCCGCACCGCCTCGTCCTGGGAGGGGTCCGGTGCCATCCCCTCAGGCGTGGACAGCACGGCGGGCGCAGGGGGCGCAGGCAGGGCGCTGCGGTGCCGCAGGGTCTCCACCAGCTGCTGCTCCTCACGGTGGAACCGGGACAGGTAGATCAAGCCGTGCTGCAGCCTGAACGGCCGATCCTGTTCCTCAGTGGTCGCCACGGCGGGCGAGGCCGCCACCGCGTCGAGCCAGGCCTGCGGCTCAGGCCAGGGCAGCTCGGCGGTCTCGGCGACCGAACCGTCGTCCACGGCACCGGGAACCACCAGGGAGGCGGCCCGGGCCAGGTCCAGACACACCGACCCCAGCCTCAGCTCACGCACCGTCAACGCCAGGGCCAGCAGCACCGCCTCGTCGCTCTCCTGGCAGTAGGCGGCCAACCGTCGGGCCAGGTGGAAATCCGCCAGGCCGATCATGCCGACCGCCGCGAAGTCGCGCAGGATGCCGGTCGCCGCCACCGGAACCTCGAACTCAGCCACGGCCACCCCCCAGCAGCTCGGAGGCCACGACGGCCAGAGCCGCAGGCGGATGCCACTCGAAGACCCCGCAGCGCCGCCCCTCGATCACCGGGGTCGTGGGGCCCGCCATGCCGCGCACGAACAGGTAGCCGACCCCGGCCAGGTGGCGCTCCGGGGAGTAGCCTGGCAGCCGCCAGGCCAGGTGGCGGTGCAGGGCCGCGCAGTACAGCAACGCCTGGAGGGGGTAGTGGGCCTGCATCATCGCCTCCGCCATCGCCGTCGGGGTGTAGTGCCCCACCGCCAACTCCTGCTCGGGCAGGGTCGGTACCTGATTGGTCTTGTAGTCCACCACGAGGAAGCCGCCGCCCGGCAGCTGCAGCACAGCGTCGATGGAGCCGGTCAGCACCCCGCTCAGCCGGGCGGCCGCCGAATCCGTGGCGAGCAGCCGCTCGGGGTAGGCGGCCAAGGGATCATCGTCGGGCAACAGCTCCGCCATCGCCTTGGCCAGATCGGCCACGGTGCTGGCGGCATCGCCGTCCCCCAGGGGCAGGTCGAAGTCCAACTCCGGCAGCCGTGAGGAGACCGGAAGATCGGCCAGCGCGCCGTCGAACAGCCCCCCGAGCGGTGTGGTGACCACCCCGGACAGGGCCTGGGCCAGCTGCGTGACCTGCGCGGGATCGAGCCCCAACCGGGCAGCCCGCTCCGCCACCAGGACCGGCAGCTGGAACTCGTGCCGGGACCAGTCCACCAGCTCCAACAGCTCGTGGACCAGGGTCCCGAACCGTGCCCCGGCGGGCAACCCGTTCATGGGGGAGGGCTCGGCCAGGGCACCCCGGAGCTCGGATGGGATCAGCGCGAGGTCCGGCTCGTCCGGGGCGTGCTCGTGGAGCCCAGCGGTCAGGCCCGAGTAGGAGGTGCGACGCCAGTTCGGATCGACGGCGCGCTGCAGGTGGGACACCCGAAGAGGAGTCTTGGCCACCGGGGGAGGCGTTGGGGTGGCCGCCAGCCACGGCGGGGACTGGGCCGAGGAGGTATGGACCAGCTGGGGATCGAAGGGCAGCCTGGCGGGCAATCTGTGGTACTCGCGAGCCAGGACGCTGCGGCTGCGGTCCCGGCAGAGCAGGGCGGTCAACGGCCCGGAACCAGAGCGACGATCCTGGAGGTGCCAGGCGATCACCAGGTGCTTGGCCCGAGTCAGGGCGACGTACAGCAGCCGCAGCTCCTCCTCGCGGCTCTGCGCCTTGACCAGGTCCGCCAGCGGGTCGCGGTGCGAGGGGCGGCTGCCCACGTGGAGCACCCGGGTCCCGGAGGCATCCACGTGGGGGATCGCGCCCCGCAGGTTGACCTCGGTGATGCTCACCTGGGGCAGCAGCACCACCGGGTACTCCAGCCCCTTCGCGCCGTGCATGGTGCCGACCCGGACCGCCGGGAGGTCGCTGGCCAGCTGCTCGGGCAGTTCCTCCCGCCGGATCAGACGCTCCAGGTGGGAGTGCAGATCAGCGACGCTTCGGGCCGGGTGGGCCAGCAACAGCTGACCCACCTGCTGCAGATCGGCCAGGCGACGCTCCCCGTCGCCGTGACCCACCAGGGAGGCGGCCAGGCCGTCGAGGACCGCCGTCACGAGACCGCTGACCCCGGCGGCGGTGAAGCAGGCCGCCAGCTCGTGGACCCGGCGCGAGGCCGGGGTCTCGTCCTGGGTGGCGAGCAGCTCCCCGAAACCGACCCCCAACAGGTCTCCGAGGCTGGCCTCCATGATCCGCCCCCGGGTGGGCTGGGCCACGGCGGCCAGCAGGGCCAGCCAGTCCCGGGCCGCGGGGGAGCGCAGCACCGAGCCGCCGCCAACGAAGGTCGCGGGCAGGCCAGCTGCGTGGAGGGCCCGCACCAGGTCCAGGGCCCGCCCCCGGGTGCGGGTCAGCACGGCGATGTCGGAGGGCGCGAGGGGACGCGGCCCGGATTCGCCGTCGATGGTGCCGTGGGCCAACAGCGCCGAGACATGGGCCACCAGGTCGCAGGTGACCTGCTGCTGGGACTGTGCACCACCTCGAATCCACACCCGGGCCTGCGGGGCCCGGGGCAGCACCAGGGTGCCCTGCTCAGGTCCCCACCTGGCGGTCACCGGCTCCACCTGGATGCCGGGGGCCAGCTCGAGGTTGCCGAACAGTTCCTGCACCCCGGCCACGATCCCGGCCTCGCTGCGGTGGTTCTCCACCAGGGTCTGTCTCGGCATCATCGAGGCGGCCTCGAGGTAGCAGCCGAGGTCCGCGCTGCGGAAGCCGTAGATCGACTGCTTCGGGTCGCCGATGAGGAAGACGCTGGCCTCGCCGCGCGCCACGAAACAGGCCTTGAGGATCGCCCACTGGTCGGGATCGGTGTCCTGGAACTCATCCACCAGCACGAAGGGGAACCGCCTGGCCAACTCCGCGGAGACCAGGTCCGCGATCCGGGAATCGGTCACCAGGTGGCGGAGCCTCCCGGGGAGGTCATCGAAGGAGACCACGCCCAGCTCACGGCGCCGCCGGGCGAACGCCTCGCGCACCGCATGGTGGTAGGACAGCGCCTCTGGATCGTCGGAGACCAGCTCCAGGTGCGAACCGGCAGCCACCTCCGCGATGCTGAGCGCCCGCCGGGCATCGAAGGGCGGGGCGGGGGAATCCAGGTAGCGCCTGAGGTGTTCATCGGTGGCGCACTGGCGGATCAGGGGGCGCAGGTCGCCTGCCACCTCGTCGTTGCCCCAGTCACCCAGCACCCCGAGCGAGCGCAGCTGCTCCTGGCAGAACGAGTGGATCGTCGCGACGGTGGCGGAGCCGAACTCCTCGACCGCCCGGCGCAGCCTGGCCACGGCAACCTCAGGTTCAGACTGGGCGGCCAGGTGGCGGGCCACGGGATCGCGCACCTCGCGCCCGGCGAGCGCCGCCTCGATGTCCTCGGCCACCGAGACCAGGCGGTGCCGCAGCCTGCCGCGCAGCTCGACGGTGGCGGCTCGGCTGAAGGTGAGGACCAGCAGCTGCCGCAGGGGCACGTCGAACTCGGCGACCAACCGGGCGGCGATCCCGACCAGGGTCCAGGTCTTGCCCGTACCGGCGCTGGCCTCCAGCAGCAGCGGGCCGTCGGGCAGGTCGGCGGTGATGTCGAAGATCATCTACTGGCCTCCATCATGGGGGCGTGGAGGGCGAAGGCCCAGCGGCCGAAGGAGCCGTGGCCGTCCTCGCCCGGGGGGTCCTCAGGTTGGGCAGGGTCCTCGAAGAGCTGGTCTGCCGGGCCGTCGTAGAAGTGCTCCCACACCGCGGCCCGCCAGGCCCAGGGGGACTCCCAGTGATCGACGGGGCGGGCCCAGGTCTCGGGATTGAGCCGCCCCTGGCGGAGGGCCAGGACCAGCTCACGGGCCGGCCCCGGCGGGACCGGGAGCAGCCGGGAGCGAGCCAGAACCGCACCGCGTACCAGCCAGCCCAGCACGCTGTGCGGGTCCTCGGGTGGGGTCAGGGTGAGCGATTCGGCGCGGTACTGCCCGAAGTCCTGGTGCAGGTGGTGGATGCGGGCGCTCACCCGGGTGCCGGAGGCCGCCAGGGCCAACAGCTGCACCCACGGCTCGAACAGCGGGGCGGGAAGACGGCTGGGGGTGAGGTGGACGATCTGTTCGCCCCGCAGCCGGACCTGCCCCACCAGCCGGACGGGACCCACCTGGACGGCCAGGCTGCAGTCGGTGTGTGGACGCTCCCAATCGCTCCGCGCCTGGCCCCACAGCTTCCCGATCAGGTCGAGCTCATCCTCCAGGATGCGCCTGCCCAGGGCCCCGCCGGGCAGGACCTCCCGCCGCTGTTCGGCGCGGGCGGCATCCCATGGTGGGACACCGGCCTGGGCGGCGGACAGCAGCCGGGAGCGGATGCCCCACGAGTCCAGGCCGCTGGTCAGGATCGGCAACTCGTCGGCCGGGACCTCGCTGCTGAAGTGGCGGATCGCGGCCCGCTCCCTGAGGAAGGCCGCTGCCGGGTCCTTGAGGAAACGTGCCACCTCGTCGATGGTGATCTCGCTCGGGGTGGGCAGCTCGGGCAGCCGCAGGGCGGTGCGACGGCGGAGGGCACAGCTGCTGTGTGCCCTGAGCTCTCGTTCCCGCAGCCGCTGTGCGGCCGCCAGGGCTGAGGCGTCGAAGCTCGGTCTGGGGCCTGTGAAGTTGGTCTCGGCATGGGCGGTGGCGGAGCAGGGGATCAGCTCGACCGGGGTGTCGAGCTGCTGGCCCAGCCAGTGCAGCACCGTCGGAGCCTCAATCGGCTCACCGGTGATCTCGTGGTGCCCCTGGTGGATCACCACGAGATGCTGCGCGGCTCGGGCCAGGCGCACCAGCTGCTGCAACCGTGCGGCCTGTTCATCCGGCAACTGGTCGGGGTGGGGGGCATCGGGCAGGCCGGTCGGGGGAGGGTCATCGAGGCCGAGCAGCGCCACCACCTTGAACCCCACCCCGGGCAGGTCGGCGGGTTCGACGACGGTGAGGTTGCCATTGCCGACCAGGGGGCGGCTCGGGGGTTGGGAGGCGAGTTCATCGACGATGCGGGCGAACTCGACTGCGCTGAGCACCACCGGGCTGGAGGCCCCCTCCCGGCCCAGGGTCGCGAGGCGGGAGGTGGCTTCTTCACACAGCCATTCCTCGTCACGGGGCAGGGAGGAGAGGTCGTCGATGAGGCGCAGCGCCCGCTCCGCCCAGTCGGCCAGCGTGGTGGAGGTGGTGTCCTGGCGGCGGATTCGGGAGTAGAGCTCGGTGAGGTTCCCGATCAGTTCCAGCTGAGGTGAGGCCATGGCCTCTGCCCCGGAGATGGGAAGGGCGAGGCTGTCCGGGGGCAGGGCTGTGCCCGCGAGGAGCCGGTCCAGCCCCCGGGCCACGGTGTTCTGGGTCACCCCCGGCAGGCCCCGGTCGGCCCGGTGCTTCCCATCCAGTCCCCAACGGATCCCGGCGGCTGCGAACAGCTGCGCCAGTTCGGCCCGCTCCGGCAGGCCCCAGCGGTGGCTGAGCGGGGGCAGGGTGAACAGGTCGAGCAGCGCGGAGGCCTCGGCCCGGGAGGAGGGCAGCCGGAATACCTCGGCCACCAGTAGGAGCACCGGGTTGGGGTCGCGGGCGGCCGCCGGGCGCTGCAGCCTGAGGCCCCGCCCTGGATGGCTGTTCGCCGTGGTGGTCGGGGAGAAGGCGGCAGCCAGGGCAGGCCACCACGAGGGGGCATCCGGCACCACCAGCAGGATGTCGCGCGGCTCAAGGGTGGGGTCTGTGGCCAGGAGGTGGCACAGCTCGTCGCGCAGCACCTCGGCCTGCCGGGCTGGTGCGTGGGAGGCCAGCCAGGTCGAGGTCTCCGGGGTCGCGGTGTCGTCCAGCTCGAAGACCTG
Source organism: Propionibacteriaceae bacterium (assembly GCA_030532575.1). Taxonomy (GTDB): domain Bacteria; phylum Actinomycetota; class Actinomycetes; order Propionibacteriales; family Propionibacteriaceae; genus Arachnia. Next base: position 5,944 of record JAUNKV010000060.1, on the reverse strand, counting down.
GACATCCTCGGCCATGCCAGCCAGCAGCAGCTCGGTGGTGGCAGGCAGGTCGGGGGCCAGCAGTACCGCCGTCGGGAGGTCGGCGTGGGTGGCGATCTCGCTGCGGACCCGCTCGAACTCCTCGAGTGGGTCCCACTCCAGGATTTCTGCGACCCGCCCGAACAGCTCGGGCAGCCAGGCCAGGTGGGCTGGTGGGTCGGCGTCCTCGGGATCGGACAGCCAGGCCGCCACGAGATCGGGGCGGTGGGTGAGGTGGAGGGCCATCAGCTGGGCCAGCCGTCGGGAGGTCACCTGCAGTCGTCCGGTGGCCAGGTGCTCCTGCAGGGCCCGGTGCTCGGCCACGAAACCCTCATCGGTCAGGGCCTCCCACACCGCGAGTTGTAGCCTGCGCCCCCGCCAGGGTGAGCGTTCGCCATCACCCAGCCGAGAGTGGAGGTCATCCAGCCACTGCTCCGGGGTGACGAAGTCCACTCCAGAGACGATCCCGAGCCGCGTGGCCAGGGCCTGGCTGGCGAGCCTGCCGACCGCGGCGGTGGGGACGATGACCCGAACCCGGTCGAAGACCCCCGGTCCCAGCTCCCGAAGCCAGTCGGCGACCTTGTCGATCAGCTCTGCCCAACGGGCTGCGGAGCGTCGCTGCAGCGCGATGATCCTGCCCCTTCCCTCAGACCTCGCGGACCCAGCGGGTCCACAGCGGGCGGAACCCCCGGCGGTGCCAGAAGGGGGTGGACAGCGGGGAGAGCGTGGCGTGGTCCAGCAGGACGGCGCGGGCGTGGGCCGCCGCTGCTCGGTGCATGGCGTGGCGTGCCAGCAGGGCACCGATGCCTGAGGTGCGGCTGGCGCTGCTCACCGCAGCGAAGCCGAGGTAGCACACCGGGTGCACCGAGACCAGGGGAGCGGCCCACTCGGAGTCCTCAGGTGGATTCAGGGTCAGCAGCCCGACCGGGCGGTCCTGCTGCTCGGCGACGAAGGTCCACTCCGGGCGGTCCAGCGCCTCGTCCAGATAGATCGCCAGCAGTTCCTTGGCGTGAGGGCGGTCCAGCGTTGCGCCGTACGGCAGCTCCCAGAGGTGCAGCTCGAACAGCAGCTCCAACAGCGCATCGCGATCCGCGGCCACCGGGGGGCGAACCGTCGTCGTGGCCGACGGTGCGGGGGCCGGTTCATCCCCCACGAGCCGTATCGCGAAGCTGGTGCCGGGCCTGAAGCCGTGGGCCAACAGGCCGGGGATCAGCTGGGTGGCCAGGGCCGGGATCGTGACGGTGAGACGGGCCGGGATGGGTTGGCGAGCCTCCAGCCAGGCGGTCAGCAGCTGCTCGAAAGCCCGGGAGGTGGGGGCGGAGGCGGCCCGGAAGGAGAGGTTCTCCACCACGTCGGCGGCCCACAGGGCGTATGGTGCTGCTGGATCGGTCCGGCTGGCCAGCCAGGTCGCGGCCAGCTCGTCGCCCACCTGCACCCAGCGCTCACCAGAGGGAACCTGCACAGGGCCGAGCATCGGGTCGATCTCAGCCAGCCAGTGGTTGTGCTCCTCATTCAGGCGGGTGATCCGGTCGTTCATCAGCACTCCTTGAAAATCCTCCCTCACAACCTACCTCCATGGGGAAGCACCCTCTACAGTGGTGTCGGCCTCACCAGGGAAGGAGCAGACATGGCAGGGCAGGACGAGATGCAACTGCACCGGCTACCTGTGGTGGCCCGCCGCTACTGGCTGGTGAACCATCTGGTCAACATCGCGGTCACAGTCGCCATCGGGGTGGGCGTGGTGCTGGGGTTCAACTGGTCCCCCTGGTGGCTCCTGGTCCCGGGCGGGATCGTGGTCCTCCACTGTCTCGGCCTGATGCTGATCCCCCTGCGGTATGCCCACTACGGGTACCGGGTGAATTCCCGTGAGGTGTTCGTCACCACAGGTCGGATCATTCGACGCAGCGTCACCGTCGCGGCCCCCAAGGTCCTGAACGCGGAGGTCTCCCAAGGCCCGATCCAGCGCTGGTTCGGACTGTCCTCGGTCTCGGTCAACCAGGTGGTCGGGGAGCACGAGATCGGCCCCGTCCGCCCGGAGGAGGCCGAGCGGCTGCGGCGGGAGATCCTCGCCGCCGCAGGACGGGAGACGCCATGAGTCGTCAGTTTCGCTGCCCGCCGCGCAGCATCCTGGCCGGGCTGCTGGGCGATGCCCCCAAGATCATCGGCCTGGTGGTGATCCTGCTGCTCGGCTCCTCCGCCTCCGGCGACACACCCGGCCTGCTGTTCTGGGTGGCCCAGGCGGCACTGGCGCTGCAGGTGCTGGCCCGCCCCATCGAATGGCTCAGCAACAGCTACCGGTTCATCGACGGCGGCATCGAGCACCGCTCCGGCATCCTGAAGCGCTCGGTGAAATCCCTGCCCTGGGATGCCGTGACGGCTGTGGACGTCACCCAGAACTGGAGTGCCCGGCTGCTGGGGGTGCACCACGTCCACCTGGCCCAGGAGGGCAGCCCATTCAGCGGGATCACCCTGCGCGGGGCCGAAGCCGAGACCGTCGCCGAGATCCGGGCCCTGAAGCGCCACACCGGCCACAGCACTCCTGCTGTTGCGCAGGAGATGGTGGATGGGGAGACAGCGGCGGCGGAGACGACCGAGGCTGAGCACCCACCAGCTTCGCAGAGCATCCTGATCCACCGCGCCGGACTCAAGGAGCTGCTGTTCATCTCCCTGGTGCGAGGCCAGGCCTTCCTGCTCGGCGCCGGTGCGCTGTATTCGCTGTGGGAATTCCTCGACAACATCCCCTTCGTGACCGAACACCTCTCCTCCGCAGGTGGGGTGCCCAGCTGGGGGAAGGTACTGCTGCTCTCGGTGTTCACGGTGATCTTCGGGGTGATGTCCACCGTGGTGAAGTACAACGACTTCCATGTTCGGATCGAGGACGGGCAGCTCGTGACCAGCTTCGGGCTCATTGAACGCAAGGACCGCCGGTTCGCCCCCGAGTCGGTCATGGGGTTGGTGATCCAGCGCAACCTCCTGGAGCGTTTCCTCGGCCGGGCCAGGCTGGGGGTGCTGACCCGCGACCGGGAGGCGGAGCTGGAGGTCAACACCGTGCTGCCCACCCTGCCGACGTGTACCGTCGAGGCGGTGGCCAGGGAGCACTTCCCCGAGGTGATGCCGACGGGGTCCCTGGTCGAGCCCTGGAGCCGGGCCTGGGTGGCCCTGGCGAAACTCCTGCTGCTGGCAGGCATTCTCGCAGGTGTCGCAGGGCTGCTCTGGGTGATCAAACCCCAGGCCTGGGTGGTGGTGCTGGCGCTGGTTGCGGCGTGGGTGCTGCCCCTGTCGCTGCTCAGCCGAGCCTTCACCGGCTTCCACCTCGACGACAACGGCCGGGTCGTGGTGGTGCGGCGTTCGCTGGTGGGGGAGAAGACCACCACGGTGCGCACCCGCTGCGTCCATGCCGTCGGGAACACCCTCGTGGCAGGGCGGATGCTCGGGGCGTGGTTCTCCACCTACGCGGGAAGCCCTGAGCGGTACTGGGGGCTCCAGATCACCCCCGCCGATCTGGAGCGACTCCGCTCCCGACTCCTCCGGGGAGCGGAAAGTGTTGGTGGCCCCTGTTTGAATGGTCCTCGTGACTGATCCCATCCTCGACGCACTGGACCCTGAGCAACGCCAGGTGGCGCTGCTGCTCGATGCTCCCCTGGTGGTGCTGGCGGGAGCAGGGACGGGGAAGACCCGGGCCATCACCCACCGGGTCGCCCACGCCGTCCGCGAGGGACGCTACGCCGCGAACGCCACCCTGGCGGTCACCTTCACCACCCGAGCCGCTGGGGAGTTGAAGACCCGCCTGGCGGGGCTCGGGGTCAGGCGGGTCACTGCCCGCACCATCCACGCAGCGGCGCTGAGCCAGTGTCGCTACTTCTGGCCCGGGGCCTACGGCTCCGACTTCCCGGCGGTGGCCGACAACGCCTTCTCGCTGGTGGCCCGCGCCACCACCCAGGTGCTCGGCAGCGCGGAGACCACGATGGTGCGTGACCTCTCGTCGGAGATCACCTGGGCCAAGTCCAGCAACGTCTCCCCCGCGCAGTACGTGGAGCAGGCGCAGGGACGTGAGATCGCCGGTGTGGAGCCGGAGCGGGTGGCGCAGGTGATGCTGGCCTATGAGAAGGCCAAGACCGGGGCCGGGGTGGTGGACTTCGACGACATCCTGCTGTGCGCGGCCTCGATGATCGCGGAACGTCCCGCCGTCGCCGAGCAGATCCGCAACACCTATCGTCACTTCGTGGTCGATGAGTACCAGGACGTCTCGGCGATCCAGCACCGGTTGATCTCGCTGTGGACCGACGGTCGGCCCGACATCTGCGTGGTGGGGGACCCGCAGCAGGCCATCCACGGTTTTGCGGGGGCCAGGGCCGAGTTCCTGCTGGGGTTCGCGGCGGAGCACGACGGCGCCAGGACCGTCCGGCTGGTGCGCAACTACCGTTCCAGCCAGGCCATCGTCGATCTGGCGAACCGGGTGGTGCGTCGCCACAGGTCAGCCGCTGACCTCAGGGCCACGGGTTCTGCGGGGACGGCCCCTGAGTTCGCAGCCGCGGGCACCGAGGAGGACGAGGCCAGGGGAGTGGTCGCGTGGTTGCAGGAGCGGCGTGAGGAGGGCACACCGTGGAGTGAGTGCGCCGTGCTCTACCGGATCAACGCCCAGTCCCCGGCGCTGGAGGCCGCGCTGGATGCTGCCCGGATCCCTTACCGGGTCAAGGGCACGGACCGGTTCTGGGAGCGCGCCGAGGTGCGGGACGTGGTGAACCGGCTGCAGCGCAGCGCGGCTGAACACCCCACCGCCACGCCCCGGCAGCTGCTGGACCTGGTGCTGGCAGCCATCCGCTGGAGCGAGGACGCGCCGTCGGGGATGGGGGCGCAGCGGGAGCGTTGGGAGTCCATCGCGGCGCTGGTCCAGCTCATCCGGGATCAGGACGCGCTGGACCCCGACTGGAGCATCCCGGAGTTCGGGGCCTGGCTGAACGACCATGTCACGCTGGAGACCCCGCCCACCAGCAGTGCGGTGACCCTGGCCACCATGCATGCGGCCAAGGGGCTGGAATGGGATGCGGTGGCGGTGATCGGGGTCCGGGAGGGGATGGTGCCCTTCGCACTCAGCCAGGAGGAACCCGCCTTGTCGGAGGAGCGGCGGCTGCTGCACGTGGCCGTCACCCGGGCCAAGCAGCGGCTGCGCATCTCGTGGCCCTCGGACCCGGCCAGGGGGCGGGGCACCCGTTCGAGGTTCCTGACCGGGCTGGTGCCCAAGACGGCTGATCGCAGGGAGTTACCTCCGGTCGGCAGGAAGGGCAGCCTGAGGTCGAGGACCTGCTGGGTGTGCGCCGACCAGCTGCAGGACGCGACCGAACGCAAGTTGGGGCGACATCTGGCCTGTGAGGCCCCGTGCGACGAGGGTTTGCTGGCCGTGCTCAAGCAGTGGCGGCTGGAGACAGCGAAGGCCGCCTCCCAACCGGCCTTCGTCGTGTTCACCGACGCCACCCTCCAGGCCATCGCCGAGGCCGAGCCGACGGACCGCGCTGCCCTGCTGCGGCTGCCCGGCATCGGCGCGGCGAAGGTGGAGCGCTACGGCGAGGCGGTGCTGGAGGTCATCACGAACCACCTGGGGAGTAAGAGGGTGCGCGAATAGGCGGAATCTACTGCGGTCGCCCTGGTGACCCCCTGGCAGCGTTGAACTCCTCGAACGCACGATCCAGTGCGATCTTCGTCGTACTACCTTGCCAGGAACCCACCATGACGATCCTTGGCTCACGACCCCACCTCACCGCGCACCCTCGAAGATGAGAAAATCCCCGTCCGGTGGCTCGCCTTCCCCTGCGTGCCGTCCCGGACGGGGACACAACCAATGGTGAACCCTCAGGTGGCTGTTCGTCAAACTTTCGACTTGACTCAGCTAAAAGGTCCGGGAGCGGCAGCGTGTGCCTCACGTAGGAAG
>JAUNKV010000059.1 GCA_030532575.1 Propionibacteriaceae bacterium | reverse complement strand
CGGCGAACTCCCACATCCGGTCCCCACGCAGGGTGACGTGGCAGCCGATCGGCATCCCCTCGCGCAGCTTGAACTGGGCGATGGACTTGCGGGCCTTGGTCACGGCCGGCTTCTGACCGGTGATGGCGGTCAGGTCGCGGACGGCGCCGTCGATGATCTTCGAGTCGCGGGCCGCCTCGCCGACACCCATGTTCACCACGATCTTGGTGAGCCCGGGGATCTGCATGACGTTGGCGTACTTGAACTCCTCCTGCAGGGCAGGAACGATCTGCTCGCGGTACTTCTTCTTCAGACGCGGGATCTCGTTCTCGCTCATCAGATCTCCTTCCCGGTCTTGCGGGCGACGCGCTTGCTGCGCTCGGCCTGGTACTCGGAGCCGTCGGAGCGGCGCTTGGTGACCTCGACGCGCTCGTAGCCGACGCGGGTCACGACCTCCTTGCCATCCACCTTGGTGACCAGCTGGACGTTGGACACGTGGATGGGGGCCTCGGCGCTGATGATGCCGCCCTCGATGCGACGACCGTTGGCGCCCTGCGACTCACGCTTGTGGCGCTTGACGACGTTGACGCCCTCGACGATGACCTTCTGGTTGCGCGGGTCGACGGAGATGATGTCCCCGGTCTTTCCCTTGTCCTTGCCTGCGATGACCTTGACGCGGTCACCCTTCTTGACGTGGAGCGAGTTCATGTCAGATCACCTCCGGGGCGAGCGAGACGATGCGCATGAACTTCTTCTCGCGCAGCTCACGGGCCACCGGGCCGAAGATGCGGGTGCCGCGGGGCTCCCCGTCGTTCTTCAGGATGACGGCGGCGTTCTCGTCGAACTTGATGTAGGAGCCGTCGGCGCGGCGACGCTCCTTGACTGTACGCACTACAACGGCCTTGACGACATCGCCCTTCTTGACGTTGCCGCCGGGGATCGCGTCCTTGACCGTGGCGACGATGGTGTCACCGAGGTAGGCGTAACGACGCTTCGAGCCACCGAGAACACGGATGCACAAGATCTCCTTGGCACCAGTGTTGTCGGCGACCTTGAGTCGCGACTCCTGCTGGATCATTGGTTCTCCTTCGTCCGGCTGGTTCCCAGGTGTCGGGCCTGTCCGGAACTCAACTGATGAACCCCCTGGATTTTGCCAGGAGGCGCCCCAGACCCTGAGGGCATGGGGTGGCGCTGCCCGGGAGAGGTCCCCAACGCGATCCGCGGAGGGCACAGACCCAAGGCAACTGGCCAAGAGTACCCCAGGTGCACCTGTCAAGTGAAACTGGCGGGTTCCTCGTACAACAGACCTTGGGCGAGGCGACCGGGCCGCCTATGCTTTCGGCATGGAACTCACTGGAGAACTCAAGGACGCCATCAACGCTCAGGTCACCCACGAGGTCGGGGCCGCGGTCGTGTACCGGCAGCTGTCACTCGACATGGAGGCCCTCGATCTGCCGGGCATCGCCTCCTGGTTCAAGGCCCAGGCCGAGGAGGAGCTGATCCACGCAGACAAGTTCGCAGCCCACATGCTGGATCGTGGCGCGACCCCGCTGGTCGGGCAGATCGACGCCCAGACCGGCCACGTGGACAACGTGCTGGCGGCCTTCGAGGCGGCGCTCGCCCACGAGCAGAAGGTCTCGGAGCAGATCCGCAACCTCTACCGGCTGGCCCAGTCCAGCGGGGACATCGACGCCCTGCCGCTGCTCAACTGGTTCGTGGAGGAGCAGGTCGAGGAGGAGGCCAGCGTCGGCGCGATCATCTCGCGCGTGAAGCTGATCGGCAACGACGGCAACGGGCTGCTGCGCCTGGACGAGGAGCTGGGCGCCCGTGGCGCCCCGACCGCCGAGTGATCCCGAGCTGATCGACGCCGGTTCGCGCCCCGTGGTGCGAACCGGCGTCTCACGGTAAAGAGCGCCTACTCTCTGGTCATGAACGACTCCCCTGCCGCTGCCCTGATCGAGGAGCTGCGCCGTCGCGGCCTCACCGTCGCCACCGCGGAGAGCCTGACCGCGGGCCTGGTCAGCGCCACCCTGGCTGACGTCAGCGGGGCCTCGACGGTGTTGCGGGGCGGGATCGTCGCCTACAGTCCCGAGGTCAAGCAGCAGCTGCTCGGGGTGGACCCTGAGCTGTTGGAGGCTCACGGCACCGTTCATGCGGAGGTGGCCCGCCAGATGGCGCACGGCGCGGCTCGAGCGCTGCACGCGGACCTGGCCCTGGCCACGACGGGGGTCGCCGGGCCCGGCCCCGCCGAGGGGCACCCACCGGGCACCGGTTTCCTTGCCCTGGCCCTGCCGACCGGGGAGGTCGTGTCCCGGCCCTTCGCCGTCGCGGGCACCCGAAACGAGGTCCGCCGCCTGGTCACCTGGGAAATCCTCACCTGGGCTGCCCAGGAGATCACGCACCCTCGCCTGTCATGAACCCGGAGAAAGCAGGTGGCCCGCCCCCAACGGGACGGGCCACCTGCTTCAGATCACTTGGCGCGTTCGATGATCTCGACCAGACGCCAGCGCTTCTGCGCCGACAGCGGGCGGGTCTCCATGACGCGGACGCGGTCACCGACACCGGCGGTGTTCTCCTCGTCGTGGGCCTTCAGCCGCGACGACTTGGTCATGACCTTGCCGTAGAGCGGGTGCTTCACGCGATCCTCGACCAGGACGACGATGGTCTTGTCCATCTTGTCGCTGACGACGACGCCCTGGAGCACCTTGCGGCGGCCGCGCTCCTCAGTGTTGGTGTTCTCGCTCATGCTCACTTCTCCTCGATCGTGGGCTCATCGACGATGCCGAGGTTGCGCTCCTGCAGCACGGTGTAGACGCGGGCGATGTCCTTGCGGACCTCGCGGAGACGGCCGTGGGACTCCAGCTGTCCGGTGGCGGCCTGGAACCGGAGCCCGAACAGCTCCTCCTTCAGCTCCACCACCTTGGCATTCAGCTGCTCGCGGGAAAGGCCGCGCAGGTCATTGGCAGTCAGGGACTTGCTCATCAGTTCTCACCTGCTTCGCGCTTGATGAAACGGGCCTTGAAGGGCAGCTTGTGGATGGCCAGGCGCATGGCCTCACGGGCCAACTCCTCGTTCACACCCGACAGCTCGAACAGCACGCGGCCCGGCTTGACGTTGGCCACCCACCACTCGGGGGAACCCTTGCCGGAACCCATCCGGGTCTCGGCCGGCTTCTTGGTCAGGGGACGGTCCGGGTACACGTTGATCCAGACCTTGCCGCCACGCTTGATGTGGCGGGTCATGGCGATACGGGCCGCCTCGATCTGACGGTTCGTCAGGTAGGACGGCTCCAGCGCCTGGATGCCGTACTCACCGAAGGCGAGCTTGGTGGCACCCTTGGCAGCACCGTCACGCTTCGGGTGGTGCTGCTTGCGGAACTTCACGCGACGAGGGATCAGCATGGGTCACTCTCCTGCGTTCGAGGTTTCAGCCGCAACCGGGGCCTCAGCCTGGGCTGCGTCGGCGCGACGACGACCACCGCGCTCGGGACGATCACCGCGGCCCTCGCCACGGCCGGGACGACGGTTCGGACGCTGACGTCCGGACGGCGCGGCGTTGCGGGCGGCCTTCTGGGCGGCGCGCTCGGCGCGGGTGCCGGTGACGTCACCCTTGTAGATCCACACCTTCACACCGATGCGGCCGAAGGTGGTGCGGGCTTCGTAGAAGCCGTAGTCGATGTCCGCGCGCAGGGTGTGCAGCGGCACCTGGCCGTCGCGGTAACCCTCGGAGCGCGACATCTCGGCACCGCCGAGACGGCCGGAGCACTTGATGCGGATACCCTTCGCACCGGCGCGCATCGCGGTCTGCTGGGCCTTGCGCATCGCACGGCGGAAGGCGACGCGCGCCCCCAGCTGCTCCGCCACGCCCTGGGCCACGAGCTGAGCGTCGATCTCGGGGTTCTTCACCTCGAGGATGTTCAGCTGCACCTGCTTGCCGGTCAGCTTCTCCAGCTCGGCGCGCACCCGCTCCGCCTCGGCCCCGTTGCGACCGATGACGATGCCCGGACGGGCCGCGTGCAGGAAGATGGTGACCCGCTCGGAGCGGCGCTCGATCTCGATGGACGAGATCCCGGCGCGCTCCAGCGACTTGGTCAGGTAGTTGCGGATCTTCACGTCCTCAGCCACGTAGTCCGCGTAGTTCTTCTCCGCGTACCAGCGGGTCACGTGGTCGGTGGTGATGCCGAGACGGAAGCCGTTCGGGTTGATCTTCTGCCCCATGCTCAGGCCTCCTTCGACTCACGGGGTTCGACGACCACGGTGATGTGGGCGCCACGCTTCAGGATCCGGGAAGCGGAACCCTTCGCACGGGGACGGATCCGACGCAGGGTGACCCCCTCGTCGACGAACGCCTTGGAGATGTACAGGTCCTCGCGGTCCAGGTCCTCGGTGTTCTCCGCGTTGGCGATGGCCGAGGCCACCACCTTGTAGACGGGCTCGGAAGCCGCCTGGGGGGCGAACTTCAGGGCGGTCAGGGCCTCGGTGACGTCCATACCGCGGACCAGGTCCACGACGCGACGCACCTTGGTCGGGCTCATCCGGACGTGACGCGCGATGGCGTAGGACCCGGGACGATCACCGAGCAGGGCCTCGCGACGGGCGCTGTTGCCATTTTCGTTGCTCATCGTTTCGAATTCCTCATCTCGCGCCTCAACGGCGACGGGCCTTCTTGTCTTCCTTCACGTGCCCCTTGAAGGTGCGCGTGGGGGCGAACTCGCCCAGCTTGTGACCGATCATCGCCTCGGTGATGAACACCGGGACATGCTTGCGGCCGTCGTGGACGGCGATGGTGTGACCCAGCATGTCCGGCACGATCATCGAACGGCGGGACCAGGTCTTGATGACGTTCTTGGTGCCCTTCTCGTTCTGGGCGTCCACCTTCTTGATCAGGTGGTCGTCGACGAAGGGACCCTTCTTCAGGCTGCGTGGCATTTCCTCAGGCCTTCCCTATCAGCGCTTCTTGCCGGTCTTGCGGCGGCGCACGATGAGACGGCTGCTCGCCTTGTTCTTGTCGCGGGTTCGGCCCTCGGGCTTGCCCCACGGGGACACCGGGTGACGACCACCCGACGTGCGACCCTCGCCACCACCGTGCGGGTGGTCGACGGGGTTCATGACGACACCGCGGACGGTCGGGCGGATGCCCTTCCAGCGGTTACGGCCCGCCTTGCCCCAGTTGATGTTGGACTGCTCGGCGTTGCCGACGGTGCCGATGGTGGCGCGGCACCGCACGTCCACCATGCGCATCTCACCCGAGGGCATACGCAGCGTGGCGTAGCGGCCCTCGCGGGCCACCAGCTGGATGGCCGCACCGGCGGAGCGGCCCAGCTTGGCGCCGCCACCGGGGCGCAGCTCCACGGCGTGGACCGTGGTGCCGACCGGGATCTGACGCAGCTCCAGGTTGTTGCCCGGCTTGATGTCGGAGCCCTCGCCGGAGACGACGACGGTGCCCTGGGTCAGGCCGTTGGGGGCGATGATGTAGCGCTTCTCGCCGTCGCGGTAGTGCAGCAGCGCGATGCGGGCGGTGCGGTTCGGGTCGTACTCGATGTGAGCGACCTTCGCCGGGACACCGTCCTTGTCGTAGCGCTTGAAGTCGATGATGCGGTACGCCTGCTTGTGACCACCACCGATGTGGCGGGTGGTGATGCGGCCGGTGTTGTTGCGACCACCGGTCTTCGGCTTCGGGGCGAGCAGCGACTTCTCCGGGGTGGAGCGGGTCAGCTCGACGAAGTCGGAGACGCTGGCGCCGCGACGGCCCGGCGTCGTCGGCTTGTACTTACGGATACCCATGACGAATCAGTCCTTCTTCACTCGCCCTGGCCGGCGAAGATGTCGATGCGATCACCCTCGGCGACCGTCACGATGGCGCGCTTGACATCGGGCCTCTTGCCGATGCCGAAGCGGGTGCGACGACGCTTGCCCTTGCGGTTCTGGGTGTTGACGGCGGTGACGGAGACATCGAAGATCTTCTCGATGGCGATCTTGATCTCGGTCTTGTTGGCGTGCGGGGCCACGATGAACGTGTACTTGTTCTCGTCGAGAAGGTTGTAGGACTTCTCCGAGACGACGGGACGCCAGATGATGTCGCGGTGGTCGCGGATCTTCAGCTCGCTCACTTCTTCTCCTTGCCTTCCATCACGTTCACGAAGCCGGCGGCCTCAGCGGCCTCGGCGGAGTTGAACCAGACCTCGGCGATGGTGCGGGAGTACCACGGCGACTCGGGGGTGTGGAACTTCATGGAGTCCTCGTTGCCCTTGATGTCGAACCCGGCCGGGGGCTTGTCACCCCGGTAGGAGTCCTTGCCGTAGTCCTTCACCTCGGCCGCGGGGGCCTCGGTCTTCTCCTCGACCTTGGTCGACGACTTCTTCGCAGCTGCCTCGCGGGCCTTCGGCTTGGGGCCCTCGGAGGCCACCTTCGCCTCGGCGACCTCAGCCTCGGCCTCGGTCTCGGTGGCGATCGCCTCGGCACCGCGGTGGGTGAAGGCGGCCAGGGCGGCGGAGGTGAACACGACGGTGTCGGCGACCAGGACGTCGTAGGTGTTGAGCTGGTCAACGGCCAGCACGTGGATGGTCGGGACGTTGCGCAGGCTGAGCCAGGCGACCTCCTCGAACCGATCCAGCACCACCAGCACCTTGCGGAACTCACCCAGCTGGGCCAGCGTGGCCAGGGCCTGCTTGGTGGAGGGGGTCTCGCCGGAGACGATCTCCGAGACGACGAAGATCTGGCCATCGCGAGCGCGGTCGGACAGAGCGCCACGCAGGGCCGCGGCGATCATCTTCTTCGGGGTGCGCTGCGAGTAGTCACGCGGCTTCGGGCCGTGGACGGTGCCGCCGCCGGTCCAGATCGGGGAACGACGCGAGCCGTGACGGGCGCGTCCGGTGCCCTTCTGGCGCCACGGCTTGATGCCACCGCCGCGGACCTGGCCGCGGGTCTTGGTGGAGTGGGTGCCCTGGCGGGCCGCCGCGAGCTGCGCGACGACGACCTGGTGGATCAGCGGGACGTTGGTCTGGACGTCGAAGTACTCACCGGGCAGCTCGGCCTTGCCGGCCTTCTTGCCGCTGGGGGCGTGGACGTCAACGGTGATGGAGCTCATGCCTGACCACCCTTCTTGGCAGCGCTGCGCACGACGACGAGCGAGCCGTTGTTGCCGGGAACGGCGCCGCGCACGAGCAGCAGACCGCGCTCGGTGTCGACGGCGTGGATCTTGAGGTTCTGGACGGTCACCTTGGCGTTACCCATGCGACCCGCCATGCGGAGGCCCTTGAACACGCGACCGGGGGTGGCGCAGCCACCGATGGAGCCGGGGGCGCGGTGCTTGCGGTGCACACCGTGCGAGGCCTTGAGGCCGCCGAAGCCGTGACGCTTCATGACACCGGCGGTGCCCTTGCCCTTGGTGGTGCCGGTGACGTCGACGAATTCGCCGCCCTCGAACAGCTCAGCCGTCAGCTCCTGACCGAGGGTGAACTCGGAGGCGTTGGCGGTGCGCAGCTCCATCAGGTGCTTGCGGGGGGTGACGTCGGCCTTGTCGAAGTGACCCTGGGCGGGCTTGGTGACCTTGCGGGAGGGGATGGCCCCGAAGCCGAGCTGGACGGCGTTGTAGCCGTCGGTCTCCGGGGTGCGGACCTGCGTCACGACGCAGGGACCGGCCTGGATGACGGTGACGGGGACGACCTTGTTGTTCTCGTCCCAGAGCTGGGTCATGCCGAGCTTGGTGCCCAGGATGCCCTTGACGATTCGTTCGCTGTTGCTCATCTCGAACCTCACGGAAGCTTGATCTCGATGTCGACACCGGCCGGGAGGTCGAGACGCATGAGCGAGTCGACGGTCTTCGGCGTGGGGTCGAGGATGTCAATCAGCCGCTTGTGGGTGCGCATCTCGAAGTGCTCGCGGCTGTCCTTGTACTTGTGGGGCGAACGGATCACACAGAACACGTTCTTCTCGGTCGGCAGCGGCACGGGGCCTGCCACCTTGGCACCGGTGCGAGTCACGGTGTCGACGATCTTGCGCGCCGAGCTGTCGATGACCTCATGGTCATACGCCCGCAACCGGATGCGGATCTTTTGTCCCGCCACAGTTCGTTCCTTCTACTCGTCCCTGATGGAGTTCTCATGAACATGTGAGGCCGAAGCCCCCTGTTGCTCCGACCCCCGAGGTCGGGAGTGTCGTGCCCGAAGCCGCAAGGGAAGACCGCCTCCAAGGTGTTGGAGGTCACATCTCGCGCTTGGGCCACCTGCTCGACCTCGACGAGGAGGGCATCACCGGATCAGGTCCGGACACACCACTCCCCGCGGAGCAACCCGCCCATTCTTGCACGCCGGACGGGAGGGACCAAATCGGGGCCTTCGTCACTGGCCGAAGGGCCAGTGCCCGAGGTCAGTGCCCGACGACCTGGGTCACGCCGTCGGGATGGACCACGGCGAACTCCCCCTCGACGCCGTTGCGCCATGCGATGACCAGACGCTCGCCCCAGATCGGGGACAGCTTCTCGGCCAGGAGGTCGCACAGGGGCTCGTGGTCGGCGTCGGCGACCAGCAGGGCCTCCATCGACGTCGGCTCGACGGTTCTGCGCATCATGTGCTCGATGTCGCCCAGCTCGAACACCGCGTCCAGGACCTCCTGGCTGCCGAAGAAGTGGACCCACCCCTCCTCCTCGACCTCGAAGATGCACTGGATCTCCTCAGGGGTGGGAGCCAAGACCTGGGCGAGCACCTGGGTCACGTTCACCTCCAGGGCGAGGAGTTCATTGATGCGGTGGTAGGCCTCATGGGTGGCGATGGCCCACTCGAGTCGCCCGGAGGAACCGAGGCGGATCACGCTCCCCGCGTCGAAGTACCAGGACTCCTCCGAGGTGGGCAGGGGCAGGCTGAAGGGCTGATAGTCCTTCCGGACGGCTGCCAGGACGTCGGGCCCGGCCTGCTCGACCTCGCCACCCATGATGCTGAAGTAGAGCAGACCGAGCGGGCCCTGCAGCTCGCCCCGATACGCCCCCACCAGGGTTTCCGACATCAGCATGGCAGCCAGCCAGGCGCTGAGCGGGGCATCGTTCCCGCCGAGCTGGAGCATCGGGTCCTCGCCGGAGGGCGCGGCCAGGGACCACTCCCCCGTGGCGCCGCGCCAGACCTCGACCATGCCGTCGCGCAGCTGGATGTCCTGCGGGGTCGCCGGGATGTCACGCACCGTCTGCAGGCGGTGCCCCAGCAGCTCGAACCACTCCCTGAGAGCAGTCGGCAGGGGCAGCCCAAGACGCTCCTCGATCCGGTCGATCTCCTCGGGGGAACAACCGTCGGCTGCCCCCAGGGTCTCCATGTACCAGTCGATCACCCGCCCGACCTGCTGCCAACGCGGGGTGTCGAGAAGTTCCTGCTGGCGCTCGGACATCGTCATGGATCGACTCCTTCGTCGTGGACTGCCCCAAGAGTAGCCTCACCCTCAGCGTCGGTGCAGGCCCCGGAACTCGGCGCCGACCTGCCCGGACGTCGCCCCGGTGGCAGTGACCGTGCAGCCGGTGCCGCAGGTCCGGCGGTCGATCACGCGGTGGGTGCTGGCCCGGCCGCCCTGATCGGCGACGACGGTGCGTGCGGAACGCCCACCCACCCGGACCTGGATGCGCTCACCGGGCTGGAAGCCGCTCACCTTGACCACGAGCAGGGTGCGGTGCGGCACCGCGCTGGTGGAGAGCTCCACCCTCGGCTGCGCGGGCATCGGCACCATCGGGTGCGCCACCTGAGGCGCAGCCGCATGTGCGGTCGCAGGAACCACGAGCGCTGCGGCAGTCAGCACCGTCGCCGCCGTGCGAGCCAGGGTCATTTTCACAGGATTCATCAGTCCCTCCTACAGGGTCGGTTCTCAACACCCGGGAACGTAGCGGGACGAAAGTTGAACCGACCAGCCGACGAAGGGCCAGACTTGCGTCAGCCTTTCGGCTTTTCATGGAGTGGCGCGACGGTTCACGAGCGCCCCGGCCCGGCATTCCTGCCCCCCCCACCCCTCGAGCATGCATCGCCGTTCCGCTTCAGGGGCAGCGTTGACATCACGATTTCGCTCAAGCAACCCTGCCCGTACACGCTCTCATGAGTTGAGGAAGGTGAGGATGGCCCTCACCCTGCGGTTCTCGTCGCCCGGCTCGAAGCCCAGCTTCGCGAAGATCGACGAGACATGCTTGGCCACGGCTGCGCCGGAGAGGAACAGCCGCTCGCTGATCTGGGAGTTCGACAGCCCCTGGGCCATCAGCTCCAGCACCTCCAGCTCACGCGGGCTGAGCTCTCCCAGCCCGGACCGGGAGGTCTGCATCATGGCCCGGGCCACCTCCGGGTCGATCACCACTCCCCCGGAGACCACCATCGACAGCGCACCGAGGAAGTCCACCACCTGCGCGATTCGATCCTTCAGCAGGTACCCGGAACCCCCGGCTCCAGGCGGGGCGGGCAGGGCGAACAGGTCCTGGGCGTGCCGCGCGGAGACGTACTGGCTGACCACCAGCACCGCGATCCCGGGATGGGCGGTCTTGATGCGGATGGCTGCGGCGAGCCCGTCGTTGGTCATCGTCGGGGGCATCCGGACATCCGTGATGAGGACATCCGGGAGCTCGCCCTTCGCGGCCAGCTCCCGGGCGGCGGCCTCCAGGGCATCAGCTCTGGCCTCCTGCCCCACCACCTCATGCCCCTGACGTTCCAACAGCCCGGCGAGCCCCTCCCGCAACAGGGCAGAGTCGTCGGCGATCAGCACCCTGTGGCTCATGCCAGCACCACCCCTGATTCTCCCCGCGCGAGCAGCAGCGGGATCGTCGCGGACAACTTCGTCGGCCCACCTGGCGGGGACGACAGCTCCAGTCTCCCACCCACCGCCGCCAGCCGTTCACGCATCCCGACCAATCCACCTCCGGGAACGAACCCGGCCCCGCCCGGCCCGGAGTCCACCACCGATACCAGCAGGTTGCGATCACTGGCCAGCAGCACACTCACCCCTGCCCCGGGGGCGTACTTTGCTGCATTGCCGATGGCCTCACAGGCGAAGAAGTAACCGACGGCGAGCACCTCCTCGGACAGCTCCGGCAGCGGATGGGGAGCGACGATCCGCACCCGGTTCGCCGCCGTCGCCGCCACCTCCTCCAGCGCGGCGACCAGCCCCTGCTGCGCCAACAGCTGCGGATGGATGCCCTGAATGGTGCGGCGCAACGCCTGCAGCCCCTCCTGGATCGCGGTTGCCGCATCCCGGAGCAGCTGCGCAGCCCCGGGGTCCTTGGCCAACGCCGGGAAGAGCTGCGCCTCCCCCAGCTTCATCGCCGCCGCCACGAGGTACTGCTGGGCACCGTCGTGCAGGTCACGCTCGATGCGCCGTCGCTCCACCTCGTAGGCCTGGGCGATGACGCGCCGGGAATCGGTCAGCTCCGCGATCCGCCGGGCCGCCTCCGCCTCGTTGCTCTCCGAGCTCTTCCTGCGCCACCACACAGGGTGAGAGTACTGCGAATGCGGGATGGAACCGCAAGGGTGGTGCTGGCACCACCCCAACATGGGAGCCTGGGCTGTGGTGCGCCACGACATCCGGGGATGGAATGGAGACATGACGGATTCAGCGACACTGACAACGCACGACATCACCAAGAGCTACGGGTCGGTCCAGGCCCTGGCCGGGGTCTCCCTCACCATCCCGGCCGGGCAGAGCGTGGCCATCATGGGTCCCTCCGGGTCCGGCAAGTCAACGCTGCTGCACTGCCTGTCCGGGGTGCTCACCCCCGAGGCCGGATCGGTGACCTTCGCCGGGCGCGACCTGACCCGGCTCTCGGACACGGCCCGCTCGCACCTCAGGCTCACCGAGTTCGGATTCGTGTTCCAGGACGGCCAGCTCATCCCCGAACTCCCGGCCAGGGAGAACATCGCCCTGCCACTGTTGCTGACCGGAACCCGCCGCCCGGCCGCACTGCGTCGGGCCGACGACCTGCTGGAGCGCCTCGGTCTGCTCAAGCTGCGGATGCGCCGCCCCTCCGAGATGTCAGGTGGTCAGGCGCAGCGCGTCGCCATCGCCCGAGCCCTGGCCAAAAACCCGAAGGTCATCTTCGCCGACGAGCCCAGCGGGGCCCTCGACCAGGCCACCGGCCATGAGGTGATGCAGCTGCTGACCACTGTCACCGCCCAGTCCGGGGCCGCGCTGGTGATGGTCACCCACGACTCCGCCGTCGCCCGCTGGTGCTCTCGATTGGTGGAGATCCGCGACGGCCTGATCCACGCCGACCGGATGCTCGATGCGGAGGTGGCGTGATGAGTGCCGTCACCGGTCTCGGTTCCCTGACCATGCAGCTCACCCGGGGACGGTTCGCCTCCCGGCAGGGTGAGACCCTGCTCTACTTCGCCTCGATCCTGGCCTGTGCGGTCTCCGCCGTGCTGGCGCTGACCATCCTCGGCGGCACCGTGATGCTGCACGGCCGTTGGGTCGCTCCTCCCCCGTTGCTGGCCGAGGCCCGGGCCATCGACCCTGACCTCGACACCGTCCTGATGATCTACTTCGTGCTGGGCCTGGTGGCCCTGGCCCTGCTGCTGCCCGCGATGGTCTCGCTGTCGGCATCGGCCGCCGTGCTGGGGGCCCGGGGCCGCGAACAGCGCCTGTCGGCGCTGCGGTTGCTGGGGCTGAGCTCCGGCGACATCACCCGGATGTCACTGCTGGACTCCCTGATCCAGTCGGTGATCGGCACCGCCTGCGGGCTGGTGCTGTACCTGGCGACGGTGCCGCTGTGGGCGGGCGTGGAGCTCCAGGGTGTGGCCCTGACCAGCACCGATCTGTTCCTGCCGTGGTGGATGGCGGCCGCGGTGTGTCTGGCGAACGTGGTCATCGCACTGCTTTCCACCTGGTGGGGCCTGCGTCAGGTGCGCATCTCCCCGCTCGGTGTGGCCCGACAGGCCGCCAAACCGAAGGTCACCTGGCTGCGCGCCGTCGTCTTCGTCGTCGTCACCGTCGGCCTGTGGTTCGGGATGCAGCACGTCAAGCTCGGCCGCGACCTCTGGGGTTTCCTGTTGGTGGCCGGTGCCTGCCTGCTGGTGGTGGCGGTGTTCAACATGGCCGGTCCGTGGGCGCTGCAGACCTTGGCCAGGGGCTACGCCCTGCTGCCCGGCACCTCGGTGCTGCTGGCCTCCCGCCGCATCCAGGCCGATGCCCGCGCCACGTGGCGGCAGGTCGGCGGGCTCGGCTTCC
>JAUNKV010000058.1 GCA_030532575.1 Propionibacteriaceae bacterium | reverse complement strand
TTCCGCTGGTCGAGCCGGGTGGGCGAGCTTGCGAGAACACCCGTGTCGAGACCCCGTGACCCTGCGCAGGAACCCGATCCCAAACCGCCCTCGGCTCGGCCCGGCACCTGGCGCAGGTGACGTCAGCAGGTAGTGCCAGGGTTCCGCAGTTCTCTCATCGTGGCCGGTCACTCATCGGGGTCTGCCGTACTCGTCCTTGCCGGACATGCGCTGCACCAGCCGGGCGAAGTCCAGGGTGCTTCGCTGCTCGGTCTCATCCATGTTGGAGACCGCCGCCTCGGTGCCCGAGCCGAGGACCGCACAGGCGTCGGAGAGCTCCAGGATCGCCCCTTGTGCACTCTGGCACAGCAGCTCGAAGGCCGCTCGGAGTTCGGTCACCCCGCTCAGCTTGTCACCGAGTGGTTCCTCGCTGAATGCGCTCGTCGCATCGAGCCGCCCGGCCTCGGACCCGATGATCCCCAGCGTGTCGCAGTCGGTCCAGGCATGTTTCGCCTTGACCTTGACCTTCTCCCACGAGAACTCCAGATCACTCATCCCGTCTCCTGTTCTTCGTCAACTCTCACTTGCCGAGGGTGTTGGTTCAGCAGGCCCCACCCAGCGGAACGAGCTGAGGATCGCCTGGGCCTCCTCATCGGCCTGGTCCTGCTCCAGCCCGGAGCTGATGACGAACCGCCACACCCCGTCGTGACGCACCACGTACCACTGCTCCCATCGCAGCTCTTCAAACTGTTCCAGGTCCGCTGATGCTCCCGCCGCTGGCGGGCGGAGCTTCAAGCCGACGGCCTGCTCGCCACCGATCTCACG
Organism: Propionibacteriaceae bacterium; assembly: GCA_030532575.1. GTDB lineage: Bacteria > Actinomycetota > Actinomycetes > Propionibacteriales > Propionibacteriaceae > Arachnia. The sequence goes on along the minus strand of JAUNKV010000058.1, from coordinate 13,542 downwards.
CTCGGGCAGGACGGTAACTTCGGTGAACTCGGTGGTGGAGTAGATTGACTGGTAGTGCTTCAGCACGTTCTCCAGGCTCAGCTGGGAAACTCCGCCCTGTTCATCCCCGTAGCTCTCCTGCGCCCAGTCCTCGCCCCAGTGCTCCAGGTCCACCGAGGTCGGGGGGAACTGCCCGTCGAGCTTCCGGGCGGTGAAGTTCGCCACCCCGGGCCGAGTGGACCTGACGAGTTCCCACCCCTCCGGAACCTCCACCTCGTACAAGTCCGCCTGTTCCGACAGCTTGACGACCGGCGAGGCCAAGGCGGATGACGCCGCCTGGGTCGGAGGCTCAGATGCGGCAGTCTCCCCCGCACCGGATGCACAACCACCGAACAGCACCACAACCGCAGCCATCACGGTCAGCGCCTCGGAACGCTTCATCATTCCTCGCTCTCCTCAGCCGACGGTGACGGCGGGGGTGGCCCCACCCACCGGAACGAGTCGAGAATCGCGTAAGCATCCTGCCCGATCACATCCCGAGATGCGCCGGACTCCAAGGTGAAATCCCATATCCCGTCATGACGCACCACGTACCACTCCTCCCGCAACCACAAGTACTTGCCGCGAATGAAGCGAATCCTGAAACCAACCGCCCGTTCCCCGCCGATCTCACGCTCAGGCAACACCACAACCTTGGCTGAGTCACCCAGGTAGGCATAACCCTCCAGGGCATAGTCCAGCTGCTCCTCCAAGCTGGTCGCATAAACGATGCGATCACCCCCCGCAGAACGCCGCACACTCTTCCCTCCCGGAAAATGATTCAGGCGAAACCTCGCCCTGGGAAAGACATCACCGATCCGCCAAGCAGTAAAATCCGGACTGTCCGAATGTTCATCCTTGCTGGACTCCCAGCTCTCAGGGATCACCACCTCAAACAGGTCCGCACGCTCAGAGGGCATCTGAATCCGCTCATACGCAGGAGTAGGGCTCGGCTTCACCGAACTCCGCTGAGACGAAGACTCCTTGACGGGAACACATCCAGCACACAGCACAGCACCGGCAACCACTGCCCCAAGCAGCCTTCTGAGGAACGACCTCCTCATCCCTCTTGTTCCTCCTCCTGCTTCTTGCGCCTCTCCAGCTCCTGCGCCTCCAGCCCCTTGCCGTCTTGAATGTCCTCGTGGCGCAGCTGCTCCTGCTGCTCCAGATCAGCGATGGTTCCCTCCAGCCGCATGACCTCTCGGGCCTCTTCAAACTCCCATCCAACAAGCTCACGGGTGAGGTAGTTGAGGAAACGCCCTCGCGCATTGGAGGCCATGGACTCGAGTGGAAGCAGGTTCCCTTCCTCGTCAAGAACCTTGAACTCCTCCCCCGCCGCCTTTCGAAGCTTGCTGAGCGGCACCGGCGCCTGCGAGAAGTCAACCTCCTCCGCCGCGACTGTCGTCATCGTTGCCAGCATGAATTTCTCAGTGACACTTAACTTGGACTCGTGGACGTTATGCCTCTGGAAATCTGTTGGAAATGCGTCATCCAAGGACGGTTGTACCACCATATGATCCACAACCTCTGCGGCGGCCCCCACAGCGGGGTTTTTCGCCAACCCAGCAGCCGCCTTGAGCATCACAACTCCATCCTCTGCCCGGTGTCGCCACACCTCATTACGATCACGAACCGCCTCCGCCTGCAAACCCGACGCCCCATCAGGCGCGGAGAACAGCGTATTCGTGATGTGGACCCAGTCGGCGGTGGACTCGACCACCTTTGACCTCGGGTCATCGCTCCGAGGAACATTCGTCACCTCGAATGTCGCCCTGAGGTCATCCCGATAGCCCGTCGCGACCCACGCCAGCAGCTTGTCCACGGCCGATGGATTCTCGATGCTCGGCACCTTCCCCAAAGGCATACCCTTGGCCGCCTTGCTGTACTCTGCGGTCCCGTCGAAGGCCAGGTCCGCGAACACCCCCTCCGAGCCTCGGAGCCTGTCCGTCGCACCCTCCGCAAGGGCTATGAGATGCCGCCCACTCGACTCGTCGTAGAAGAGATCCTGCTCATCCAGAACAAAGGTCGCCATGCTCCGGCTGACCCCCTTGAGGTGGGGGCCGATCACATCTGCGGCCAAGCTCCTGCTGGCCCGGTTCTCGTAGCCGAAGGGAAGCTGTCCCTCGATCTCCTTGACTCCCGCCGGACGATACACTTCCAGCCCGTTCTGGTAGCCCAAGAGGTAGCCTCGGGCGATCCTCGCCGCCTGCGCATCCCGTTTGCGCCAGGCCTCCTGTTCCTCCGGGGACATCACATCGAACAGATCATCAGACTCCGGGCGGGAGGCCTCCGCCACCACCGTCGCGAACTGGACCCCACCATCAGGGAAGCCGGAGTACGACTGCCACGAGCCATCCATCATGACCTTCCGCTCGTTGACGGTCCGACCGCCCATGATGTACTCGGTGATGTTGATCTCTTGGTCTTTGCCGTCGATCACACCATCGCCGTTGGTGTCCACCCCTGTGATCTTGGAGCCCAGAAAACTCTTCAACCCGGCCATGCGGTCGGCCTCGTGCCGCCGCATCGCCTCGCTGTCATGCGTCGCCGCACCCTCTGACTGATCCATCAGGGTGGTCAGCGCGAACACCGGGTCCTCCAGCTTCGGGTCCAGCCACGGCAGGATGAGCCGCCCGTAACTGCGGCGCTCATCCCCGTCGATGTTGCGGAGCACCCGGGAATCATGGCGCAGCAGGTCCTTCAGGAAGGAGTCCTTCTCATCATCGGTCCGGAGCACCGGTTCCCCCAGGGCGAGGTGCGGGTTGTCCAGCCCGGCCTGGCCGACGAGCTGGGCGATCAGTTCAGTTCCCTTCAGCTTCGTGTGCGGCGCCCAGGGCACGGAGACATCCCTCCGGCCCGCCTCGAGCAGCTTCTCCGCAAAGGCCTCGTGGGCCGAGAGGTCCCCCACGCGGGTCTCCGGCAGGGCGTCCTGGAACTTCAGCAAGAGCTCCTGGTTCTCCGCCTGCTCCGGCGACAGATTCACCCCGCCGCCAGCAAGCACCTGGAAGGTGCCCATCTTGCTCACCAGTTCCCTGCACAGCTCCGGGTCATGGATGTACCACAGGTTCTCCAGCACCTCATCGGTCAGCTGTTCCGGCGTCATCTCCTGCCCCAGGGCCGTGGCCACGATGGGGTTCTCCAGGTCGTCGCCGTACTCGTCCAGGAACTCCCGCAGCTGCTCCTTGTTCTCGAAGCCCTCATCCAGCCGCTGCGTGATCTCCTTGGCGATGTCCTGGCCCCGCTCCCACCGGGTCTGGGCCTCCAGGATGGAGTCGTCGTCCTGGAACATGTGCTCGCTGATCTCGTTGCGGTCGGTCCCCACATCCTCTGGTAGGAACAGGCTCCGGGCCGCCTTGACCCCCGCCGCCGCATCCTGCGCCACCTCGTTGAGCTTCGAGATGACCCTTTTGTAGTCCTCCAAGATCTCGGTGCGCCGCTGGTGCGCCCACATGTCCAGCTCCCCGCTGCGCGACGGGGCCGAAGGTTGTGGGAGTTCCCCGGGGCGGCACTGCGCCTGAGCCGCCTTGCGGTTCTCCTCGTCCACGATCCGCTGGACCTGGTCCCAGGCGTCGTGCAGATCAGGAATCTTCAGCTCGATCACATCCTCCAGCGCCTCCGCCCAGCTCTCGGCCTTCAGGGCCGCCGCGGTCAGTCCGTCCCGTATCGGGAACAGCTTCGAGCGCAGCGTCGTGATCGACGACATGTGGGCATCCGCCGCCTCCCCCACCCAGCCCGGGGTGCCATGCCCGCTCCACTGCCCGAGCTGGGTACCGCTCACGACCATGGACGTGATCCTGCGCAGACTGCTGACCAAATTCGTGATCTTCGGGCGCGTGTCCTCCGGGAACGGCATCGCTTCCTCGGCTGTGGGCATCTCTGACCTCCTCGGCACGAAGCCTAGCGCCCCCGCCCACCCGAGCAACAGTTCCCACCACGCTTGTTCCTCCCCCTCAAATGCCTAGCGCCCCCGCCCACCCGAGCAACAGCCTCCAGGACCAGCACCTTCGCCCCACTTTCGGCCAAGGGCCGGACCCGCTCCCCAGCAACCCTGAGGTTTTCCACATTTTCCACAGTTATCCCCCGAAGTTATCCACAAACCTTGGTGATATAACGGTTTTACAACATGCCAAGGGGGGTTTTCCGCACCGCGAGGCCCTAACCTCGGTCGTGCGCCCACAAGTTCCCACACGATTCCACAGAGTTGTCCACAGCCTCGGCGACTCCCTGGCGACAACCGTCGATTCTCTGGTCTACATTGGTGCCCCAGCGGGAGGAGAGGGAGCCGATGTCTGAGCCCTACGAGGAGTACGAGGAGCGCACTCCAGCCGGACCCACCCCACCCCAGGACGACCCCGCCGAACGCAGCGTGCTGGGCGCCATGCTCATGAGCAAGGACGCCATCTCCGACGTCGTGGAGGTGGTCAAGGGCCGCGACTTCTACCAGCCCCGCCACGAGACCATCTACGAATCCATCGTCACCCTCTACGGCAAGGGCGAACCCGCCGACCCCATCACCGTCGCCGCCGAGCTGGGCCGCACCGGCGAGCTGCAGCGCGTCGGCGGCCCCGTCTACCTCCACGACCTGCTCTCCAGCATCTCCGTGGCCGCCAACGCCTCCTACTATGCGGAGATCGTGCGGGAGAAGGCCATCCTGCGACGACTCGTCGAGGCCTCCATCCGCATCGCCCAGCTCGGCTACGCCGGCCAGGGCGAGGTGGACAAGATCGTCGACGAGGCCCAGCAGACCCTCTTCGAGGTCTCCAGCAAACGCGCAGGAGACGACTACAAGTCCATCGGCGAGCTGCTGGAACCCACCGTCGATGAGATCGAGAGCATCCAGAACTCCGGTGACGCCCTCTCCGGCGTTCCCACCGGATTCATCGACCTCGACGCCCTCACCAATGGCCTGCACCCCGGCCAGATGGTGATCGTCGCGGCCCGCCCCGGCGTGGGCAAGTCCACCTTCGCCCTCGACGTGTGCCGCTCCGCCGCGCTGCACCACGACCTGGCCACCGTGTTCTTCTCCCTGGAGATGAGCCGCACCGAGATCGTGATGAAGGTGCTGAGCGCCGAGGCGTCGGTGCCGTTGCAGAAGATTCGTGGCGGCAAGCTGGACGAGTCCGACTGGCAGCGCATCACCGACAAGCACGTGCAGCTGATGCCGAAACCGTTCTTCATCGACGACTCCCCCAACCTGACGATGATGGAGATTCGCGCGAAGGCCCGCCGTCTGAAGCAGAACCACAACCTGCAGCTGGTGTGCATCGACTACATCCAGCTGATGACCTCGGGCAAGAAGGTGGAGTCGCGGCAGCTGGAGGTCTCCGAGTTCTCCCGCCAGATCAAGCTGCTGGCCAAGGAGCTCGAGGTGCCGGTCATCGCGCTGTCGCAGCTGTCCCGCAACACCGAGCAGCGCAAGGACGGCGTGCCGCAGCTCAGCGATCTGCGCGAGTCGGGCTCGCTGGAGCAGGACGCGGACATCGTGATCATGCTGCACCGCCCCGAGATGTACAAGGAGAACCCGGCTGACGAGGAGCGGGGGCTGGCGAACTTCCACATCCTCAAGCACCGAAACGGGCAGCTGGATCGGATCGATGCCCTCTTCCAGGGCCATTACAGCCGCTTCACGAATCAGCCGAGCGGCACCGGGAGTTTCTGACCGGTGGGGATCGACGCTTCCCTGCTCGGCCCGACGGCGTGGCTGGTGCTGCTGGCCGGTGCGCTGCTGGTCGGGGTGGCGAAGACCGCGCTGCCGGGGTTGGCGACGCTCGCCGTCGCAATGTTCGCTTTCGCGCTGCCCGCCCGGGAGTCGACGGCGATGCTGCTGGTGCTGCTGCTGGTCGGGGACCTGGTGGCCATCTGGGCCTACCGCCGGGAAGCTGATTTCGCGGCGCTGCGGCGGTTGGTGCCGACGGTGGTGGCGGGGCTGGTGCTGGGGGCGGTGTTCCTGGCGTGGGTGGATGACGTGATGATGCGCCGCACCATCGGGGTGATCCTGTTGGTGTTGACGGGGTTGACGGTGTGGGGGATGCGGCGGGGCCTGGAGGGGTTCGTCGTGACGGGGCGTGGCGGGCGGACCGCCTACGGGATGCTCGGGGGGTTCACGACGATGGCCGCGAACGCCGGGGGGCCGGTGATGGTGCTGTACTTCATGGCGGCGGGTTTCGACATGGCGCGGCTGATGGGCACCCAGGCGTGGTTCTTCTTCCTGGTGAACGTGGCAAAGCTGCCGTTCTCCGCCGGGCTGGGGTTGTTCCGGGTGGAGATGGTGCTGCCGTTGCTGGTGTTGGCCCCGGTGGTGCTGGTGGGGACGTGGCTCGGGCGGCTGGTGTTCCGTAGGTTGGATCAGGTCTGGTTCACCCGAGTGGTGCTGGCGCTCACCGTCGTCTCAGCACTGTACCTCTTGCGATGAGTCTCACTGGATCACCTTGAGGGTGCGGGTGATCTCCTTGCCCTGGTCGTCCTTGGCGTTGGCGAAGACCAGCTCGAAGATGATCTCGTTCTCCGGCGCATCCTTCCGGCGGACCTTCCATTCGGACCAGAACTCGCATTCCTGCTCGGTGCAGAGCTTGAGGATGTCGCCGTCGCGCTGCCAGTGGGTGGGGTTGGAGATGAAGACCAGGGATTTGTCGCCGGTGACGGTGCCGTCGTCGTGGAAGGTGACCTGGCCCCATGTGATGCCTTCCTTGGCGTATTCAGGCAGGACGTCCCGGTCCATTCTGAGGGGGCGGCCGATGATCTGGTCGATGGGTTGCTGGGGGCTCTCGGAAGCCGACGGTGCGGGTTCCCCGGGGGCGCCGGGGGTGCAGCCGACGGCCAGCAGGGCCAGTCCTGCGGCGAGCAGTCTGCTCGGTGTGGGTCTCATCACGCCTCCTCGGGTCACGAATCGGTGGGTTCCATCATGTCAGCCCGACGCGCCGCCGGACATCCTGCGCTCCAGTTCCTGAAACTGTTTGGAGCTGGTCCTCTCGGTCTCGTCCATGTTGGAGACCGCCTCGTTCGTGCCGGAACCGAGCACGGCGCAGGCGTCGGAGAACTCCCGCAGCACCTTGCTCATGTCGAGGCAGAAGCTGTGGCATGTGGTCCGCAGCCCGGCCACCCCGTCGGAGGCGACCTGCTCGGGCAGGTCCACGAAGGCCGGGTCCGGGTGGAGCCGCTCGGCCTGCCCGCCGATGATGGCGAAGGTCGCCGAGTCGGTCCAGTTCTGCTTCGACTTGACCCCGACGGCTTCCCGCGAGAACTCCAGGTCAACGGTCACGGCGCTTCTCCTCCCGGTTGTTGATCGATTCAAGTCTTCTGTGCTGCTGGTCGAGCAAGCCCCTGTCTTCCGCTGGTCGAGCCGGGTTCCTGACGCGGGGCGAGGGAATCCGTGTCGAGACCTGGCGACAGTGCGCAGGGCCTCTCACCGAGCCTCGACACGGCCTGCTCGTTGACGCATCGCAGCCCGACGTGAGCGGTCGGCGAGACGGAGGGCTCGCAAGCCGAGAGGAACAACGCCCTGACATCTCATTCCTCACTCTCTGAGGGGCTGGGCTCAGGACTGGGCTCAGCAGAAGGGGGAAGACTCGCCTCGTCAAACGGCCCAGTCCAACGAAACGTGTCCAACACCCGGTACGTGTCAGGATCGATGACATCACGATTGATCCCCGAGTGCAGAGTGAAAGTCCATAAGCCGTCGTGTCGAATAATGTAAAACTCTGCTATGACGGCGTGATGTTTCTCGCCCTCATAACGGTAAGTCAACCCCGGAGCTCGCTCCCCGCCGATAACTCTATCAGGAAGCAGGGCCCACTTCTTGTACTCATTCCTCCAGTGCACCGACTTTTGGTGACCAATAACTTCTTCGTAGGTCAAGGCGGGAACCCGGGATCGACGACCGGCAAAATCGCCCTCAGCAAACCAGTTATGAATATGCTGAACTTTCAAAGCTGGCCCCGGGAAAGGATTGTTATCCACTATATCCCCAACCCAGCAAAAGGCACCCTCTTTCTGGTAATGCATTCCAACCTCCCACCCCTCCACCGGACCAACAGCAAAGGTGTCCGCGAATTTCGTGGGCATTTCGATGAGCTTGCTGTTTCCATTAGAAGAAGCACTCGACCCATGCCTCTCGAACAGCTCCCCCCCACAGCCCCGCACCGACAGTCGCCGCCACGCAGCCCAGAGACAGGGACAGGAAGACTGCTCTCCTCATCGCGCTCCTCCAACCATGAAGTCACCCCTCACTCTCAGAGGGGCTGGGCTCAGGGCTAGGCGTGGGCCGAGGAGAAACACTCGCCTCGTCAAACGGCCCAGTCCAACGAAACGTGTCCAACACCCGATACGTATCGGGGTCAATGACATCACGATTGATGCCCGAGTGCAGAGTGAAAGTCCACAGGCCATCATGCCGAATGACATGGTACTGCTCCTCGACGCCATGCTGACCTTCGCTCTCATAGCGGTAACTCACCCCCACAGCACGTTCACCGCCGATGACCCTATCAGGCAGCAGGATCAAATTCTTGTGCCCAAACTTTGAATGCTCCTCCTTTCGATGCCTCAAAACCTCTCCATAGGACAACTTCAGGCTGCGAGCGCCGCGCCCCGAGTATATGACTTCAGCAAGCCGACCGCGGGTATGTTGAATTTTCAACGCCGGGCCTGGGAAAGGGTCTCTGTCCATATCGTTCGACACCCAGCAAAATGCACCCTCCTTCTTGTAGTACATCTTGACCAGCCACCCCTCCGCCGGATCAACAGCAAAGGTGTCTGCGAATTTTGTGGGCATCTCGATAAACTCACTGTTTCCAGCAGAAAAATCACCCGCCCTATACCCCCCGAGCAGGTTCCCCCACAGCCCTGCACCGACAGTCGCCACTGCGCAGCCCAGAGCCAATAACAGGAAGAATATCATTCGCTTCATTCTTCTCTGCCAGCTTCCCTGTTCCGAGCATGCGTACTCTCAGCGCGAGCTGCGATCATCTCTTTTGCCTCATCAAAGTGCCAGTCGGACAACCCCTCCACGAGGTACCCTTGGAAGGCTGACAAGGCTTCAGGATCCATTGAACCAACTGGCAAGATTTCCCCACTCGGCCCAACAACCTTGGGCAGTTGGCTGTTATTTTCTAAGTACTCGCCTGGAGTCGTTGGAGCCTGACTGAAGTCCAGCTTCTCGGCAGCGACAGCACTCAGGGTCCCCATCATGAAGTTTGTTGTGGCGCTGTACTGTTGATCCACCGTCACGTCTTGATCGGTAGGCAAGAGTGGGTCCAGCAACGACTGGTAACCGAGAGTTGCGACACCCGCGACAGCACCTCCGATCGGACCGGTCATGGCGGCTGCGGCAATACCTGCTAGCGTGCCTGCATCGCCAGCAATAGGTTTCCAGAACTCGTTGCGCTTCTTGAAAGCCTCCTGGGCTTGGACCGAGGTTCCTTCGGGGGTCTCGAAGAGGGTTTCTACGACGGGAGTCCAAGCGCGAGTAACCACGGGAACCTTCGATGTGGGGGTACTGTCTGGCGAGTCCTGATTGATCACCTTCCGCAGATCATCTGCGTACCCACTGCTGGCCCAGAACTTCATCTTTTCCGTGGCGGTCATCCTACGGTTGTCAGACTCCCCTTCCTCGGCTGTCTCCTGGAGGTCCACACCGTCGAAGGCCAGGTCCACCAGCACACCGCCGGGTCCACGCACCTTCTTCATGGTGTCATCATCCAGCACCACCAAATGGCGCCCACTTCCGGGCTCCTGCATCCCAGAGCGCATTTTGTCAGTACCACCCAAACCGATCGAGACGCCCTTGAGTCGAGGGCCAAGCACATCAGGCGCCAGGGAACGCATCGCCTGGTTCTCGTAACCGTACGGCCGCTGCCCCTCGATATCTTCAGCTCCCGCCGGCCTGTAGGTGTCCAGTCCGTGCTGGTAGCCCTTCCAGTACCCTTCCGCGATGGCTGTTCCGAGCTTGTCCCGACGCAGCCAAGCATCCCTTTCCGGCTGACTCAGCTCGCTGAGACCTTCCTCCGACTCCGGGAAGGCTGCTTCTGCCGCCAACCCGGTGAACAGCACACCGCCGTCAGGGAAGCCTGAGTAGTTGTCTGCTCCGCCCGGATGGGAAACCTTGCCTCCAACCATGGTCCTGCCGCCCATGATGTGTTCGGTCACGTTGATCGGGCCTGGACCAACCCCCTGGACTTTGGAGCCCAGGAACTCCCGGACTGCATCCACTCGGCCCCGGTTCTCCTGCAACAGTTCTTGGCTGGGCTCACCGGGGAATCCCTCGGGCTGATCCATCAGCTCTGTCAATGCGAAGATTGGGTCCTGAACGTGGTCATCGAACCCCGGCACGAGCCTGCGGTCCGTGTAGCGCACACCGGCCCTCGACAACTCCAGGACCTCTGCGTCATGACGTAGCAGCTCGTGCAGGAAGGTCCCCTCCTCGTCTTCCGCGCCTATCATCTCCGCCCCCATCATCAGGTGCGGATTACGCAGGCCTGCCTGGCCCATCAGCTGAGCCATCGCCTCAACGGTCTTGACCGGACCCTCCCGAAGCCATGGTCGGTCGATCTCCGTCCGTCCGCCCTGAAGCATCTGTTGGGCGTACTTCTCATGCAGGGAGGCGTCCCCGTCGTGGGTGCCTGGCAGGGCTTTCTCGAACTGCAGGTACAGCTGCTGGTTCACCGCTGCCCCCGGGGCCAGGGTCACACCCCCCGAGGCCAGCACCATCGCCGTCCCGATCTTCGCCAGGAAATCGCCCTGCAGCTCAGGACTGTGGAACCCCGCCACACTGTCCAAAGCCTGCTCCGTCAACTTCTCGGGCGGGATCAGCTGCCCCAGCCTCGTGGCCACGAACGGGTCCTCCAGGTCCTTCCCGTACTCCTCCACGAAGGCCGCCAACCGCTCCTCATCAAAGCCCCCCTCAGGGTGAAAGCCCTTCTCCAGCTCCTTGGCGATTTCCTTGGCTCGTTGCTCGGAATGTTCCCAGCGGTTCTGTGCTTCCAGGATCGAGCCGTCCTTGAACAGGGACTGACCGATCTCGGCACGCGATCCACCGGTTTGTGGTGGGAGGACCATCGCGCGTGCTTCCCCGAGCCGTGTGGCCAGCACGGCAGCTTCGGTGTCCAGTGCCTGCAGTAGCTGTTTGTACTTGGCCCGCAGGTCGTTGCGTTTTTCGATTGCCTCAGACTTCGCTTTTATCTTCCAGTTCAAAGCCGTGAACGAGTCGATCTTCAGCTCCTTCAGGGCAACCTCCATCTTCTGCAGCTCGCTCTTCTCCTGCTCATCCACGGCCTCCCATGCCTCGTGCAGGTTGGGGATGTCGATATCGATGGCTTGCTTCAGCAGGTCGCCCCATGCCCCGACCTGCTCGGCCGCGTGGCGCAGCGCCGCGATCAGCTGGTTCAGCTTCCCGTCGAGGTACTTGATTGATGAGGTGTAGGCGTCTTCTGCCTCGCCCACCCAGCCGGGCACACCGCGGCCGTCCCACCGCCCCAGCTGCGTCTGTGCGGACGAGTTGGCCAGCCTCTGCAGGTCAGCCATCAGCTGGTATGCCAAAGAGCGCGTGTCCTGCGGGAACGGCATCTCGGCCGCGGCTGTTGTCATGACTACCCCTGCTTCCTTGAAGAAGTCTCGTGGCAGAAGGATAGCCGATCATCACGTGACCATCAGCGACGGGCATCCAGGCCCCACCGCTCCGGGAGCTGAGCTGCTCGCACCCTCGCGGCCCGCTGTGCGCAACAGGGGGCAGGCCGGGCGTTTATGATGGCGGCACCGGACGAAGGAGACCTGATGAGCACTCCCCGCAGCCTGGCCGCCCTGACCCTGGCCGCCGCCCTGCTGATCCTCCCCGCCCCCCAAGCAGTGGCTGAGGAGGTCATCACCGACCAGCACTACACCACCTGGGCCAACCTGGCGGAGCACCGCAGCATGGGATTAACCGGCAAGGGAGTCACCATCGCCTACATCGAAGGCGCCCCCGATCTGAGTGTTCCCGAACTCCAAGGCGCCGACATCGAGGTCAACAACCCCTGCAACGACCCCGGCACACCCAGGTCGCGTGCCCATTCCACCGCCGTGGTCAGCATGATCGCGAACCGGGACTGGGGCTGGGCACCCGAAGCCCACATCATCAACTACACCATCCCCACCGCCGACCTCGAGACGTCCACCGCTCCCTGCCCGGAGGGTATGGTGATTGAGTCAGCCATCCACCGTGCCCTCGACGACGGGGTGGACATCATCAGCATCTCCCTCCGAATCTCGACCCCAAAGGAATTCCGATTCAGTCTGATGCGGGCCGCCCGCATGGGAGTACCGGTCGTCGTGAGCGCCGGGAACACCGGAGCAGACGCGCACCCTTCCTCCCCGGACGACGGGTACAGCATCGCCGCGCTCAACACCGTGGTCGGTGTGGGTGCTCTCACCCCCGAGCTGCAACGCGCGGAGTTCTCCTCCGTGGGTGACTTCGTCACCGTCATGGCCCCCGGCCAAGACATCAAGGTCCGTCTACCCGATGCCAATGGGGACCTCACCGTCATCACCCCCCGATACGGCACCTCTTACGCCACTCCGATGGTTGCCGGACTACTGGCCCTGGGGAAGCAGAAGTGGCCCCAAGCCACAGGAAATCAGCTGATCCGCTCCCTGATCGCCACCGCCACCCCCACAGGAGAACAGCCCAACCCCGAGTACGGCTACGGCATCATCAACAGCACCACCTTCCTCAACACCGATCCCACCACCTTCGAGGACTCCAACCCCCTGTTCCACCGCACCGACGACACCGTCACCCTCGAGGCCATGCAGGACTACCAGGACGGTCTTCTGCTTCGCGAGCAGGTCGCCGAGGACCCCCTGTACATCTATCGGGGGCTCGATGCTGAGGCGGTCTACCGTTCCCCGGAGAAGTCCCACTTCGGGACCTCACCGCGCTACCACCGCTGAAATCCCACCAACAGGGTGCGCGGCACGGGGTGTGGGGCTATCCTGCTGCAGGGGACTCGACGCAGAGAAGGGCAACCATGGGAAAGTACGATCTGGGCTACAACGAGGATGTGGCGAACCGGGCCATCAACCACGCCAAGGGCGATGCCTCCGACCAGACCACGACCTGCTCCGGGCAGTTCGACGGCCTGACGGTCACTCAGGGCGCCACCCAGTGGGGCCACCGCGAGACCGGCACCCTCACCTTCAAGAACCGCTACCTGGAGCACCTGACCCAGATCAAGACGGACCTCGACTCCCTCAAGGAGAACCTGGGCACCTTCGCCGCAGCCCTGCAGGTCTGCCAGAACAGCCTGCAGGAGACCGAGGGGGACATCAAGGCCGGGCAGGAGGCCCTGCAGCAGGCCATCACCGCCCCCGCCCCGAGCGGCCCCGGCCCCTTCCCCCGGGTCGGCGACCCCATGTACTACCAGGAGGTGTGAGCCGTGGTGGAGAGTCCGAACTATGAACGGTTGCGGGAGCTGGCCGAACTGGCTTATGCTGACCAGCCCGATCATGCGATCTATGCCCAGATCCAGGAATCCCTGACCGAGCTGGAACACA
>JAUNKV010000057.1 GCA_030532575.1 Propionibacteriaceae bacterium | reverse complement strand
ACACCTGCAAGGCGTCGTACTACTGGCAGGGCCAGATGACCGCCACCGGTGAGCGCTTCAACCCGAATGATCTCACCGCCGCCCACAAGACCCTGAAGTTCGGCACCCGGGTCAAGGTCACCAACCCGTCCAACGGCAAGTCCGTGGTGGTGCGCATCAACGACCGCGGCCCCTACATCGCAGGCCGCTGCCTGGACCTGTCGAAGGCCGCGATGGAGGCCATCGGCGGCACCTCGGCGGGAGTCATCACCGTCAACTGGGAAACCGTCTGATCCCAGATCGGATGTCACGACGGGCCAGCCAACCGGCTGGCCCGTCGTTTTCGTCCTCCTGCCCCCACGGCGTGCGAAATGCGGGCAGAGTTGTCCCATGACAGCTGCAGACCAGCCTGTGCTGACCTCCCGAGTGAACTGGTTGCGGCCTTTCCTGGTGGGGACTGCCGGGATGCTGGGGGCCTGCGGGGTGCTGTTCGTAATCCTGATGCTGCTGTCCTGGGGACACACCGAGGCACCCGAGGTGTTGCCGGGAGCTTTGCTGTTCATGATGCTTGGGGCGATCTGCACGACGGTCGGCTTGGGCAAGGAGTTCGGCGAGGACCCCACCGTCGGGGTCGGGGCTCTGGGGTTCCTGCTGGCGGCGGTGTTCTTCTTCTGGGGACGAATCGTGGTCAGCAATGCCGTTGGGACCAGCTGGCAGGCGAACCCGGAGGCGGACCCGATGGCCCTGTGGGCCAGCTGGTCGATGTGCTGTCTCGGCACCTGTGGCCTGGTGCTGATGGTGTTCGCGGTGCTGCGTGCCATTGGTGCTGCCGTGGTGCGGAGGGAATACCCACGGTGGCGGGTGATGGTGGCGCTGCTGTGTGGGGCGTTGGTGGCCGGTCTCGGGGTGGGTGTCGGGGGCAGGCTGTCTGCGCAGGAGGTGGCGCCGGTGCGGGTGGTCACCGCTGAGGCGCCAGAGCAGTTGCCTCAGCTGGGGCCGGTGTTCGACGCCACCGAGGCGACGGGGGAGGTCGGGTGGGTGTTCCGCTCCCCGGAGCTGACCGGCAGGATCGAGATGCACGTGGGGGTGCGGGGGCCGATCATCGCCGACAGGGACACCGTCGTCGCTCTCGACGGCGAGACAGGGCAGGAGCTGTGGAACCACGGACTTCGGACGAGGGCCTTGGAGCCGCTGTGGGCTCTGCCGCCGGAGCGAAAGGTGATACGGCACAGACTCGTGGTGGCGCCGAACGGCACGGCAGTGGCCTTCGTCAGCTGCGTGACGGGGCAGGAGGGAGACACCTGGGGCGGTCCGGTGGTCACAGTGCTGGATGCCGCCACCGGGAAGGTGCGATTCACCTTTCGGAGGGAGACGAAGTCCTGCTCGGCGCAGGTGTCGATGACGGATCGGGTCGTGGTCGTCGATGGCGTGGCCCGTGACCTGGTGGCGGGGGGCGAGCTGTGGCGGTTCTCGCAGCCGAAGACATTCATGGCCGGGCCAAACGGGTCGACGCACCTCCTGGTGGTTCCGGACGAGGAGCAGAACCAGATGAACCGGAACGAGGGGAAAGGGTGCAGCAGTTGTGACGTCGGCCCTGCGGAGATCGTGTCGGATCAGGACCCGGGGAAGGTGGTGGAGCAGCTGCCGAGAGTGGTTGCGTTGAGCATGAACCGGAGCGGGGTCATGCGGATGCGCAACTGGGTTCTGGCAGAGGACGAAACTGAAGGCAACTACTCGTGGGTGAACATCGACACCCGGCAACGCATCCCGGTGCAGCGGGTTCACGGTGATGAGTACTGGGTCTGGAGGACGGACACCTTGGCCCTCCAGGACGGGACAACCGAGGTTGGTAGGGGCAACCCCGCCAGCCCCTACCAGGTGTTCGATCCGTGGGCGGCCAGGAGCGAGGTCGTCATGGGGAAGCGGGACAACAACAATGCCGGGGCCGTGGGCATCGGTGTTTGGACGCGGCTCAGCGCGTCGAAGAATGTACTCAAGCTGGTGCGCCCGGACGGTGCCCTGGTGGGGGAGCCGATCGAACTTCCCACGCTCTCCCAGGGTGAGTGGGAGGTTGCCAGTATCATCCGCACCCGGCACGGAATCGTGTCAGGCTTCACCGAGACGCTGCGGCCCCGGGGAGCGGACCGTATGGTCACCATCGTGATGCACCGGTGACTTTTCGAGGGTGCATAGTGGGGGCCATGACAGATGCGGATGAACCTGCGCCGATTTCCCGACTGTTCTGGCTGCGGCCGTTCCTGGTGGGGACTGCCGGGATGCTGGGGGCCTGCGGGGTGCTGTTCGTTGCTTTGATGTTGCTGGCGCTGGGGGACAGCGAGGTTCCTGAGGTGGTGTCCGAGGTCTGGGCGCTCACGGCCCTGGGTGCGGTTGCTGCCCTGGGCGGTGTGTTCTTCGGGGTGGTCAGGAAGCACGGCATCCGGGAGCCGAGGGTGGTCCTTGGCCTGGGCGGAGGACTGGCGGCGGCGGTGCTCTTCCTCTGGGCCAGGAGCAAGGTCCACGAAGTTGCTGAGTCCAGTTGGCAGATGAATCCGCCTGCCGATCCGGCGCTGGTGTGGGCGAGCCTGGCGCTCGGTGGTCTGGGCGGTGGGTCTGTGGTGCTGGTGCTGTTCGTGCTGCTGCGTGCCTGCGGTGTGGGGGCGATGCCGAAGGGGCAGCCACGATGGCGGGTGGTGCTGCCGGTGGTGTGCGGAGCGCTGGTGGCAGCTCTCGCGGTGGGTGCGGCGAGAGGGGCTGTCGTGGAGGAACTGACCCTGGTGAGGGTGACGACTGCTGAGGCCCCTGAGCAGGTTCCCCAGCTGGGAGAGGTCTTCGACGCGAGGCAGGCGACAGGGGAGGTGGCGTGGACGTTCAGCTCCTCGCAGCTGGAGGACAAGATCGACATGCACGTCGGGGTGCGGGGACCGATCGTCTCCGACGACGACACGGTCATCGGTTTCGACGGTGAGACGGGTCAGGTGTTGTGGAGCCATGAGTTCCAGGCGAGAGAGCTGGAAGTGTTGTGGACTCTGCCACGGGGAGACTGGTCGGAGCGTCAACGGCTCGTGGTGGCGCCGGATGGGACAGCGGCGGCTTTCGTCACCTGTGTGACGCAATACCCAAGAAGCACCCATGGGCGCCCGGTGCTCACGGTGCTGGATGCCGCCACGGGCCAGGTGCGTTTCAGCTTCCGTGTCGATGTGTCCGGGAAGCCCTGGGGGTCCGAGTGCGGTACGTGGGTGTCGATGACGGATCATGTCGTGGTGCTGGACGGTGTGGCCCACGATCTGGTGACAGGGGAGGAGATCTGGCGGTCCGCGGACCCGAGCGGTTTCGCAGCCGGACCGAACGGCGCGTCCCATCTGCTCACTGCATCCGGGGGAATCGTCTCGGATCAGGACCCGGAGACGGTCATCGAGGAGCTGACCGGTGTTGTCGTGACGGACTCCCGCAAGCACCGCCCCAGGTTGTTCCGGGAGTGGGTGATGGTGGAGGACGATGCTGAAGGAAATCACACATGGGTGAACATCGACACCCGGCAACGCATCCCGTTCGGGAAGATCGGGAGGAAAGCTGCTCTGGAGCGGAGAACGGACACCCTGGCCTTCGAGGCCCCGATGTCCGAGGCTGAGAAGGACAGCTCTTGGACGCCCTACCGTGTGTTCGATCCGTGGCGGGCCGAGAGTGGAACCGTCGTCGCCCAGCGGGAGAACAGGCATGACGGTGGCCTGGGAGTGGGCATCTGGGTTCGGGGTGGATACTCGCAGGAAAGAGTTGAACTGGTGCGCCCGGACGGCACCCTGGTGGGCGAGCCGGTCAGACCTGCTGTGCCGCCTGGAATCACCGGGATGTTCATGTGGAGCAACCGCACCCCGCACGGGATCGTCTCCAATTTCCAGTGGCGGAACCAGACCGGGCCGGGGTTCTCGAACCTCATCATGATGCACCGGTGAGGGGGCTACGCTGAGGGGTCATGGACGACGGGCACATCAGGGTTGGTGATGACGAGCGGGACGAGGCCGCAGCCAGGCTCCAGGAGTTCCACGTGGAGGGGCGACTCACCGTCGAGGAGCTGGAGGAGCGGGTCCAGGCCGCGCTCGTCGCCAGGACCGGGGCCGACCTGGACCGGCTGTTCACCGACCTGCCCGGCGGGGCTGCCTGGCGGCAACCGCTGCCGGAAGCGGTGCTGCCTGCGACGTGGGACCGGCACGGCTCCCCGGACTCGCCCGGATCGCCGGACTCCCCGAACTGGTTCGCATCCCACCCTCCGGAGCGGGTGGAGTCCACGGGGAAGAGCTGGTGGATCGGGCCAGCAGTGATTCTGTGCCTGGTCCTGCTCGGTGCCAGGGCGTTCCTGCTGATCCCGCTGATCCTGCTGGTGATGGCGGTCGGCCCCAAGATCATGCGGGCCATCCAGTCCCGGCAGCAGGTCGTCCCGCAGCTGACACCTCGGCAACACGATCAGGTGCTGCGTGCGCTGGCCGCGGGGAACAGTGTCCAAGCCGTTCGGCTCTACCAGCAGTTCACCGGGGCTGACCGGCACACCGCCAGAATGACCATCGACGCCTGGCGTCGCGGCCTGCCGGGATAGGCGGGAGCCCTCGACAGTCATCGTGTATCGCAGAAAATACCGAGCTGCCCTCTCACACGGCCCGGGCCGCCACCAGGCCGTAGAGCCGTAGCATCTCGTCGGCCTGGGAGGTGATGCTCCACTGCCCGGCCAGGCGTTTCGACGTCGCCGCCGCTGTGGTGCGCCACTGCTCGTCGGGCAGCTGATCGATGACCCGCATCAGTGCGGCCGCCAGCGAGGCCGGGGTGGGGCGGGCCAGCTCGCCGTTGACCCCCGGCTGGAGCACCAGCTGCAGGCCCGGGTCCACCGAGACGATGGGCAGCCCCGCCAGCGCCGCCTCGTGCAGCACCAGGGCCTGGGTGTCGGTCTGGCTGGGGAAGGCGAACAGGTCCGCCATCTGGTAGAACGCGCCCAGGGCGTCGCGCTTCTGCTCGCCGGGCAGGATGATGTGACCCCGGTCGCGCCCGGCGGCCAGAATCTTCTTGATCCTGGGGTAGCGCTGCCAGTCGCCGACGACCATCAGCCGAGCGTCGGGACGCTGCGCCACCACCATGTCGAAGGCCTCCACCAGCAGTGGCAGGCCCTTCTCCGGCGCGATCCGCCCCGCATACAGCACCAGCGGGCCGGGACTGCGTTCAAACGGCGGCGGACCCACCGGCAGCGGGTCCACCCCGTTCGGCACCACGATGATGTTGGCATCCGGGGCCAACTCACGGCAGCGGGCGGCAGTCTTCGGCGACGGCGAGGTCACCAGGTCGGAGCTGTCCAGCATCTTCTTGCACAGCCCGAGCAGCGTCGCGGTGGAGCGTCCCCGATCCCCGAACCGGATGGCGGCCTCCCGCAGGTCGTCGGCATCGACGACCTCGCCGTGGGTGATCCTGGCGAAGGCCATCAGCACCCCACGCAGCAGCGGCAGCACCGCCGAGTAGTGGTCGGCGTAGGCGTCGAAATCGGTGTGCCAGGTCATCAGCAGCGGCTTGCCCAGCCGCTTGGCCGCCCACACCCCGAGTGCCCCGACGGTGCCGAGCCCGTGCACGTGCAGCACGTCCGGGTCCAGCGCCCGCACCTTCTCGATGGTCCGCTCGAACCTGGCCCCGCTGGCGACCCGCGTCGGCATGTTCGGGACCCTGACCGAGGGCAGCCTGATCTCGACGCGGCCGTCGCGTCCGAGGTGGGGGTTGGGTCCCTTGGCCTTCGGGGCGACGACGACGACCTCATGACCGGCGTCCAGCAGGTTGCCCTCCAGCTGCTGCACCGCGAACATGAGGCCGTTGCTGCCGGGGCCGTAGTTGTCAACGAACTGGGCCACCTTCAGGCGTCGGGTGGGGTGGGGCGGTTCATCCGTCACAGAGTCACTCTAGCCGACGATCGGTCAGGGCAGGGTGCCGCTCACGACTCCTCGGCCTCGGCGACGGCGGCCCGCGCGGCCTCCAGATGGGCCTGGCAGATGGCGGCCAGCTCCTCGCCCCGCTTCCACAGCGCCATCGTCTCGGCCAGGCTGATCCCGCCGGACTCGAGCGCGGCGACGGTCGCGGCCAGCTCGTCGCGGGCGGTCTCGTAGCTCGGGGTCTCACTCATCGTTGCTCCTTGTCGCGGTGACCTCAAGGTCCAGTTCGCCGTCGGCCAGGTGGGCGGTGAGGCCCTGACCCACCCGGGTGGTGGCGGCGGTGACGGGGGTGGTGCCGTCGGTCAGCAGCGCATAGCCGCGCTTCAGCGTCGCCTGCGGGGACAGCGCCCGCACCACCTGCAGGTGGGCGTCCAGCTGGCTCTGCTCGGCGGCCAGTCGGGTGTGGACGGCGGCGCGCAGCTGCATCCGGAGCAGCGTCAGCCGGTCGGTGTGCCCGGTCAGGGCCGCCAACGGGGAGGCCAGCACGGGGCGGGCGCGCAGCCCGGCCAGGTCCTGCTCGGCGCGGTGCAGGAAGGCATCGACGGCGCTCCGCAACCGCTGCCGGGCCTGGTCCTGGAACTGCTCCTCGGCGGCCAGCTCCGGCACGATCCGGGCGGCGGCGTCGGTGGGGGTGGAGGCGCGCAGGTCGGCGGCGAAGTCGATCAGGGGGACATCGGATTCGTGACCGATGGCGGAGACGACGGGGGTGCGGCAGGCCGCGACGGCGCGGACCAGACCCTCGTCGGAGAACGGCAGCAGGTCCTCCAGGGAGCCGCCGCCGCGCGCGATGACGATGACATCGACCTCAGGGTGGTCGTCGAGGCGGGACAGGGCGGCCATGATCTGGGCGGCGGCCTGCGGCCCCTGGACCAGGGTGTGGGCGATCTCGAACCGGGCGGGCCAGCGCCGTCGGGTGTTGCGCAGCACGTCTCGTTCGGCGTCGGAGTCCTTGCCGGTGATGAGTCCGATACGACGCGGTAGGAAGGGGAGGGGGAGTTTGCGGTGGGGGTCGAACAGGCCCTCGGCCTGGAGCTTTCGACGGCGGTTGTCCAGCTCCGCCAACAGGCGGCCCGCGCCTGCGACCTGCAGCTCCAGGCACTCGAAGTTGAGGGAGCCGCTGCGCTCCCACACCCGGGGTTTCAGCCGGGCGATCACCTCGGAGCCCTCGGGGATGGGGCCAGCGGCATCCAGCACGAAGGCCGTCGTGGTGACGGAGCAGGAGACGTCGGCGGTGCGGTCGCGCAGGGTGAGGAACTGGGTGGGGTGGCGGCGTCGTTTGATCTCGATGATCTGGGCGCTGACCCAGACCTCGCCGAGGCGGCCCACCCAGTCGGCGACGGCCCCGACGACCCAGGACAGGGGCTCGGGGTGCTCGGGCGAGCTGGAGGCGGCCATGCCCGGAGCCTATCCCGCCCAGCTCGTCGATCCCGCCAGGACACCACCTGAGGTCGCGACCCGAGGTCACCCACTGGGCCGCCACTGACCTGAGCACGAATCACCGTTTTGTTTCAGCGAGACCCCTGTGAGACGTTTCAAGGTCACGTATCGTGCCCACCCGGTCGGCTCGGGAAATGGCCTACAGTGGTGCCATGACAGAGCCGCTGGACAAGTCGGAGTTCGAGGCCGTGCTGAAGGCCCGCCAGGAGCTCGGCCCTGAGATGGAGTCGGAGCTGGTGGAGTCGTTCGCGGAGAAGGTGGTGGCGGAGGTCCGCAGACAGCAGGGCCAGACGGCGGGGCCGCTGAGCCGGGCCCGCGAGCAGCAGTTCGGCGTGGTTCCGGCGCGGCCCCAGAAGAGCGGGGTCCCGCAGGGCTTGATCTTGGCGATCGTCTCCCTGGTCCTGGCGGTTCCCCTGAGCGCAATCGCCTTCTCGATGGGCGGTTTCTTCGCGGGCGCGCTGGCCTGGGTCGGGATCGTGCTGGTGAACTTCGCAGCGGCCCTGAACAATCGTCGTAACGACTGACCGCCCGCCTCCTGGCCCCGTCGGCCTGCTCGCCCGCCGAGCCGCCCGCTTCCCGGGACGCTCCGCAGTACCCCACTGCCGCCCCTCGAGCACTTGCTCTGGTGGCGGCGGTGACATCGCGACCTCGCGCAAGCGACCCGCCAGGTGGGGCATGTCCGTGCCCCTTGCGTGGAGCAGAATGGGCCGCATGGAGACGAAACAGGCACTGAGGGGCGGGGTCAGCGCGGTGTGGCGGTGGGTGCGGCCGTGCCTGGTGGGTGTGTGTGCGGGGTTGGGGGCTGCTGGTCTGTGGCTGTTGTCTGCAGCTGCGTTTCCTGAGGTGTCTGGGCCGAGTCGGTTGACGGCGTCGTTGTGGGCGTTGTTCGGGTCCGGGGTCGCGGTGCTGGTGGTGGCGCTGGTGTTCCTGCGTTCTCGTGCACAGCGTGCGGTCTGTGTGCTGGCACTGGGGCTGATGAGCGCGGCGACGGTGCAGGCGTGGCGTGTTGTGGCTGCGGCGTTGAGCTGGGCGGGGCCTGATCCGGCGGTTGCGATGGGGTTCAGCTGTTTGTCGGGGGCTGGAGTTGTGCTGCTGTTCGTGATGATTCCGGTGGCGGAGGAGGAGCGGCTGCGGGGGCGTGTGGTGGTGTTGCCCGCGGTGGCCGGTGTGGTGCTGGCGGTGGCGGGTGCTGGGTTCGGGGTGCCGAAGGTCGCGGCTGATCTGTCACCGGTGCTCTCCATCACTGCTGAGGCTCCTGCTCAGGTGCCGGGGATGCCGGGGCGGCTTCCGGGGGACACGGTGAAGGGAGAGTTGGTGGCGACCTTCACCTCCCCGGAGCTGATGGATGGGACGCAGGTTGTCCCGGGGGCTCGAGGTCCGATCCTGAGCGACGAGGACACCGTCGTCGGGGTTGATGGTGAGACGGGGGAACAGCTGTGGCAGTACCAGCTCCAGCGCCGGAAGGCCTATTTTCCGTTGGCTGGGTACCTCCTCGCAGAGGGGTGGGATGATCGGCTGGTGCTGTCCCCTGACGGTACCACCGTGGTCTTCGCCACCTGTGGTGGGAAACAGGGGGTGCTCACGGTGCTGGATGGGCTCACCGGTCAGGTGCGTTTCGTTCTTCCTTTTTCCTGTGACAAGGAGAGGGTGTCGGTGACCGATCATGTTGTGGTGGTGGATCGGATCGCCTACGACATCCACACCGGGGAGCAGAAGTGGGAGGCCAAGAGGTCCCAGAAGTTCCTGCCCGGGACCAACAGCTCGTCCCGGCTGGTGGTGCTGCCTGCCATCTCGGCGGCTGATGATCCGGTGCCGGGATGCGGGGACTGCATTGTGAGGCCGATGGATGTGGTCTCGGACCAAGACCCGACGAAGGTCGTCGCCCAGCTGGACCGAGGAGTCAGGAACCCGCCGGAGCAGCAGGTGAAGCTGTATCGGGGATGGACCGTGGTCCACGACCCCTCGGACGGGACGAACCGCTGGCTCAACATCGAGACCCTGGATGCGCTGCAGGCCCCTGCTGGCGATCCGGAGATCGAGGGCTCGTTCACTGGATTCCCGACGGTTCACAGCTCCTTTGGGTCAGGGCAGGTGCTGGATTCGTGGAGCGGACAGGTGTGGGAGTCCCCTGAGGCGAGCAAGGGTGTGGGCAATGATCCACTGGCCGAGAATGCGTGGGTTCCGGGTCTGTTCGGCACTGAGGAGCTGACCCTTACCAGAAGTGACGGTGAGCCCTTGGCTCCCCCGATCCCGCTCCCTGCCCCGGAGGGGGAGTCCTACAGCTCCGGGTCCTGGAGCATCACGGACACCGTTCGCACCCGGGACGGCGGGGCCACGCTGCTGAAGTGGGCGGACGACTCCAAGGAGGAGCGGCCCATCCTGCTGGCGATCCACCGGTGACCGGTGTGACGTTTTCGCGACGACCTGCCCCGCAACTCCCGCTCGCTGCGCACCTTCTAGTATCGGGGCATGGTGCGAGCACAGGGCCGGGGGCGCTCCCAGGGGTGGGTCCCGAATCACCACGGGGCGTGGGCGATGGTCCTCCTGCCCTATGTCCTGGCGCTGGTGTGGGCCGGTGCGGCGGGTGAGTTCCATCCCGCCGTCGCGGTGCTGGGGCCGACCTGGCTGCTCGGCTACTTCGCCTTCTTCGCAGCTGGGCTGTGGCTGAAGTCGCGGTTCAAACCGCGCTACCGGAGCGCCGTCGTCACCTACTGCGGCATCACCTTGGCGCTTGGGATCGTGCTGCTGGCGTTGCAGCCCCGGTGGTGGGTCTGGGGGCTGGTCTTCGGCCCACTCACGGCAGCGGGGCTGTGGTTCTCGTGGCGACGCGACGAGCGGTCCCTGCTGTCCGATCTGGTCACCGTCGCGGCGGCCTGCCTGCTGCCGCTGGTGGTGAGCCCGACGCTGCACTGGGTGTCGCTGGTGTGCTTCGGCTACTTCTTCGGCACCGTGTTCTACGTCAAGACCAACATCCGGGAGCGGGGCCGCCTCGACTTCATCGTCTACTCGCTGTCCTGGCACCTGGCCTTCGCGGTGCTGTTCACCCTGTGGGATGTCGGCCCCGCCAGGTGGTGGCTGGTCGCGTTCTTCGCAGCGACGGCGATTCGGGCCTGGCTGGTGCCCTGGCTCGGGGCGATGCGCGGCCGCCCGGCGTCGGCGAAGGCCCTGGGGATCGGGGAAATCATCACGACGCTGTTGCTGGCCGCGATCCTGGTCCCGGCGCTCGCCAGATGAGCGGTGTTCGGGCAGCTCTCGTACACTGGCCCGCATGAGCAACACCAAGCGGGTCATCGTCGCGGCCCCCCGGGGCTACTGCGCGGGGGTTGACCGCGCCGTCGTCACCGTCGAGAAGGCCCTGGAGACCTACGGGCCCCCCGTGTACGTGCGCAAGCAGATCGTCCACAACAAGCACGTGGTCTCGACGCTGGAGCAGCGCGGCGCGATCTTCGTCGATGAGCTCGACGAGGTGCCCGCCGATGCCCTGGTGGTGTTCTCCGCCCACGGGGTGTCCCCGGCTGTGCACGAGGAGGCGGCCCGGCGGGAGCTGCGTACCATCGACGCCACCTGCCCGCTGGTCACCAAGGTGCACCGTGAGGCCAAGCGATTCGCTGGGCAGGGCACTGACATCCTGCTCATCGGCCACGCCGGACACGAGGAGGTCGAGGGCACGATGGGGGAGGCCCCGGAGCGGACCACGCTGGTGGAGCATCCCGACGACGTGGACCGGCTCGACATGCCCACCGACAAGCCGATGGTGTGGCTGTCGCAGACCACGCTCAGCGTGGACGAGACGATGGAGACCGTCACGAGGTTGCGGCAGAAGTTCCCGCTGCTGGTCGATCCGCCGTCGGATGACATCTGCTACGCCACCCAGAACCGCCAGCTGGCCGTGAAGCAGATCGCCCCGAAGGTGGACCTGATGATCGTGGTGGGCTCACGCAACTCGTCGAACTCGGTGCGGCTCGTGGAGGTCGCCCTGGAGGCTGGGGCCAAGCGCTCCGAGCGCATCGACTACGCCTCCGAGATTCAGCCCGAATGGCTCGACGGTGTGCAGACCGTCGGCGTGACCTCCGGCGCCTCGGTGCCCGATGAGCTGGTCCAGGGGGTGCTCAGTTACCTGCAGCAACAGGGTTTCCCGGAGGCCGAGGAGGAGCGCCTGACCGAGGAGAACCTCACCTTTGCGCTCCCGCCGGAGCTGCGTCGCGCCATCAAGGAGCACGACCTGGCCTGAGTCCTCAATGGAACCGCTGGCATCCGGGAATGCCGGAGCTGCGGGTCAGCTGCCGGTGAGGGTGCGCTCGATGGTGGCGGCGGATGGGCTGTAGATGTGCAGCACCACGCTGGTTTCGATGTTGCTGAGCCTCACCCGGCAGCCGTTCGGCAGGTCCCAGCGGGCGTGGCTGCGCTGTGGCTGGTTTCCGGTGGCTGCCTTCCCCCAGAGTGTGTTCAGGGCTTGGAGGGCCAGGGTGTAGGCGTCATTCATCATCATGTTGCTCTGGGCTGAGGGTTCAGCGACGGCGTCGGTGATGCGGAGGCTGACGATGTCCACCCCTTCCGCGCTGCCCTGGATCAGGGTCACCTGCGGATGGTTCAGGCCGTGGTCGGTGGTGATGATGCCGTCTGCGCCCTGCAGCCAGCCGAGCGAGAGGCAGGTCTGGCGGGCCTCGTCGTGGCTGAGTGGCCAGGACTGCCCTGCCCAGCTGGTGGCGATGCGGGTCACCTCATCGGTGGGGATCGTGGTCATGACTGGGCCTCCCGGAGAGTCGGCAGGATGGGTGGGGTGTCGAGGTGGAAGCGGGCCATCTGGATCTTGCCATCGGGGGAGACGAGCACGTGGTCGTAATGGATGGCGACGGTGCCGTCGGCGATGGCGTCGCGCAGCGCTGCACCCTCAGAGCCGGTCTGGTTGATGAGGGCGACCAGGGCGGGAGTGAAGCGGGGGTCCCGGTCCAGCAGCCATTGCAGGTAGGGGCCGGTGCCCTGCTCGTAGCGCTTGCCACGGAGGGTGACGGTGGGGGTGGCGTCGCCCTTGATCGCGGATTCGTAGAAGGTGATGGTGGGCGGGGAGAGCTGAACCCCGACCATGCCGAGGCGTTCTGCGTCGGGCTGCGGGAGCTCATTGAACAGGGAAATCTCGTGACGGGCCTTGATGATCGCAGCGGTGGCGCGGGCCTTCAGCTGGGTGTCGGCATCCTTGAGGGCGGCTGCTGAGTGCCGCTCGGCTGCAAAAGCGTTCAGCAGCTCCACAGATTTCTCGTGTGTCAGCTGTCCATCGTCGACCAGCCTCATCACCTGGTCAATCGTTTCATCCATGACTGTCCTCTCGGTCCGTGTCATGCCATTTTAGCGGGTTTTTGGGTATGTCATCGACGAAATGTGAAACTGACCCCTGAAAAGTCTGTCGAAGAGAGGCAGGATTCAGGCTGCAGCAGTTTGTGCAAGGAGATGCTTGCCGGGTCTTTGAACAAGGGTTTTACTGTCTGTGGATGTGCTTCAGAGTTCCCCCAGTGATCTGAGGACTTCGGTGTAGGATGGGCTGTAAAGTCTGAATGTGACAGCTTTCCAGCTGTTTCGCAGGATGATGTGGCATCCATTCGATGTGTCCCATCGAGCCTCATGGTCTTCCTTGGTTCGCCTAACCTTGCCCTTGCCCCAGAGCCTACGAAAGCCGTCAACGCAGCTGGTGAAGAAGTCGTTCATGAACTGATCTCGTTCATCAGAAGCGTCACGCACCACATCGGTCAACCAGAAATGTACCTTTGCTACGTCTTCGTTCCTTCGGCCTGTGAGTATGGAAGCCTGCTCAAGGGGCTTCACGCCGTAGGGCATGATGAAGCCACCGTCACCGGTTGGTGGCCAGCCGAGGGCTTCGCAGGTGGCGTAGCCTTGTTCTCTGTTCAGGGGCCAGTCCTGGTTGACGAAGTATTCTGCGAGTCTTGTGACTTCGTCAACGGGGATTGTTTTCATCGTATCGGCTTCCTTTCTGTGAGCTTTCTAGTTCTTGTTGATGATCCCGTTGGGGAGTGTGGGTTGTGTGTCGAGGTGGAACTTTGACAGTGTGATCTTGCCGCTGGGATGGGACCGAACCAGTTCGTAGGTGATCTCCACATCGCCGCGCGCGATGGCCTCCTTCAAGGCATCAGCCTTGAGATCGTGGGTTCAGAGTCCTCGCTCGCTGAGGTAGCGTTCCACTTCAGCGTATTCCGGGCTGTAGATGTAGCAGGAGATCGAGGTCTTCCTTTTGGAGATGTCTACGCGGCACCCGTTGGGGAGAGTTGGCCATGAAGCTTCGTTGGACGCTTTGGGTCGACGGATTTCTGGTTTGCCCCATTTTTTTTGAGGGCATCGACATGCTGAACGAACAGGTCATTCAAGAGGAG
This sequence comes from Propionibacteriaceae bacterium, assembly GCA_030532575.1. Taxonomy (GTDB): domain Bacteria; phylum Actinomycetota; class Actinomycetes; order Propionibacteriales; family Propionibacteriaceae; genus Arachnia. The sequence continues at coordinate 1,096 of JAUNKV010000057.1, read as the reverse complement.
ATCTCGCTCTTGTGATTCCTCAAGAAGCACGTCCGACACCCAGAAGCTTACGAGGCTCAGCTGTTCAATTCCTGCGTCTATGCCCAAGGAGGCGATGTTGATTTTGAAATCGTATGGGGTGTCAAAATTTCCCTCTTCGTTTTCGGTCCAGCCGAGGTTTCGGCAGGCTTGTTTGGCTTGGTCTTCGGTCAGGGGCCAGTCCTGGTTGATCCAGTAGTCGATGATGTGGATGAGTTCGTCTGTTGGAATGGATTTCATGAGGGGATGGTCCTTAAGGTTGGGGGAGTTTGATGTGGGGGAGTTGTGGTGGGGTGTCGAGAGTGAAGCGGGCGATGTTGATGGTGCCGTCTGCTCTGGCGTGGACGTAGTCGTAGTTGATGGTGAGGTCACCGTCCTTGATGGCCTGGACCAGGGCATCGGCCTCGGGGCCGTGGGCGCGGATGAGGTCTTCGAGGGCTTGCGCGAAGCGGGGATCATCCTGCATGAGCTTGTGGAGGTACTGGCTGGTGCCCTGCTGGTAGCGTTTCCCATCGATCAGGGCATCGCCGAGGTCTCCACCGATTTGGACCCCCGAGAAAGGATCCGGGCCACAGCAGTTTGTGCAAGGAGATGCTTGCCGGGTCCTTGCACAAAGGTTTCGCTACTTCTGAATATGGTTCAGAGTTCCCCCAGTGATCTGAGGACCTCGGTAAAGGATGGGCTGTAGAGAGTAAACGTGACGGATTTCCAGTTGTTGAGAAGTATGACATGGCATCCGTTTGAGGTGTCCCATCGTGCTTCATGGTCTTCCTTGGTACGTGTCATCTTGCCTTTGCCCCAGAGGGTGCGGAAGCTGTCGACGCAGCTGGTGAAGAAGTCGTTCATGAACTGATCTCGTTCGGCAGAAGCGTCACGCACCACATCAGTCAACCAGAACTGAATCTCAGCAACATCGTTCACTCTCCGTCCTGCGATCACGGAGGCTTCGTCGACGTGTTGTAAGCCGTAGGGCATGGTGAAGCCGCCGTCGCCGGTTGCGGGCCAGCCGAGGGCTTCGCAGGCGGCGTAGCCTTGTTCTCTGTTCAGGGGCCAGTCCTGGTTGACGAAGTATTCTGCG
>JAUNKV010000056.1 GCA_030532575.1 Propionibacteriaceae bacterium | reverse complement strand
CCCGGTTCGGGGACACGTCGATCGCCAGGACCAGCTTGGACAGGGCCTTCGACCGATCGTCGGCCAGGCCCTTCCAGATGTGCGGGGGGATCACCGCGGGGGTGGACAGGTCGTCCCAGATGCCGAGGGCCTCGCGTCGGAAGTGGTCCTCGGTGAGGGCTCGGCGGAGCTTGCGGATCGCCCGCAGCGGGGTCCGCTTCGGATAGGAGGGGTTGGCCTTGCGCCACGCCTCCTTGTCGTCGGTCTCGCAGTCCGCGGGGGCGGAGAACTCGATCCAGGCCGCCTCCTCCAGCGGCTCCCCGGCCTTCAATGCCGCCAGGGCGGCGTCGCGTTGGGCGGTGAACACCTCGCCGGGGTCCTTCGGGCGGGGCGGGGTACCGAGCATGATCGTCAGCGGGTGAGCGGCTTGGTTCTGCGTCGGCAGCATGTCGCTCATCGCGTTGCTGGTGAGGATCTGCGCCTCATCCAGCACCAGGATCGACACCTTCGCCACGCCTCGCAGCGCCCCAGACTCGCGGGCCGCCATGACGATGCGGGATCCGTTGACGAACCGGATCGACCGGTTCTCCGCCGAGGAGTTGATCTTCGCCACCCTCGGGGCCACCCCAGGCTGACCGGCAACCGCCTTCAGCGAGTCGAACACCTCCAGCATCACCTTGTTGTGGTGGGCCGTCCAGGCCACGGTGGAGCCCGCATGGATCAGGCAGTGGGCGAAGATCATTGCAGCGACGAGGTAGGTCTTGCCTGCCTGACGGGGGATCGACATTGCCACGATCTCGGAGGCCCAGCCGCCGTCAGCTCGCTTCGCCCACGTGATCTGGGCGATGTCGCGCTGCCACGGGTCCAGCCCCAGGCCGATGCGCTCCGCGACGGCGACGACGCTCGGACCGGCGGTCGAGGTGATCCCTGCAGGGAGGCAGAGGAGGTGAGCCTCAGGGAGCAGGCCAGGGCGCGTCGGGGGTTGCGGCCGCTTCGGCAATCTCGTCCACCCCTTCCGTGGCCACGACCCCGTCGAGCTCCTCACTGATCGCCAGGAGCCGTCTCGACAGGGCGGCCGCGTCCCGGTCGGACACGCCCCGGTCGAATCGGCGGGCGATATCGTCCCGCAGCGCCTCCAGCATCGCCCTGCGCCCCTGCCTTGAGGCCTCCTCGACGCTGGACATGAGGCCTCCTGTGGACAACTCGGGGATGCGGTGACAAGAGTGACGGGACCTGTGGAAAAAAGTCGAGAGAGAATGCCGCCTACGGCCTGAGCCAGCATCGGGCCGGGGGGAGGGGGCCTCCCCCACCCCTGTGTTCGATTTCAGGGGGTCGGGGGTCTCAGGTGAGGCTCCCGGAGCGGCGGATGATGGGGACGAGCCCGGCATCCTTGCGGCCCTTGCGCTCGTTGCAGAGCTTGTGGGCGGCCTGCTTGTTGCTCAGGGTATCAGGTCCGCCCTGGGAGAGCGGGATGACGTGGTCGACGACGAAGCATCCGGGGTCAGGCCATCGGAGTCGGTGGTCGATGACCTCGCCACAGATCCCGCATGGCGGTTTGGTGGCGGCGATGGTGGCGCGGTGACGGTCTCGGGTGGCGGTGTCGCGGTTGGCCATCGTCGCCACCCCCTCAGAATGGGTGAAGCCCCGGGGGCGAATCCGGGGCTTCCTGTTTTTGGGTGCAGTGATGCACCAACAACGGCAATGGTAGTCGCTCACAGCATGGCGCGCAACCTCCGCTCAGCGGCGAGTCGCCTGATCTGACCGAGATCGAACAGGCGTCGGCGCGGACCCTCGGCGACGGGGGAGAGCAGGCCGGGGCGGGAGGCCCAGTCCCGCAGGGTCCGCTCGGGGATGTCCACGAGCCGGGAGGCCTGTCGGAGGGTGACTGCCTGGACCGTGACCTCGTGGCCGCAGTTCGTGCACCCCCAGGCCGCATGACGGCCGGGGATGAGGGCGAGGCGCCCGATACCGCACCTGGGGCAGGGGACGTCCGGCTCAGCCTCCCTGATCCTCCTGGTCGCCGCCAGCACCGACCGGTGCATGCGCAGCACCCCCCACACGAACTCCGGCCACTGGGCGGTGGCCTGGATGAGGGGGAGGTGGTGGACGAGCCAGGCGGTGACGGTGGCGAGGGTGGGTTGCTCAGGCAGCTCGGAGGTCTGGTCGTGGCACTCGTCGAGGAGGGTTGAGGCCAGGTCTCGCGCCCATCCCCACAGATAGGGCAGGACTCCGACGCCGTCAGGGTCGCAGAACTCCATCCCGTCGAGCCAGTCGGTGCGGTCACGGGTGTCGAGGAGCTGGAGGACGTCGAGGCGCAGCGGTGCCCCCGGGCCGACGCCGGGCCTGGTGCCGGTGCTGGAGCCGGGTCCGGTGGTGAGGGCATCGGGCAGCAGGGCGCACAGGTCGGTGAACTCGGTCAGGGCCGAGCGCACGAGGGCGTACTGCTGCTGGTGGTCGGTCACTGCTGGGTCTCCTTCTCGGTGTACTCGACCCAGGTCAGTCCGCAGCGATCCATGGCGTGCTCGAGCTCGGTTGCGTCGCGGTCAGCGTCGTTGACCGTGTGGCCCCTGAGGGTGAGCAGGTTGGCGAGGTGGAGCTCGTCGGCGATGGCGATGAGCGCGAGGGCCTGGGCGGCGGAGGTGTTTGCGAGGGCGGCCTCAGGCGTGATGCCTTCGGGGCTGCCGTGTTGGGCCGTCACAAAGTCCAGGACCTTGATGGCCTTGCGGCTGTTGGGGTTCATGCGAGGCCCTCCTGGGGGATGCTGAAGGCGTCCCTGATGTCGCGCGGGATGAAGGGAGTTGCAGCGCCTGCTGTCGCCACGGCGATGAGGTTGGCGATGCGGAGCTGCTCGTGGATCGCGGCAAGGGCGTGGCTGGCGTCGAGGATGGCGGTTGCGAGCATGGTGGCGTCGGTTTCGCCCTGCGCCTCGATCCACTCGGTGACGGTGTCTCGGTTGGTGGTCATGGCTGGTTCTCCTTCGGGTTCAGAACGGCGGGGGTGCGTTGCGGGGTGCGGTGAGGGATGCGGGTGGGGCGATCGTCGGGGCGGTGTGGGCCTCGGGCGGCGCGGGGGGCGGGTTGCAGTGGTGGGCGGGGAGGATGTCGACGCCTGGGCTGCCTGCGGGTTGGTGGGTGATGGTGGCGGCTCGTCGTCGGGTGAGTTTGATGCCACGGTTGCCGCAGTGGCTGAGGGTGTAGGTGGGGGTGCCTGCGAGGAGGTGGAGGGCCTCGCCGAGCGGGGTGAGTGGGGTTGCGGTGACCTGGGCGGTGAAGGCGCACTGGTCCTCGTCGGGGCCGACGAGGATGTGTGCTCGGCAGTGGGGGCAGCGGTGCGGGTGGGCGGCTCGCCATCCGGAGGGTCCTGCCCAGTCGTAGGGGTGGGTGGTCCTGGTGGTGGTCTGCTGGGGCTTGAGGGTGGCTTGGACGGGGGGCGGGGCGTCGAAGAGGGTGTCCTGGGTCATGCGAAGTCCTGGGCGGGGTCCTGTCGGGGGCTGGCCATTCGGGGTGTGATTTTGGATACGTCGCGGACGGGCCCAGGGGTGGACAAAGGTGGAAGTTTCCACCCCAGTGCGTGAATTCCCGCGCCTGCGATTGATCCATGAATGTTATGTAATTGTTATAAGTCCTAGTGAAGCAGGGGTTCAAGGAGTCGAACACGTGAACGACTTTGAGTGTCTTGAGGGGGCAGGGGTGGAAACTTCCACCTTTGTCCACCCCTGAGGGGGTGTTTCCTAATTCCATGTCAACATCTCCCCGCGCTCCCCCTCGGAGATGGTGACCTGCCCAGCCTCGACGAGACGGAGCAAGGCATCGTCGAAGAGGTGGCGGTCCTTGGCGGCGACAGCCTTGCGGGCGACGCTCCGAGACATCTCGCCCACCTTGCGAACGGCTCGGGCCACGGTCCGCGCCACCCGCTTCGCTCCCTCTTCCGCCAATGTCTCCTCCGTGATCGCCTGACGCCGCGCCTCCTGCTTGGCCCGCCCCTCCAACAGCTGGCTGGCCCATGCCCGGACCCGGGCCTGCACCAGGCTCCTGGTCGCATCCGAGACCTGCATCACCGTCCCCGCCAGTGCCCAGTCCTCCTCGACGACCTGCAGGCGCTGATCCAGCACCGCCAAGGCGGCAGCAACCTTCAGCCGGGTGTAGAGGGCGTGTCCGTCCAAGGCGTCGCCCTCACCCCGCGCCCGGGCCGCATGCGCTTCCCTGATCCGGACAGTGGCCTCCTCCGGGATCTCGATCACCGTACGGCCATGCCTGTCCTGGGAGGCGCCCGGGATCAGGCGTGCAGCACCCAGTGGGGCGGTCCACGGCCACGGCCCGTTCCCTGCCGGAGGGGTGGCGGAGATCCGCGGATCGGTCACCGGCAGCCACAGGAACCTCTGCGGCGTCCCGCCCCCGGCCTCCGCATCCGCCAGCAGCCAGTCGGCCCGCTCCGGCTGGATGCCCACCGACAGGCCCAGCCGGTACGAGTGGGCCGGGAGGATGATGCGGCGGGTCGAGTCGGCGTACTGCATCCCCAGGCGCTCCCCCGAGTAGGCGGAGCGCAGCTGCGCCATCAGCGTCGAACCCCGCCTGGACTGGATCGCCGCGACCTGATCGATCTCCGGGGACGTGAACAGCACGGACCTGTGATCCCACACCAGGGGGTCGTCGTGTGGTGGCTCTCCTTTCTTCGGTGCCGGTTTCGGGTGGGCATAGGCGTGGGTGATGCCCTCGCCCGACCCGAGCGGGGCGGTGTGCAGCATCGGCCACGTGCACGCATCCGCCGCCGCGGCTTCCGATGCACCCTTCCCCGCGCCGGAGGGGCCGACCAGGCCGACCAGCAGGTTGAGGGAGCCGACGCCGCCGACCGTGGGCGGCAGGACCACGTGATGGGGGATCGCCCCGACGGCACGGAGCATGCAGTTCCCCAGCACCGCCCACGGTGCGGTCATGCGGGCGTAGGCGTGGCGACGGATGTGTTTCAGCACATCACGGGCCTGCCAGAAGTCCCGCTCCGCGTCCGGGGTGAGGGCCTGGGCGGTGACCTCCCTCACGTCCGGGTCGGGAACATCCGGGGCGGGGATGATGCGCGGCGTCTTCTGGCCCGAGGTGATGCCGGAGGCGAGGGTGGCGCGGGTCTCGGCCCGGGTGAGGCCGATGCTGAGCGCCGTCGCCTCCAGTGCAGCCCTGATCTCCTCCTCACTGATGTGGGGGATCAGCTGCCCCAGGGAGAAGGCGGAGGTGTTGAGCTGGTGGTTCCGGCCACCCTCCACTGCGCTGGCGAGGATCTCCTGCTCCTTCGCCAGTGCGGCCAGCGCGTAGCGGCGGGCATGGTCCGCGTCGGCGGTTGCGGCCGGTGCGACCGACGGGGCGGGGCCCTCGGGCTTGGCCCACAGATCGGCGAACTTCACTGCGCACCCTCCTTCGCGGTGGGGTTGAGCAGGTCGGTGCGCAGTGGCCGGAGCCACCAGTAGCGACCCTCCGGGGTTCTGGACGGCGGGGCGACGACGTACCCGCCCAGGCCACGCCAATCCATCCCCGGCGCCATGTGCGCGCGGTTGCCCATCCCCGTCGCCGGGACGTAGACGTGGCGCCCTCCCTTGCGGGGGGTGACGACGACGCCGAGGGTTTCGGGGCGCTCATCCAACTGGGCCCACGTGTCCACGCCGTCCCAGCCGTCGAGGTCCGCGACATCGACGAGCAGGCCGGTGGCGATGCCGATGTTGTAGGTGAAGTCGGTGCGCCACCACACGTCGATCTGGTCGGGGTCGATGGTGGCGTTGTGGCAGCCGTTGCGGGTCGCCGGGACCTTCGTGCCCGGCCTGAGGGGGAACACGGCCAAGCCCTGGGCCGCGTACCAGAGGGCCGCCTGGTGCGGGGAGGCGGCGGCCTCGGGGGCGGGCGGGGTGTAGCGGTCGCGGCGGTCGTACTCGTCGCGGATGACCGCCGCCAGGTCGTGGTGCCCGATCCTGAATGCGTGGTCGAGGAATCGGGCGAGCTCCTCGTCACTGGCCTTGTCGTATCTCATGTCAACCTTCGATGGGTGTGCGGGATTCGGCTGGATTCGACGCACCCCCGACGTTGGGGCCGGGGGTGCGCAGGACCCGTCCGAGCCGGACGGTCAGAACGGGGCGACAGGCTGCGCCTGCACCGGGGCTGCGCCGGGCAGGGGAGCCACCGGTGCTGGGTTCAGGCTCGGATCAGCCACCTGCCCGGTGGCGTTCGAGGCGGCCCCGCGGGCGATCTCCAGGGAGAACACCTTCGCCACCCCGTTCGCGGTCTTCGCGTTGCTGGAGTGGGTGACCCGCAGCACGTCCCCGGCCGTGGGCTGGGCGGCGATGACGCCGCGCTTCAGGTTGGCCTGACCGCAGGTGATGGAGACGACCTCCCCGGCCGCGAAGTCGGTGCGCTGTCCCTGCTTGTTGAACGACGAGCAGGGCTCGACCAGGCACAGTGTCAGCTGCGGGCACGCCCTACCGTTGAAGTCCTGCCCCCCGGTCGGGGAGTACTCGACGACCTCGCCGGTGACGACCTGTCCCGGGTTCTCGTGCCAGCCGATGAACGCCCCGGCGGGGGTTTCGACGGTCTCGAAGCTGTAATTGATGGACATGAGTGTTCCTCTCAGTTGGTTGGGTTGGTGAGTTGCTGCAGCCGCTGTTTCGCGGCCGCGGTGTGGGAGTCGGACCAGGCAGGCCCGGCCTTACCCCACAGGTCAAGGAGGGCCTCCCGGCTGGGGGAGACCGTGATGGCGGCAAGGAGGGCCACCGCAACGGGCGTCTGGTCGCCGGGCGTGGCGGGCGTCGCCGGGACTGCAGGTGCGACGGACAGGGCCGGGGCGGCCGGGGCGGCGATCTGCAGGTTGCTGATCTCGGTGAGCAGACCCTTCCGCTTCCGCCAGTCCCGGACCCGGGCGCACACCTGGACGGCCTCCCATCCGGCCTCCAGATCCACCCAGTGGAGGGTCAGTTCGGCGGTGTCGGAGTCGAGGGCGATCACCAGGCCCTTGTCTCGGTTCGCGCCGTGAGGGCGACGCGCCCCGGTCGTGGGGTCGTAGAACTGCGAGTGCGCGTAGACGGCGAGCTGCATCGCAACCTTCAGCGCCCCGTACCTGAGGGTGTTGGGGCCGGTCTTCAGGTCGCAGATGACGGCACTGTCGCTGCCCAGCTGGTCCTGTAGCTCCACACCGAGAGAGGTGATGAGGTCGGGGGTGCCGCCGACCTGGAGATCATCCTGGACGCAGAACCGCTCCACGCTCCGGGGCCGCCCGAGCAGCGGCAGCGCCCGGGTGCGGTAGGCGTCGATGTGTGGCTGCCACTGTGCCGGAACAGGGCCGGGATCCTCGCCCCGGTTCAGGCGTTCCACCCAACCGTGCAGGGCGGTTCCGATGGTGGCCTTCGCCGATGCCTTCGCAGCCTCCAGGGCGGTCTCACACAGCTCGTCGAGGCTGGCCTTGTTGCCCTCCGGGTCGGTGGCCAGCGACGCGGCGGAGGCGTGCAGGTCCGGGCGGGTGCCGATACCGACGGCGACCATCCGCTGCATCCACTTCTGCAGGTTGTACTTGTCCTCCAGGGCATCGACGAAGGTGGTACAGCGGATGTACGGGACCGGCTGTCCGCCGCCCGGCGGGATGATCAGGGGGCGCTTGAATCGATCGCGCTGCACCTCGACCGGCCGGAGGCCTGTGACGGCTGCCATGTCAGGCCGCCTTCACGCGGACGCTCGACCTTGCCGACGCGGCGGCAGCGGTGCACTGGGAGTACAGGACCGGCGACAGGACGTACTTGGCGCGGGCCGCGGTGACGACCTGCTCGGTGCAGGCCTCGAGGAGCTCCGGGGGCAGGATCTCGGCGGCCAGCTTCGGGTCGAAGCGCTTCGCCGGTGCGGAGACGGTGACCACGCCGACACCGGTCGGATGCTTGCCCTCCGGCAGGGTGCGCAACTGGTCGGTGATCTCGTCGAGGCGTGCGGTGAGGGCGGCGATCTCCCCGGTGAGGTGGATGTGTTCGGCGATGAGCTGCTGAAGCTGCTCAGGTGTCATGACTGGTCCTTTCGTGAGGGCGTTGGCGAACCTGTAAGGATTTCCGACAGGTTCGTTGTCGAGAGGTGTCGGTGGCAGGGGCAGGGCGCTTCGGCCGGTTTCTTGCCGCCGCTGGTCTGGATGCGGCGGGTGCAGGGGCCGTCGTGGACCAGGTGGGAGCACCAGGTGCAGAGACGGTCCCAGTGGAGGGTCACGCCTCCTCCTCGAACGGGAGCGGGGGCGGGATGGAGGCCAAGCGCTTGCGGGCCGTCGCGCAATAGTGACTGGTCTGCTCGATGCCGATGAATCGGCGACCGGTGCGCAGCGCGGCGACCCCGGTCGTCCCGGACCCGGCGAACGGGTCCAGGATGATCCCGCCCGGCTGGACGGGGGCGATCAGGTGCTCCATCAGCTCGACGGGCTTCTCGGTCACGTGGAGGCGATCCGCCCCGCGCGGAGCGGTCAGCTCCCACCAGCCTCGATGCGCGGCCCCCTCGATCGGGCGAGGGCCTGCGGTCCCCCACAGCACAAACTCGCAGGACTGGGAGAACCTGCCCAGCTGCGGGCGCGAAGCGTGCAATGGTTTCACCCATGCCAGGGTGCCGCGCCAGGTCCATCCCCCGGCCTGGATTGCGTCAGCGGTGGCCGCATACTGTCGCCAGTCCGTGAACACCGCCAGCAGTGCGCCCGGCTTGGCGATTCGCAGACACTCGGACAGCCACAGGGCGGACCAGTACTGGTATGCGCGCTGGTCGCGGGCGTCGCCGACGAAATCAGGGGAGCCATTGACGATACCCGTCGACTCGTACTTCTCCTTGACGGGGCGTTTCCGCTCCGCCTGTGTGGCACCGCCGGAGCTATAGGGCGGGTCTGTGATGACGGCATCCACGCTGCGGTCCGGCAGCTGGGCGAGGTGCTTGAGGGCGTCGCCGTGGAGCAGGGTCCAGCCGTCGCGCCCCGGGATGGTGTCGGTGTCGTGCATCACCCCCACCTCCCGGCGCGCTTGTCGGCGACGTGGACAGCCAGGGCGTAGGCCTGCCAGATGTCCACCTTGAATCCGTGGAACCAGCCCGGGTTCTTGGCGGTGCCTTTGCCGTGGTTGGGTTGCCCGGGGGTGAAACGATCGACGAGGGCCTGCTTGATCGTCGCGTCGTTCGCGCGGGGGCTGTGGCAGTGGTGCAGTTTCACGTCGCGCCGGTAGACCAGGTCGGGTTCGTGGCCGGTTCGCTGGGCGAGGACCTCGGCGAAGCGCCCGATCCACACGCACGTCTCGAAGACCTCCCGGCCCACGGGCATGCCGTAGGAGGCGACCATCTCGATGCAGGCGTGCATGGTGCGGACGCGCGGCTCCGTCAGCAGCCAGGCGCGCAGGTCCCGGTTGTCGATCTTCGCGTGCTCGACGGGCCACAGGGCGTCTGCCTGGATGAGGGAGAACGCTGATTTCTCGTTGCCGGGGTCGATGGCGAGGACGAGGTTGGGAGTGGTCACAGCAGGTCCTCCACGTCGCGCAGCACCGAGGCGTGCTCGCACGGCCACAGGTGTCCGCAGCGGCCACAGATCAGGCGTGGCCCGTCGACGACCTGCACGTGCATGTCGCGGATCTCCCGGAGGGCCTCGACGGCCCGGTCCAGGTCGGTCAGGGCCTCGTAGACGTCGCAGTCGTTGGAGAGGTCGTAGCGAGCGACGGTGTCCATGTCAGGCTCCTTCCGGGTCGTTGAGGATCTCTGTGGTGAGCGCGGCCGCCTCGTCGATGACGTCGGACACCGGGGTCCTGGGGCCCTCGTCGGCGAGCTGTCCGATGAGGGAGAGGAGCCGGTCGGCGTAGGTGCGGACCTGCAGGTCGGAGGCCTCCTCGAGGAGGTCGCGGATGTGGTCGGTCCACTGCGAGGGGCGCGTCATGCCGCCACCTCCTCGCCCCGGCGGGCCTCCGCCTCGGCGAGGCGCCACCTCAGGGCGTGACGGGAGATGCCGAGGCGTGCGGCGACGGCGACGCGAGTCTCCCCCTGGGCGAGAAGGCGCGTGACCTCATCCAGGTCAACGGTGGCCCTCCTCCTGGGGGTCAGCCCCCCGGCTGCCCGCGCTCTCGGATCGTCGATCCGGTCGTCATCCCACGCCATCGGCGGCGCCCACCCCAGGCTTGCCGCCCAGGCCCGCATCCGGTCCCCGGAGGGGCCCGCCGGGGGCTTGTCCCACAGTTCCTCGTACAGGGCGGCGACGCCCCGGCGGGTGCGCTCGGTCACATGCCGCAGGGACAGCTTGTGGAGGCGCATGTTGGAACGCCGGATCCCGAGCCGCCTGCTGAGCTCGGCCAGCGTCCAGCCGATCGCGACGAGGGCCTGGATGCGTCGCCTGGTGCCGGTCGCATCGACCCGTGCCCCGTCGGCGAGCACGGGGGCGACGGCGAGGAGTTTCTCGGCGACCTCCCTGGTGACGCGTTTGCGGGGTGGGCGATGCTGCGGATGGGTCGGGTCGTCGAGGTTGCGGCCCCAGAGGATCGGGTACACCGTCGATGCGGAGAGGCCGGCGGCGGTGGCGATGGCCTTCCACCCCATCCCGGCGGCCATGAGGTCGCGCAGGTGGGTGCGGACGCGGTCGCCGTTGATGTAGCGGTTGTAGCGGCCGTAGGCCTGGGCGCGGCGGCGTCGCGCTGCGCGCTCGGTGGTCGCGGTGCGGCACAGGTCGCAGCGGCAGCGGTGCACGACGTAGGTGGTGGAGGTACCGTGCACGTGTACGGCCTGGGGGCAGTGGCAGTCGGGGTGCCTTTCGCCTGCGGAGGTCACGGCTGCACCTTCTTCCAGCACTCGTCGGGCTCCGGGAGGCGCCCGGCGAGCTTGATCCAGTCGTCGAGCGGCAGGGCGGGGATCCCGAGGACGGCCTCGGCGATGCGCTTCTCCCAGGACGCGCCCTCGGAGTCCTCCCAGCCGGGCAGGAGGGCGACACCGTCGACGCGGGTCAGGGCACTGAGTGCGGGGCGCATCCAGTCGTGCCAGGTCGGGGGGTCGTCACTTTCGCGGCGCAGCGGGGTGCGTTCGGGATCATGGAATGACGGGTCGCAGGTCTGGTATCCGGCGGCGACCAGTCGGTGCCAGGCGCGATCGAAGATCGCCTTGTAGTCACTGATGCCGGTGATCGGCCCGGCGATGTACAGGGCGGGGGAGTCGATGGTGACCTCGACAGTCATGGCCGCACCTCCGCATCCTCGAGCAGGCATCGGTGGTCCCGCTTGTGGTCCTCGGCGTCGGTCCTGGTCGAGACGTAGGGCGCAGGAGGGTAGTGGAATCCGCAGTGGGCGCAGTCCACCTGCCAGCCCCCGTCGGGGCGGTGGTCGGTGAGCTTGACCGCCCCGCGGGGCGGCTTGACGGGATGGAGGCGGGTCACTGGAGTGCTCCTCTCAGGGTGAGGATCATCACCACGATCAGCAGCGACGTGGCGATGATCCAGGCGGTCGGGTGTTTGTGGACGTGCTTGTCCACCTCTGCGTTGATGCGGTCGTCGATACGGACCAGCAGGTCGAGGAGGGTCATGGCCGGGCCTCCTGAGGCACCGAGTCCAGGCCGCTCACCGCGGTGACCCCGTTGACCCAGCGCCAGGCGACAGCCAGACCCTCGGGGTTGCGGTGATCGTTCAGCCACTCCACGGCGGCGCCGAGGACCTGCGCGGCAGTGGTGAACGCCGCCTCCACCCGCAGATCGTGGGTGGTCGGCTCGATCACCTCGAGCTCCCGCCCAGCCGTGTCGAAGATTGCGCCGCAGTCGGTATCGCGGCGGTCCTCATCCCTGGGATCGGTGGGCCAATCGACCTGCCACTCAACGCCGCCGATGGTGACGACAGCGATGGTGTGCTCGTGGATGCTCATGCCGTCACCTCCCCGTCGCGCTGGGCGATCCGCCTGCGGACGCGCCCCGTCAGCCCGACTATCTCCTCCTCCGACAGCCACTGCAGATCAGCGCGGTGGCTCGGTCGGGGCTGGACGGTGATGCCGCGACTGGCCAGGGCGGCGACCTGCTGCGCGTTGAGGCTGGCGACCTCCCCGATGGGAGTGATGCCGGTCAGCAGGGCAGGGCCGACGATGCGGCCGGGGTAGAGGATGGCGGAGCAGTGTGCGTTGTGGGCGGCGTCGGGATCGAGGGCTCCCTCCTCGTCGACCCACATCGAGATCCCCGGGATGGGGGTGGTGACGCGCTCGACCCACTGGCAGTCCAGGATGCGGCGCATCGCGGGGAGGCTGTCGGCTGCGAACGTCACCCACTCGGGCGCCTGGTCGAGGCCGGGGTGGACGAGGATGCCGTGGACGCTGTTGTCCATGTTGGTTTTCATGATGTTGTCTCTTCCGTCAGGCCGAGCATGTCGGCGAGATCGAGGGCGTCGTGTCGGGTCAGGAGCCGCCACACGGCGGCCTGCTGGTCCTCGGTGATGTCGGGGGCGGGGAGCCGGTCGCGGTCGGCGAGGCTCTCCTTCCAGACCGGGGTGGGTCGGGTCACGGCTGCCTCCTGTTGCGGAGGAAGGTCTGGATGGTGGAGGGCCGCCACCGCCAGGTGGGGCGGCCGCGCCCGTTGGAGATGTCGATCGCGGCCAGCCCGGAGGCGGGGTTGCGCCTGAGTGCCCGGACCTTGCTGGGGGTGCAGCCGAGGAGCTGGCCCACCTGGTGGGCGTCGAGGAGTGACTCGGCGGCGGTCATGCCACGTCCTCCCCGTCCCGCCACTCCGGCCCGCATCCGGGGCGCAGTGGCCCACCGGTCGCCAGCAGCCACTCGACGGCAGTCCCGGTGTCGCCTGACGAGCCGCCGCAGTTGCGGCAGTACGTGGCGACGGGGCCGCGACGCAGGTGGTGGAGGGTGGATGTTTCCGGGTATCCGCACAGTTCGCAGCTCTCGTCGAGGCAGGTCGCGAGGTAGTTGCTCGGGCTGAAGGCGCTCATGGCAGCGCCTCCTTCGCGACCAACACGGAGAGCCGATCCAGGTTCTCGGCGAGCTGCTCCAGGAGTTCGAGGAGCTCCGGGTCGATGTCGCCACCCTCGTCGAGAGTGTGGCGCAGGCGCTTGGCGATGATTTCGATGCTTCGGCTGTTGTTGCCGAGGGCGTTGGCCACCAGGAGCAGGGAGGTGCTGTCGCTCACGCCTTCCGCCCTCCCTTCCGGGTGACGGGCTTGCCGCTGCCGGTGGGCAGGGTGCCGGTGCGCAGCAGTTGGAGGACGGCGTTGCCGTCGAACTCGACCCAGCCCTTGCGGCTGGTGTCGGGGGTCTTGTGGGTGGTTGGGGCGGTCATGCCAGGCCTCCTTCCAGGACAGCGAGCTGGGGGACATCGATGGGGGCGAGGAGCTCGCGCAGCCGCTGCAGCCCCTTCGGGGTGACGCGGACCTGCGGGGTGGCGGTCACCATCACCCCGTCGTCGTCGAGGTAGTGGCGGGCCTTCTCCGCCAGGAGTCCGGCGTTCAGCCGGTCCTGGTAGGCGGCCCACCTGCCTCGCTGGTCCTTGTGGATCCAGCCCAGGTCCTGCAGCTGGGCGTGGAGCTTCCGCGGCCCGGTGACGACCCCGGCGGAGCTCAACAGCTTCGCGGCGTCGGTGATGGTGTGGTCGCCGCGGCCGGAGCAGATCGCATCCCAGGTGTTCGCCTTCGGCAGCGCCCTGTCGAGCTGCTCATCCCGCGCGGCGAGTTGTTCGTTCTTCATCACGAGTTCCGCTTCGAGTTGCTTGATGCGGCCAGTCGTGATCTGCAACGCCTGGTGGACGATCTCGTCCTCCGACAGCCCCGGGCCGGGGTTGGGCTTGGTGCTGTAGACGCCGGTCTTGCGGATCGACGGGAGGACCTCGTCGAACACCCACTTCTCGAAGCGGCGGGCGGCGGGCAGTTGCGAGTTGACGATGAGCCGGTACAGGTCCCCTTCTGAGATGAAGCGGGCTTTCTGCACACCCCCCTCGGTCTGAAGGGGGTAGTGTTTCGCGACCCCCTTGCAGTGTCGCCTCAGGGCGTCCTTCGGGTTCTGATACCCGAGGGCGGTGGCGGCGTCACGGCCGCAGAAGGTGACGGTGCCGTCATCCTCCAACCAGGTACGCAGCTGCCCGAAGGTGGGATGCAGGGACACGGTGGCAAGTTCAGTGGTGGTCATGACATCACCCCCACGGTGATCGTCAACGACCCGCCCGCTACGGTTTCAGCATGAACGGAGACGTGCAGGCCCTTGCCGTTGACATCAAGCGACTGATGGATCGACTGAGCAGAGACTTCCAGGAGGACTCGGCCTACTGGCAGGGAGTCCGTGACACATGGCCCGATGACGAGGTTCACGACGCCGGTCGCGCCATCAAGGTCATCAACCGTCGGATCGGCACCCTCGTCAAGAACGCCCTGTCCCTTCAGGAGACGTGCAGTGCTCTCGCGGAGATGGCGAAGGTCTTGGCGGATCGAGTCGACTCCCTCACGAGTGAGGTCGAGCGACTCTCGGAGTGAATCGGCGCCGTTCATGCCGTCACCTCCTCGACCTCGACGCGGCCGGCCTCCTGCGCAAGGGCCTCCCGGCAGCGGGCCTCGCGGGCCTCTTCCCGCGTCAACGCCCTCCCGACCATGCTGAGGACTGAGTGGATGTCATCCAGCACGGTCAGCACGTCGCTGTCGATGCTGTCGATTGCGCGCCCCGCCTTGGCGGCGTCGCGGAGGGCCTGCGCGGCGGTGCGCGCCCCGTCGCCGAGAATCGCGACGGCGGTAGCGAGCCCGGGACGGTCCTGGTCTGCGCAGCGGTAGATCTCCACCGTGTTGACCAGATCTGTCCGGGTCCACTCGGCCACCCACTCGGGGCGGTCGCCACGGACCAGGTGACTGAAGGCCTTCGGGTCGATGAAGGTGCCGGTGATCTCTCCGGCGCGGCGCGCGATGTCCTGGAGAGCTTCCTCCCGGCTCGCGAAGCGGAGCTGTTTCCGCTCGCGGGAGAGCTCGAGTGTATGAGACACTGTCTGTGTCCTTTCTCTAGGGATTTTCGCCCTCGCCTGCGCTACCAGGCGGGGGCACTTTTCATTGGGTGATGGAGTCGAG
>JAUNKV010000055.1 GCA_030532575.1 Propionibacteriaceae bacterium | reverse complement strand
CCACAGCCCCCGCTCCTTCCAGACAGGCACCCAAGGCCACCACCGTACCCCGAACCACCTGACAGAACCCAGACCAAACCCACAAATAACGAAAAAGACGACGGCGACCCGCCCCGGACCGCTGCAAATGTGCGGCGCTTTCGTGTTGAGAGGCTCCGGCTCACCCGGTGACGTAGGCCGCCAGGTGTTGGCCGGTGAGGGTGGTGGCTGTAGTGACCAGGTCGTGGGGGGTGCCTTCGAAGACCACTTGGCCGCCGTCGTGTCCGGCTCCGGGGCCGAGGTCGATGATCCAGTCTGCGTGGGCCATGACTGCTTGGTGGTGTTCGACGACGATGACCGAGCGGCCGTCGTCGACCAGCCGATCCAGCAACCCCAGTAGTTGTTCGACATCGGCCAGGTGCAGGCCGGTGGTGGGTTCGTCGAGGACCAGTACCTGGGCGTTGGTGCCGAGTTCGGCGGCGAGCTTCAGGCGCTGCCGTTCCCCGCCGGACAGGGTGGTCAGTGGCTGTCCAAGGTTCAGGTAGCCCAGTCCGACGTCCACCAGCCGCTGCAGAATCTTCACCGCCTGTGGCACCTTCACCTCGGGGCTGGCGAAGAACTCCACCGCCTCGCTCACCGGCATCTCCAGGACGTCGGCGATGCTCCGGCCGCCCAGCAGGTGGGCCAGCACCTCGGCCTGGAATCGGCGTCCCTCGCACTCCTCGCAGGTGGTGGCCACCCCCGCCATCATCGCCAGGTCCATGTAGATCACCCCGGCCCCGTTGCAGGCCGGGCAGGCGCCGTCGGAGTTGGGGGAGAACAGTGCAGGCTTGACGCCGTTGGCCTTCGCGAAGGCCTTTCGGATGGGCTCCAGCAGCCCGGTCCAGGTGGCAGGGTTGGAGCGCCTGGACCCCTTGATCTGGCCCTGGTCGATCACCGCCACCTCCTCAGCACTTGCCACCGAGCCATTGATGAGGGAGCTCTTGCCCGAGCCCGCCACGCCGGTGACCACCACCAGGCAACCCAGCGGGATGTCCACGTCCACGTCGCGCAGATTGTTCGTCGCCGCCCCCCGGACCTCCAGCACCCCGCTGGGGGAGCGGACCTGATCCTTCAGCCGCGCCCGGTCGTCGAGGTGACGACCCGTCAGCGTGTCGGATGCCCGCAGCTGATCGACGGTGCCGGTGAAGCACACCCGCCCGCCGTCGGCACCGGCCCCGGGTCCCAGATCGACGACGTGATCGGCGATGACGATCATCTCCGGCTTGTGTTCCACCACCAGCACGGTGTTGCCCTTGTCACGCAGCTCGAGAAGCAGGGAGTTCATCTTCTGGATGTCGTGGGGGTGCAGCCCGATGGAGGGCTCGTCGAAGACATAGGTGACATCGGTCAGCGACGACCCCAGGTGCCGGATCATCTTGGTGCGCTGCGCCTCACCGCCGGACAGGGTCCCCGATGGGCGGTCCAGGGACAGATACCCCAGGCCGATGGCGACGAAGGCGTCGAGGGTGCTCCGTAGCGACTCCAGCAGCGGGGCCACGCCCGGCTCGTCGAGCCCACGCACCCAGGCCGCCAGGTCGCTGATCTGCATGGCGCAGACATCGGCGATGGACAGCCCCCTGATCGTGGAGCTGCGGGCCGCCTCAGTCAGCCGGGTGCCGTCGCACCCGGGGCAGGTGCCGAAGGTGATGGCCCGCTCCACGAAGGCGCGGATGTGGGGCTGCATCGCCTCGACGTCCTTGCTCAGGAAGGACTTGCGGATCTTCGGGATGAGCCCCTCGAAGGTGACGTTGACGCCCTCGACCTTGATACGTCTCGGCTCCGAGTGCAGCAGGACATCGAGCTCCCGGGCGCTGTAGTCGCGCAGTCTCTTGTCCGGGTCGAGGAACCCGGAACCCTGGTAGATCCGGCCGTACCAGCCGTCCATGGAATACCCGGGTACCAGCAGCGCCCCCTCGGCGAGGGATTTCTCGCCGTCGAACAGCGCCGAGTGGTCGAAGTCGGACACCTGCCCCAGACCCTCACACCGGGGACACATCCCGCCGATCACCTGGAATTCGCGACGCTGCTTCACCTGGCGGCCGCCCTTGGTGACGGTGACCGCCCCCGCCCCGGAGGCCGAGGCCACGTTGAAGGAGAACGCCTTGGGTCCGCCGATGTGGGGCTCACCCAGCCGGGAGAACAGGATGCGCAGCTGCGCGTTCACATCGGTGACGGTGCCGAGCGTGGAACGCGACCCCCCACCGAGGCGTTCCTGATCGACGATGATGGCGGTGGTCAGCCCGTCGAGCAGGTCCACGTTGGGCCGGTCGAGGCTGGGCATGAATCCCTGCACGAAGGCCGAGTAGGTCTCGTTGATGAGCCGCTGACTCTCCGCGGCGATGGTGTCGAAGACCAGCGACGACTTGCCCGAACCCGACACCCCGGTGAAGACGGTGAGTCGACGCTTCGGCAGCTCCAGGGAGACATCAGCGAGGTTGTTCTCCCGGGCACCACGCACCCGGATCAGGTCGTGGGAATCGGCGGGGTGGGTCATGGGGCTCCTTGGGGCAGGCAGAAGTTCCAGTATGCCCGGTGACCCCGCTGGTCGAGCCGCGATGCGTCAGCGAGCGGGGCCGAGTCCCTGCCCAAGGTCGCGGGGTCTCGACTCGGGATTCCCTCGCTTCGCATCGGGATTCCCGGCTCGACCAGCGGGAAAGAGCTGGGTCACGACGTGGCGAAGTGACCCTGCAGCTGGCCCGTCGCCTGGTCGAGGACGCCGATCCCCTCCACGGTGGTGGCCAGCAGACGGCCATCAGGGAGCAGGACCATGCCACCGGTCAGGATCGTCAACGTCACCTCGCGGGTCTCGCCGGTGGCGACCTCGGTGAAGTGGAAGGGCCGCGGCTGCAGGGAGCCGTCGACGGCGTCCTGGGGCGAGGTGAAGAGGGTCTCGCCGTCGGGGGTGAGGGCGTCGCTGTACGGCATCTGGCTGGCGAGGTGGGACGTCCGCTGCCCGGTCGCCGGGTCGATCCGATCCCAGCCACCCTCAGGGTTGGCCACCAGCAACGTGTCCCCGGCGACCAGCGGCCGGTGCGAGGTGCGCTCGAACCGGAACGCCTCCTCTCCCCGCATCGTGAGCAGCACCGTCGCCCCGTCCACGCTGACGACGAGCTTGTCCAGGATGAAACCGTGAACCATCGCCCTCTCGTCCGAGCTGACCTTCGCCCAGGTGAGCCGGGTGGCGCTGGCCCAGTCGAAGATGCCGACGTACCCGTCGAGACCAGCGGTGGCAACGTACTTCCCGATGGGGGAGCAGGCCACGGAGGTGATCGCGGTCACGCCACGGCACGGCGGCTCGAACAGCGTGTGCCCGGTGCCGAAGTGACGCGCGGTGCCGCGTGCCTGATCGACGTGGACGACGAAGGCCCCGACGGCGTCGATGAGCGAGTCGTCGTTGCGGAAGCTGGTCAGATGCGACCCGACGCCCGGCAGGGAGTCCGACAGCAACCGCTCAGCCGCGACGTCCCACAGCATCGCTCCCGACCGCCCCGCCACGTCGGTCAACCCGGCAGCGGTGAACAGCAGGGTGCCCTTCGGGGAGAGCGTCGGGCGGGGCAACACCGGTCGGATGTCGCAGACTGCGGTGTCCTTGCTGACCCGCTCCGGGCGCTCCGGCACGCCGTCGGCCCACCCACTGGGTTCAGTGGGTCGGGACTCGCACCCGGTCAGGGCACCCGTCCCGGCCAGGGCGGCGACGGCGAGCAGCGAGCGACGGCTGAGGGAGGGGAGGGTCATGGGTCAAGTGTGTGGCACGGCAGGGCCATTCGGCTGGAAAAGCCCAGCGGGCGTGAACCGTCGGAAACGACGACCCACGCCCACTGGGGCGTCAGATCACTTCTTGCCCTGGTTCTTCACGGCCTCGATGGAGGCGGCAGCGGCCTCCGGGTCGAGGTAGCGGCCGCCCTTGGTGACTGGCTTGAGGTTCTCATCCAGCTCGTAGAACAGCGGGATCCCGGTCGGGATGTTCAGGCCCGCGATGTCTGCGTCCGAGATCTCGTCCAGGTGCTTGACCAGCGCGCGCAGCGAGTTGCCGTGCGCGGTGACCAGCACGGTGTGCCCCGCCTTCAGGTCCGGCACGATGTCCGAGTCCCAGTACGGCAGCATCCTGGCCACGACGTCCTTCAGGCACTCGGTGCGGGGACGCTCATCCGCCGGGATGTCCGCGTAGCGCGGGTCGTCGAACTGCGAGTACTCGGCATCGGTGTCCTGCACCGGCGGCGGCACGTCGTAGCTGCGACGCCACAGCATGAACTGCTCGTCGCCGTACTTCTCGCGCGTGGCGCTCTTGTCCAGCCCCTGCAGCGCCCCGTAGTGGCGCTCGTTGAGCCTCCAGTGACGGCGCACCGGAATCCAGTGCCGGTCGCAGCCGTCCAACGCCAGGTAGGCGGTGTGGATGGCGCGGCGCAGCAGCGAGGTGTGCAGCACCGTCGGCAACAGGTCCTCGGCCTTCAGCAGCTCGGCGGCCCGACGGGCCTCCGCCTGCCCCTTGGCGTTGATGTCGACGTCCACCCAGCCGGTGAACAGGTTCTTGGCGTTCCACTCGCTCTCGCCGTGGCGGAGCAGGATCAGCTTTCCGGTCATGGCGTCAGCCTACAAGGAGCTGATCGGCTCAGGCGATGACCCCGAACTTGTACCCGGCCTTCTTGTACTCCTCGATGATCCCGGGCAGCGCCTGGACGGTCAGGTCCTTGCCCTCCGCGTCATGGGCCAGCATGATCGAGGCGTTCTTCTCCTCGAAGATCGGGCTGACCGCCATGTTGACCATCTGGCGGGCGGTGGTGGGCCGACGGCTCTCCGGCTCCGCGTCACCGGTCATGCAGTTCCAGTCGATCCAGTGGGTGCCCTCGGCCGCCAGGGCCTCGTCGGCGGGCTCCATGTTCTTCCAGCTCATGTGGCCGCCGGGGTAGCGCCAGCAGTTGGTGTCGTAGTCCTCACCCAGCACCCCACGGATCACCTTCTTCGACTCGTTGAACTCATCGACGATGGTCTCCACCTTGGCCTTGCGCCCCGGGTACAGCTTCTTGTAATTGTGGCTGTAGCTGTGCAGGGCGACGGCGTGCCCCTCCGCGATCTCCCGCTTCAGCACGTCGGCGGCACCGTCGACCAACCGCCCGATCACGAAGAACGTGGCCGGGACCTGGTGCTCCTTCAAGATGTCGAGGATCTGCACGGTGGTGGAGTGGTTCGGGCCGTCGTCGAAGGTGAGGAAGACCACCTTCTCCTCCGGCGCTGAGCGCTTCTCCACCCAGGCCTGCACATCAGCCGCCGGGTAGGCGTACTCCTTGGCCGCCGCGTTGTGGTTCGTGCCCGGCAGCACCGCCGACGGGTCCGGCGACGGCGTGGTGGGCGACGGCTCCGGGGTCGGGGAGGTCTCGGCCGGGGCGCTGCTCTCCGGTGCCGCACTGTCCTGTCCGGCGGGGCTCTGCTCGGGGCTCGTCGGGCCGCCCTCCGGGGTGGGGCTGTTCGAAGCCGACAGTCCGGCAGGGGCGCAGGCGGCGATCCCGAGGGTGGCGGACAGACCCGCAGCGAGAACGAGGCGGCGGCTGATGGGAGACATGGCGTCCTTCTTTCCGAGAGGTTCCCGATGAGATTCTAGCCCCGTGGACAGAACAGCAGGGTCAGGCCGCAGTGAGCGCGGCGGCCCCGAAGGAGACCCCGAAGGCCACGCACCACAGGTCCACCGTCGGCCACTGGCTGGGGTCGACGTCCTCCGGCAGGGTGTAGACCTGATTGCCGCGGTTGCCCTTCAGCGGGGCCAGCTCCAGGTGCGGGTGCTGACCGGCGGTGAACCAGCCGTCGCGGCCCTCGATGACGGGACCCGCCGACAGCCACACCCGCACGTCGGGGCCCGTGGTGGTGGCCAGGTCCTCCAGGGCCAGCTGGTGGGTGCCGTCCGGCAGTCGGTAGATGGAGGCCTTGCCGGTGGTGGAGTGCTCGTGGGAGACGAACTCCCCGCTGGAGATCAGAACTGGACCGCTCGGCTCAGGGGTGCTGCTGGCGCTGGGCTCCTCGGCAGGCTGCGCCCCATCCGTCGACGGCGACGACTGCGGCGAGGCCGGGGCGGAGGTCTGAGCGACCTGCGGGATCGCGTCATCGACCTCGACGTTGACGAACAGCAGCCACGGCTTGAACACCAACGCGCCCACGGTCACCACGACCAGGGCGATGACGGCTGAGATGATCCAGGTGCGGCGGGAGAGCTTGACGGCCAAGGAACGTCCTTCCAGATCGGAGCGGAATCAGCAGGGGTACAGTGTGCTCCCTCGAATCGGTCCGACCAAATTGGTGGCACTCTCCTCAAGCGTTTCTCAGGCGTTCGGCCATTCCTCCCCCTCGGGCACCTCGCCGGTGATGATGTAGATCACGCGACGCGCCACAGCCACCGCGTGGTCGGCGAACCGCTCGTAGTAGCGGCCCAGCAGCGCCACGTCGATGGCCTGTTCCACGGTGCCGCTCCAGTTCTCGCCGAGCAGCACCCCGAAGTGGTCGCGACGCAGGCTGTCCATCTCGTGGTCGATCTCGGCCATCTGCCGGGCGGCCTCCGCGTCGCGGTTCAGCAGCGAGACGTTGGCCAGGCGGGTCATCTGGATGCAGACCTGGGCCATGCGCTCGAAGTTGCCGCGCAACGACTCCGGCAGTGCGGATTCGGGGAAGCGCAGCCGGGCGATCTTCGCCACGTGCGCGGCCAGGTCCCCCATCCGGGCCAGCTCGAAGACCACCCGGATGGCCGAGACGATGGTGCGCAGCTCCCCGGCGACCGGGGCCTGCAGTGCCAGCAGGGACAGACAGCGGAACTCCAGGTCCTCGTGCATCGCATCCAGCTGGGCGTCGTCGCTGACCACGGCCTCGGCCTTGACCAGGTCCGGGGTCATCAACGCCGTGGAGGCCTCGGTGATGGCGGTCTCCACGAGCAACCCCATCGAGTGCAGGGCGTCGAGCACGCCTTCCAGTTCTTCGTGGTAGTTGGCGCGCATCATGTGGCCCTCCCGGAGCTGTCGGTGACCTTCACGATTCTATCGGTTCCGTAGGATGGCCGACATGGGTCCTTTTCAGTGGGCTGCGGTGGGGGCGGTCGTGGCGCTGCTGCTGGTGGGTCTGGTCCTGCTCGGCAGTGGATACCGGCTGCGCAGGAGTGTCGCGGCGGCGGAGACGCTGCGCCGGGCCGCCAGACGGGACCTGGCCGAGATCATCGACGCCCTACCCGCCGCAGGGATGCTGGTCGGTCCCCACGACGAGGTGCTCGAGACCAACCCCCAGGCCGAGGCGGAGGGGGTCAGCCGGGGGACCCGGGTGGGATTCATCGGTCTACTGGAGCAGGTGCGCGCCGTCAGAGAATCGGGGCAGCGTTTCGTCGGCGAGGTGGCTCGGGAGCGGGAGCCGGTCAGCCCGACGGTGGACTTCCGGGTGAACATCCTGCCGCTGTCCGAGGGGCAGGTCCTCGTCATCGCCGAGGACGAGTCCGAGGCCCGACGGGTCGATGCCGTGCGGCGGGACTTCGTCGCCAACGTCTCCCACGAACTGAAGACCCCCATCGGGGCGATCACCCTGCTGGCGGAGGCCATCGAGGCCGCCGCCACCGAGCCCGAGGAGGTCGCCCGGTTCGCCGAGCGGCTGCGCAAGGAGTCCACCCGGCTCGGCGAGCTGGTGGCCCAGATCATCGAGCTGTCCCGCCTGCAGTCGGTGGACCCGATGCTGAGCCCCCAGCTGGTGGCGGTACCGGAGCTGGTCGATGAGGCCCTGGCGCGCACCCGCGAGTCCGCGGCGGCTCGGAAGGTGCGACTGGTGCGGGGGCCGACGGTGGGAGCCTGCGTCGTCGGGGACCGCAGGCAGCTGATCGACGCGCTGGTCAACCTCGTGCAGAACGCCGTCAACTACTCCGACGCCGGGGCCAGGGTGGCCGTCACCGCGCTGGGCGCCACCCGGCAGGGGGCCAAGGTCGTGGAGTTCAAGGTGGCTGACAACGGCATCGGCATCCCGGTGGAGGACCAGGAGCGCATCTTCGAGCGGTTCTACCGGGTGGACCACGCGCGCTCCCGGGACACCGGAGGAACCGGACTGGGGCTGTCCATCGTGCGCCACATCGCGTTGGCCCACGGGGGTGGCGTCGCGGTGTGGTCCAGGCCCCATCAGGGGTCGACGTTCACACTGAGCCTGCCCGCCCACGACCACGAATCGAGGGGGAAACCATGAGCCGCATCCTCATCATCGAGGACGAGGAGTCCTACCGGGAGGTCCTGGCCTTCATGCTGGAGCGGGAGGGCTTCGAGGTGGTGGCCCACCCCGACGGTGTGTCCGGGCTGGCGGCCTATGACCGGGACGGGGCGGACCTGGTGCTGCTGGACGTGATGATGCCTGGGATGCCGGGAACGGAGGTGTGCAAGCAGCTCCGTGCGCGCGGCGGGGTCGGCATCATCATGCTCACCGCCCGGGACTCGGAGGTGGACAAGGTGGTGGGGCTGGAGGTGGGTGCCGACGACTACGTCACCAAGCCGTTCTCCCACCGGGAGCTGGTGGCCAGGATCAGGGCGGTGCTGCGCCGGGGGCAGCGGGAGGAGCTGGTGCCGAAGGTCGTCGAGGCGGGCGGGGTGCGGATCGACGTCGAACGCCACCAGGTCAGCGTCGACGGGGTGCCGGTGAAATTCGCGCTGCGGGAGTTCGAGCTGCTGGAGCTGCTGGTGCGCAATGCGGGCCGGGTGCTGACCCGGGGTCAGCTGATCGACCGGATCTGGGGTGGCGGCCACGTGGGCGACACCAAGACCCTTGACGTGCACGTCAAGCGGATCAGGGCGAAGATCGAGCCCGACCCGTCGCACCCGGTGCGGTTGGTCACGGTCCGGGGGCTGGGCTACCGCTACGAGTGACGCAATCCCCCCACTATCCCTTCGAGGAGCATGGCACGGGGAGGACACGCCGACCCGTGGTAGGATTGCCTGCGGAAAGGGGCCTGAAATATGACTTTTACGGTCGGAGAGACGGTGGTCTACCCCAATCACGGGGCGGCGGTCATCGAAGACATCGAGACGCGGCAGATCAAGGGAGAGGACAAGCTCTACCTGGTCCTTCGGATCATCGGACAGAACGACCTGGTGGTGCGGGTTCCCGCCTGCAACCTCGATCTGGTCGGGGTGCGCGACGTGGTGGACGCCGACGGCCTGGAGCGGGTGTTCCAGGTGCTGCGCGCGGAGCACACCGAGGAGCCCACGAACTGGTCCCGCCGCTACAAGGCGAACCTGGAGAAGCTGCACTCGGGCAATGTCATCAAGGTGGCCGAGGTGGTCCGCGACCTGTGGCGTCGCGACCGCGACAAGGGCCTGTCCGCCGGCGAGAAGCGGATGCTGGCGAAGGCCCGTACCATCCTCGTCGCCGAGCTGGCGCTCGCGGAGGACGTGGCCGAGGACCGCGCCGAGGTGATGCTCGACGAGGTCCTGGCCTCGTGAGCCGTTGAACACGAAAGTTGAACCGGTCGTCGCCGTCGTGGTGGCGGCCGGTTCTGGTTCCCGTCTCGGGGCGAGTGTCCCGAAGGCCCTGGTCGAGCTCGGCGGGGCCCCCCTGGTCTGGCACGCTGTGCGGGCGATGCTGGCCGGTGGGGCCGAACAGGTGGTGGTCACCGTGCCCGCGACCCATCACCACGAGTTCCGTGCCGCTTTGTCCGGGCTGCCCGGGGTGCGGTTGGTCACGGGAGGGGCTGAGCGCCAGGATTCGGTGCGGTTGGGGCTGGCTGCCCTGGCCGAGGAGTACGGCCCACAGGCGGTGACGCTGGTCCACGACGCGGCCCGGCCCCTGACCCCCCAGCACGTTGTGCGGTCCGTGGTGGCAGCGGTGCGGGACGGAGCCTTTGCCGTGGTGCCGGTGGTGGAGGTCCACGATTCGATCCGCACCGCCGAGGCCCTTGGCTCGCGCCCGGTGGATCGGGCCACGTTGCGTGCGGTGCAGACCCCGCAGGGGGCCAGGCTCGGGGTGCTGCAGCAGGCCCACGAGCTGATCCGGGCCAATGGGCAGCAGGTCACCGACGACGCCAGCGCGGTCGAGCTGCTGGGCCACCAGGTGCAGCTGGTGGCCGGGGACCGCGAGTCCGCCAAGATCACCGAGCCAGCAGATCTGCTGCTGGCCGAGGCCGTCGTACGAGCCAGGGAGGCAACATGAGGGTGGGGATCGGGACCGATGTGCACCGGCTGGCCGACGGCGTGCCGATGTGGGTGGCGGGGCTGCACTTCCCCGACGAGCCACAGGGCCTGGCCGGGCACTCCGACGGCGATGTCGCGGCCCACGCGGCCGTTGATGCGCTGCTGTCGGCAACGGGACTGGGCGACATCGGGTCGCGCTTCGGCACCGACCGCCCCGAGTGGGCCGGGGCCAGCGGTGTGGCCTTCCTCCGCGAGACCGCCCGGATGGTGCGTGAGGCCGGGTTCGGCATCGGCAACATCTCGGTGCAGGTGATCGGCACCCGGCCCCGGATGGCGGGGCGACGGGCGGAGGCGGAGCAGGTGCTGGGGGAGGCCGTCGGCGCCCCGGTGAGCGTGTCGGCCACCACCACTGATGGACTGGGGCTGACCGGGCGCGGCGAGGGGGTCGCCGCCATCGCCGTCGCCCTGGTCACCGGCTGAGAACCATCCCGGCGTGCGCTCAGCGCACCTCGGAGGCCGGGGCGGTGAAGCTGTTGGCCACCTCCACCTCGGATGAGGTCAGGCCCCGCTCACCCCACAATCGACGGTTCTCACCCCGGCCGTGGTCGCCCTCCTGGTCCGGGTTGCGGCCAGCGCGGCTGCGCAGCTGGTCGTCGCCGATCTCGTACAGCATCGTCAGCATCTCGGCCCGGTCCTGCTCGGTGATCCCCAGGCTGTGGCTGAGGGAGTTCAGCGCCAGCCCGGCGAAGGCGTCGGCCTGCACCTCCTTGCGGCGGGAGGTCTCCAGCACCTCCTGCTTGCTCTCGGCGTGGTACTGCAGGTACAGCCCCGCCCCGAGGATTCCGGCACGCCCCTGCACGGCGTGGCCGTACTCGTGGGCCAGGATCAGGTGGAACACCGAGCGGGCCCGGGAGGCCTGCGAGCCGACGGCGTCGACGATGTCCCGGGTGATGAAGATGCGCTGGTCCAGCAGGCAGAAGAAGGCGTTGGGTCCGGCATCCACCTGGCACTTCGACTGGAACGGCGAGCCGGAGGGCACCACCGTGACCTTCGGGGTGATCGCGACGAAACCGGCCTCCTCCAGGGCGGGACCCCACACCCGGGTCAGGCAGGTCATGTAGCTCTGGAGGTCCTTCTCCAAGGCCGCATCGGACATGCTGCCCTTGCCGACCGTGATCTCGCAGCGCACCGGGGCGGGCAGACTCTGCTCGTAGAGCGGATTGTCCTCCAGCAGCCGCGCCGCCTCGGCCTCGGTCTCGGGGATCGGGAACTCCGGCGGGTTGGTGCTCACCGGCGGGACCTTGTAGTCCTCGTTGCGGTACTGCGGATCGACGCTGAAGCCTGCTGGGGCGATGAGGATGAGGGCCAGCAGGGCCAGCAGCGCACCACTGGCGACGATGAGTGCCACCAGCAGCCCCGTCGAGGAGCGTCGGGGTGGCTGCGGTTGAGGCCACGACGGTACCCCGTGGGGGCCGGGAGGCGGGAACCCGGCCGGAGGACGGCTGAGCGGCCCCCACTGCGCGCTCGGCTGGAACCCGTAGGGGCTTGGCCGGAAGGCTCCCGGGTGCTGCGGGGGCGGCCACACGGCGGGCGGGGGTCCGCCCTGTCCCCATGGCGGGCGGTTCGGCTGGTTCGGATGCACCACGCAGACAGGGTAGCCAATCAGGCGGTCCAGGGGACTGGATGCTCGGTGCGGTAGCGTTCCTCCCAACCCTTGGTGCGACAAGGACTGGTACGACAAGGAGCTGTGCGGTGCGTGTGATCCGATTTCTGATGCTGCCGGTGGCCATGCTGGCCCTGGTGCTGGGTGTTCCCGTGGCGCACGCCGAGGAACCGATGGCCACGTCCTACCAGTTCGAGGGGAAGCTGGAGGCCGACGGCAGCCTGCAGGTGAACCAGACCATCACCTTCGACGCGCCACCGGATCGGGTCTCGCAGCGGTTCGCGACCCGCGAGGCCATCGACCGGCACAGCCACCAGCGCTACGAGTTCTCAGAGTTCGCCGTGATCGGCGCCGAGGACGTCGAGGTCACGCGTGACGGCGACCACCAGGTGGTCTCCTTCACGCCGTCGCAGGAAGTACGGATCAGCTACACGGTCACGGGCGCCACCCGCACGGATGTGGCGGCCGGGGATGGGTCGACGGTGTTCTCGTGGCGAGTGCTGCAGGGGCTGTCGGTGCCGGTGGCGAAGGTGGAGGGTCTGCTGAAGGTGGCGGCGGTGCCGCAGTTCGTGGACTGCACCGCCGGGCCGCCCGGGTCGCTGGACAAGTGCGTGATGGCGGCGGCGGGCACCCACAACGCCCCGATGCCGGTCTTCGAGTCCGACGCGCGTGGGGCCGGTGAGCAGGTGACCTTCACCGTCGGGCTGCCGGGCGGGGCCGTCGCTGCGTCGGCCGTGGTGGTGGAGCAGTGGAACCTGGACCGGGCCTTCACCGCGAACCTGGCCACGGTGGGGGCGGCCCTGGCGGCGCTGGCCCTCGGGTCGCTGCTGCTGTGGTGGCTGTTCCAGCGCACCGGCCGGGATGCCCGCTTCGACGGCGACGCCTCCGTCGTCGGTTCCTTCAGGCCCGTCGGGGACGGCGAATCGGTCTTCGAGCCCGCGGAGGGGATGCGGCCCGGCCTGGTGGGCACCGTCGCCGATGAGCGGGTGGACCCGGTGGATGTCACGGCGACGCTGCTGGACCTGGCGGTGCGCGGGCACCTCAGGATCACGGAACTGCAGCACCCGCAGCACGGCATGGTGGACTGGAGCTTCACCCGGTGCGCAAACCCGGACGATGAGCTGCTGGACTTCGAGCAGCGGCTGCTGGATGCGGTGGTGCCGGGCGGCGAGTCGTCGCTGGTCTCGGAGCTTCCGGCTTCGCTGGCCCCGGCGCTGCGGGGCATCCAGGATGCGCTCTACGACGAGGTGGTGGCCAAGGGCTGGTTCGAGTCGCGCCCGGATGCGATCCGCTCGTCGTGGAAGCTGCGCGGCCAGGTGGCGCTGGGGGCTTCGGTGCTGGCGCTGGTGCTGCTGGCGGGGTTCACCACGTTCGGGCTGCTGGGCTTGGTGCTGGTGGCCTTGGCGGCCGGGCTGCTGGTCATCGGCAACCGGATGCCGCGCCGCACCGTCGAGGGGGCGCGGGTGCTCGGTGGCCTGGGCGCCCTGTCGTCGCTGCTGACCACGC
The DNA here is from genome assembly GCA_030532575.1 of Propionibacteriaceae bacterium. Classification (GTDB taxonomy): domain Bacteria; phylum Actinomycetota; class Actinomycetes; order Propionibacteriales; family Propionibacteriaceae; genus Arachnia. The sequence goes on along the minus strand of JAUNKV010000055.1, from coordinate 1,967 downwards.
ATTCGACGGCCCAGATGCCCAGGGGGAGGGAGCTGGAGGAGATTTCCCGGCTGCTGCCCTACGCCGTCGTGCTGGGGGGCAGGCAGCGCTGGCTGGAGGCGATGGCCGCCGCCGATGACGACGACCTGCCGGACTCGACGGACCTCGACTGGTACCACGCGCCCGAAACGTGGCATCTGAGCGACCTTCCCGCCTCACTCACGCAGTTCGTCAACACGGTGCAGGGGGAACTGTTCAGCCGCTGATGGCGGGGCTGCAAGGACCGGGGGATCGCTGTTGGCGGCTCCCGGTCCTCGAGGTTTCCTTGAGCTTTTCGGCCCCCGGGTTTCACAGTTGAGGCCATAGGGGCCACACTTGGGGGGTGACCCCCGAACTGATGGTTGTCCTGGCGCTGGTCGTCGTGACCGCGTTGGCCTTCGACTTCACCAACGGATTCCATGACACCGGCAACGCGATGGCCACCTCCATCGCCACCGGCGCGCTCAGGCCCAAACCGGCCGTCACCCTCTCCGCGATCCTCAACCTCATCGGTGCCTTCCTGTCGGTGGAGGTGGCGCTGACGGTGACCAACGCCGTGGTGAACCTGCAGGACAGTGACGGTGCGCCACGGGCCGAGCTGTTGAGCGACGGCGGGGAGGGGTTGTTGTTGATCGTGCTGGCCGGGTTGGTCGGGGCGATCGTGTGGAATCTGGCGACGTGGCTGTGGAGTCTGCCGTCGAGTTCCTCCCACGCCCTGTTCGGCGGGCTGGTGGGGGCCACCATCGCGGGGCTCGGTTTTGGCGGGGTGAAGTGGATGGGCGATGGCACCAAGCTCGACGGTGTGGTCGGCAAGGTGGTGTTGCCCGCGCTGCTGTCCCCGGCGATTGCCATCGTCGTGGCTGCGGTCGGCACCTGGCTGGTGTTCCGGCTGACGAGGGGGGTGGTTGAGCGGCACCGGGAGGCGGCGTTCCGCTGGGGACAGATCGGCTCGGCGTCGCTGGTGTCCCTGGCTCACGGCACGAATGACGCCCAGAAGACGATGGGGGTCATCACCCTGGCGCTGATCGCGACCGGTTCCTGGACGGACCTGGCGGGGGTGCCGCTGTGGGTGAAGGTCAGCTGTGCGGTGGCGATCGCGGTCGGCACCTATGTCGGGGGGTGGCGTGTGATCCGCACCCTGGGCAAGGGGCTGGTGGAGATCTCGGCGCCGCAGGGCATGGCGGCGGAGTCGTCGTCGGCGGCGGTGATCCTGGCCTCCAGCCACATGGGCTTCGCCCTGTCCACCACGCATGTCGCCACCGGCTCGATCCTCGGCAGCGGGGTGGGTAGGCGTGAGGCGAAGGTCAACTGGCGGGTCGCCGGGCGGATGGCGATCGCATGGGTGGTGACGTTGCCCGCGGCGGCGGTCGTCGGGGCGGTGATGTGGTTCATCGGGAACCTGTTCGGCGGGCTGCTGGGGTCGTTGGTGATCTTCGGCATCCTGCTGGCGTCGTCGGGGTGGATGTACCTGCACTCCCGCAAGTCGGCGGTGAACCACAGCAACGTCAACGACGACTGGGTGGATGAGCTGGCGGCCTCCCGCGAGGCGGGCGTGGCCCTGGGCGAGGTGGGGAAGGCATGAACAACCTGTGGTTGGCCCTGTCGGGGGCGTGGAACGTGCTGCTGGCGGGGCTGCTGCTGGGGGCGGGGCTGCCCGCGATCTTCGCGCTCGGCATCCGGCTGCTCTCGGTGGGGGCGCAGGGCACCCCGCAGGACCCGCAGCCCACCTGGCTGGGCAAGTCGCTGGCGGGAATCTGCTTCGCGGTGGTGGGGCTCGGCATCCTGGCAGGCATCGGCACCATCGTCGCCCACGGCTTCGGCGCACACCTGACCTTCGACGGCATCATCCCGGTCTTCGTACGACGGTAGGTCCCGGCTGGTCGAGTCGGCCCTTCCTCTCCGCTGGTCGAGCCGGGCGGACCTCTGCGGTGCGCGTGACGCGCGCCCCG
>JAUNKV010000054.1 GCA_030532575.1 Propionibacteriaceae bacterium | reverse complement strand
TCATCGACGAGGCCCACGAACGCAGCCTCAACATCGACTTCCTGCTGGGCTACCTCAAGCAGCTGCTGGAGCGCCGCCCAGAACTCAGGGTGATCGTCACCTCCGCCACCATCGACACCGCTCGGTTCGCCGCCCACTTCGGCGACGCCCCCATCGTGGAGGTCTCCGGCCGCACCCACCCCGTCGAGATTCGCTACCAGCCCCTGGGCGAGGACGACGACGAGGTGGACGCCATCGCCAGGGCGGTGCAGGAGATCGAGAGCACCAGCAGCACGGGGGACGTGCTGGTCTTCCTGTCCGGGGAGCGCGAGATTCGCGACGCCGCCGAGGCCATCGATGCGCTCAAACTGCGCGGCTGGGAGACGCTGCCGCTGTACGCCCGCCTGGCAGCCGGGGATCAGGAGAAGGTCTTCCAGCCGCACCAGGGGCGTCGGGTGGTGCTGGCCACGAACGTGGCGGAGACCTCCATCACCGTGCCCGGCATCCGTTTCGTCATCGATGTCGGCACCGCCCGCATCTCCCGGTGGTCGGCCCGCACCAAGGTGCAGCGGCTGCCCATCGAGCCGGTCTCCCGGGCCTCGGCGAACCAGCGGGCCGGGCGTTGTGGCAGGCTGGGGCCGGGAGTGGCGATCCGGCTGTACTCGGAGGAGGACTTCGCCTCCCGGCCCGAGTTCACCGAGCCGGAGATCCTGCGCACCAACCTGGCCACCGTCATCCTGCAGATGGCCCAGGCCGGGCTGGGGGACATCGAGGGTTTCCCGTTCGTGGAGGCCCCCGTGGCCTCCCAGATCAGCGATGGCCTGAGGGTGCTGACCGAGCTGGGGGCCATCCACCCCAGGCGACGGCGGGAGCAGGTGCGGCTGACCAGGGTCGGGCGGCTGCTGGCTCGGATGCCGGTGGACCCCCGGCTGGGTCGGATGCTGATCGAGGCCTCCCGGCGTGGGGCACTGCACCAGGTGCAGGTGGTCGTGGCGGGGCTGACGGTGCCCGATGTGCGGGAACGTCCCCTGGAACACCAGCAGGCCGCCGATGAGCTGCACCGTCGCTTCACTGCACCTGCTGCGGCCAAACCCGCCCCGTCGGATGGGAAACCCCGCCGCCACACCGTCCACACCGGTACCCGCCCCGGCGCGGAGGAACCCAAGGGATTGCCCGGGGGAGACTTCGAGGCCCTGGTGAACGTGTGGCAGTACCTGCGCACCCAGCGCAGGAAACTCTCCGGCAGTGCATTCAGGAAGATGTGCCGAGCGGAGTTCCTGCACTTCGTGCGGTTCCGCGAGTGGGAGGACCTGGTCTCCCAGCTGCGCGAGGTGTGCCGGGAGCTGGAGTTGCCCGAGGAGGGGGAGGCTCCCTTCGAGGTGGTGATCGAGTGCCTGCTGACCGGGTTGTTGTCCAACATCGGCCTGGCCCTGCCCCCACCACCGAAGCAGGGCAGACGTCGCCCCCTCACCGAGTACCAGGGGGCGCGCGGGGCCAGGTTCGCGATCTCCCCGGGGTCCGCGCTGGCCAGGACCACCCCGCCGTTGGTGGTGGCCTACGAGCTGGTTGAGACCTCCCGGCTGTGGGCGCGCACGCTCGCCCCGGTCACCGCCGCGCAGGTCGAGCAGGCGGCGGGGGAACTGGTGACCCGGACCCTGAGTGAGCCGACGTTCTCACCCCGCAGCGCGACGGTGGTCGCCTCCGAGACCGTCAGCCTGTTCGGAGTGCCCATCATCTCCGGCAGGCGAACCAACTACGCCGCCCGCCACCCGGAACAGGCGAGGGAGATCTTCATCCGATCAGGCCTGGTCGAGGGGCAGTGGGAGACCCGCAACCCGGTGGTGGTGGCCAACCGGTTCGCCCTGGCGGAGGCGGAGCAGCTGGCCGACCGGATGCGTCGCCCGGAGCTGCTGATCCCGGATTCCGCCCTGTACGACTTCTACGACCGGGTACTGCCGGAAACGGTGTTCTCCGGTGCCACCTTCGAGCGCCACGTGAAGGGTCTGGAATCGGACGCAGCACTTCGGCTCACCCCGGCGGACTGCATGACCGACCCCGGGCAGGTGCGGATGCAGGACTTCCCGGACCGGTGGCGGGCAGGGGAGCTGGAGCTGCCGGTGAGCTACGTCTACGACCCCGGGGCAGGGGCCGACGGCGTGACGGTGGAGGTGCGGCTGGAGCAGCTGGGGGTGCTGGAACCGGCCCCGTTCAGCTGGCAGGTGCCGGGGCTCAGGGAGCAGCTGGCAGTGGCGCTCATCAAGTCGTTGCCGAAGCGAATCCGTACCTCCTTCGTCCCTGCCCCCGACCATGCGCGCCGGGCCCTGGCCTGGCTGGCGGAGCGGGGCATCGGGGAGGACACTCCCTTCGCCCAGGCGCTGGGGCAGGCCCTGCTGGCTCTCACCGGGGTGAAGGTCTCCCCCGAGGACTGGAACGCCGCATCCCTCGATGCGCACCTTCGCCCCACCTTCGTGGTGATCGACGGCGGCCGTGAGGTCGCCAGGGGTGAGGACCTGCAGGAGTTGAAGACCACGCTGTCGGCGAAGGTGGCGGGCACCCTGACCCGCCGCGCCGGGCGGCTTGCCGCCACCGGGGCCACGAGCTGGAGCTTCGGCGCCCTGCCGACGACCATGGAGCTGGGCGGTGGGGTGAGCGGTCATCCCTGCCTGGTCGATGAGGGGGTCACCGTCGGGGTGCAGGTGGCGGACACCCTCGCCAAGGCGCGTCGCAGCCATGCGGCGGGGCTGCGACGGTTGCTCACCCTGACCAACCCGTCGCCGCTGAAGTGGGTGGTCTCCCACATGACCAACACCGACAAGCTGGCCCTTGGCAGCAGCCGCTACGGCACCGTCCCCGATCTGCTCGCCGACGCCTGGCTGAAGGCCACCGACCGGTTGATGCGCGAGGTCTGCGATCCGACGACGATCCGTGACGAGGAGTCCTTCTCCACGCTCGCGGAACAGGTGCGTCCCCGGGTGCCCGAGACCACCGCGGCAGTCGTCGCCACCGCAGCCAGGGCGTTGGCGGCCGAGGCCCGCGTCAGCCGCCTGCTGGCCGCCCTCCCCGCCGAGGACGAGATGGTGGTCGACATCACGGAGCAGTTGGCCAACCTCACCTTCAATCGCTTCATCTCCGCCACCCCGGACCCCTGGTACGACCGGCTCCCGGTGTGGATCAAGGCCTGTGAGACCCGGCTGGCCTCGCGCGGCAAGAACCCCGCCCTGGCCGCACGGAACCGGGAGGAGATCGCCCGGCTGGAGGCCCGCTACGCGGAGCTGTGCGAGGCCCAGCCGCCGGGCCCGCTGCCCGAGGAGGTGGAGCGGATCGCCTTTCTGCTGGAGGAGTTCCGCGTCAGCCTGTTCGCCCAGGGGGTGCGCACCGCGGTCCCGGTGTCGGCCAAGCGGATCACACAGGCGATGCACGAAGTGGCCCCATAATGGGCGGGTGCCTGCAACCGTTGAAGATCTGATCGACCTGTTCACCCTGGCCGAGGTGGGAACCGGAAAGTTCCGCGGCCCTCAGCCGAACACGACGTGGCAGCGGCTGTTCGGGGGCCAGGTCATGGCCCAGACCCTCGTTGCCGCGATGCGCACCGTCGCGCCGTCGAGGCAGCTGCACTCGCTGCACGGCTACTTCCTGCGGCCCGGCTCGAAGGAGGAGAGCCTGCGTTTTGAGGTGGAGCACGTCCGCGACGGTCGGACCTTCTCCGCCAGGCGGGTGACGACCCGGCAGCACGACGACGTGATCTTCGACCTCAACGCCTCCTTCCAGGAGCCGGAGAAGGGGCTGTCCCACGGGGCCGCCCAGCCCGACGGGGTGCCCGGTCCGAAGTCCTGCCCGCAGCTCGGGGAGGTGTTGGAGAAGAGGTTCGGTGCGCCGGTGAGGATGTTGGCGGAGTGGGACGCGCTTGATGTCCGCCTGGCCGGGGCCCCCACCCCTACCCCGGACGGGGGAGTGATGCGGGCCTGGGTGCGCACCCAGGGCGAGCTGCCGGATGAGCCGTGGCTCCACACCGCGATCCTGGCCTACCTCACCGATGTGCTGCTGCTCAGCGTCTCGACGGTGCAGCACGAGGTGGAATTCCTCTCCCCGGCGATGCAGGCCGCATCCATCGATCACGCGATGTGGTTCCACCGGCCGGTGCGCTGTGACCGGTGGCTGCTCTACGACATGGTCTCCCCTTCCGCATCCGGGGCCAGGGGCTATTGTCAGGGCCGTCTGTTCCAGGACGGCCAACTGGTGGCCTCCTGCGCCCAGGAGGGACTCATCCGCATCGTCGAGGAATGAGTAGGGTGCGCGGGTGGGCGCTGTCCAGCACCCACCCGCATCATCTTGCAGGGTTCAGGCAGCCGCCTGGAACTCCCGCATCCTCGCCAGAGCGAGCCGTTCGATCTGGCGGACCCGCTCGGCGGTGATGCCCCAGTGCTGGCCGATGTCGGCGAGCTTGGCCTGGCGGCCGTCGAGCAGGCCGTAGCGGCGGCGCACCACATCGGCGGAGCGGTCGTCGAGGGAGGCCAGCATCCCATCGAGCCGGGCACGATCCACCGCGTCGAGGACCACCTCGTCCGGGCCGGGGGCGGTCTCGCGGGCGATGAGGTCACCGAGCGCGGTGTCACCGTCGGCCTCGACGGGGGCGTCGAGGGACACGTGGTCGCGGGAGTAGCGGATCAGGTCGATGACCTTCTCCTCCGGCAGGTCCAGCTCCATGGCGATCTCCGCCACCTCGGGCTCACGTCCGAGCTGACGCTCGAGGTTGCGGCGCACGGCCGTGACCTGGTTCACCTGCTCCGCGACGTGGACGGGGAGCCGGACGATGCGGCCCTGCTGTGCGATGCCCCGGGAGATGGCCTGACGCACCCACCACGTGGCGTAGGTGGAGAACTTGAATCCCTTGGTGTGGTCGAACTTCTCGACGGCGCGGATCAGGCCGGTGTTGCCCTCCTGGACCAGGTCCAGCAGCGGCATCTGGGCGCGGCCGTACTTGCGCGCGACGGAGACCACGAGGCGAAGGTTCGCCTGGATGAAACGCTGCATGGCCTGCTGGCCGAGCTCGACGAGCTGCTGCAGCTCCTCCTCGGTGGCGTCGAGTGCGGTGGTCTCGCGACCCTCCAGGATTTCGGAGGCGAACAGTCCCGCCTCGATCTGGCGCGACAGCTCCACCTCCTCCTCGGCGGTCAGCAGAGGGGTCTTGGCTATCGAGTCGAGGTACAGCCCCACCGCATCCTTGCCGTCGATGCCGTCGGTGCTCCTCGTCCGTGCAGTCATGATCATTCGTCCGCCTTTCTGACGTCTACACCCATCCAAACGCTTCCAGGGGTCAGAAGGTTCCACAAATCGTGATTCAATCGTTATCTCAGGGGAAGATCAGACCACGGTCTGACATCACGGCCGCTCAGCCCCGGGCCACGGTCAGGGCTGCGCTTGAGTGCAAGGGACTGTCGTGGAATGATGAACGTGGTCGCCCCTCTTGACTCAAGCGGGGCCTGTCGTGTCCAAAACGCGAGGAGAGATTCCGTGACTTCTGCTTCGAGCCCGGAGAAGGCAACCAAGAAGCCCCGCAGCCGCGCCGCCACCAGCAAGGCGGCGGAGGAGGCCGCCCCGGCACCGAAGCGGACCACGCGCACCCGCAAGCCCAAGGAGGAGGCCGCGGCGGAGCAGGCGGAGCCGAAGAAGACCACCCGCACCGGCAGGTCCAAGGCCGCCCCGAAGGCCACCAAGGCCACGAAGACCACCCGGAAGGAAGCAGCGGCCAAGGACGTCGAGGCCGATCTCGAACCGCAGGGCAGCGACCTGGAGGACTTCGAGGAGCCCACCATCGCGCAGGTCACCTCGGGGGAGATCGAGGTGGAGGTCGAGCGCGACGGCGACGACGTCGTGCTGAAGGTCGGCGGCAAGAAGCGCTCCCTGGACGAGGTGGACGACTCCGAGTTCGTCGAGGAGAAGGAGGCCACCCTCGAGAAGGAGCTGGTCGAGGAGGAGGGATTCTCCCTCTCCGACAAGGACGACGCCGACGAGCCGGAGCAGCAGGTGGTCTCCGCCGGTGCCACGGCGGACCCGGTGAAGGACTACCTGAAGCAGATCGGCAAGGTGGCCCTCCTCAACGCCGTCGAGGAGGTGGAGCTGGCCAAGCGCATCGAGGCGGGACTGTTCGCCGAGGAGCGGCTGGGTGATGCGGAGCGCCCCATCGACCCCGATGATCTGGACGACTTCGAGTGGATCGCCAGCGACGGCAGGCTGGCCAAGAACCACCTCCTGGAGGCCAACCTCAGGCTGGTGGTCTCGCTGGCCAAGCGCTACACCGGGCGCGGGATGCTGTTCCTCGACCTGATCCAGGAGGGCAACCTCGGCCTGATCCGCGCCGTCGAGAAGTTCGACTACACCAAGGGCTACAAGTTCTCCACCTACGCCACGTGGTGGATCAAGCAGGCCATCACCCGCGCAATGGCCGACCAGGCCCGCACCATCCGAATCCCGGTCCACATGGTGGAGGTCATCAACAAGCTGGCCCGGGTGCAGCGCCAGATGCTGCAGGACCTCGGTCGCGAACCAACGCCGGAGGAGCTGGCCAAGGAGCTCGACATGACCCCTGAGAAGGTCGTCGAGGTGCAGAAGTACGGCCGCGAACCGATCTCGCTGCACACCCCGCTGGGTGAGGACGGCGACTCCGAGTTCGGTGACCTCATCGAGGACTCCGAAGCCGTGGTCCCGGCGGATGCGGTGAACTTCACCCTGCTGCAGGAGCAGCTCAACGACGTCCTCGACACCCTCTCCGAGCGGGAGGCCGGGGTGGTCTCGATGCGCTTCGGCCTGACCGACGGTCAGCCGAAGACCCTCGACGAGATCGGCAAGGTCTACGGCGTCACCCGGGAACGTATCCGGCAGATCGAGTCGAAGACCATGAGCAAGCTCCGTCACCCGTCGCGTTCCCAGGTGCTGCGCGACTACCTGGACTGAGCGCGGGGAGGGCGGATGTCCGCCAGGGAACACGTCACGGATGAGGACGACATCCCCACCGAGGAGATTCCCGGGTTGCCGATCCTGCCGGACCCGGTGATGACGGAGGCTCCTTCGCACCCACCCACCCCGGTGCTGGGTGAGCCCACGACCGAACCCCTGCCTCGGCCGGTGCCGCAGCCCGAACCGCCAGCCGGGCCGCCGCCCGATCCGGTGGCGGAGCGCCGCCGTCGGGAGATGCAGGCCTACCGGGCCACGATCTGGCGGGCCTGGTTCATCCGGCTGGTGCGTTTCCTCAACCGCATCCAGACCCCGGTGGCGCTGCTCACCCCCGTCGTGGTGGCGCTGGGGCAGTGGGTGCTGCCCACCCATGACCTGCCCGGTTGGGCAGCTCGCAGCAACGCGCTGCTGTGGCTGGGGTTGACCTGCCTGCTGGTGGCGGGGGAGGTCAGCACGGGTAGGCCACGCTGGGTGTCGCTGGCCGGGTGTGTGCTGCGCTCCACCACGATCGCCCTGGCCGGGCTGGCCTTCGCCCAGGTCAGTGCCACCAGCTGGGTCCCGGCCCAGATCGGGGAACAGCTCGTGCTGCCCGGAGGACTCAGCCTGGCAGTGGAGCCGACGGTGGCGCGCACCGTCGTCGCCCTGGCCGGGTTCCTGCTGCTGTTCCCCTTCATCCTCACCATCGCGCAGGGGATGAGACAGCACCTGAACAGCACCACCCGGTTCGGCCACCCCGATCAGCCGAGCTTCAAGGTCTCCCAGGTCGGGCACGACCCGTGGACGCTCGGCATCCCCGCCACCCCGCTGGTGATCTCGCAGTACCGCCGCCGGGTGATCCGGTTCTACTTCGGCCGGGTGTTCATGGCCCTGTGGTGGGTCTTCGCGCTGGCCGTGATGGCCGCCGTCGCCACGGCCTGAGGTCAAGACCTCACGGCTGCGATGGCGGCGGCGACCAGGGGCAGGTTCTGCTCGTTGAGAGCAGCCACGCACATCCGGCCCGCATCGGTGCCGTAGATGGCGTGCTCCTCGCGCAGCCGGACCATCTGCTCCTTGGTGAGTCCCGAGTAGGAGAACATCCCCACCTGCTGGGCGATGAAGTCCATGTCCTCGATCCCGGCGGCGCGCAGCCGGGAGACCAGGTCGCCACGCAGCTGCTTGATGCGGGTGCGCATGTGGCCGAGTTCCTGCTCCCACAGGGCGCGCTGATCCGCTGATCCCAGCACCTCGGCGACGACGGCGGCCCCGTGGGTGGCCGGGTTGGAGTAGTTGGTGCGGATGCAGATCTTGACCTGGGAGAGCACCCGCTTCGCCTCGTCGGCGTCGGCGGTGACCACGTGCAGGGCGCCGATGCGCTCACCGTAGAGCCCGAACGACTTCGAGAAGGAGGTGGCGACGAACACCGGGCGGCCGGTTGCGACGAACCGACTGATGACGGAGCCGTCCTCGACCACGCCGTCGCCGAAGCCCTGGTAGGCCATGTCGAGGAAGGGGATGAGGCCGCCTGCCGTGATGGTCTCGATGACCTTGGTCCACTGGTCGTGGTTGAGGTCGTAGCCGGTGGGGTTGTGGCAGCAGGCGTGCAGCACCACGACGGTGCCGGGGGCGGCTGCCTCGAGGTCGGCGATCAGGCCGTCGACGTCGATGCCGCGGGCAGCGGCGTCGTAGTAGCGGTAGGTGCCGACGGTGAATCCGGCGCGGGCGAAGATCGCCCGGTGGTTCTCCCACGACGGGTCGGAGATCAGTACCGTCGCCCGAGGGGTGAGGGTGCGGATGAAGTCGGCTCCCAGCTTGAGCGCCCCGGTGCCGCCGAGGCTCTGGGTGGTGACGATCCGACCCTCGGTGACGGCGGGGGAGTCGGCGCCGAAGACGAGCTCCCGCACGGCGGAGACATAGCTGGGCAGGCCGTCGATGGGCAGGTAGCCGTGCGGCCTGCGGTCGGCGACGAGTGTCTGTTCGGCCCGGGCCACGCACTCCAGCAGCGGGAGCCTGCCCGCCTCGTCGAGGTAGACCCCCACCCCGAGGTTCACCTTCTCAGGGCGCGCATCGCGGTTGTAGGCCTCGTTGAGCCCGAGGATGGGGTCGGCGGGGGCCAGTTCCACACGGCTGAAGAGGGACATCGGTGTCGGTTCCTTTCTCGTCGGTGCCCCCAGCCTATCCCGGAACCCGGCGTGGCGCGGATGACCCCGAGGATGTCGTGTCCTTCGTCCAGCTGGTTCTGGCTACTGTGTGCCCCTTGACTGGGCTCCGCCTTGTCCATAGCATCATGGCCAACTCGAGATGGTGACCCAAGGGAGGGGAAGTGAAGAAGAGCGCTGCGCTGGTGTTGCTGTTTCTTGCCGCCTGCACACCCCCCACAGCGTCAGTCGAGCAGGCATGGGCAGCGGACTTCGAGGAAGCACGTCAGGAGATCCAGTCCGATTTCGCCCGCGGGGTGCTCGCTGACAGCGAGGTCACCGATGCTGAGTTGGAGGAGACGAAGACCCGTTTCGTCTCCTGCATGGAGCAACAGGGCTTCCCGGGGGTGACCATTGAGTCGGGTGGGGCCTACGACGTGCCGAACAATGGGCAGACTGAGGAACAACTCGATGCCGCTTCGGGAAGATGTCAGGGTGAAACTGACTTCGGAACGATTGCCCGATTGCATGACGAAGTTCGGATCAACCCGAAGAATGTGAAGTGGACTGAGCTCGTCGCCCCCTGCCTTGTCCGCAAAGGCGTCGTGGCCGAGGGCTACACCCCGGCGGACTACGAGCGGGACTCGAAGAAAATCCACGAGGCAGCCACGGCGGGCAATGATCTCCCCATGGAGCAGGTCTACCCCTTCATCGTCGATGAGGAACAGGCGATGGAACTCCTGATCCAGTGCGAGATGGACCCCACCTCGTGAGCCGGATGCGTCGGATCGGACTGCTGACCTTCAGCGGCGTGGCGCTGCTCGGACTCGGGCTCAGCATCGGGGTGGCCGTCCACAGCCCGCCCAGGCCGCCGTCGCTTGGAACAGCTGCGCAGCCGAGTGAACTTCCCGTGGCATCACGGCTCTTCGACGATGCCCGCACCGTGAGCCTGGAGGTGCCCTCGCAGGGCGGGGTGACGCTCACCGCCCCGGCCTCGGGGCGAGTGGTGGCGCTGCACATCACGCCTGGTGGACGGCTGTCCTCCGGGCAGGAGGTCCTCACCTTGAACGACACCTCGGTGCGGGCGCTCGCCACGGCCGTGCCACTGTGGCGCGATCTCGCCCTCGGCGACAGCGGATCGGATGTGGCGGCCCTGCAGGCCGAACTCGTTCGGCTGGGACACCCGGCAGGGGGCAGCGCAGTGGTGGACTCCCAGACCTTGAAGGCCGTGGCTGAGCTGCGGGGAGTACCCGCCGTGTCGGAGATTTCCCTCAGCTCAATTCTGTGGATACCGGCCCCTGAGGTGAGCCTCGACAAGGTGACGCTCCAGGTGGGCAGCCGGGTCGAGGAGGGCGCTGAACTCGCCGTCCTGCTCGGGGAGGCGACCGGGCTCACGGTGACCCCGCTCCCAGAGGACGCGCTCCCGGGGGAACGGATGATCGAGATCGGTGAGCAACGCCACCGGGTTGACCCGACAGGTGTCATCACCGATCCGGAATCGGTGGCGGCGATCCTGACCTCCCAGGAGTACGCGGCCGCCAAGGCGGCAACTGCCGAGGGACAGGTCGTGACCCTGAAACCACGCTGGGTACTCGCCGAACCGGTCGAGGTGACCGCGGTCCCGCCCGCGGCGCTCACCGTGACCACGACGCGCCAGGGATGCGTGGCCGCAGACGGGAAGGCAGTCGCCGTGCAGGTGGTCAGCTCGGAGCTCGGCCAGGCCCTGGTCACCAGCTCCACGGGGCTGACCACGGTGACGACACCCTGGCCGAACGAGCTGACATGCCCGTGACCCTGACCGACCTCGGGCACCGGTTCGGGACCCAGCCGTGGCTGTTCCGGCACCTCGATGCGGAGCTGCCGACCGGGGAGGTCATCGCCCTGGTGGGCCCCTCCGGGTCCGGGAAGTCCACCCTGCTGGCACTCATCGCAGGCTGGCTCACCCCGGCCGAGGGAAGGGTTGGACTCGACGGGATCACTGGGGTGAACTGGGTGTTCCAGAACCCTCACGGCGTAGCTCGCCGTGCCGCACTGGACCACGTCGCGTTGCCTCTTCTGGGCAGGGGAGTCGCTCCAGCTGAGGCGGATCACCAGGCGCGGCAACTGCTGAGTCGGTTTGGCATCAAGGAGGTGGCTGAGCGCCCCTTCGCGGCACTCAGCGGCGGGGAGGGGCAGCGCCTCATGCTGGCCCGTGCCCTGGCCTGTCAACCGGACCTGCTGCTGGTGGATGAGCCGACCGCTCAGCTGGACCAGAGCACCGCCCGTCAGGTGGCGGCTTCGCTGACGGCCTTGGCCGACCAGGACATCTGCGTGGTGATCGCCACCCATGACCACCGGGTGCGGGACGCCTGCACCCGGGTGATCGACCTCGAGGTGGCCGCATGAGGTGGGCCGGGCTGTGGCGCGAGATCGCGCGCAACATCACCAGCGGTACCACCGGGGTACTGCTGTTCGGCGTGCTGGCCGTGACCCTGCTCGGCGGGATCGCACTGTCAGACCTCACCATGATCCGCAACCTGAGCCAGGAGGCCGAGCAGTACCGGAGCTCGGGGGCAGCGGTGCTGATCCTGCGCTCCCCGGGCGGTGTCGACGGTGCGGCCTGCGATGCACTGGGGCGGCTGCCAGGGGTGTCGGCAGGGGCGCTCCGGGAAGCGCCAGAGCGGCTGGTTCCAGCGGCTCTGCCCGCTGCTGGGCTCGCCACCCACGAGACCACGCCGGGGCTGCCGGACCTGCTCGGGGCAGCAGGGCGAGACGTTGGGGGAGTGTGGCTCCCCGAATCGACGGCGGAGAGCCTGGGCGTGGGTGCAGGTGGCCCGCTCGTGTTCACCACCGGCACGGCGACGGTGGCGGGCACCTACCCCTGGGACGAGAAGGACGGGCGGCGCCCCGGCTACGGATACGCCGTTCTGGTACCGGGACCGGCAGCCGGGGCCTTCGACGAGTGCTGGGCCACCGCGTGGCCCGCCATGCCGGGCCTGGAGGCCCTGATGCGGCTCAGCCTGTCCGAGGGTCACGACGAGGAGGAACCCGCAGCGGTGGAACGCCTCCAGCTGAACTCCACACTGGGGACTCGGTTCGATGGGCCAGAACGCTTCACTGCGCGCCCCACGAGCCTGGCCCCGATATGGCTCGGGGCCGCTGCAGTTGGTCTCGGTTTCGTGGCGGTGCGCCGTCGCAAGCTGGAACTGGCCTCCGAGCTGCACGCCGGGATCAGTCGCGTGGACGTGGCAGTCAAGGTCTTGGTCGAGACTGCGGCCTGGGGTCTTCCCGCAGCTCTGCTGATCGTCACGGCCACCTCCCTGGTGGCAGGGAGCGCCCCTGTCCTGGACAGAGCAGCGCTGTTGACCCACGGAGCGCTGTTCGGTGTGATCGCTCTGCTGGGAACCATGCTCGGGGCGTCGCTCGCCCTGCTGGTGACCCGGGAGGCCCACCTCAACCGCTACTTCAAGACGCGCCTGTGAGACGAGACCCCGGGTAGTGGGAGCGTGCCCTACGGTGGGGGCGGACCTGTCGTCACGCCCGAAGGAAGGCCATGAGGATCGACTTCGCCTCCTCCGCTTTCGCCACGCTCGGCCTGGAATGGGAACTTGCCCTCATCGACCCCGCCAGTGGGGAACAGGTGCCCGCCGCGCCGCAGCTGCTGCAGCGGGTCACCGATCCGAAGGCTGGGCCGATCCGGGGCGAGTTCCTGGACTCCATGGTGGAGCTGGTCACCGGGGTGCACGCCGAGGTGGGCGGGGCCGTCGCCGAACTGGCGGGGTTGCGTGATCAGCTGCTCGGATGGTGTGATGCCGACGGCGTGGCCGCGGTGGGCATGGGGGCTCACCCCTGGCAGGACCCGCGCAGCCAGTACGGCGACCAGGACAACCCGCAGTACCGCCGGGTACGGCAGGCCGGGGGCTGGTGGGCCGAGCAGCTGGCCATCAACGGCCTGCACATCCACATCGGCCTCGACGACAAGGACCTGGCGCTGCCGCTCACCCAGGCCCTGACCCGCTTCTGCCCGCTGCTCATCGCGCTGTCCGCCTCGTCGCCGTTCTGGCTGGGCACCGACACCGGTTTCGCCTCCCAACGCACGATGCTGTTCCAGCAGCTCCCCACCAACGGGCTGCCCTGGCCGATCTCCACCTGGGAGGACTACCTGGCCCACGCCGAGGACCTGCGCCTGGCCGGGATGATCGACAATCCCACCCAGATCCGCTGGGATGTGCGGCCCACAGCCTTCGGCACCGTCGAGATCAGGGCGATGGACTCCGTGCCCACCCTCACCGAGATTGCCGCCCTGGCCGCCCTGGCGCAGAGCTTTGCCCTGTGGTTCCGGCGCAACCGGGGTCGCTGCACCCCGGGCAGGCCGTGGTTCCTCAAGGAGAACAAGTGGCGCTCCGCCCGCCACGGCTTTGCGGCTGAGCTGATCGAAGTGGTGCCGGGCCGGTTCACCACCCCGCTGACACAGGCGGCGCGTTGGTGGACCGAGGAGCTGACCCCGAGCGCCGAGGAGCTGGGCTGTGCCGCCGAGCTGGCTGCCGTCTCCCAGCTGCTGGAGATCGGGCCGAGCCACCAGCGACAACGAGCGGTGTGGGAGCGCAGCCAGAACCTGCCTGATGTGCTTCGATCAGTCATCGACGAGACCCGCACCGGCTCACCACGCACCTGCTGAGGAGAACCTGATGAAACCCTTCCTGCTGCTCGCCACCCGCCCGGAGGACGAGGCGGCCGAGGGCGAGCTCCGGGCGTTGCGTCGCCTGGGCGGGCTCGGGGCCGAGGAGCTGCACCACATCCGGCTCGAACAGGCCCCCTGCCCCGCCGTGGCACTCACCGACTACGCGGGCATCATCCTGGGAGGTGGCCCCTTCAACTCCTCGGACACGGACAAGAGCGACCTCCAGCAGCGGATCGAGGCGGACCTGGCGCGGGTGCTGGATCAGATCTTCGCTGAGGGCCTGCCCTTCCTCGGCCTGTGCTACGGGATCGGTGCCGTCACCAGCCATCAGGGCGGCCTGGTGGACCGTAGCTTCGGGGAGCCCGTCGGGGCGGTGACGGTGAGCCTGACCCCCGAGGGGCGGGGTGACCCGCTGCTGGCCGAGGTGGGGGAGGAGTTCCGCGCCTTCGTCGGCCACAAGGAGGCGGTCGCTCAGCTTCCCGACGGTGCGGTGCTGCTCGCGACGGGGCAGACCTGCCCCGTGCAGATGTACCGGATCGCAGACCACTGCTGGGTCACCCAGTTTCACCCCGAGCTGGACGCCGAGGGAATCAAGGAGCGGATCCGCATCTACCGGGACGCGGGCTACTTCGAGCCCGACCAGGTGGAACAGCTGTGTGCGGAGGCAGACCGAGGCGGAGTGACCGAGGTGGTCCACAGCATCGTGCGCCGCTTCATCGATCTCCACCGGTGAGGCTCAGTGATGGTCTGGCTGGTACCCGCTGATCCGCAGCATGGCGATACCGGCCAGCACCGTCGGAATGGCAGCGACGAACAGGGTTTTCAGCTCCGTGGGGGCAGCTCGGGCAGGTGCATACCGTGGGCCTTGACCCCGGCGAGCTTCATCACGGCGAGGAAGGCCAGGAAACCTCTGATACCCGCCGCGATCCCGGTCCACTTCGACGGCGACAGGGTGTCGTCGCCGTAGGCGGCCCCACCGGGAGGGGAACCGTAGAGCCCGGCCAGCGCGCCGTGACCAACCGAGAGGGTCAGCAGTCGGCGGGTCAGTGGGGCCATGCCGGGGGAGGGCTTGGTCCTTGAGGTCACGGGCTCTCCTCGGTTTCAGGTTCGGGCTGCCAGCCCCCGGGAAGAGCAGGCTGAAGGCGATCATCGCGGTGATCAGCAGCCGGGCGTGTTGCCCGACGGGGTGGACATCGCCGAAGCCCACCGTCGTCATGGTCACCATCGTGAAGTAGAGGGCATCGGTGTGGGTGGCAAGCCCCTCGAACTCTCCGGGCACCTGGGTGGCGAGCCCGTAGCAGGCCAGGGCACACAGCGCAATGGCGGTCACCAGGGCCGTGACGAGCACAGGACCACTCGATGGACAGTTGCGGCATCAAACGGCAGGCTCCGCGTCGCCAGTCCAACGAGCCATGAAGCCAGCCACGATGAGGGCGTAGATGCCCCAGATGATGGCGGTCTTCCCGGGCCAGACCATGACCACGATGCCGAAGATCAGAGCCGCTCCGCCGAGGTGGAACAGCATGGCAGGTGAGCGCTTCGGAAGGTTCTCGGTCCTGTCTCGACTCCGATCGGGTGAGGGGAGCGACCTCCAGGCGAGGTCAGATACGACTCCAGATTGAGGAGTCAACCTACCAGCCGTACTGGGGTTGGCGAGGGTCACGGGCCGAGCAGGGCCAACGGGAGGACCAGGATTCCGTCAGGACGGCGGTATGCGTGCTGCCCGGTGGTGATGACGACGAGATTGGCGATGCGCTCTCCCAGCTGGGAACGCAGCCACAGCAGGTGGCGCACATCCGAGTCGCTGACGCTGGCAGCGAGTTTCACCTCGATGCCGAGAACCCTGCCGTCGCTTCCTTGAACAATGAGATCGATTTCATGATCGCCACCGTTGGTTCGCAGGTGGAAGAGTTTCGCTTCGGCAGCCTGGGCAGCGACGCGGACCCCGAGGGTGACCAGCGACTCGAACAAGGGCCCCGCCATGTGAGCGCCGCCTGCGCTCAGCAAGGAGCGCTGGTCCAGGTTGAGGAGTCGGGCTGCAAGGGCTGGGTCGGCCAACTGATGCTTGGGAGCCTGTTGGAGTCGTCGAATTGGGTTGTGTGCTGGAATCCAGCCAGGAACCGGGTCGAGCAGCCACAGTTGGGTGAGGTGTTCCCGGTACTCGATGGTGGTGCTCTTGGCTGGTTGCTGGCCGTCGCCGCCAGTGGTGGCATCGAGAATGCGCGAATAGGAGGTCGTGGTTGACGATGCGGCCGCATAGGCGGCAAGCCAGCGACGTAGTACTTCAGGGCGCCGGAGGT
>JAUNKV010000053.1 GCA_030532575.1 Propionibacteriaceae bacterium | reverse complement strand
GGCCGGTTCGCCGTCGTGTGGTGACGCGCCAGCGTTTTTCGTCGGCGATTCGTGCACAGAAGAGGCCTGACGGGGGCGGGTGGCAGGAATCGCGGGGCGGGGTCGGTTCGGCGTCGTGTGGTGACGCGTCAGCGCTTTTCGTCGGCGATTCGTGCACAGAAGAGGCCTGACGGGGGCGGGTGGCAGGAATCGCGGGGCGGGGTCGGTTCGCCGTCGTGTGGTGACGCGCCAGCGTTTTTCGTCGGCGATTCGTGCTCGGGTGGGTCGGGTGGTCGGACCCCTCGACGGCGGGAGGCTGGGGGAGGGGGTTATCATGTTGACTGCCACGATCTCGACCCTCGCTTGCGTGTCGCCTTGATTCCCTCTATAGTGAATGTTTGCCCTGCCCTGCAATCTCCCGTGACTTGACACGGGGGCTTTGTTGTGCGGCGAACCAGCTCATCGGCGTTCCCGGAAGGACCGAATCTTGGCCGCCTCGCGCTCTGCGTTGAAGAACACCAATGTCGTCTTGCCCAGCGGCCGGATCTCCTTTGCGAAGATCCCTGAACCGCTCGAGGTCCCCAACCTGCTCGATCTCCAGATCGACTCCTACAACTGGCTCATCGGCAACGAGGCCTGGCGTGGTGAGGTCGAGGCGCGCCTGGCCGCAGGCCGCACCGACGTCAACACCCGCTCCGGCCTCGAGGAGATCTTCGCGGAGATCTCACCCATCGAGGACTTCAACGAGACGATGTCGCTGTCCTTCCGCGACCACCGGTTCGAGGAGCCCAAGCACTCCATCGAGGAGTGCAAGGACCGCGACGTCACCTACGCGGCCCCCCTCTTCGTCACCGCCGAGTTCGTCAACAACGACACCGGCGAGATCAAGTCCCAGACCGTGTTCATCGGCGACTTCCCGCTGATGACCGACAAGGGCACCTTCATCATCAACGGCACCGAGCGGGTCGTGGTCTCGCAGCTCGTGCGCTCCCCGGGCGTGTACTTCGAGATCACCCCTGACAAGGGCTCCGACAAGGACATCTACTCCTGCAAGGTGATCCCCTCGCGTGGCGCCTGGCTGGAGTTCGAGATCGACAAGCGCGACATGGTCTTCGTGCGCCTGGACCGCAAGCGCAAGCAGAACGTCACCGTCCTGCTCAAGGCCCTGGGCTGGAGCGAGGACCGCATCCTGGAGGAGTTCGGCGAGTTCGAGTCCATGCGCATGACGCTGGAGAAGGACTCCGTCAACACCCAGGACGAGGCCCTGCTCGACATCTACCGCAAGCTGCGGCCGGGCGAGCCCCCGTCCCGCGACGCCGCGCAGGCCCTGCTGGAGAACTACTACTTCAACCCGAAGCGCTACGACCTGGCCAAGGTCGGTCGGTACAAGATCAACAAGAAGCTCGGGCTCGACATCCTGTTCGACCAGACCGTGCTCACCATGCACGACATCGTCGCCGCGATCAAGTACGTCGTGGCCCTCCACGAGCACCGGGAGGAGCTGGGCGGGGTCCCGGTCGAGGCCGACGACATCGACCACTTCGGCAACCGTAGGCTGCGCACCGTCGGCGAGCTGATCCAGAACCAGCTGCGCACCGGGCTGAGCCGGATGGAGCGCGTCGTGCGGGACCGCATGACGACCCAGGACATCGAGGCCATCACCCCGCAGACCCTCATCAACATCCGGCCCGTGACGGCGGCGCTGAAGGAGTTCTTCGGCACCTCGCAGCTGTCGCAGTTCATGGACCAGAACAACCCGCTGGCCGGGCTGACCCACAAGCGCCGTCTCTCCGCGCTCGGCCCCGGCGGCCTGTCGCGTGACCGCGCCGGCATGGAGGTCCGCGACGTCCACACCTCGCACTACGGTCGGATGTGCCCCATCGAGACCCCTGAGGGCCCGAACATCGGCCTCATCGGCTCACTGGCCTCGTTCGCCCGGGTCAACGCCTTCGGCTTCATCGAGACCCCCTACCGCAAGGTCGTCGACGGCAAGGTGACCGACCAGATCGACTACCTGACCGCCGACGAGGAGGACCGCTACTCCATCGCACAGGCCAATGCCCTGATGGACGACGAGGGCAGGCTGACCGAGGACCGCGTCCTGGTGCGCCTCAAGCACGGTGACGTCGATTCCGTCCCGGCCACGGACGTCGAGTACATCGACATCTCGCCGCGCCAGATGGTCTCGGTGGCCACCGCGCTCATCCCCTTCCTGGAGCACGACGACGCATCCCGCGCCCTCATGGGGGCCAACATGCAGCGCCAGGCGGTTCCGCTGGTGCGCAACGAGGCCCCGTTCGTCGGCACCGGCATGGAGTACCGTGCCGCCATCGACGTGGGTGATGTCACCCTGGCGAAGAAGGCCGGTGTGGTCTCCTCGGTGACCGCCGATCTCATCGAGGTCGCGAACGACGACGCCACCTACTCCTCCTACCGGCTGGAGAAGTTCGTCCGCTCCAACGCGGGTACCTGCATCAACCAGCGTCCGCTGGTGGCGGCCGGGGACCGGGTCGAGGAGGGCACCCCGCTGGCGGACGGCCCCTGCACCGACCGCGGCGAGCTGGCTCTGGGCAAGAACCTGCTCGTGGCGTTCATGCCGTGGGAAGGGCTCAACTACGAGGACGCCATCATCCTCTCGCAGCGTCTCGTCCAGGACGACGTGCTGACCTCGATCCACATCGAGGAGCACGAGATCGACGCCCGCGACACCAAGCTCGGTGCCGAGGAGATCACCCGGGACATCCCGAACGTCTCCGATGAGATGCTGTCCGACCTCGATGAGCGCGGCATCGTGCGCATCGGTGCCGAGGTTGCGGCCGGGGACATCCTGGTCGGCAAGGTCACCCCGAAGGGTGAGACCGAGCTGACCCCGGAGGAGCGCCTGCTGCGTGCGATCTTCGGCGAGAAGGCCCGCGAGGTCCGTGACACCTCCCTCAAGGTGCCCCACGGCGAGTCCGGGACCGTCATCGGGGTGCGCGTCTTCGACGCCGCCGAGGGCGACGAGCTGCCGCCAGGGGTCAACCAGCTGGTCCGCGTCCACGTGGCCCAGAAGCGCAAGATCAGCGACGGCGACAAGCTCGCCGGTCGTCACGGCAACAAGGGCGTGATCTCGAAGATCCTGCCGGTTGAGGACATGCCCTTCCTCGCCGACGGCACCCCCGTCGACATCGTGCTGAACCCGCTCGGCGTGCCGTCGCGGATGAACATCGGTCAGGTGCTGGAGAACCACCTCGGGTGGATCGCCAAGACCGGCTGGGACATCACGGAGGTCAAGGAGGCCTGGGCGGAGCGGCTGCGTGAAGTCGGGCTCGGCCGGGTCGAGGGCGATGCCCGCGTGGCTACCCCCGTCTTCGACGGTGCGAACGAGGCGGAGATCACCGGCCTGCTGGAGAACTCGCTGACCACCCGCGACGGCGACCGGATCATCGACGGCGGCGGCAAGGCCCAGCTGTTCGACGGCCGCTCCGGCGAGCCCTACCCGGAGAAGACCGGCGTGGGCTACATGTACATGCTGAAGCTGCACCACCTCGTCGACGACAAGATCCATGCCCGTTCCACCGGTCCGTACTCCATGATCACCCAGCAGCCGCTGGGCGGTAAGGCCCAGTTCGGTGGGCAGCGTTTCGGTGAGATGGAGGTGTGGGCCCTGGAGGCCTACGGTGCGGCCTGGGCGCTGCAGGAGCTGCTCACCATCAAGTCCGACGACGTGCCCGGCCGTGTGAAGGTCTACGAGGCCATCGTCAAGGGCGAGAACATCCCCGAGCCCGGCATCCCCGAGTCCTTCAAGGTGCTGGTCAAGGAGATGCAGTCGCTCTGCCTGAACGTCGAGGTGCTCTCCGGTGACGGTCGTGTCATCGACCTGAGGGACTCCGAGGACGATCTGCGCAACGCCGAGGACTTCGGCATCGATCTTGGACGGCGTCCCGGAGGTGACCACTTCATGGACGTCGGCGAAGTCTGAGTCTGACTCAGTCACGAAGCGCCGGGAGACCCGGCACCCAGTTCACATCTCAGATTTCGTTCAACCAGGCACCCGCACCAGCGGGGGATAGGGAACCAATGCTGGACGTCAACGTCTACGACAAGCTCTGCATCGGGCTGGCGAGCGCCGATCAGATCCGTGAGTGGAGCCACGGTGAGGTCAAGAAGCCCGAGACCATCAACTACCGCACGCTGAAGCCGGAGCGTGACGGGCTGTTCTGCGAGAAGATCTTCGGCCCCACCAGGGACTGGGAGTGCTACTGCGGCAAGTACAAGCGGGTGCGCTTCAAGGGCATCGTGTGTGAGCGCTGTGGCGTGGAGGTCACCCGTTCCAACGTGCGTCGTGAGCGGATGGGCCACATCGAGTTGGCGGCCCCGGTCACCCACATCTGGTACTTCAAGGGCGTGCCCTCGCGCCTCGGGTACCTGCTGGACGTCGCGCCGAAGGACCTGGAGAAGGTCATCTACTTCGCCGCCCACATGGTCACCCGTGTGGACGAGGAGGCCCGTCACCGCGACCTGCCCAGCCTGCAGGCCAAGCATGAGGCGATGATCAAGCAGCTGGAGAAGCGCCGTGACTCCGACATCGAGGCCCGCATGGCCAAGTTGGAGGAGGACCTGGCCCAGCTGGAGGCCGAGGGAGCCAAGGCCGACATCAAGCGCAAGGTCTCCGACGGCGCGCAGAAGGAGGCGGGCCAGATCCGCACCCTTGCGCAGCGTCGGATCGACCGGGCTCAGGCGGTGTGGGACCGGTTCAAGAACCTCAAGGTCCAGGACCTCGAGGGCGACGAGATCCTCTACCGGGAGATGAAGCAGCGCTTCGGCAAGTACTTCGAGGGCT
This sequence comes from Propionibacteriaceae bacterium, assembly GCA_030532575.1. Lineage (GTDB taxonomy): Bacteria > Actinomycetota > Actinomycetes > Propionibacteriales > Propionibacteriaceae > Arachnia. Next base: position 11,204 of record JAUNKV010000053.1, on the reverse strand, counting down.
ACATGGGGGCCGAGGCCATCCAGAAGCGCCTGCAGAGCTTCGACCTGGCCGCGGAGGCCGAGAAGCTGCGCGAGATCATCGCCAACGGCAAGGGGCAGCGCAAGACCCGTGCCCTGAAGCGGCTGAAGGTGGTTGCCGCCTTCCTGCAGGGGGACAACAACCCCGCGGGCATGGTGCTGGACGCGGTCCCGGTGATCCCGCCGGACCTGCGCCCGATGGTCCAGCTCGACGGCGGCCGGTTCGCCACCTCGGACCTCAACGACCTGTACCGTCGTGTCATCAACCGCAACAACCGTCTCAAGCGACTGCTGGATCTGGGTGCGCCCGAGATCATCGTGAACAACGAGAAGCGGATGCTGCAGGAGGCCGTGGACTCGCTGTTCGACAACGGCCGCCGGGGCCGCCCCGTCACCGGGCCGGGCAACCGTCCGCTGAAGTCGATCTCCGACATGCTCAAGGGCAAGCAGGGCCGGTTCCGGCAGAACCTGCTCGGCAAGCGCGTGGACTACTCGGGACGTTCCGTGATCGTGGTCGGTCCGCAGCTGAAGCTGCACCAGTGCGGTCTGCCGAAGGCGATGGCCCTGGAGCTGTTCAAGCCCTTCGTGATGAAGCGGCTGAACGACCTCAACCATGCCCAGAACATCAAGGCCGCCAAGCGGATGGTCGAGCGGCAGCGTCCCGTGGTGTGGGATGTCCTCGAGGAGGTCATCGCGGAGCACCCGGTGCTGCTGAACCGCGCGCCAACCCTGCACCGCCTGGGCATCCAGGCCTTCGAGCCGCAGCTCATCGAGGGCAAGGCCATCCAGCTCCACCCGCTGGTGTGTGCCGCCTTCAACGCTGACTTCGACGGCGACCAGATGGCGGTCCACCTGCCGCTGTCGGCGGAGGCCCAGGCCGAGGCCCGGGTGCTGATGCTGGCGACGAACAACATCCTCAAGCCCGCCGATGGCCGCCCGGTCACCGTGCCGAGCCACGAGATGATCATCGGCATGTACTGGCTGACGATGCAGCAGGACGGCCAGAAGGGCGAGGGCCGGGCGTTCTCGTCACTGGCGGAGGCGATCATGGCCTTCGACCGCGACGAGCTGCACATCGGGTCCCCGATCAAGCTGCGGCTGACCGGCATCGTGCCGCCCGTCGGGATGGCCGACAAGCTGCGCGCCGATGGCTCGATCATCCTGGAGACCACACTGGGTCGGGCCCTGTTCAACGAGGCCCTGCCGGTGGACTTCCCGTACGTCAACGAGCGGGTCGGCAAGAAGCAGATCGGGCAGATCGTCAACGACCTCGCGGAGCGCTACCCGCTCATCGACGCGGTGCGCACCCTCGACGGGCTGAAGGACCTCGGGTTCCAGTGGGGTTCGCGCTCCGGGGTGACCGTCTCCATCGCGGATGTCCAGACCCCGCCGACCAAGCCGGAGATCCTTGCGTCCTACGAGAAGCGGGCCACCAAGATCGACAACCTCTACGAGCGTGGGTCGGTGACCGAGGACGAGCGGCGTCAGGAGCTGATCCAGATCTGGACGGATGCCACGGCTGAGCTCACCCAGGCGATGAAGGAGAACTTCTCCGAGACCAACCCGATCTACGTGATGGTCAACTCCGGGGCGCGAGGCAACATGACGCAGATGCGTCAGATCGCCGCCATGCGAGGCCTGGTGGCCAACCCGAAGGGCGACATCATCGCCCGGCCCATCAAGTCCAACTTCCGCGAGGGCCTGTCGGTGCTGGAGTACTTCATCTCCACCCACGGTGGTCGCAAGGGCCAGGCCGACACCGCGCTGCGGACCGCCGACTCCGGGTACCTCACCCGTCGTCTGGTGGACGTCTCCCAGGATGTCATCATCCGTGAGGAGGACTGCGGCACCGAGCGTGGCCTGACCAAGACCATCGCGCGGTGGACGGTGGCGGGCAAGGACGAGGAGGGACGTCCCATCGACGTCGTGACCGAGCCCTTCACGGAAGGGGCGACGGTGAACGTCGTGCCGGACGTGGAGACCGCGGTCTACGCCCGGGCGGCGGCCACCGACATCACCGATGCCCAGGGCAACGTCATCGTCACCGTGGGCACCGACCTGGGTGATGCGGAGATCGAACGGCTGGTGGCGGCCGGGGTCACGGAGGTCAAGGTTCGCTCCGTGCTGACCTGTGAGGCCGCAAGCGGTACCTGCGCGATGTGCTATGGCCGGTCGCTGGCCTCCGGCAAGACCGTCGATGTCGGCGAGGCCGTCGGTATCGTCGCGGCCCAGTCCATCGGTGAGCCCGGTACCCAGCTGACGATGCGCACCTTCCACACCGGTGGTGTGGCGGGCGACGACATCACGCAGGGTCTGCCTCGTGTCGTCGAGCTGTTCGAGGCCCGCCAGCCCAAGGGCAAGGCTCCCATCGCGGAGGCCGACGGCGTGGTGCGCATCGAGGAGGGCGAGCGTTCCCGCAAGATCGTCATCGTGCGTGATGACGGCGGCGAGGACCTGGAGTACCCGGTCGGCAAGCGGGTTCGGCTGGAGTTCGAGGACCACAACGGTGCCCGGATCGCGATCCGCGACGGCGTGCGCGTGGCCATCGGGCAGCAGTTGACCGCCGGTCAGGTGGATCCCCAGGACGTGCTGCGCATCCGGGGCCTGCGCAAGGTGCAGGAGCACCTGGTGGAGGAGGTCCAGCGGGTGTACCGCACGCAGGGCGCCCCGATCCACGACAAGCACATCGAGATCATCATCCGGCAGATGCTGCGTCGGGTCACGGTCATCGACTCGGGTGACACCGACATGATGCCGGGTGAGCTGGTGGACCGGCAGGCCTACGAGGCCGCCAACCGCAAGGCACTCACCGAGGGTGGCCGTCCGGCGGAGGGCCGCCCGGTGCTGATGGGTATCACGAAGGCCTCGCTCGCCACGGACTCGTGGCTGTCGGCCGCCTCCTTCCAGGAGACCACGAAGGTGCTGACCGATGCCGCCATCCAGGGCAAGTCGGACACCCTGGTGGGTCTGAAGGAGAACGTGATCCTCGGCAAGCTGATCCCGGCGGGTACCGGTTTGGACCGCTACCGCAACATCCGGGTGGAGCCGACCCAGGAGGCGAAGGCCAACGCCTACACCATCACCTCCTACGATCCGTACGACTACTCGTTCGGCGGGGACGGCGATGTGCCGGACGTGCCGCTGGAGGAGCTGGACTTCGGCGACATGCGCTGAGCGTCAACGAGAGGGCGGGTGCCGATCGGCACCCGCCCTCCTTGCGTTTCCTGGGCTCAGCTGGCCGGGATGATGGCCGGTGGGGGGAGGGCACCGACGCTGTAGATCTGTGCGGCGCAGTCGCGGAAGGCGGCGACCAGGGCGCCGTGGACGGCTGCCTGCTCACCGAGCCGGGATGCGATCACCGGCAGGGCGACGGCGGGGCCGATGTGGGCGGCGAGTCGTTGCCGCAGGGGATCGAGCAGAGCCGCCCCGGCCAGGGACATGCCGCCGCCGACCACGACGATGGCGGGGTCGATGGCCATCGCGACGCCTGCCACGCCGTGGGCCAGCTCCTCGATGAAGGCCTCCAGCTCCTCCCGAGCGGCCTGGTCCCCCTGCTCGGCCAGCGCGAAGACCTCCTCGGCGCTGGCGGCGCTGCGCCACCGGATCTGCCCGGTGTGCTGGTCGAGGCCCCGGAAGGCAACGCGCCCGATGTCCCCGGCGACGTTGTGCGCGCCGCGTCGGGGCTCGCCACCGAGGATGAGTCCGGCGGCCACCCGGTTGCCCACCGACAGGTAGAGCATGTCATCGAAACCGCGCCCGGCCCCCAGGTGGTGCTCGGCGACGGTGGCCAGGCGTACCCCGTTGTCGATGACGACGGGACAGCTGAGGTCGCTCCTGAGCTTCTCAGCCAGGTCGAAGCCGACCCAGGCGGGGAAGATCACCGAGGCCAGCAGGCGCCCCGTCGGGTCCACGATGCCGGGAAGGGAAACCCCGAGGGCCCGCAGCTGGGTGTCACCGAGTCCATCCAGCACCTCGTGGAGCCGGGAGGTGACAGTATCCAGCTGGGTGGAGGGGGCCTGCGTGGTGTCCACGCCGGGAAAGCTGTGGGTGCTGACGCTGCGACCCGCCAGGTCTGCCACCACGACGCGGATGCTGTGGACCCCGATGTCCACCCCGGCCACCAGGCCGATGGAGGACTGGAACCGGTACTGCCGCGGGGGACGGCCGCTGCCCTTGGGGGCACCCAGCTCGCCGACGACGAGGCGGTGACTGCTCAGCAGTGAGAGGGCGTTCTCGATGGAGGTGCGGGACAGGCCGAGGTCGTGGGCGAGGGTGGTGATCCCGGCCGGCTCGGCGTCGCGGAGTCTGAGGGCTACGCGCACGGGTATGGCTTGTTGCATGACGGAACCATCCTACAGCCCGGCCAGTTATCACATCTGAGTAACAAAACTGTGCGTTTTTGCCTCCAGGACTTGCGCGGAGCTTCTTCGATCTGGCTATCATAATGTCGTCGCCCCCCAGGCCGAGCAAAGGAGCAAGGACCCATGAAGAAGTTGGTGAGAACAGTGGCCGCCCTGGCCCTGACCGCCGCGCTGACCCTGACCGGTTGCGCCCCGAAGAGTGACGGGGACGCTGGCTCGGGTGGGGATCAGACGGTGCGGATGTGGATGTACCCCGTCGTCCCGGATGAGGCCAAGAACAAGGAACTGTGGGCCTCGATGGTCACGAAGTTCAAGGAGGCCAACCCCGGCATCGAGGTCGAGATCGAGTTCTTCCCCTGGAAGCAGCGCGACGAGGCCATCCAGACGGCACTGACCGCGAAGAAGGCCCCGGACCTGATCTACCTCATCCCCGACCAGCTGGCCGCCTACCAGAAGTCCATCGAACCCTTGGACGCCCACCTCGACCAGGCCCGTGTGGCCGAGCTGCTGCCCAATGCGAAGGAGGCCGTCACGCTGGACGGGGCCATGCTGGGTGCCCCCATGCTGACCAGCGCCAACCCCTTGCTGTGCAACAAGGCCGCCTTCGAGAAGGCCGGGGTCGCCGACTACCCCAAGACCTGGCAGGACGTCGTCGACATGGCGCCGAAGTTCAAGGAGCAGGGGATGCACGCCCTTGCCTACTCCGCTGTTCCGACGCAGACCCTCAACCTGACCTACTACCCCCTGCTGTGGCAGGCCGGAGGCAAGGTCTTCGACGACGGGAAGGCCGCCTTCAACTCGGCCGAGGGCAAGGAGGCGCTGGACTACCTGGTGCAACTGCAGCAGGCCGGGGCGCTCGAACCCGACTCGCTGAGCACGGCCCAGGAGGTGGAGCAGAGCGCCTTCGCCGGTGGCCGGGTCGGCTGCGCCTGGGACTTCTCGCCCAAGGACCTCGCCACCCACATCGGGGAGGAGAACGTGATGGTCCTGCCCCCGCTCAAGGGCAAGGAGTCCGTGGGATACGGCACGGTCGGCACCATCGCAATGTTCAAGGATGCGAAGAACAAGGAGGCAGCGGGCAAGTTCGCAGCCTTCGCCACCGACCCCGCCAACAGCGTGGACTACCTGAAGACCGCGGGCTACTTCTCCCCGGTGGCCGGGAAGGGCCCCGACTACTCGGATGACGCGATCCTGAGTGAGATCGAGAAGACCCTGCCCAGCATGAAGTTCAGCGAGGTGCATCCGCAGGCGCGCGCCGTGATGGGAGTCATCGCCCCAGAGATTCAGGCCGCGATCCTGGGCCAGAAGAGCTCGGAGCAGGCCCTGGCTGATGCTGCCAGCCAGGCTGAGACCATCATCGGATAAGTCATGACGCAGGTGGGGTGGGGTGAGCGATCACCCCACCCCACAGCCTTGGAGGAGAGATGACCACTGAGTCCCCAACGACAAGACGCCTGCCGCGTTGGCGCAGGATCGAGCGTCGGATCGCATGGTTGTTCGTGCTGCCCGCGCTGGTGTTGTTCCTGCTGTTCCGGTTCGGACCGAGCATGGCCGGAATCTCCCTCAGCTTCCTGGACTACGAGATCACCGGGGAGGTCAGTTGGGAGGGGCTGAACAACTTCCAGCGACTGTTCGCCAACCAGGTGTTCTGGCGGGCCCTGTCCGTCACCTTCGTCTACGTGGTCTTCTCCGTTCCCCTGGGGCTGACCCTGTCCACCCTCATGGCGCTGGGGGTCCGCAGGGCCTTCAGGGGTGCCCGGTTCTTCCGCTCCATCTTCTTCCTGCCCGTCATCACCTCGCTGGTGCTGGCCGGGTCGGTGTTCAAGTGGATCTTCGCCACCGACGGACCGTGGGCGAAGCTCATGGCCCCGCTGGGGCTGGGGGAGTCGTGGCTGGGCAACCCCGCCCTGGTGATGCCCGCCATCATCGTGGTGGGCATCTGGTCGCGCTTCGGCTACGGCATGATGATCCTCATCGCAGCGCTGCAGGACGTGCCCCGTGAGCTGGAGGAGGCGGCCCTCATGGACGGCGCCGGGGTCTGGAGCCGGTTCCGCTACGTGGTGCTTCCCACCATCAAGCCAGCGCTGTTCTTCCTCGCTGTCATCGAGACCACGGCCGCATTCCAGGTCTTCGACGCCATCTACGTGATGACCGGGGGTGGCCCGGCCTCGGCCAGCTACTCGCTGGTGTTCATGCTCTACGACCAGACCATCAAGTACTCCAACTACGGCATGGGAGCGGCCGTTGGCGTGGTGCTCCTGGTGCTGTCGCTGGTGGTGGCGGTGGTGCAGCGTCTGTTCATCGGGAGGCAGTCATGAGTCAGTCCTATCGCGCCCTGGAGCCCAACCGGTTCGGGCTGGTGATGAGGTGGGTGGTGCTCAGCGTCACCGCTGTGCTCTGCTTCTTCCCGTTCTACGCGATGGTGGTGCTGAGCCTGAGACCCGGAATGGCCATCAGTCTGCCGGAGTCGCTGCTGCCCTTCGGTGGCCTCTCGGGGGAGTCCTACGCCCAGGTCATCGCCGGGGAGAACCTGCTGCGGTGGCTGTTCAACACCTTGGTCTATGCGCTGGTCTCCGTCGTGGCGGTGCTGCTGTTCTCCGCGATGGCTGGTTATGCGTTCGCGAAGAAGCGTTTCCCCGGTCGCGATGCGATCTTCTGGTCCTTCATCGCAATGGTGATGGTGCCGTTCCACGTGATCCTGACCCCGACCTTCATCCTCGTGGCCTCGATGGGTGGGGTCGGCACCTACTGGGGGCTCATCCTGCCGTCACTGGCCAACGCCCAGGCGGTGTTCCTGATGCGCCAGTTCATCCTCGGGCTGCCCGACGAGCTGTTCGAGGCTGCCAGGATCGACGGGGCGGGGGAGTTCCGAATCTTTTGGACCATCGTGCTGCCGCTGTGCAAGCCGGTCCTGGCCACGCTCGGCATCTTCGTCTTCCTGTGGCACTGGAACGACTTCCTGTGGCCCCTGATCGTGGGTGGCAGCAATGACATGTGGACCCTCACCGTCGGCATCTCCTCGCTGCAGGCCGAGAATGTTCCGCTGAGCACGAAGCTGGCGGGCTCCACCGTGGCCCTGGCCCCGATCTTCCTGGCCTACCTGGTGGCCCAGCGATACGTCTACGAGGGCGTCGCGATGAGCGGGATCAAGGGATGAGCGGTCCCAGCGTCGCGGTGCTGGTGTCCGAGGGGCTGTGCCGGGAGTTCTTCGACGAGGAGACCTGGGGGCAGCTGGGCGAGGCGGCGGCGCTGCTGGGCGGGAACCTGCAGCGGGCTGATGCGCTGGAGCAGGTGCAGGTGGATCAGCTGCAGGTCCTGGTCACGTCGTGGGGTTGCCCCACCCTGGATGCGGGGGTGCTGGACGGACTGCCCCGGCTCGCCCTGGTGGCCCACACCGGGGCCAGCGTGCGGGGCTACGTCACCCCCGAGGTGTTCGCGCGCGGCATCCGGGTGACCCAGGCCGGGCAGGCGATGGCACGCCCCGTCGCGGAGGTCTCACTCACCTTCACCCTGATGCTGCTGCACCGCATCCACCGGATGGACCGGAGCCTCCACGCCGCTGGCCCCTGGTACGACGCCACTCGGTTCGGCCAGCAGCACGAGCTGGCTGCTTCCAGGATCACCGTCGTCGGGGCCTCCCGTACCGGAAGGGCCTACCTGGCGATGCTCCGGGGGCTCGGGGCCGAGCCGCTGCTGGTGGACCCGACCATCACCTTGGAGCAGGCCCGGGAGCTGGGGGCGGAGCTGGTGGGGCTGGAGGAGGGGGTGCGTCGCGCCCGTGTCCTGGCCCTGCATGCGCCCTCGCTGCCCGAGACCCGGCATCTCATCGGTGCCCGGGAGCTGGCCCTGCTGCCCGACGGGGCCGGGGTGGTCAACACGGCCCGGTCCTGGCTGGTCGATGAGACGGCCCTGCTGGCTGAGGTCTCCTCCGGCAGGATTGACGCCGCCATCGATGTCTTCGACGAGGAGCCGCTGCCGGTGGACAGCCCGTGGCGTGGCCTGCCGGGTGCGATCCTCACCCCGCATCGGGCCGCCGGGACGGTGGAGGGCAGGCTGAACCAGGGGCGGATCGTCGCCTCGGAGGTGAGTGCCTGGGCAGCGGCTGAGCCTCTGCAGCACGAGGTCACGCTGGCCGCCTGGCGCGTCATGGCCTGATCACCGCGCACCCTCCAAACCACCAGCTCGTGCTTGCCCCGGTGGACCGGGAAGAGCCCCAGTCCAGAAAAGAAGTGGTCGCTGACCGTCGGAATCGACGGCCAGCGACCACGTGCGCGTTGGTCAGCGCGGCATACCGGTCTTCGGCAGGCCCGGGCGGGGCACCGGGGCAACCGGGGTGCTCGGCTTGGCCGGAGCGCTCGCCGAGGGCTGCGGCGACGGCGCGGCAGTGGCCGAGGTCTGGCCCTGCGGAGCGGGACCGGACTTCGCCTGCAGGTAGCTGTGCCGGTAGAGCTCAGGGCCCCGCGCGTAGTAGAGGAAGTTGTCCTTGCCGATGACGGGGGAGCCGACCGGCAGTCGGACCGCCTCGTCGCCGCGGGTGGGGATCGTGAGCTCGATCGGTGCCGCGATCAGGGCGGGCTCACCCTTCAGGTCCGACGAGAAGGCGTACAGCGAGCCGCCGAAGACGCCGAACAGTTCGCCGTCGCGATGCAGCAGCCAGGTGCGGTTGACCAGCTCGCCGTCGCCCTTCATCACACGGGAGTTCGTCACGGTGAAGGACGCGGGATCAACGGTGAAGGCAAACTGTCCGGTCGCACCGTGGAGCATGCCGTTCTCGCCCCAGGTCAGGGCCGCGACGGCGCGCTGCCCCTTGCCGGGGAACGGGTTCATGATCCGGGTCACCACCCGCTTGGCCAGGTCGAACTCCACCAGGTAGGCCTCCTGCAGGCTCCCGTCGGGGTTCTTGGCGCGGTCGCTGTGACCGCCGCGGATCGTCGTGCCGATGTAGAGCTTGCCATCGCGGTAGGCCATCGAGACAGGGGACTGATCCGCCAGCTCCGCAACCACCTGGCCCTCGGCGTTCTTGATCTCCTTGAAGCGGTAGATGGCCGGTTGCTTGGTGGCAGGATCGGTCTCGATGGTCTTGGCCTTGGCGTCGACAAGGGCCAGGGCACCGCCGAGCTGGCCGTTGCTGGGAACGCTGCCCAGGGCGAACTGGTCACCCGTGGTGTGGATCACGGCGTAGGGACGATCCTGCAGGCTCTTCTTGGTTGCCATCGTCAAAGGGGGCGGGAATTTCGACGGATCGCTGAGGGAGTGGAAACCGATCTGGGCCTTGAGATAGAGCCCGGTCACCAGGTGATCGCCGTGGGTGGCGATGCCCTCGACCTGTCCGAGCGGGGCGTCGGGCAGGGTGTAGCTGGTGTCCTCGGCCTTTGCCGCCGGGGTCACCTGGAGCAGCTTGCGGGCCACCATGTACCAGCCGCCGTAGATGTTGCCGTTCTCGGCAACCGTCAGGGCGCCGATCTCGCGACGCATGGGGATGACCAGCCCGCTGTGCATGGTGGACTTCGCCTCCCCGGCGCGATAGATGCTGATCCGGCCGCCGTTCATCTCGGAGGAGACGAACAGGTCGTGGGTTGCCCAGCTGGTGGCGGCGATGCGGCGCAGCAGGCTGTTGTCGACGAGGAGGTCGGTGTGTTGCTTGGTGTCGGGGTCGTACTCCACCAGGCGGGCGGACTGGCCCTCGAGCTTCTTCCAGTAGGTCACCTTCTTCGGCTCATCGGGGCGGGGGATCACGTTGCTGGTCACCTTGTCCCAGAACTCGTGCTCACCCGTGGCCAGGTTGAGGGCCGTGGTCCCGGAGCCGTCGTTGTGGCCGATGTAGGCGATCCCGGCCTGGACCTCGAGGAAGGCCAGGTGCTCACCCTTCTTCGCCACGACCTCGGGTGGCAGCGGGATGACCTCCTTGGAGCCCGGCTTCGACAGGTCGAAGACGAACAGGCGGGGATTGGCGGTGCTGACGGTGACGTACAGCTTGCCGTCGTCGTAGTCGATGCTCCGGGCGTGGGCCTCCTTGGGATCCAGTGGGGCAGCCCCCTCGAGGAGGCCCCAGCCGACGCCCTGCTTGTATGTCAGCACCGTGCCATTCTCCTCCTTGCTGTGGGAGGCGATGTAGGCCGTGCCGCTGTCGTCCAGGGCGATGTCCCAGACGAACTTCAGCTTGCTCTTCAGCTCCGTGGTGAAGCCGTCCTTGCCGACCTCGGAGAGCGTGGTGATCCGCTCGGCGCGCGGCTTGCTCGGGTCGTAGCGGTAGAGGTTGTCCGAGGCTCCGATGAGGACGCTGTTGTCGTTCATCCGGGCGAAGCCCCAGGGCTGGGCATCCACGCCTTCAGCGGCCAGGATCTGCGGCTCGTCCACGGGTTTGGCGGTGTTCAGGTTGATGAGGTTCACCAGCCCGCCGGAGCCGCCGCTGACCATGACGGCGACGGGGGTGCCGTCCGGTAGGAAGGTGGTGCCGTAGTTCGGCACGCTGGGCGGGGGTGGCGGAGATTCCGGTAGCTTCTCCTCCACCCCGGGGGCGGGCGGGTCCGCGTGGGCGGGGGCCGTGACCCCGGACAGGGCCATGAGCACCGCCAGGATCGAACCGGTGAGGGTCTTGAGACGTTGCTTCTGCATCTCTGCACTCCTTCGTGTCGTTGCTATTAGCATACCCAAGTGTGAAAAATATGTGAAGACTGCTGTTGTGCAAGGGTCAAGATTTCGTCAAGGATGTTGGGTAAAGCTGGAGCTGAGGGGGTTGGGGCTGGCGCTGTCCGGGGCTGCGTCCGGCACCGTCTTGCCTCATGTCAATAGGTCCGGGAAGGTTTGACGTTTGCCTCATGTAAAA
>JAUNKV010000052.1 GCA_030532575.1 Propionibacteriaceae bacterium | reverse complement strand
TCGGAGCCGCCACCACCGGAGGCAACTTCTGGCAAGGCGCATGGCAAGGCGCCCGAGATGGAGCCATCGCAGGAGCCGCAGGCGGAGCCCTCGCCAAACCAACACCACCAAAACCAACACCAAGCACTGAACCAGTCAAGCCATGGGGAGAACGGGTTCTGGAAATACGAGCAAAACTTCCCGACAGCTGGGGGCCAGGCATCCCAAACAACAAAGGGATCGGAACACGCTGGTTCGACCCCGCAGCCCTCAAATCAAACGGAATCCGCGCCGATCAAGGACGGCCAGACTCCCATTACCAGACACAACAAGTGGACCACGTCATCGTTCGCAGTGGCGGCAAAGTCATCGGACCAGACGGTAAGCCAATCCCGGGGAAGATAGATCAGAACTGGGAAGCGCACATCCCATTGGACGACTGGCTCGGATGGTCAACTTGGGACAAGCCATGAATTACCCTATTGAATTCCCATATTTGAGGGCCGAGATACTCAACGCACTCCAAGCCATCAGCGACCCTGCATGTCAGACAAAATGGGTTGGCTGGGGTTATCTTGACCTCTATATCCACATTCTTTATGACGACACCACGGTGATCCCCAATCCAGAGATGAGTGTTTCCAGCCTCCTCTACGAGTCTGAGGTTCCAGCCCTCCAAGCCCTCGACGCCGTTCTGGGCCCCATGATTAAAGGTCTTGGTGATGCACCCGACGAGGTCTACCTTGCCGACCCTCGCTGGCCTGCCGTGATCCAAGCTGCCGCTGATGCGCTGGCAGCCATGGAAGCCAACGAACCATCCGACAAAAAGCCGGAATAGCATCTGAACTTACACCCCAAGGAGCAACGAGCACCATGAAATTGACATACAGCCCCCTCTGCATCGAGGATGCGACTATCCTGCTTCGGAGTGACCACTTGGTCGCCTCAGGGTCCTACCTGACATTCTTTGGGGCAATCGGATTTGACCGAAAGATTGCCTCCCCAAGGCACAGAGGAAAGACCCCATTTTCTCACCGCAGGAGTAGTGCAGAAATCATGACCGCTGGTGAAATACCCACAGACCAGACAGCGGACCTGAAGAACCAGACAGGCCCCCAGCATTCACTAATCACCAACGCCGGAGATCCAGCCAAACTGGCAATGGAGGCAAGCAGAGAGGGAGTCCCCATTCGGGTCATAACGCAACCACTGAGAGAAGACGGGATCATCACGGCCTACCCAACCCAGTGGCCCCCTCTGAAAGCGACCCCCGGAGAATTGGCCCTCAGAAATGAAAGCGCCCTTGCCGCCTCCAACACCGACGGAGAAGGAGAGGACTTTCGCAGACTGGAGGGAGAGAAGAAAGCGAGCCAAGCGATATCGTCATTTATGCAATGAGGTCCGTGAAATTAGCCAGCGATACAAAGATCACTGGCCAAGCGACGCGCCTCCCTCATTGAGGAGACCTTCACCCACGGAGAAGAAGGCCTCGCCTTGGAGACAATCGCGTCTTGGCTTTACGAGACGCACATAGAACCCCTCGATGAAGAAAAGAGGGCGATCGCAGAACTGGCACATTTGACGGAATTGCCAGACAATGCAATCTACTTTTACCCTGAACCCCCAATTAGCACATCAGAAAGACTGAATACCATCCCCGCGGCCCCAGAAGAAACTCAACTCCAACAGGATTTTCTGACACTTCTTCATCGCCTGATGGATTCTCGCAAGAACTGGCCCTTGGATCGTGGACCAGGAAGGAATCATGCTGACCCTGTTCGAGAACCGCCTCGCCACCCTCACCGGCAGTGTCATAGGGTCGCAGCAACAGTGCCTGGTGGATTGTAATGAACGGCTACTTCACCCACACACAGCAAATCATAGACGCCGTCTTGGAAAATCCTTACTACCAACAAGAGCAAGGGATTCGACTCGTGATGTGCCACGGAAAAAACGAAGCAGCTGAAGATTTTGCGAACACTTTAGGCGCCTCCGTGCTAGCCAGCAGCAAACGAGTGCGCCTTGATGATCTTGGCCAGCTATTCACAGAAAATTAGAAACAGAATCAGAAAGGCTACGCCATGGAATTTAATTTGATCCCCTTGCCCCCCTTTGTCAGGCCACCCGGGGAGGAATACACGGCACCTCCACTGGATTCCACGCCGCACGACCAAGACACTCTCGACCGCATCTTGCATTACTTGAAGAATGCAACGATAGTGCACGCATGGATGGGATACAGCGAAGATCTCATCGGCGGAAAGTTCGACACCCCGGGCAGCCACGCAGTAATGAACGACGGGAAATACTACTGGCGCTATGACGCCATCGACTACCTGAAGCACTACCCAATCAAAGTCTCAGAAACAGCCATCTCCCACTTCTCGTCAAACAACTGGACGCCTCCAAAATTCGAGCTTGGCACACCTGAGTACTCAGCACTTGAGGGTGCCCTTGACGAGATCTATGACCCCAGCAATGACAACGATATCGTCATCTTCTACCCAACAGATACACCCACCGACAACGTGAACTGAACTACCCTGAGGCGTGTCGTTCTTTGACGGAGGAGAGTGGCTATGATTCGACCCGAACGGCTGATTCTGATCGGCTACTGGGACGGCCCCCTGGCCAGCCCCGGTTGGCCGCAAGCAGAAGACTTCGTTGATTCAAACTGGGATGCGGAGGAGCGCGAGTTGGTCGCAGACCACCTGCAAACCGGGATGATTGTTCGTCGCTACATGGGGTACTCGCCCTGCCGGTTCTGCGGCCGCAACAACGGCAGCCTGGAGTTGACCGACGGACATTTCGTGTGGCCCGAAGGACTGGCCCACTACGTACTGGAGCACGACGTTCGACTTCCGGAGCGCTTCGTTCGACATGTCCTTGACATGATCGACACTCTGGAATCACTTGAATATGATGAGGACTGGTGGCGCCAAGTCAGCAGCCCTACCCAGGTTGAACCTACCCATTCGGCCAAGTCCCGTGGAGCGGTGCAACGGTTGGGTTGGCCAGAGGGTGTGGTGATGAGTGCTTGGCGACTTTTGGCGAGGATTTCGAGGTCTAGGTAGCGGCGCCCTTCGGTCCATTTGTCGGTTTGTTCGCCAAGACGGCACCGACCAGTCGGATGATCGCGGCTCGATTGGGGAAGATTCCGACTGAACCGGTTCGGCGTCAACCACCACGGTGATCAGGGCAAACTCGACCTGCTTACAGCGTTCCAGCAGCCACTCAGGGAGATAGCTGCCTGAACACTCTGAGGGACAGTACTCGACTGTAGCGCGGAGACTTGTGATGCTCTTGTTGATTGTCTTCTCCCAGTCCGCACCGGGCACACACCAACACGTCTTCCACGATTCCACATACCAGAAAGAGGGCAAATGGTTGAACACAATACGATCCACCAGCGCTGGATCAAGCGAATGAACCGGAACAGCGATGACTAAATTTTCCTAGATTCTTGGGCATGGGAACAGTGCGGCGGGTGTTGTTTCTGGATGCCGCTGGCAGGCCTTCTGGGGGCAGATTGGGGAGTATGCGCGAACCCCGCATCACAATTCGACCGTATCGCGATGTACGAGCACGATGGGTGCGCGGACTTCAAGGAGGACCCACTGGGCTGGCGTACACCAGAGCGATTCTCGACAACGGAGCAGGCGCAGTGACACCTGACCCGCATCCCGAACCTCAAAGCAGAAATTCTGACGGGGACACCAGCTCCCTGGCCAAGCTGTCCATTCGTTTCAACGCGGTCGGGATGCGATGAGGGCCTGACATGGCGGCCACCACAGCTGCGTCCCAGGCATCACTGATCCCTCCCGCCGCTGTGACATACAGGGGTCGAGTGGCGCTGCCCCGGAGCACCTGCGCAGCATGGGTGGCCGTGCGGAAAGGGGGTCTTTGCAACACCGATGACGGGGATTCCGAGGGCCTGAGCAGCGTGGAGGCCGAGGCCCGGGCGGCCCTGCGGGTCCAACGTGGCGTAGCCGTCAACGATCAGGAACCCAAGGCGTGAGGCCAGCTCCCGGGCAGTGCGAATACAGGGAAGTTCTCGTTTGTAGAGCGCTCCGGGCTCGTAGGGAGCGACATCCAAGATGTCGGCAACATGTTCAAAGAGCAGCGTCGAGAAGGAGGGGTCATCGCCCACCACGAGTGCCGCCCGGGCCGCTCCGTGCTCGTCGTAGTGGACATCGACGGCGCCCACCGGAGCAGTGCACTCGACACCATCGCCTTCGCTCATCGTTCCTCCTGTGACCTGTCGCGACCCTGAAACACCGCCCCAGATCGTCGGGCTCTGGTACCAACTCAGTCAGCGTGAGAAGAGCCGTGAACACCATCCTCACATCCTGCGTCCTCCAAAGCAGCGAGAACACGACGCAGATCGGCCTGCTTTTCCTCGTCATCCAGGATCGAACAGACCAGCCGCCCATCACCCTCCACGAGCACCCGAAGCCGGGACGCGAGCAGCTCCGCGATCCCCGGCTCCTGTTCCCTCAACCACGCGCACAGCGCCACGGCTTGGTCCACCCCCTGCCAATTGCGCAGGAGCTCTCGGACCACCATTCTGACGGTCTCCTCAGGCCCCAGCGGCCACCGTCCACCCAGCTGCACCAGCACGACTCCGCACTCAGTCCGCCCCCACTCGGCTTCCGCCAGCACCGTCGCCAACCGTTCCAGCAACTCCGCGCGGGCTACCTGATCCACGCGGTCACTCCACGCAGCAGCGAGCTGGGCGGCCTCAGCGACGAAGAGGTTCTGCGGTTCGATGAGGGCCACAACCCGCTGCCAGCCCTCCTCAAAGGGCATCGCCGAGGCCTCGACCAGCCCCTTCAACGCTGCGACCTGCTCCCTCCCGTGGTCGCTGGTCTCAAGGATGCCCTGCCACCATGCGACGAGCTGGGGATGGTCCCGCTGCGGGAATTCAGCGTCGATGTCGGAGTCATGCGCCCCCTGGCTCAGGGACAAGACGGTGAGCCAGTCCTCAAGACTCCCCGTGTACCGGGCCAGCGGGATGAGATCACGGATGTGAACCGCCTCGTCCCGGATGTGTTGGAGATCGGCCTCGGTCTCTGCCCAGTGCGGGTTGAACGGATCCTTGCGCTTCGCAACGGCACGCCACGGCTTTTGCAGCTCAGGGGGCCAGGTCGCCATCCACCGCGCCACGCTCCGCCACGTGAACTCCTTGTCCTGCGGGTCAAGGACCGTCAGGGCTTCACCGAGCAGCCCGGCCAGCTCCTCTCCCGGTACCGCCCCCACCTCAGCGAGGGCAGTGCCCAGCGGTGAGGACACACCGGGACGCTCGCAGGAATACAGCTCAGTGCGCTCCAAGTCGTCGCGATGCTCCAACGCCCACCGCACCACAGCTGCAGCATGTACCTCCCACCGTGGATCACCGGCCCGGGCGAGCGCGCAGGCTGCGCTGGCGCAGGGATGCTCGACGGGCTCCTCCCCGACGAAGCGTGGAGCGAGGAGGTCGATGGCGTCGAGCACCTCTGGCGTTCGGGGCAGCTGAAGCAGCAGGTCGAAGGTGATCTCATCCACCTCCTCCTGCTTGGTGAGGGCCTCGATGATCCGCGTTGCGACCACGGGGGTGACGGATCGGGAGGATTCGGCTGCTGCTCTCAGCCCGTACAGCACCTGCCTGCTGGGCTCCATCCTCAACAGCACCTCCACGCCTCGAGGGTGGCAGCTGAGCTCGGCAACGTCATCATGCGCCGCAACGAGGTCCGTGTGGGCGGCGACCAGAACGACGTCCTCATCGGTGACCTTCCCGGCCTGCAGGCGTCCCAGGGCAGCAGGCACCGCCAGGGCGGGGTCGTCGCTACCGGGAAACAGGCCGTGATACCCCAGCGTCCGCGCTGCCGCCCACACCACGTCCTCCCTCGTGTCCAGGGCATCGATCAGGGCAGCGGTCAGCTCCGGTCCCGGGAGGCCGAGGTGCGCGACGATGTCTGCCGCCTCGGCCGCGCTCTCCCCACCGGTTCTGAGCGTCGTGATGAGAGCCGGGACGGCCTGATCCAAGGCGACACGCATCGCGGCCAGCACCTCAGGATCACCGAGCCCGTCCTCGACCCCTTCGGCTGCCGAGCGAATCAGCCGAAGGGGCAGTTCCGGCTCCACCCCCTCGACAATCATTCCCGCAGCCGCCTCGACGACCGGAACCGCTGCCGGATAGACCTGCCCCTGGTGCAGGACCGAGCTGTCCAACTCCTCCCAGGCATCCCATGCCTCCTCGTCCCCCTTGGCCATCTGCTCCACGAGTCCCGGAACATTCCCAGCCTCCCCACAGGCATGGTCCAAGGAACTCCAATCGACGGTTCTCAAGGCCTTCTTCCACACTGACATGGAGGCATCCTACTGGCGCCCCGGTCTGGTGGAGCCAGACCCAGACCTCACACGAGGAGCGGAGCAGGTTCTGGCACCAGGTCCTCCTCGGAATTCCGGACCTGGCTCGACCAGAGGAGAGGGGTGCCTCTCGGCTGGTCCTTACCTCGTATCGCCAGGATGCTTGCTCGCAGTACCGCGAAGGCGATGGCGATCAGCAGCACCGGGAAGATCAGCAGCGGCAAGGTTTTCAACGACGATCATCGCGCTCCCCACCTGCGCTCAGGGCTCGCTGGATGGCCGACGAGGTGACCGAAGGCGAGGCTCCCACCGGCTCTGGCGACCCCCAGCTGGGTGAGCCAGTACCGGTCCACCAGGCCGCCCGCCACCACCCCGGCCAGGCCCAGCTCGGCCGTGGCCAGCGCAAGCTGCTGCATGACGGCCCCCGCCTCCAGCAGGGCGAAACGACCGCCACGCTCGCCGTACTTCCTGGTCAAACGCTCGGGGAAGAGCACCGCGACCACCATCGCGGCCGGGGTCCCCGTCACGGAGACGTTGATCCGGTGCGTGGCCTCCTCCCACGCCGGGGCCGGATCAGGTAGCTCCACCAGGCCGTGATCGACGGCGTCGTAGTAGGCCATGCGTGCTCTCGGCCGCCACTGCACCAGGAACAGCTCCACCGCGTACGAGGCCCCTGCCGAGGGAAAACTGCGGTGCTCTGCCCCACCCCAGGCCCGGCAGGAGGCCAGCAGACGCGACAGCTCCTTGTCACTCAGCGGCCGGTCGGCGAACTCCCGGGCGCTGTGACGCCTGGCCGCAACGCGGTCCACGGCACCACGTCTGACCTCCGGCAGCGGCGTCGGGGCGGTGGAGTACTCGAGCCTCAACGGTCTGCCGTCACCGTCGAAGGCCGCCATCTGCTGCCCGAACTCGACCAGGTTGTGGGCATCCAGGCTCGAAGCCTGCCAGAAGTCATCGAAGAACCGGGTCATGACACGCCCCCACCGGCGGACTTCTCTTCCTGCCTCCGGGGCGGCACCCCGGCTATCTCCTCAACGAATGTCTGACCCTTCCGGCTGCGGAGCAGCAGCATCCATGCACCCGCCACGACGGCGACCACCGCGGCGAATCCGAGATACATCAAGAACACAGCCTTTGCGTCCATGGCATTGGCGATTCCCGCCCCGACGAAGAGCAGCTCAATGAAGCCGATCAAATAGACCACAATCATGAAACCCGTCCCGGCCCGGAACCGGGCGTGGGGCCGCAGCACCGCTCCCAGGGCCTGGTAGGCCGCCCAGGTCAGCAGGATGCCGAAGGCCAGCAGCGGGATGATCTCCCCGCCGTACCCGGGAATCACGAAGCTCAGCAGGATTGGCCCGATCAGCAGCCACGGAGCGATCAGCCCCAGGAGCAGACCGCAGCAGATGCCCCACCAGGGCAGCCCACGGTGCCGCCCCGCGACGACAGCCGCCCCGGCCCCGACGATGCTCGCCGTGGCCGCCGTCGTGACACAGCAACAACAGCAGCACGAACAACAACAGGTCGGGGTGGCCACCGTGCCGCTGAACTCCCCAGCATCGAACTGGGTCCGAACCGCTCTCATGCTGACATCATCCCTGACTCCGGAAACTTCTCAGTCATCACCAGTAGAGTCCTCGCTGCGCGGCGGCTTGGGCCTTGGCGCAGGTGACACCCCGGCCACGACCTCGGCCAGGGTCGGACAGTTGGCGCAGCGACGCTTCACAACCATCCTTCTGCCCAGCACGACGGCCAGCACCACCGCCACCCCCAGATAGCCGTAGAACACCGGCCAACCATGAGGCACATCACCCATGGCGAAGGGGATGAGGAGGTAGAACATGACGACTGCCTCCAGGAAACCGAACACCAACACCGAGAGCACAGCAGCGGCCCCAACCCGCAGAAAGTGACGACGCCCCAACAACAGCGGCAGGATCAGGTAGCCAACGATGAGCAGCAGGACCCCAACACCCAGCAATGGGATGAGTCCGATCGAGCCAGACAACGGGATGATGAAAGCCGCCAAGCTCGGCAGAAGAAACAGCCAAGGAGCCACGCCCCCGAGGAGCAGAGCCGCCACCTTCCGCCACCACGGGAACGTGCGACGCCGCCCCGCGACCACGGCCGCCCCAGCCCCGACGATGCTCGCCGTGGCCGCCGTCGTCACACAGCAACAACAGCAGCAACACGAACAACAAGTCGGGGTGGCCACCGTGCCGCTGAACTCCCCAGCATCGAACTGGGTCCGAACCGCTCTCATGCTGGCATCATCCCAGAGGATGGGGCATCCGGTTGGGAAAAGCGGATTCCTGCACCCGGTCGGGGTAGCGGCTGGGCAGCATCTCCTCGACCCCACCGCACAGCGGCCAGTCCTCGTGCGCGTAGATCGAGGCCATGTCCGGCGACAGGGCCTTCACCACGTACAGCCCCGCCTGGACCGCATCGATGGTGGTGATGTCGCGGTAAAGGACCCGAATCCCGGCCCGGGCCAAGGACTGCCGGGCCGCCTCCAACAGGTCCGGCCCCGGCTCCCTCACCGGGGCCGGGTGCAGGGTGCCGTCGTGCTGCAGGATCGGCAGCCGCGGCCAGTGCTCCGGGTTGCGGGTGTAGAACATGGCGTGCTGGTCGAAACTTCGCACCTGGTGGTACTCGGTCAGTCCGCTGACATCGACGAAATCGCCGTAGATGCCTGCGAACAGCACCCCCTGGTTCCACTCCAGGAAGGCCTTCTCGGCCGCAGCCTCCCAGCTGGTGCGGCACGCCACCCCCAGCGAGTAGCGCCAGGTGCCGCGCTTGGGGATGCCACCCATCACCGCTGCGACGGGGAACGGACTGTAGGCAGGGGTCAGGTCGAACAGGGTGAACTCCCCGCCGAGCCTCGAGACCTCCCGGAGGTGCTGCTTCGAGGCTGCAACGGCGCGCCCGGCCAGGCCGTGCAGCCACGTCGTCATGAGGGCATCACGTTCGATCAGCTCCAGCAGCCCACGCAGCAGCGCCTCCCTCGCCGTGGGGGCAGCCGCCAGGCCCGAGGAGGTCGGCATCCCGGTGCGGTGCGGGTCCTGCAACGTCACGAAGGGCTGCGGCACCCACCACGAACTGTTGTCCTGCAGATCGTGGGCGACGACGTAGGGGCACTCGTCGTCGAACAACGATCCGTGCGGGAACCCGGGATCGGCCCGCTGCTCGGGGGTGAACAGCGCGAACTCCGCCGCGTCGATCCGCTCCCCCACCGGGATGGATCGACGCGGCCGCATCGGCAGGATCGCCTGCGCCGAGGTGGACCGCTCGATGGCCTCCCCGATGGCCGCGAGCCGCGCGTCCCGCTCATTCCAGGCCACTCCCCCGGCCGCGCTCTCCCACGGGGTGTCCACCACCCGAGGCACACCGTAGTGCACGATGCCCTCGACATCAGCCATCGAGAGCTTGGCCTGCTGCGGCTGCAGCACCAAACCGTGACGGTTCCCCACCGCCCCCGCCATGAGGAGCGGGCTGAGCCCCTCAGGCATCGCCGACGGCTTCGTCGCCCCGCTTCGGCCCCACCCCGGCCAGCATCTCGACGACGGTCCGGCCCTCACGGCCCCGCACCAGCAACAACACGGCGCTGGCTGTGATGCTCAGCAGAGCTGCTCCCACCAGATACAGGGTGAAGTCACCGCCCCTCACCGTGAGCTGGACCATGAGGGTCAGCTCCACGAAGACGAAAGCCCCGAGCAGGAGTATCGCCACCACCCCCGCCACGATGGGGCTGCGTGGACGCAGCATCATGGCCAGGGCCTGGTAGGCCGCCCAGATCAGCAGAATGCTGTAGAGCAGCCGCCACTCCGACCCGCCGTCGGACTCAGGAAAGGTCAGGGGCAACAGGGAAGGTACCAGCCACAGCCACGGAGCGATCACCCCGAGGAGCAGACCGAGGAGGATGGCCGACCTGGGCAGCCCACGACGGCGACCGGCCACCACCGCCGCCCCAGCCCCGACGACGCTGGCGGTGAGGAACGTCGTCGCACAGCAACAGGAGCAACAGCAGGTGGGGGTTGCCACCGCGCCCGGGAACTCTCCTGTATCGAACTGGGTCCTGGCTGCTCTCATCACGGGATCACTCCCTCGTTCTCGAAATCCGGGCAGTAGGGGCAGGCTGGCACCGTCAGCAGCCGTTCGCTGACCACGCGCCGCTGCTCCAGGTCCCAGGCGACGGTCCGCCCCACCAGGGAGGTGTCACCGCCCAGGACACGCTTCACCTCGGTGCTCAACAGCGCTGCCGCCAGGAGCGGAAAATCGGTCACCACCGCCGGTTCCGGCGCGGGCGGCCGATCCCCCCAGCGCTGCTGCAGCCTCCCGTAGAGGCAACCGATGCAGGGGGTCTCGTGCGGGATCACCAAGGGTCCGAGGGAAACGGTGTGGTGGAAGGAGATGTCGGCGTAGAGATGGACCTGCTCCAGCTCCCGGACCTGCTCCATGATCTGCTGGTGGGTGGAGCGGTGCCTGACCACGACCACCAGGTCGGCCCGGCTGAGTTCCTCGGCATCGAATCCGAGCTGCGCCCCGATCTGGCCCGGCACCGGGTCACCCAGCAGCGCCACCCGCCCGGCCCCGGGCGACAGCACCGGGCCGATCACCCCTGCGCTGCGCAGCTGCTCGAACTCCGCCAGCTCCTCAGGGCTGACCTGCGAGCGGACGACCCCCTCACCCCGGGCCAGCTGCTCGACCAGGCGTGAGGAGTCCAGCAGGTAACGGGCGTCGTCCCCGCCGTGCAGCTCGAAGCCGTCCCGGACCGCGGTGATACGCCACGCCGGGGACAGCCTGTGAACAGTCATGCCCACAATCTATCCCCGGCGCATCACGAAACCGTGTGGTGTCAGCCACACAGCTGACGTCAGCCTTGACAGTACCCGCTCAGCCCTTGACGGCCCCTGCTGCCAGGCCGCTCACCCAGAAGCGCTGCAGGAACAGGAACAGCGCCACCAGCGGCAGCACCCCGAGCAGGGAGCCCAGCATGATCGACCCCTTCTCCGGGTCGAAGTAGGAGACCATGCCGTAGAGCCCTTGGGTGACCGGCTTCAGCGCCGGGTCGTCGAACATCATCAGCGGCAGCAGGAAGTTGTTCCACGTGGCCACGAAGATGAACAGGAAGATGGTCACCATCGCCGGGGCCAGCAGCCGCAGCACCATCGTGAAGAAGATCCGGGCCTCGCCCGCACCGTCGATCCGGGCCGCCTCCAGCAGCTCGGTCGGCACCGACGACTTGGCGTAGACCTGCCCGAGGAACACCCCGAACGGGCTCACCATCGACGGGATGAGCATCGCCCACACCGTGTTGACCAGGTTCAGCTGCAGGAACATCACGTACAGCGGAACCGTCAGCAGTGCCACCGGCATGAGCAGGCCAATCATGATGACCACCAGGATCGCGTTGCGTCCCGGGAAGGTGAACTTCGCGATGGCATAGCCACAGGCCACGGACACGACGGTGCCCACCGCCGCCGAGACGGTGGAGTAGAACAGCGAGTTCAGCACCCAGCGGGGGAACAGCCCCCCGGTCCACTCCATGAGCAGGTTCCAGTTCGAGGCCCAGTTGAGTTCGGCGAACCAGAACCCGAACGAGCTGACCATCCCGGCATTCGACTTCGACGAGGCGAAGAACAGCCACAGGATCGGCAGCAGGAAGTACAGCCCGATGAAGACCAGCAGCACCGTCGTGAGGTTGCGTGCCGTCGCCGACGGGGCGATGGCTCGCGGCGGCATGTTCGGCACCGACGGGCGATAGGTCAATCCGTCCTTGGTGGTTGCGGTCCGCTCGGCCATCAGTCCACCCTCCTTTGGATCATGGCGTAGATGAAGGCCAGCACACCGGCCACCAGGGCCATGAGGATGGTCACGGCCGAGGCCGGACCAGCACCGCTCGGGGTGAGCGAACCATAGGCCGTGTTGTAGGCCATCATCATGGGCGTGTAATCGGCCGGCATCCAGGTGGCGACGTGCTGGAGCACGGCTGGTTCGTTGAACAGCTGGATGGTGCCGATGATCGACAGCAGTACCGCCAGCAGCGCGGCACCGCGCACGAGCGGGATCTTGATCCTGGTGGTGATCTGCCAGCCGCTGGCCCCGTCGATCCGGGCCGCCTCGTAGAGGTCACCGGGGATGGCCTGGAGCGCGGCCAGGAAGATCAGCATGTTGTAGCCGGTGTAGGTCCACGTGGTCATGTTCGCCATCGAGAACAGGATGACGTTCTCGCTGAAGAAGTCCACCGGCAGAATCCCGGCGAACGGCGAGAGGCTGGGCTGGTAGAGGAAACGCCACAGGATCGCGGCCACCAGCCCGGGGATCGCGAACGGTAGGAAGTAGCCCAGCCGCCACAGTCCCGGGCGGCGCACCAGGTGGGAGTCCAGCAGCAGGGCCATGAACAGGGCCGCACCGATCATGATCGGAATCTGGAAGGCACCGAACAGCATCACCCGCCCGACCCCGGACCAGAACGCCGGATTCGCAGCGACCTCCTGGAAGTTCTTCCACCCCACCCAGGTCCGAACCAGCTCTCCGCCGCCGAACAGACCCTCGCCCTTGGGCAGGTCGCGGTGGAAGCCCTCGGAGACCGAGATGACGATGGGGGCGATGAACACCACGCAGAACAGCACGACGAAGGGCAGGGCGAACAGCCACCCCGATATCGCCTGGTGCCTGGCCTGGCGGCTGATGCGCCTGCGCGGGCGCTCAGCTGTCGCGGTCATGATGTGCCTTTCAATGGGACGGGGCGGGTCTGGGCCGGGGCCGAATGAGTGGTTCACACCCCATCCGGCCCCGGCCCTTGATCTCAGATCACTCGGCGACCGGCAGGTTCGCGTCCTTCAACGCCTGCACGGAGACCTCACCGGCGACGGTGAAGATGTCAGCAACCTTGGCGTTGCCAGCGGCCACCTCGGTGGCCTTCTCGTTCATCTTCGGACCGACGGTGGAGAAACCGGGGATGTACCCCCACTCGGGAGCCAGCTGCTCGTTGGCCTCGGCCAGCACCTTGTAGACGTCCTGGTTGCCGAACTGCTTGAGGGTCTTCTCCGGGGTGGTGACAGCACCCTTGGCGGCGGGCAGCAGGCCCTGGGTCGCCAGATCGGCGGTCTGGGTGTTGAACCAGGCGTTGAACTCCATCGCCTCGGCCTTGTGGGCGCAGCCCTTCATCACGGCGACACCGGAGCCACCGTCGGGGCCGGTGAGCTTGGAACCACCGAAGCTCGGCAGCGGGGCGACGCGCCACTGCCCCTCAGCCGGGGTGCCGTCGAGCCCATCCAGGGCGAAGCCGACCTCCCAGGCGGGGGCGATGTTGCCGATGAGCTTGCCGTCGAGCACGGCCTGGTCATACTCACCGGTCCAGCGGGGCAGGGTGAGCGTGGCCTGGGAATCGAGGGCATCCTGCCAGAACTGGGCGACGACCCCGGTCTTCTCGTCGTTGGTGGAGACCTTCCACTTGTCGTTCTCGGCGCTGTACCACATGGCGCCAGCACCGGCGGCCTGGCCGGAGAGCCAGTAGCCCATCTCATCGACCTCGAAGTCGAGGATGTACTTGCCGGAGGCGGCGGCGGTCTTCGCAGCCGCGAGCAGCTCCTCGGCGGTGGTGGGAACACTCAGACCCAAAGCGGTGAACTCGGCCTCGTTGTACATGTAGATCAGCGGCCCGGTGTCCTGGGGCAGGCCGACCATCTTGCCACCAACCGACATCTGCCCGTAGGCGCCGGAGAACTTGTCCTTGTACTTCTCCGCCTCGGCGGTGACGTCCTCCAACATGCCCTTGACGAAGACCTCGGGAGCCTCGCCGTAACCGATCTGGGCCAGGCAGGGGGCGGTGCCCGCGGTGACCTGCTGCTCCAGCTTGGTGATCATCTCGGGGGCCTTGCCGTCGAACTTGGTGGCCTTGACCTGGATGTCCGGATGCTCCTGGTTCCACTTCGCGACGATGTCGGCGACCTTGGTCATGCCGTCACCATCGGGCAGGCGGTGCAGGTACTCGATCTCGACCTTCTTGTTCTCCTCCATCGCCTTGTCGCTGGACCCGTTCGACGGATTGGCTGCGCCACCGCCGCACGCGCTCAGTCCCAGCGCGGCGGCGGACAGCAGGCCCGTCACCGCAAGCAGTCGCTTCAGCTGCATTGATTTCTCCTCGTGTCTGCCTTGAACAGGAGCTGTTCCTTGGCCGCAACCCTAGGGAATCGCACATTTGACGACCAGTTTGCGCTCACGACTGTGCGATTTCGACTAGCAAGACTGCGCGATCCGTTATTTTTCCGCGATCTTGTGCGCAGAGCACATCGCCACCAGCGCAGGTTGACCGACCGGCGGACGCACCAAGGAACCCCGTCGCCAACCACCACGACATCTCCCCCTCGAAAGAATCTTCAGCCCTGCCATCCTCATGCCTGACCCAGCTCTTTTCGAGGAGCCGGGGCAGGCTCCGCCGACCCGGTCTGTAGACCTCGGCGACGTCCTCCTCTCGGCCAGCAGGAAGATGAACACTCTTTTTCGTTCGAGAGTTGACATTGTTAGGATGAAGCAACTGCCCACTGTGTGCCATGTGAGCCCTGACCCTGAGGACCCTCGATGAAGAAAGTCTTGGCAACGACAGCCGCCCTGTCGCTGCTGTTCTCCCTGACTCCGTCAGCCGCCGCGGATCCGCCGACGCCCCCACCGGTTCAGTTCCGCAGCGAGTCCCCCATCGGGGAGCACCACGGCCCCGGCCATTCCGACGACCCGCAGGACGTGATCGTCCTGCTGAAGCAGCCTGCCGCCCTCGATCAGGTGCTCGGCCGTTGGGTCGGCACCGAGGGTTTCACGCTACGTCGCCGGTTCGGGAACCTCGTGGACGGTTTCTCGGCCACCCTTCCGAAAAACCGGATGCGCGAACTGGCCAGCGACCCGGAGGTCGAGAGCGTCCAGAAGATGAAGCTCTACCAGCCGTCGATGCAGACGGCGGGAGACCTCACCCAGAGTGTTGCCGCGCGTACCGGTCTCGACGTCGATGGCTCCGGCATCGTGGTCTCGGTCATCGACACCGGCATCGATCCCGGTCATCAGGACATGAGGCTGGACGACGGGGTGGCCACCAAGCTCAGCCCCCAGGGCGAGCACGCCACCTTGAAGGTCCCCTACGGCTGGAACTACGCCGACGAGAACTCCAACTTCATCGACACCACGGCGTCGATGCACGGGATGCACGTCGCGGGCATCGTCGCCGCCAACGGCGGACCGGACGCGGACGCCCTGACCAACGGCCGGATCAACGGCATCGCCCCCAACGCCCAGCTGCTGGCCATGAAGGTGTTCTCGAATGATCCTTCACAGCGAGGCGCGAAGGAGGACGACATCATCGCCGCCATCGAGGACTCGGTGAAGCTCGGCGCCGATGTCATCAACATGTCACTGGGCATCGCGAACGGCACCAACGAGACCTCCATCGGCCAGGGCCGAGCCATCGCAGCAGCCCAGGCCGCAGGTGTGCAGGTGATCGTTGCAGCAGGCAACGACGGCCTCAACGGATCGCCCGGCGGCAACGAGGTCGATCACACCACCATGCTCGACGACGGCACCATGGGCAATCCGGCCTCGACCGCTGAGGCTCTGTCCGTGGCCTCGGTGGACAACACCCACAGCCTGGTTCCCCTGGCCCGGGTGCGGCACGGCAACGACTCCCTGGAGCTGCCCTACAAGCTCCAGACCGGCCAGATCGACGACCAGGAGCACGGCATCGTCCATGCCGGGCTGGGGCGTCCCGAGGACTTCCCCGCCAACACCG
>JAUNKV010000011.1 GCA_030532575.1 Propionibacteriaceae bacterium | reverse complement strand
AGGGGGTCACCAGGGCGACCGCAGTAGATTCCGCCTATTCGCGGACCCTCTAACTAACTCGGATAGCTGATCCAGTCGAAGGGTTCGCTGGCGCTCTGCCAGGTGTGGTGCGCGCTGTGGACCATGACCTGGCCGTCGGCGTGACGGATCGCCACCGAGTCCCCGCCGGGACGCGGCAGTGCGGTGACCTGCACCGGTTCCCCCACGACCGGCCCGATGTCCGAAACGGCGGAACCATCGATACGCATCACGAACACCGATGCCCCGGCCCCCGCCCGAGCGATCACCGCAAGTTCGCTCTCACTGGTCCAGTCGAGGGCGGTGAACCCGGTCAACGCCTCGCCGCCCTCCACGACGGGGCTGAGCCTGACCCAGGGCGACAACTGGCGGGCCTGGTCCACCAAGGCCATCCCGAACTGCACCTGGCCATCGATCTCGAGCAGCACCCCGACGCGAATCCCCGCGGGATCAACGGCGACATCGACGATGCGTCCAGGCAGTGCAGAGGTGTCGATCACCCTCACCTCGCCCTGTGGCGACAAGGTGGCCAGACGCTGCCACCCGGTCTCATCCACCCCCAGCAGCCACAGCTGCCCGGCAGCGAACTGAACGGAACTGATGGCTCGCACAGCACTGTCGAAGGTGGCCAGGGCCCCGGAGACGGGGCCGATCCGCACCTGCCCCGAGGCGGAGCTGACATAGGCGATCAAGGCCCCGTCGAGGGAGAGCGCCGCCATGTCCAGGGGCTCCCCGTCCCCGGCCAGGGGGACGAAGTTCCGCTCCGGGCTGAGCCTGCCGAGCCGGGTCTCCCGTACCCCGACCAGGTCCACGGCGGTGGCCCTCGACAGCGGTTGGTAACCCTGCTGGGAGGACAGCTCCAACACCCGGTTGGTGTTCTGGCCGGGGATCGCCCACGGAACGCCGTCGGCATTGACCCGCAACCCCGTCACTCGAGGGATGGAGGCCAGCGACCACAGCAGCTGGGCCCCGAGAGCTCGCCTGGCCTCGTCCGGCAGGTCGCCGGGCAGTCCCGCAAGGTCCACCGAGACCACGCCCTCGGAGTCCACGGTGGCCCCTCCCCGACCGAGCGTCACCCCTGCCGGGATGGCGCTGTGGGTGACGCGGGCCAGCTCTGCCGAGGGGCCGAGGAACTGGGCCCGCAGCACCCGCTCCGGGGTGAGCTCCAGCGCCGGGACGTGGACCAGGTCCGCGATGACGCTCTGCCCGCTTCGCGCCATGAAGTAGGACTTCACGACGGCGTAGGAGCGGTTGAAGATGTAGCCGGACAGCAGCACCCCCTCCGGGGCTGCCCCGATCCGCCACTCCCCGTCCTGCTCAACCAGCTCGAAGTCGTGGTTCAGCTCTGCGCGCAGCACCTGGAAGCGTCCCTCGGCATCCAGCTGGCCGCGCACCGTCGCCTGGAGCACCTGGCTGCCATCGACCTCACTCGGCGTGCCGTCGTAGATCAGGGTCTGTTGCCCGGGCTCCCAGCTCTGCGCGACCGGGGCCGCCAGGTATTGCCGGGCGACGGCATAGTTCCCCGTCGGGTCGGACATCGCCTGGAGGAACCCCTCCACGATCCGGGCCGGGCTCATCCCCTCCCCCGGTGGTTCAGGGGCGATCTGCACCCCCCGGCCCTGGGGGCTCACCGACACCTCGACCACCGGCCCCGAAATCGGCAGGTGGGTGCAGCTTGACAGCACCACCGCCAGCAGCACCACGAACAGCGCCGAGAAACGCATCACGGCTCCTTCCGCGTCACGAAGTCAACGGGGATGATCGGCAGCGGCGAGCTGTTGAGCACGATGCCCGGGCGCCTGGGCAAGGTCAGGCGGAACTGTGCCCCTCCCCCGGGGCGGCCCCACGCCGAGAGCCATCCAGCGTGCAGTCGGGCATCCTCCAGGGCGATCGCCAGCCCAAGCCCGGTGCCTCCCGCGTGTCGGGTACGTGACGGATCGGCGCGCCAGAACCGGTCGAAGACCCTGGCCGAGAGATCGGCTGCGAAACCGACCCCGTGGTCACGCACCGTGACCGCCACAGCATCCTCGTCCGCCGCGACGGTGACATCGATGGGCCGCCCTTCGCCGTGGTCGATGGCGTTGGTCAGCAGGTTGCGCAGGATGCGTCGGATCCGTCGGGTGTCCAACTGGGCGGAGGCCTCACCGTCGATGTGCAACCGCAACTCACTGCCCTGGCTGGTGGCGAAGCTCCGCTGGGCCTCCAGCTCCGCCGCCACGAGAGCCGCCAGGTCGCTCTCCTCCAGGCTCAGCACCGCCGCACCCGCGTCGAAGCGGGAGATCTCCAGCAGGTCGGCCAGCATCTCCGAAAACCTCTCCAGCTCCGAGCTCATCAGCTCGACGGTGCGTCGATCCTGGGCCGGGAGCTCATCGCGCCCCTCATGCAGCAGATCTGCCGCCATCTTGATCGTGGTCAGCGGGGTGCGCAGCTCGTGGCTGACATCACTGACGAAACGTCGCTGGACGGCGGAGAGCTGTTCCAACTCACGGATGCGCTGCTGCAGGTCGGAGGCCATCGTGTTCATCGACACCGCGAGTGAGGCCAGGTCATCGCTGCCCCGTACCGTCATACGTTCGTCGAGCTGTCCCGAGGCCAGGCGGAGCGCGGTGCGGCTGGCCTTGCGCACCGGACGCACCACCTGCAGGGTCACC
Source organism: Propionibacteriaceae bacterium (assembly GCA_030532575.1). Lineage (GTDB taxonomy): Bacteria > Actinomycetota > Actinomycetes > Propionibacteriales > Propionibacteriaceae > Arachnia. Next base: position 72,632 of record JAUNKV010000011.1, on the reverse strand, counting down.
AGATAGGCGATGGCCGTCAACCCGACCAGCAGTACCGCCCCTGTGGAGTAGACCGCCCGTTGGACATCGCCCAGCGTGGCGACCTCGCTGGTCAGTGGAAACACGTAGAACACGGGGAAGCGTTCCCCCACCGGGGACACCAGGGTGGAGCCGACCACCACCCCCGGCTGCTGGTCGAGTGCCGTCACCGCGGAGGAGAGTCGGGTCGCCACGATGAACATTCCATCCCCCTCGCCCACCCGGGTGATGAGTTCGTCGGGGATCGACTCGTAGAGGATGCCCGTGGCCGAGTAGACCCGGGATGCGGGGCCCTGGATGATGACCTGGAACTGCCCTGCCTGGGCCCCCGCCAGCTCCGCCAGGCGGCTGAGCTGCTCGTAGATCGCCACGCCGCGCAGCTCCGGCAGCAGCAGCTGCTCCTGCATGAAGCGCTGCATCCGGGAGGCCTCCCTGACCGCTGAGGACCGTTTGGCGTCAACGATCCCGTTGGCGGTCTGCTGCACCAGGAACAGACCGGCGAGGACGAGGATCACGCAGGAGGCCACGAAGGTGGTGGCCAGCACCCGCAGTGGTAGCGAACTCCACCACAGCTGGATCAGACGGCGGATTCCCCGCTCACCACTGCTGCGGTTCACCGGCCCGGTACCCGATGCCACGCACCGTCACCACGATCTCCGGGTGCTCCGGGTCCTTCTCAACCTTGGACCGCAGCCGCTGGACATGGACGTTGACCAGCCGGGTGTCGGTGGCGTTGCGGTAACCCCACACCTCGTCCAGCAGCGCCTCCCGTGTGAAGACCTGGGTGGGGCGTTTGGCCAGCGCCAACAGCAGGTCGAACTCCAGCGGGGTCAGCGGCAACGCCGTCTGGCCTCGTTTGACCGTGTGCGCCGTGGTGGAGATCACCAGATCCCCGATGGTGAACTGGTCGGTCCCGGGATCAGCGGTGACCCGACGCAGCCGGGTGCGGATGCGGGCCAGCAGTTCCTTGGCCTTGAAGGGTTTCGCGATGTAGTCGTCAGCCCCGGCCTGGAGCCCTGCCACGACGTCGTCGGTCTCGGACTTGGCGGTGAGCATCACGATGGGCACCCCGGACTCGGCCCTCATGTCACGACAGATGCTCACCCCGTCACGGCCGGGAAGCATCAGGTCGAGCAGCACCAGATCGGGACGCGACTCCCGCATCGCGGCCAACGCCCCGGTGCCCGTCGCACAGTGGACCGTGTTGAACCCCTCCTGACGCAACACGATCTGCAGCATCTCCGACAGCGCCGCGTCGTCATCAACGATGAGGATGAGGTTGCGGCTACGTGCCTCTGCCAACGTCCACCTCCTGCTCGGACCTGACCCCAATGCTATCGGGTCACCCCAGGCAGGTTTTCAGTTCCATGCCGGAGTGTCGGTCCAGGTGGACCAGAGACCGGGTTCACCACCGCAGCGTTTGAGAACGCGCTGCCACAGGTGGTCCGGGGTGGCGAAGATCTCCTCCGCCGTGGGAAGGGTGCGGTACCAGGAGCCTCGGAGCAGTTCCCCGATGAGCTGGCCCGGCCCCCACCCGGCCAGCCCCATGAACAACCGCAGGTGGGAGAAGGGACCGTCGAGCTCCTCGATGGGCACGTCCAGGGCCACCGACCCGACATCGCCGAACAGCGGCTGCCAGCAGTCGGGCTGCTCCCTCGGGTGGTGCAACTGTGCCAGGGCGACGATGGCGTTCTCGTTGACCGGCCCGCCCTCGAAGATCACCGCCGGTGGGGTGAGCAGGGGGTGCAGCTCCATCAGCGGTGACGGCAACGGCTGGGTACCGGGCTGGTGGAGACACACCCCGACCGACCCCTCGTCGTCGTGGTCGAGGAGGAGAACCACGCTGCGGTCGAAGTAGCTCCCGTCCCCGGGATCACGCGCGATCAACAACTGTCCTGCTCGTGGTTCACCCGGAATCATGTCGCCATTGTGCCGGATGCCCGGCCGCCTCCCCGTCCACGTGCCTCCGTAGAATCGCAGGTATCCATCCGTTGGACTTCTCCCGTCAGGAGGTTGTGATGTCCTGGGTCGATCATGTGATCTGGTGGCACGTCTACCCGCTCGGATTCACCGGGGCGCCGATCCGCGAGGAGCACGGTGCGCCCGAGCCCCGGCTGCGCCACCTGATCGGGTGGCTGGACCACGCCGTCGAGCTGGGCTGCTCCGGGTTGTTGCTCGGACCGATCTTCGCCTCCGAGACCCACGGCTACGACTCGACGGACCTGCTGCGCATCGACCCCAGGCTCGGCGACGAGGAGGATTTCGACGCCCTGGTTTCGGCCTGCAAGCAGCGAGGGCTGCACCTCCTGCTCGACGGGGTGTTCAGCCATGTCGGGGCCGAGCACCCGGAGCTTCGCGCCGCCCTGGCCGAGGGGCCGAACCATCCCGCCGCCCAGCTGTTCGACATCGACTGGGAGGCCCCCGGCGGGCCTGCACCCCGCGTCTTCGAGGGGCATTCCTCCCTGGCCCGGCTCAACCACTCCTCCCCCGCGACCGTGCGGCACGTGACCCACGTGCTGAACCACTGGCTGGATCGCGGCGTCGACGGCTGGCGGCTGGATGCGGCCTACTCGGTTGCCCCCGAGTTCTGGGCCGAGGTGATCCCCGCCGCCCGGGACGCCCACCCCAGGGCCTGGTTCCTCGGCGAGGTGCTGCACGGCGACTACGTCGATTTCGTGGCCCGCTCCCGGATCGACTCGCTCACCCAGTACGAGCTGTGGAAGGCCATCTGGTCCTCGCTGAACGACCGGAACTTCTTCGAGCTGGACTGGGCGCTGCAGCGTCACAACGGTTTCCTGGACCACTTCCTGCCCCAGACCTTCATCGGGAACCACGACGTCACCCGGATCGCCTCCCGCATCGGCAACGAGGCAGCGGTGTGCGCCCTGGCCCTGCTCATGACACTCGGCGGGGTACCGTCGATCTACTACGGGGACGAACAGGCCTTCGCCGGGATCAAGGAGGACCGCCTCGGTGGGGACGACGAGATCCGTCCGGCCTTCCCGGGCTCTCCGGCGGAGCTGTCCCCACTCGGTGCCCACGTCCTGCGAGCCCACCAGGACCTCATCGGGCTCAGGCGCAGGCACCCGTGGCTGGTGCGGGCCCGCACCACGACCCTGCAGCTGGACAACACCCGCTACCGCTACCTGAGCTCCGCATGCGAGGGCCAGCACCTCGAGGTCGAGCTGGACATCACCGACAGCCCGCAGGTCTGGGTCCGCGACCCCCACGGCGCGGTCCTGTGGAGCTTCAGCTGACAACACAACTGCCCCGGCCATCAGGCCGGGGCAGTGAAGGGGTGGAGATGGCGGGAATTGAACCCGCGTCCTTGAAAGGCGAACCAGGGCTTCTCCGGGCGCAGCTGACTAGTCGGTCCACTCAGCCCCTGCACTCACGTCAGCAAGTTGCAGCCGGGCCCAGTCGCAGTGAAGTCCCGAACGACCCCTGCGACGCAGGTCGTCCAGCAAGCCTTCTGAAATGAGGCCAGGCACCGGGTCGAAGGCTAAACCCGGGCGTGACCCTTCGATCGCTGATCAGGCAGCGAGAGCGAAGTCAGTGCGATTGTTCTTGGCACTTGTTGGTTTCCACGCATCGTTTACGAGATGAGCATGGATCCTCGGCCCGCTTCTCCTCGAACCACCGTCCAAGTCGAAACCAGTCATCCCCTGTTGAGTTGTGCCCCACCAGTCTAGCGCACCTGACGCCGGTCCCGATCCTCGACGGGGCGCATCAGCATCAGCTTCTCGATGGCCTTGGTGCTGTGCTCCCCGTTGAAGGCCCGGATCGCCAGCCACAACGTCATCAACGCCCAGGACACGAAGCCCACGAACAGCAGCGCGGCCGGGGCAATGCCCATCACCGTCAGGAAGATCGCAACTGCCCCGTAGATCAGGGCGCTGAACTGGAAACACATCGCGCGGGAGGCCTCCAGAGAGATGCGGGACCCGGGCGAGGCCGCCCCCTTCGCAATCGCCGGCAGCACGAAGAAGCTGGGCAGCGTCCCCAGGTGCACGATCCCGGCGAGCACATTGTTCATCCCGTTGGCCGGTTGCGACCCTCCCGTTGAACCGCTGACCAGCATCGACGGCGCCACCCGCGCCAGACCGCGCAACGAGGCGTTGAGCTCCGCCCTGGTGGTGGCGGTCAGGGCCAGGCCCAGGCGCTGCTCGAACATCTCGTCGGAGATCTCGGCGGCGGCGTAGGCGCGCTGCAGGTACTCCACTGCGCGGTCCCGCTGCACATCGGTGATGTGAGCTGAGAGCATCGGATCGGTCATGGCATCAATGGTGCCGCCTTCCTGGCTCTGGCTCCATTGGGGATTGCCCTGAGCCGTCCCCCAGTGCTCAACGACGACGGCTCGACCCCAGTCGGTTGCGGGCCCGCAGTGCCCGCTGGGCCTCGCGGTCGGCGTCGCGTTCCGCGATGGTCTGCCGCTTGTCCCAGTCCCGTTTGCCCGTGGCCACCGCGATCTCAACCTTGGCGTAGCCGTCCTTGAAGTAGATCGACAACGGCACGATGGTCCGCCCGCTCGCCTCGGTCTCCCGGGCCAGGCGTGCGATCTCCCGCTTGTTCAGCAGCAGCTTGCGCGACCGTGTGGCCGCATGGTTGCGCCAGGTGCCGAACTCGTACTCGGGAATGTTGACGTTGCGCAGCCACACCTCGCCGTCATCAACGGTGGCGTAGGCCTCAGTCAGGCTCACCCGGCCGAGCCGCAGGGTCTTGACCTCGGTTCCGGTCAGCACCAGCCCGGCTTCGAAGGACTCACCGATCTGGTAGTCGTGGCGGGCCTTCTTGTTCTGGGCAACCAGCTTGCGTCCGGTCTCTCTGGGCATCTGGCAATCATGCCATGCCCGGCTCAGCTGAACCAACGGGCCATCGGGTTCACCCGGGACCCGTTCTCCCAGGTCATGAGGTGGAGGTGGCACCCGGTGGAGTAGCCCGTCGATCCGACGTAGCCGATGACCTCGCCCTTCGAGACGTGCTGTCCGACCGAAACCACGTAGTGGGTGGCGTGGTTGTACCCGGTGGTGACATAGGAGCCGTCCACCCGACCGTGATCGATCATCAGGCGGTTGCCGTAGCCGGAGTTGAAGTACCGCTCCACCACCTTGCCGTCGGCGGCAGCCTTGATCGGGGTGCCGCAGGAAGCCGCGAAGTCCGTGCCGTCGTGCAGCTTCCAGTAGCCCAGCACCGGGTGCAGCCTCATGCCATAAGGGGAGCTGAGCCGCCCACTGACCGGACGGACGAAGCCCGCCCCGCTGGACCCACTCCCCGAGCCCCCGCCGGAATTCCCGGAGGACTCGGGCTTCTTCTTCGAGGCTGCCTGCTGTTCAGCGGCCTTCGTCTCGGCAGCGGCCTGCTCCTCGGCACGACGCCGCTCGGCCTCCTGGCGCTTCTGCTCCTCAATGCGGGCCTTGATCCGTTTGTCAAGGTCGGCGGACTCGTTCTCCAGGGCGCTCTGGCGCTGCTTCTCGGCCGCCAGCTGCTCATCGGCGGATTTCTTCGCGGCGTCCTTCTCGGCAACCTTCTTCGCCACCTCGGTCTTCTTGTCCTCGGCGGCCTGCTCCTTCTTCTTGGTCTCCTCCAACTGCTCGGCCGCAGCCTTGCGTGCCTTCTCGGCCTCCTGCTCCGCCTCGGCGGCCTCCTGTTCGGCCGATTCCATGGCGAAACGTCGCTCGGTCAGCTCGTCCAGCTCCAGGGCCGAGGAGGAGAACAGGGTCTCCGACAGCTGGGCCCGCTGGTTCAGCTCACTGGCATTGGCATCACTGAGGAACAACGAGACCTGGAGCAACCCACCGTTCTGCTGCGCGATGACGTTGACCTCCTCGCTGGTGCGGCGGTCAACGACGTCGTAGGAGGCCTTGGTGAACTCGACATCGGCCTTCGCCTTCTCCAGGCGGGTCTCGGCGGCCTTCAACTCCTCGGCGCGCTGGGTGTCCAACTCCTGAGCCTGGCTCCTGGCCTCCTCGGCCTTCGTCAGCTCCTGCTCGGCGACGCCGAGCTCGCCCTTGGCGGCCTCGTAGGCCTGAACCGCCTGGGTGAGTTCGTTCGAGGCCCCTTCGACCAAGGCCTGCTGCTCCTTCAGCTCCGTGTCGAGCTGATCGCGTCGGTCGTCGAGCTCATCAGCGCTGGCCGCCCCGATGGGGGCCAGCAACAGGCCGAAACCGACGGCCAGGGTCACCGCACAGCGCTTCACTCTGGTGAGCTCACGGTTCTCGGGCAGAGGGGGAAGTTCCCGATTCACCTTGGTCTCCTTCGTGTCAGATTCTCAGATACTTCCGGGCAGCCAGAAGCGTGGGGATGATGGACAAGGCGATGCCCACGGCAGCAATGGCACCGAGGGTCACCATCAGGTGGGACTGCCCGATCCAGGGCAGGGCGAGCACCTTCTGCCGCAGGTAGTTGTCGATGACCAGGACATAGGTGGCACCCAGCGCGGCGCTGGCGATCAGGACACCGAACAGGGCCGCCACCAGACTCTCCAGCAGGAAGGGCAGCAGGATGTAGAAGTTCGAGGCGCCCACCAGCCGCATGATGCCGATCTCGCGCCGCCTGGTGAAGGCCGCCATCCGAATCGTGGTGGAGATCTGGAGGGCTGCCGCCACCAGCAGCAGGATGCTCATGCCCAGCGTGGCCCACTGCAGCATGTTCAGCGCCCGGAACACCGGGTCGAGGACGCCCTTGAGGTCCTGGACGTTCTGCACGCCCTGCAGCCCTTGGGCCTCACTGACGACCCCCTTGTAGTTCTCGGGGTTGACCAGCTTGATGCGGAAGGAGTCCTGCATCTGCTCCTCGGTGCGCGAGGCCAGCACCGGGGAGTCCTTGAACACCCGCTGGAACTCCGCGAAGGCCTCGGCCTTGGTCTCGTAGAAGACCTCCTTGACCTCAGGATTTGCCTCAAGAGCCGTCCGAATGGCCTCCCGCTGCGCGTCGGTGGTCTCCTTGCCGTCCTCACAGGTGCCGCCCGTGGTGCGCTCGGTGCACAGGAACACCGAGATCTCGATCTTGTCGTACCAGCGGGACTTGACCAGATCGACCTCCTGCGAGGTCAACAACCCCAGCCCGAACAGCGCCAGCGACACCGAGGTGGTGACGATCACGGCGATCGTCATGGCGAGGTTGCGTTTGAGTCCGGACCAGGTCTCGCGAAGTGAATGCCTCATTGAAGTCCTCGTTCTCAGTTGCTGCCGTAGACGCCCTTGGCCTGGTCACGCACGAGCTCGCCCTGGCGCAGCTCGAGCACGCGACGGCGCATCTGGTCGACGATCGTGGAGTCGTGGGTGGCCATGATGACGGTGGTGTCGCTGCGGTTGATCCGGTCGAGGAGCTTCATGATGCCCACACTCGTCTCGGGGTCGAGGTTTCCGGTCGGCTCATCCGCGATGAGGATCTTCGGCCGGTTCACGAAGGCGCGAGCGATGGCCACCCGCTGCTGCTCACCCCCGGAGAGTTCCTCGTTGAGCCGGTTCTCCTTGCCCTCCAGCCCCACCAGCTTGAGAGTGTCCGGCACGAGCTGCTTGATGACCCGGTTCGGCTTGCCGATCACCTGGAGTGCGAAGGCGACGTTCTCGTAGACGGTCTTGCCCGGCAGCAGCCGGAAGTCCTGGAACACCGTACCGATCTGGCGGCGCAGCGTCGGCACCTTCCACTGGTTCAGGGTGCTGAGGTTCTTCCCCGCGACGTAGAGCGTGCCCTTGGAGGGACGGTACTCGCGCAGAATCAGGCGCAGGAACGTCGACTTGCCCGACCCGGACTGGCCGACGAGGAAGACGAACTCGCCCTTGCCGATCTCAAGGTTGATGTTCCGAAGCGCCGGGCGGTCCTGCCCGGGGTAGAACTTCGTGACGTCCTCGAACGTGATCACTGTGTTTCTCCGACCGACTAGGGGAAGATCCTGGAGATTTTCCAGGACACGGTCACTGAGCAGTCAAGCACACTGACCGCGATGCCTTCGACAGCAACACGCATGTGGCGCATCTTCGTCAGTTGGCGGGAGCCTCCGTCCGCTTCCGCCAACGCACCCCTGCGTCGATGAATCCGTCGATGTCACCGTCGAAGACGGCATCGGGATTGCCCACCTCGTGCTCGGTGCGCAGGTCCTTGACCATCTGGTAGGGATGCATCACGTAGGAGCGCATCTGCGCTCCCCACGAGTTGCCGCCGTCGCCCTTGAGCGCGTTCAGCTCCTTCTCGCGCTCCGCGCGGGCCAGTTCCAACAGCCGGGACTGCAGCACGCGCAGCGCCGCCGCCTTGTTCTGCAGCTGTGATTTCTCGTTCTGGCAGCTGACCACCAGACCCGTGGGCAGGTGGGTGATCCTGACCGCCGAGTCCGTGGTGTTGACCGACTGCCCGCCTGGCCCCGACGAGCGGAACACGTCCACCCGGATGTCGGCCTCGGGGATGTCGATGGAGTCTGTCTCCTCGGTCACCGGCAGCACCTCGACCCCGGCGAAGGAGGTCTGCCTGCGGCCCTGGTTGTCGAACGGGGAGATGCGCACCAGACGGTGGGTGCCCTGTTCCACCGACAAGGTGCCGTAGGCGAAGGGGGCCTTGACCGCGAAGGTGGCCGACTTCAACCCCGCCTCCTCCGCGTAGGAGGTGTCGTAGACCTCGACGGGGTAGCCGTGGCGCTCGGCCCAGCGCAGGTACATCCGCAGCAGCTTCTCGGCGAAGTCCGCGGCATCCACCCCCCCGGCCTCGGCACGGATCGTGACCAGCGCCTCACGCGAGTCGTACTCGCCCGACAGCAGGGTGCGCACCTCCAGGGCCTCGATCTCCTCGCGCAGCCGCGCCAGTTCCCGCTCCACCTCGGCCCGGGTCTCGGCGTCGTCCTCCTCGGCGGCCAGCTCGAGCATCACCTGGGCGTCCTCGAGCCGGGCCCGCAGTGACTCCAGCCGCTCCACCTCGGCCTGCCGGGCCGACAGCGTCGAGGTCACCCGCTGGGCATTGTCCTGGTTGTCCCACAGGTCCGGGGCCGCGACCTCCTCGGACAGCTGCGCGATCTCGGCACGCAGCGCTGGCAGGTCCGCCACCGCCTCGATGGAGGTGAGGGACTTGGACAACTGGTCGATCACGAGCGAGAGGTCTGTTTCAGCCACGATGCGTCATTCTACCCTCAAGCCCCCTCGTGGCAGCTGGTTGAATGGGTGTGGCAGAAGACAAGTGAAAGGACGCACATGGCTGCGACGAAGACGCGCCTGAAGAAGGACCTCGCGGATGCGCTGCGCGCGAAGGACGAGTTCGCCAAGTCCGTCATCCGCATGATGATGGCGGCGATCACCACCGAGGAGGTGGCCGGTGAGGTCGCCCGCGAGCTGAGCGACGACGAGGAGGTCGCGGTCATCACCAAGGAGCAGCGCAAGCGCCGCGACTCGGCCGCCACCTACGCCGAGGCGGGCCGCGCCGAGCTGGCGGAGAAGGAGGAGCAGGAGGCCGAGTTCATGGCCGCCTACCTGCCGACGCCGCTCACCGAGGACGAGGTGCGGGCCATCGTCGCCGAGGAGGTGGCAGCCGTCCCGGACGCCGGGATGAAGCAGATGGGCGCGATCATCAAGGCCGTGAATGCCCGCGTCGCGGGCAGGGCCGAGGGCAGGACCGTCGCCGCCCTGGTCAAGGCCGCCCTGGCCTGAACAACTGGGCTCGTCGTCCCCGGGAGCGCTACAGTGTCCGGGGCGGCGAGCCGTCGGGCGCATAGCTCAGTTGGTCAGAGCACCTGCCTTACAAGCAGGGAGTCGGGGGTTCAAGTCCCTCTGCGCCCACCCCACCGGGGCACCTGCCTCTCGACCTTCCCCCTTGTGCGCTTCGTGACCGTAGACTGATTCCGACAGGACCGGTGGAAAGGAGTGTGATGGCCGACGAGTGGTCGCGTGCGGTTCCTCGACGCAGCGCTGAGCCCGACCCCGAGGAGTACCGCCCCTCCCCCGCAGCCCCTGCTGGTCGTCGAGCCATGTCGGAGCCCGAGGAGGAGCCACAGCTCTCCTCGGGGGGTCGTCGCTTCGCCCCCGCCGAGGAGGAGCCTGCACCTGAGGAACCCACACCTGAGCAGCCGTGGCGCGCACCGAGCAGCCCGACGATTCAGGAGAAACCCCGCAAGCCCCGCCGACGTTGGCTGATCGTGCTGCTCATCATCATGCTGGTGATCGCCCTCGGGGTGACGAGCTGGTTCTTCGTCCTGCGCGACCACTTCGCCTCCCCCAGCACCTCCAGCCCCGAGCCCGACGTCACCACTGTTGAACCGTCGCCGACCCCGACGCCTGACGACCCGGAGAACACCGAGGGTGCTCCCGAGGCCGTCGGGGAGCTGCAGGTCAACGACACCACCCTCACCGCACCGCCGGGCTGGCACCTCTACGGTGACGAGTCCATCGAGGACGGTCGGCGCGTGATCCGGCTCAGCCACGCCGAAACCGATGTGCGCCTCCAGGTGGCCACCATCGCCGACGTCCAGGGCGACGTCGCGGCCGCCTGCGAGTCGCTGTCGGCGGCCCAGCAGGAGTCCTTCACCGAGGTCACCCCGACCCCGACCCTCGGCATCGGGATCGACCCTGCCCAGGGCTCCGGAGTCACGTGCGGCTTCCACGGCACCCGCACCGGGGACGGGGTGGCGGCCACCGTCACCTTCACCGTGGTGCTGCGGATCAGCGACGGCCACCTGCTGTCCCTGCGCAGCATGATCCCGGACTCCCTGGAGCAGACCCCGGCCAGTGAACAGGCGCGTGGCGAACTGGCCGCGATGAACTGCGCCGCCGGGCGGAACTTCCAGGTCACCCTGCCCCTGTGCTGAGAGGCGAGCACGAACCGCCGAGAAGCGACGGCTCGAGGTCGCTCAGTGACGCGCCAACGTATTTCACCAGCGATTCGTGCCCGAGCAAGGCACAGCAGCGACCCACGCACGAACCGCCGAGAAGGGACCGCTCGAGGTCGCTCAGTGACGCGCCAACGTATATCACCAGCGATTCGTGCCCGAGCCCCCCCTGCCCAGGTGAGTGGAGTCACTCCTGGCCGGGGCGGCGGCTGAGGATGTCGAAGGGCTCGCGGAGCCGACGCCACCACTGGGTGCGGGGGCGCTTGTGCTCCCAGTCCATGTCCACCGTGACGTCCCGGAGCGGGGCGAACAGACCCTCGGCCCCGGCATCGGCAGCCACGTAGTCGGCCCTGCCCGACTGGAGCTGCTGGTCCAGGTTGCCGACGGCGTTCCAGGCCAGCCGGGTCGCGTTGATCCGGTCGAACGGGGAGGGCACCCCGCCCTGCTGGATGTGACCGACCACGAACTCGCGCACCGTGAACCGGCCCTGCCCCTCCGCCTCGTACAGCTTGGACAGCACCTCGGTGGTGTAGTGGACGCTCGAGCCCTCCCCCACCACGGCCAGGTAGAAGCTCCGCCCGGAGTCGAAGGCATCCACCAGTGCGGCGATGTCGTCCTCCAGCTCGCTCAACGTGATGCCGGTCTCCGGCAGATAGGCCTTCTCGGCGCCACCGGCCAGGCCACCCACCAACGGCAGGAACCCACAGCCCCGCCCCATCGTCTCCACGATGAAGGCCCGCTTGCTGGCAGAGGCTGACATCCGCACCATGTCGATGCAGTCCACCACCGTGCCGAGCGCGGTGTCGGCACCCACCGCCATCGGCCAGCCGGGCAGGTTGTTGTCGATGCTCGCGGGCACCACCGCGATGGGGATGTTGAAGGCCGGGTAACGGCGACGCTCCCGCTCCATGAGATCAACAGTGGCGTAGGCGTGAAATCCACCCATCACCAAAAGCGCATCCACCCGGTGCTCCTCCAGCTGCCGGGCCATCGAGTACAGCTCGGCCTCCTCGGGCACATAGCGCCGGGTACCGAAACTGGCCCCACCGGTGTGGGACATGCCCTCCACATCCGCCCAGGCCACCTCGGTCAGGTTGCCCTCGATCAGTCCGGGCACCCCGCCACGCACCGCCACCACCTGGTAGCCCCGATCAATCCCGGCTCGCACCGCGACCCGGGCCAACTGGTTCATCCCCGGCGCCAGGGCCCCGGCGTGCATGATGGCGATCCGCTTCCCCGCCGGGTCCGCCACCGAGGGCCTGGCCTCGATGAGCGTGCGGTAGACGTCGATCATCATCTGGAACCCGGGACCGCGTGAGGCGATGGCCGCCTCGTAGTCGCCCTCGGCGATGTGATCGGCGATCCGCCTGGTCGTGACCACCGCATCCAGCAGCGGGACGGTGACCAGGTCGTCACGGCGCATCCCAACCAGCACCGGTTCCGAGTCCGCATCCGCCCGCAGCACCTCCTGCACCGCCCGCACCCCGCAACTGGTGGCCATCCAACGGTCATAGGCCGAGGGCACGCCACCGCGCTGGACGTGACCCAGGATCGTGATGCGGGCGTCCTCCCCGGTGCGGTCCTTGATGATCCGGTGGACCCGGTCGACGGTGATCGGCTCGCCCTGCCGGTCGGCCGCCCCCTCGGCAACCACGATGATGGAGTCCCGGCGCCCCGCAGCACGGCCACGCCCCAGCACCTCCACCATCCGGTCCTCCCAGCCCTCACGCGGCGGGGATTCCGGCAGGAAGGTGTAGTCCGCCCCACCCGCAATGGCACTCATCAGTGCCAGGTAGCCGCACCGTCGGCCCATCACCTCGACGATGAAGGTGCGCTGGTGCGACTCCGCGGTGGCGCTGATCGCATCGATGGCCTCGGTGATGCGGTGCAGGGCACTGTCCGTACCGATCGTCATGTCGGTGCCGACCATGTCGTTGTCGATGGAGCCGGCCAGCCCGGCGATGTTCAGCACCGGATGCCGCGCCGCCAGCTCCTGGGGAATCTCACCGCGCTCCACCAGCTCGGCCAGCAGTTCCGCCCACTCCAGCCTGAGCCGCCGGGTACCGCTCAGCGAGCCATCCCCACCGATGACGATGAGCCGGTCGATCCCGGCCTCGACCAGGTTGCGTACCGCCTGCCTGCGGCCATCGCGCTCCCGGAATTCCTGGCAACGTGCGGTACCGATGACGGTTCCGCCCTTGTTGAGGATGCCGGAGACGTCCTTCCAGTTCATCTGCTGGATGTGTTCGCCGCCGAGCACCGCCCCCTGCCAGCCCTCCCGGATGGCGAAGACCTCAGCCCCCTCCTGGATCGCGGCACGGACGATGGCCCGGACAGCCGCGTTCATCCCTTGGGCGTCGCCTCCTGAGGTGAGGACGCCAATGCGTGTGGTCAAGGTCATGGGGTCCTCCCTCATGCGCATGGGTTTCAGCGGCGGCTGCCCGCCTTGGGGCGGACCACCTTGTGGGCCTGCCACTGGGCACTGACATTGGCCTGGCTGGTCAGGGCAAGCCCCGCCGTGGTGACCCCTTCTGAGATGTCACTGGGGTTGACGTAGCCGGGGCGCCCGACCTTCGGGGTGAACAGCCAGATCCAGCCAGTGCCTGCGAGATCGGTCATGGCGTCCACGAGCCCGTCAACGACGTCGCCGTCGTCGTCACGCCACCACAGGACCACCACGTCAACGGCCTCGATCGCCTCCTCGACCATGTCTGCGTCAATCGCATCCATGATCGTTTCCCGCAACGCCTGGTCGGTGTCCTCATCCCAGCCCAACTCCTGGACGAGAATGCCCGGCCGAAGCCCCAACAGGTCAGCTTCGCTCGCGGCGCTTTCCTTATCCATCTTCGGTGCCACGTTCCTAGAGTGCCAGATCACCCGGGTGCCGCGCACCCGGGTGACCGTTTTCAGGGTTCGGCGTGTGGACTCACTCGTCGTCGCCGGCCTTGCCGGAGGTCCCGGCGGTGACATCATCGAGGCGGTACTTCTTCGCCGCCTCGATGGCCCAGTCCTCGGGCACCTCACCGGCACGAGCCAGCTGCTGCAGCACCGCGACCGCGATGGAGGGACCATCGATCCTGTAGTGGCGGCGGGCAGCGGCGCGGGTGTCGGAGAAGCCGAAGCCATCGGCACCGAGCGTCATGTAGCCGCGCGGCACCCAAGGCCGGATCTGGTCGGGCACGGCGTGCATGTAGTCGCTGACCGCGACGATGGGGCCCTGGGTGTCGGCGAGCTTCCGCTCCACCCAGGTGGGCTCGTGCTCACCGAAGGGATCGTCGAACCGGGCGCGGTCCTTGACCCGACCCTCACGGGCCATCTCACCCCACGAGGTGACCGACCACACGTCGGCGACCACGCCGTGGTCACGCTTGAGGATGTCCTGGGCCTCCAGCGCCCAGTTCACCCCGACCCCGGAGGCCAGGATCTGGGCGCGACGCGCATCCTCACCCACGCCCTCGGTGGAGCCGGGGCGCAGCAGGTACATGCCCTTGAGGATGCCCTCGACGTCCACCCCTTCAGGTTCCGCAGGCTGCGGGTAGGGCTCGTTGTAGACCGTCAGGTAGTACATGACGTTCTCCGGCTTCTCGCCGTACATCCGACGCAGCCCCTCCCGCACGATGTGGGCCATCTCGTAGCCGTAGGCGGGGTCGTAGGTGACCACGGCGGAGTTGGTGGAGGCCAGGATCGGCGAGTGGCCATCCATGTGCTGGGTGCCCTCACCGGTCAACGTGGTGCGCCCGGCGGTGGCGCCGATGATGAAGCCCCGGGTCAGCTGGTCGGCCGCCGCCCAGATCGAGTCACCCGTGCGCTGGAAGCCGAACATCGAGTAGAAGACGTAGATCGGGACCATCGGCTCGCCGTGCGTGGCGTACGAGGTTCCGGCCGCGGTGAAGGCCGCGACCGAACCGGCCTCGTTGATGCCGGTGTGCAGGATCTGTCCCTTGACCGCCTCCCGGTAGCTGAGGAACAGGTCCGCGTCCACCGGCGTGTAGTTCTGGCCGTGGGGGTTGTAGATCTTGATGGTCGGGAAGAAGGCGTCCATGCCGAAGGTGCGGGCCTCATCGGGGATGATCGGCACCACGCGGGGCGCGAACTCCTTGTCCCGCATGAGGTCCTTGAGCAGCCGCACGAAGGCCATCGTGGTGGCCACGGCCTGCTTGCCGGAGCCCTTGCGGATCGACTCGTAGGCCTTGTCACCCGGCAGGGAGATGAACTTGCGGTCACCGCGCCGCTCCGGCAGGTAGCCGCCCAGCTCACGACGGCGTTCCTGCAGGTACTGCATCCTGGGATCGTCAGCGGCGGGACGGAAGTACGGTGGACGGTACGGATCGGCCTCCAGCACCTCGTCGGAGATCGGCAGGTGGACGCGGTCGCGCAGCGACTTCAGATCCTCCAGGGCCATCTTCTTCATCTGGTGCGTGGCATTGCGGCCCGCGAAGTGGCGGCCCAGGAAGTAGCCCTTGATGGTGTGGGCGAGGATCACGGTGGGGGCGCCGGTGAACTCGGTTGCAGCCTTGTAGGCGGCGTAGACCTTGTGGAAGTCGTGCCCGCCACGGGTGAGTGCCCAGATCTGGTCGTCGCTCCAGTTCTTGACCATCTCTGCGGTGCGGGGATCACGCCCGAAGAAGTGCTGGCGCACGTAGGCGCCATCGTTGGCCTTGAAGGTCTGGTAGTCACCGTCGGTGGTGGTGTTCATCAGGTTCACCAGCGCGCCGTCGCTGTCATCGGCCAGCAGCGGATCCCAGCCGCGACCCCAGATCACCTTGATGACGTTCCAGCCGGCTCCCCGGAAGAAGGCCTCAAGCTCCTGGACGATCTTGCCGTTGCCCCGCACCGGGCCGTCGAGGCGCTGCAGGTTGCAGTTGACGACGAAGGTCAGGTTGTCCAACTCCTCGTTCGCCGCGAGCTGCAGCAGCCCACGGGACTCGGGCTCGTCCATCTCGCCGTCGCCGAGGAAGGCCCACACCCGCTGATCGGAGGTGTCCTTGATGCCTCGGTTGTGGAGGTAGCGGTTGAACTGGGCCTGGTAGATGGCGTTCATGGGGCCGATGCCCATCGACACCGTCGGGAACTCCCAGAAGTGGGGCATCTGGTGCGGGTGCGGGTAGGAGGGCAGCGCACGGACCTTGCCGTCGACGATGTGGCTGTGCTCCTGCCGGAAGCCGTCCAGGTCGACCTCCTGCAGCCGACCCTCGAGGAAGGCACGGGCGTACATGCCGGGAGAGGCGTGCCCCTGGAAGAAGATCTGGTCCCCACCGCCGGGGTGGTCCTTGCCACGGAAGAAGTGGTTGAAGCCCACCTCGTAGAGCGTGGCCGAGGAGGCGAAGGAGGAGATGTGTCCGCCAACACCCACGCCGGGCCGCTGGGCGCGGTGCACCGTGATGGCGGCGTTCCAGCGCAGCAGACGCCGGATCTGCCGCTCGAGGTCCTCATCCCCGGGGTACTGGGGCTCCTTGTCGGCCGGGATCGTGTTGACGTAGTCGGTGCCGGTCAGCGAGGGCACGCCGACCCGCAGTTCGCGGGCCCGCTCCAGGAGCTTCAGCATGACGTAGCGGGCCCGGTTGCGCCCGCCGTGCTCGATGACCCCATCGAGAGATTCGAGCCACTCCGCGGTCTCCCCCGGGTCGGTGTCGGGGAGGTTCGTCGGGAGCCCGTTGAGGATGGGCCCGACCTCATCGTTGATGCTCACGTGAGTCCTCTCGTCGAAGTTGAGCACAGGTGGACCAAACATACCTTGCACTTGCCCTGCGGGGAATCTTCCCACCATGAACCCCGTCACCTGATCCAGGCGAATCGTTACCGGATCGTGATCGTCTCAGCTTGATGGCCCCACCCTGCTTCGGGTGTGATGAACTCTTCAGGGGGCTCGAAGTCAAGGATTGGGGTTCGTGGATGGTTCGTCCCGGCAGAAAAACCGTGATCGTCGGCCTGGTCGCCCTGGGTCTGGCGGTCACGACGTCCTGCAGCCCCACAGGGGAACCCGCCCCGAGCCCAGAACCCACGATGAGCGCCACCTCGACGAGGTGTCGCGGCTACGAGGAATACGGCGATCTCAGCGGCAAGGCCATCAGCGTCTACACCTCCATCGTGGCTCCGGAGGACCAGTCACACATCGACTCCTTCAGCACCTTCGAGGAGTGCACCGGGGCGAGGATCAACTACGAGGGTTCCCGGGAGTTCGAAAGCCAGCTCCCGGTCAAGATCGAGGCCGGCTCGCCGCCGGACATCGCCTACCTGCCCCAGCCGGGCTTGCTGCGCAACCTGGTCGAACGTTTCCCCGGCAAGGTGATGGAGGTCACAGGAACCGCACGCCGCAATGTCGAGCGCAACTACAGACCCGCCTGGTGGGGGCACGGCATGGTGGAGGGCAGGCTCCACGCCGTTCCCGTGGGGGCCAGCGCCAAGTCCTTGGTCTGGTACTCGCCGCAGGTGTTCGCCGACAACGGCTACGAGGTCCCCACCAGCTGGGACGACCTGGTCACCCTGACCGAGCGGATCGCCGCCGAGCACCCTGAGGCCAAGCCCTGGTGCGTCGGCCTGGAGTCCGGGGGGAGCACCGGCTGGCCCGCCACGGACTGGCTCGAGGACCTGATGCTGCGCACGGTCACCCCTGAGGAGTACGACGCCTGGGTGGCCCACGAGTTTGCCTTCGACGACCCTCGGGTCGTGGCGGCCCTCGACCGGGTCGGGGCCATCCTGAAGAACCCGGCGCACGTCAACGGAGGGCACGGCAACATCAAGTCCGTGGCCACCACCCCCTTCGCCGAAGCAGGCCTACCCATCCTGGAGGGCGGCTGTTTCCTGCACCGGCAGGCCTCCTTCTACCAGGCGAACTGGCCGGCCTCGGCACGGATCGCCCCCGACGGCGACGTCTTCGCCTTCCACCTTCCGGGGCAGGACGCTCAACACCAGCCGTTGTTGAGCGGCGGCGAGTTCGCAGCTGCTTTCTCCGACCGCGAGGAGGTCAAGGCCTTCCAGGCCTACCTGGCCTCCCCCGAGTGGAGCAACGAGAAGGCTCGGGTGACTCCTGCCGGGTGGGTCTCCACCAACACCGGACTGAACCCGGAGTTGCTGGCCTCCCCCATCGACCGGCTGACCTTCACCCTGCTGACCGACGAGAACACCGTCGTGCGCTTCGACGCCTCGGACCAGATGCCGAGCGCCGTCGGCTCGGGGACCTTCCCACAGGCGATGACCAACTGGATCACCCTCGACCGCTCCAGCGCCCAGGCATTGGCCGACGTGGAGGCCAGTTGGCCGACAGGCGAATGAGGCCCGCAGCACCCCCGGTACCCTGAGAGGTGCCATGTCCGTTTCACCTGCCCGCGCCGGAACCCTCCCGGCCACCGTCACCTCGGCCCGCACCCGGGCCGGAATCCTGAAGCGCCTGCGCGCCGTGCGCTCCACCATGAACACCGCCACCCTCGCAGCCCTCGAGGACCGTCACTCCTGGTTCGCGGAGCTCGATGCCGAGTCCCGGTCATGGATCAGCCTGCTGGCCCGGGGCGGCATCGACGGCTTCGTCGACTGGGTCTCCGGCGAGGACTTCGTCCCGGAGCGGGTCTTCGACGCCGCCCCCCGCGCGATGGCGGGCCGAATCTCACTGCAGCAGACGGTGGACCTGGTGCGCACCACCACCGATGTGGTCGAGGAACAGATCCAGCTGCTCCTGCCCCGGGCCGACCGCCAACCCCTCCAGATCGGGATCGTGATCTTCTCCCGGGAGATCGCCTTCGCCGCCGCCGCCGTCTACGCCAGAGCAGCCGAGGCCAGGGGAGCATGGGACTCCCGCATCGAGGCCACCGTCATCGACGCCGTGGTGCGCGACGAGACCGACGAAGCGGTGTTCTCCCGCGCCTCCACCCTGGGCTGGAACTCCGAGGCACCCACCGTCGTGGTGTTCGCCCCCGCCCCGAAGGACCCCCGTGTGGAGGAGCTGCGCCGGGCCGCTTCCAAGCTGGGGGTGGATGTGCTGGCCGCCCCGCAGGGGGAACGTCTGGTGTGCATCCTGGCCGGCGCCCCGCTCACCGACGCCGTCACCGCCTGCTCACTGGTGCGTCAGCTCGAGCCCTGCTTCGCCGACGGCCCGGTCGTGGTCGGCCCACTGACCGCAGGCCTGGGGGGTGCCCCCACCTCGGCACGTGAGGCCGCCTACGGTTTCCGGGCCGCCCGGGCCTGGCCGGAGGGGCCCCGGACCCTGCTGTCTGCGGACCTGCTGCCCGAACGGGCCCTGGCGGGGGACGGCCACGCCCGCCGGGCATTGGCCCGCGGGGTGTTCGAGGCATTGCGCTCCTCGAAGGAGCTGCTGGAGACCTGTGTCGGCTTCCTCGATGCCGGTTCCTCCACCGAGGCCACCGCGCGGGCGATGTACATCCATCCGAACACCGTCCGGTACCGGCTGAAGCGCATTCAGGAGTTGACAGGCTACAACCCGACCGATGCCCGGGAGGCCTACGTGCTGCGCCTGGCAGTCACGCTGGGCAGGCTCCAGGTCTGATTCGACGCGAGTCAGCCGCACAGGGCTTCGTTGTGGGAAACGCACAAAATCACTCCCGGCATTTTCGTTTCATCCGTGACGGCGAAAGCGTCCCCTTCGGGGCAGAGTTGATCCCGTGCTAGCTATCGTCGCGCCGGGCCAGGGCGCCCAGACCCCCGGCTTCCTCACCCCATGGCTCGAGGACCCTGGTTTCTCCTCCCAGCTCGAGTGGTTGTCCGCCGCAGCCGACATCGACCTGGTGACCCACGGCACCGTCTCTGACGCCGAGACGATCCGGGACACCGCCGTCGCCCAACCCCTGCTGGTGGCCTCGGCCCTGGCAGCCGCCCGGCTGCTGGACGCCGAGCAGGAGTCACCGGCCGCAGTGATCGCCGGTCACTCGGTCGGGGAACTCGCCGCCGCCGCGCTGGCGGGAGGGATTTCCGCTGAGTCCGCGATGGTGCTGGTGCGCGAGCGGGGTCGGGGCATGGCCCAGGCCTCCGCGGTGACCCCGACCTCCATGACCGCCGTCATCGGCGGGGACCGCGACGAGGTGCTCGCCGCCATCGAGGCCGCCGGAGCGACCCCTGCCAACAACAACGGCACCGGGCAGATCGTCGCCGCCGGGACCGTGGAGCAGCTGGCCGCCCTGGCCGAGGCCGCGCCGCGCCGCGCCCGCCTGATCCCGTTGAGCGTGGCCGGGGCCTTCCACACCCACCACATGGCCCCCGCGGCAGAACGCCTGGCCACCCTGGCCCGGGCCGTGCCCACCGATGACCCACACACCCGCCTGCTGAGCAATGCCGACGGTGCCGTGGTCACCTCTGGACGCGACTACCTGGACCGTCTGGTGAACCAGGTCGCCAATCCGGTGCGCTGGGACCAGTGCATGGCGACGATGGCCGAGCTCGGCGTCACCGGGATGCTGGAGCTGCCACCGGCAGGTACGCTCACCGGTATCGCCAAACGCAACCTCAAGGGCGTCGAGGTGTTCAACCTCAACACCCCCGACCAGCTGGACGAGGCGCGGGCATTCTGCCGGAGCCATGCCGCAGCCGCCCCGAAACCCGCCCCCGAGAACGCCTGAAAGGCCCCACCAGATGAGCATCACCCCCTCCCTCGGCGCCCCCTACGCCCGCATCCTCGCTGTCGGCGGGTACCGGGGTTCCCGTGTGGTGGACAACGCTGAGATGTGCACGATGATCGACTCCACCCCTGAGTGGATCGAGCAGCGCACCGGAATCACTGAGCGTCGGTGGGCCACCGAGGAGGAGACCCCGCTGTTCATGGCAGTCCGGGCCGCCTCGAAGGCCATCGAGCGCGCCGGACTCGAACCGGGGCAGATCGACGCGGTGATCTGCTCCACGGTCTCCCACTTCCAGCAGTCGCCGGCCCTGGCCGCCTACGTGGCCCACGAACTCGGCCTGTCAGCAGGCCCCGCCGCCTTCGACATCTCAGCCGCCTGCGCTGGGTTCTGCTACGGCACCGGCATGGCTGAGTCGCTGGTGCGCTCCGGGGCTGCAACCCATGTACTGGTCATCGGCGTGGAGACACTGAGCCGCATGACGGACATCGCCGACCGCAGCACCGCCTTCCTGTTCTCCGACGGTGCAGGTGCCGTCATCGTCGGGCCGAGCGAGACCCCCGACATGGGGCCGCTGGTGTGGGGCTCCGACGGCGCCCAGGCACCGGCCATCCAGATCGAGGACTGGTCAAAGGTCGAGGCGGGTCGTGAGCACCCCCACATCTCGATGGATGGCAAGGCCGTCTTCCGCTGGGCGACGACCTTCATCGCCGAGAAGACCAGGCAGACCCTCGAGGCCGCCGGACTCACCCCGGACCAGCTCGATGTCTTCATCCCCCACCAGGCCAACAACCGGATCACCGATTCGATGTTGCGCCACCTCAAGCTGCCCGAGAACGTGACCGTGTCCCGCGACATCGTCCACATGGGCAACTCGTCGGCGGCCTCGGTTCCGCTGGCGATGGAGGCCCTGCTCGAGTCGGGCGAGGCCACCTCCGGGCAGACCGCCCTCATCATCGGCTTCGGCGCCGGGCTCGTGTACGCGGGCCAGGTCGTCGTCCTGCCCTGACCCCACCCGGCCAATCACGACCCACAGGAGAAACACATGGCCAGCACTGAAGAGATCCGCACCGACCTCGCTGAGATCGTCAACGACGTGGCGGGAGTCGCCGCGGAGGACGTCCAGCTCGACAAGTCCTTCGTCGATGACCTCGGCGTGGACTCGCTGTCGATGGTCGAGATCATCTACGCCTGCGAGGACAAGTTCGGGATCGAGATTCCCGAGGAGGACTCCAAGAACCTCAAGACCGTCGGCGACGCCGTCGCATACATCGAGCGCGCCCAAGCCTGAGCCTTGAAGCCGGGTGGCCCCCAGAGGCCACCCGGCCCACTCCCTCCATCGTTTCAACCGCTTTCCCAGGAGATTTCATGACCGAGGTTGTCATCACCGGATTCGGGGCCTTCACCCCACTCGGGACGGATGCCCCCAGCACCTGGGAGGCGATGCTGGCAGGCCGTTCCGGGGTGCACACGTTGCCCCACGAGTGGGCCAAGGACCTGCCCGTGACCTTCGCCGCCGAAACCCTCGGCGATCCCACCGAGCGTTTGGACCGGGTGGCCGCCCGACGGCTCGACCGCGCCTCCCAGCTGGCGATGGTGGCCGGTCTGGAGGCATGGGACGACGCGGGCCTCGGGCTCGGTGAGGACAATCCCGTCGACCCCGAACGCCTCGCGGTGTGCGTCGGCACCGGGATCGGCGGCCTGCACACCCTCGTCTCGAGCTGGGACGTCCAGCGGGAGAAGGGTCCCCGCAGGGTCTCTCCCTTCACCATCCCCATGCTCATGGCCAACGCCCCTGCGGCGAACCTCGGGCTGGCCTTCGGGGCCGCCGCCGCGGTCCATGCCCCCGTCAGCGCCTGCGCCTCGTCCAACGAGGCGATCTCGCTGGGTCTGGACCAGATCCGGCTGGGACGCTGCGACATCGCTGTCGTCGGTGGCTCCGAGGGCGTGGTCCACCCCCTGCCGTTGAACGCCTTCGCCCAGATGCAGGCCCTGTCCCGGCGCAACGACGACCCGGAGCGCGCCTCCCGCCCCTGGGACACCGGACGTGACGGTTTCGTGCTCGGCGAGGGTGCGGTCGTCATGGTGATCGAGACCCTGGAGCACGCGAAGGCCCGTGGCGCCAAGATCTACGGCACCCTGGCCGGGGCGGGCATCTCGAACGACAACCACGACATGGTGCTGCCGGAACCGACGGGGCGCGGCCAGTCCGCCGCCATGCGCAAGGCCCTGGAATCAGCCGGGCTGGCCCCGCGCGACATCGTCCACGTCAACGCCCACGGCACCTCCACCCCGCCCGGTGACGTGACGGAGGCCAACTCCATCGCGGCCGCGCTCGGCGATGCGGTGGAGGGCTGCGTGGTGACCTCAACCAAGTCCATGACCGGTCACCTGCTGGGCGGTGCCGGGGCGTTGGAGACCTTCGCCACCGTCATGGCCCTCAAGGAGCGCATGGTTCCTCCGACCATCAACATCGAGACTCTGGAGCCGGGGCTGCCCATCGACATCGCGGTGAACGTCCCCCGGGCGCTGCCCGAGGGCGACCTGGCGGCGGTGAACAACTCCTTCGGCTTCGGTGGGGCCAACGTCGCCGTGACCATCACCAACGCCAACATCACAGGCTGAACGGGCGCGCAGCCCTCAGCAACCGATCCACGGGAAGGTCCCCCCCGGCTTCACACCACTTGGTGCAGCCAGCGGATCGGGGCGTCCTCCGAGCCGTAGCGGAACTCCTCCAGCTCCTCGTCCCAGGCGGTGCCGATGAGGCCGTCGAGGGCGTCCCGCAGCAGGCGCGGGTCCCCTGCGGTCAGGGCCATCGCGTGGCGAATCCGGTCCTCCGGGACCAGGACGTCGCCGTGGACCCCCACCGTCGCGGCGAACCGCCCGAGCGTCGGCGTGTAGTAGAACCGGGTGCCCTCACTGCCGGGGCTGGCATCCTCGGTGACCTCGAACCGGATGCGCGCGAACTCCCCGAGCGCGGAGGCGAGCCTGGAGCCGGTGCCGGTCGTGGCGGTCCAGGAGATCTCGGCGCGACGAGTGCCGGGCTCGGCGGGCTGATCGGTCCAGCGCCAGGCAGCTCCGGGGCCGATCACCGAGGCCGCAGCCCATTCCAGGTGAGGGCACAACGCGGAGGGCGTCGAGTGGATGAAGATCATCCCTCGCGCCCTGGGCAGGCCCGCGGCGGCCTGATGTGCATTCATGTGTCCTCCTGTGTGGTTCGGCCTGATTGCCTTCCCCTGCGATCTGCTCTCCCCGCACAGCAGGACGCCCCCATTGTGCATCAGCGATGAGCTGCGCACAACAGCGCGACGGGCGGGCGTGGGGTTTAATGGGGACATGCGCCGAATGACTGTGGATGAAGCCCTGCTCGGGACCGATTCGATTCGACAGGTACGGGCGAGCCGGGACGGGGTGTTCTGGCTGGCCGGCATCGCCGCCGAGGATGGTCGCACCACCATTCGCCGGTGGGACGGTGAGCGGATCGAGGACCTGACCCCTGAGGCCGAGGTGCGCAGCCGGGTGATGGAGTACGGCGGCGGGGCCTACGCGGTGGCCGACGGCATGGTGGCATGGTGTGACGACCGCACCAAACAGGTCTGGGCGGCCCGTGGCGATCAGCGGCGCGCCATCACGCCTGCCTCCGAACGGTTCCGCTACGGCGGCCTGGCCTTGGCCCCGGAGCGCGGCCTGGTGGTGTGCGTCAGGGAGGACTTCGCCATCCATCCCGAGGAGCGCACCGAGATCGTCGCCCTCGACCTCGACGGCGAGAACGCTGACGGTGGCCGGGTGCTGGTCACCGGGGCCGACTTCTACGCCGGGGTGAGCGTGCACGGCGACCAGTTGGCCTGGTTCCAGTGGATGCACCCGAACATGAGCTGGGACACCGCCGAGGTCCTCACCTGCTCCCTCGACGACCCGACGACCCTGATCCCGGTCGCCACGACCGACCATGTGAGCGCCCAGCATCCGCTGTGGCTGGGCAATGGCTCTCTGGCCTGGGTCTCGGATGAGTCGGGGTACTGGAACTGGACGGTGCGCGATGGCGACTTCCGGCACCAGTGGGTGGTGCCGCGCGACTGCAGCATTCCCACCTGGGTGCTGGATGCCCCACCTGCCGCCGCGGTGGGCGAGGACCTGCTGGCCACCGTCGAGATCGCAGGCGGCCGGGGAGCACTCGCCCTGGTACGTCCGAGCGACGGCGGAGTGACCTATCCCCTGCCGGGTACCGCGATGATCGAGTCCGTTGCAGCCCGGGACCAGGAGCTGTTCGTCATCGCCGAGTGGCCGGATCGTCCCGCCTCCCTGGTGCGCATCTCCCCGACGGGGACCCGTGATGAGATCGTCGCCTCCACACCTTGGGAGGGCGCCTCCAAGCCCCTGCTCCGCTGGGCCGAGGGACCGGCTGGCCCGGTGCAGTCCTGGTTCTACCCGGTGCCGGGCGCGACCGGGCCGACCCCGCTGCTGGTGCTGACCCACGGCGGCCCCACCTCGGTGCATCACCCGAGCTTCGACCGCTCGGTGCAGTTCTGGGCCTCCCGGGGCGTGGCGGTGCTGGATGTGAACTACTCGGGCTCGACCGGTTTCGGCCGCGCCTACCGGGAACGCCTGAAGGGGCAGTGGGGGGTGCTGGAGGTGGCCGATGTGGAGGCTGCCGTCGCCGAGGTCTGCGAGGCCGGGCTGGCCGATCCCGCCAAGGTGGTCATCGCCGGCGGCTCCGCCGGGGGCTACACGACGCTGCAGGCCCTGGTCAGCAGCGACATCTTCGCAGCCGGGATGAGCTCCTACGGGATCGGTGATCTGACCACTCTGGTCAGCAGCACCCACAAGGCCGAGTCCCGCTACCTCTTCGGCCTGATCGGCCCGTGGCCGGAGGCCGAGCAGCTCTACCGGGATCGCTCCCCCATCAACCAGCTGCACCGCCTCAGCACGCCGATGCTGATCCTCCAGGGTTTGGAGGACAAGGTGGTCCCGCCGGATCAGGCCTTCTCCCTGGCCGACGCTGTCCGCGCCCAGGGACTCCCGGTTGCTCTGGTCACCTTCGACCAGGAGGGCCACGGTTTCCGCGCCCTGGCCTCCCGCCGGACGGCGCTGGAGGCGAAGGTCTCGTTCCTGGAGCAGGTGTTGCAGCTGCCGCACAGCGACGACGTACCCGAGCTCAGCATCGAGAACCTGGCCGGGTGAGCGAGACCCAGGAATAAATTTAATCTTCAATTTGTTTTGTCTGGCATGAAGAAGATTGGCTTCCTGAACTTCGGCCACTGGACCAACTCCCCGCACTCCGCGGTACGGACCGGGGCCGACACACTGCTGCAGTCCATCGAGTTGGCCGAGGCCGCCGAGGAGATCGGCATCGACGGCGCCTACTTCCGGGTGCACCACTTCGCACGCCAGCTGGGTTCCCCCTTCCCGTTGCTGGCCGCCATCGGGGCCAGGACCTCGCGGATCGAGATCGGCACCGGGGTCATCGACATGCGCTACGAGAACCCCATGTACATGGCCGAGGACGCCGGAGCCGCCGACCTGATCTCGGGCGGCAGGCTGCAGCTCGGCATCAGCCGGGGATCCCCGGAGCAGGTGATCGACGGGTGGCGTCACTTCGGCTACTCCCCCGCCGACGGCGAGACCGAGGCCGACATGGCGCGCCGTCGGGCCGAGGAGTTTCTGGAGGTGCTGCGGGGCGAGGGCTTCGCCGCCCCGAACCCGCGGCCGATGTTCCCCAACCCACCGGGTCTGCTGCGCATCGAACCACACTCCGAAGGGCTGCGGCGACGCATCTGGTGGGGCGCCGCCTCGGATGCCACAGCCGTCTGGGCCGCCGAGCGGGGCATGAACCTGATGAGCTCCACGCTGAAGGCCGACGAGTCCGGTGAGCCGCTGCACGTCCAGCAGCGCAAGCAGATCGAGCTGTTCCGCCAGGCCTGGCGGGACGCGGGGCACGACTGGGAACCCCGGGTCTCGGTGAGCAGGTCGATCATGCCGATCACCACCGATCTGGACCGGAGGCTCTTCGGCGACGAGGGAGGCAGCAGCGACCACGTCGGCTACATCGAGCCGGGGCTGCGGGCCGTCTTCGGCCGCACCTACGCCGCTGAGCCCGATGTCCTGGTGCGCCAGCTCGCCGAGGACGAGGCCATCGCCGCTGCTGACACCGTGCTGCTGACGATCCCGAACCAGCTGGGAGTGGACTACAACGCCCACCTGCTGCAGACGGTGGTGAAGCAGGTCGCACCGGGACTCGGCTGGCGCTGATCCCGGACCACGGTCACGGCCAGCGGGCCCCCAAGGAGATCACCCCGAGCGCTGCGAGGATGGCAAAGATCAGACTGTAGCCCGCGTAGCGCTCCGTGACCTCCATGGGGACCCGCTCATAGCCGATGTCGGTGGAGATCGCGTCGTAGACCTCACCGAGCTGCCCAGCGGACTCGGCGGAGAACTTCTTGCCACCCGAGTTGTCAGCGATCACGTACAACTCGTGATGGTTGACCGCCACCCGCTGCCGCTGGCCGTTGGAGATCACGTAACCATCCTGGGTGCCGTAGGCGATGGTGTAGATCGGCACCCCCATCTCGCGGGACACCTTCGCCGCTTCGGAGGAGGACCGCCCGATGTTGCTGGCCCCGTCGGAGAGCAGCACGATGGCCGCCGGGGCCACGTCCTCAGGGTCGTTCGGGTTCGGCGGCACCAGCTGCAGGGCATCCAGGCTGGTGTAGATGGCCTCCCCCGTCGCCGTCGACGGCGCCATCGTCAGGCCATCGATGGCGCGGGTGAGCGCGCCCCGGTCAACGGTCGGCGGGACCGCGATGTTCGCCGTCCCGGCAAAGGTGACCAGGGACACGTTGAACCGCTCCGGCAGACTGAGCACGAACTCCTTCGCAGACTCCTTCGCGGCCTCCAACCGGTTCGGTTTGACGTCCTCAGCCTCCATCGACCAGGACACGTCGATGGTCACCACCACCGTCGCCCGGTCCCTCGGTTGCTTCCCGAAGTCCGTCGGCATCGCCCAGGCCAGCACGAGGGAGGCCAGGCTGAGCAGCGCCAGCAGCACCGCGCCGTGACGCTTCCACGGAGCATCCTTCGGGATCACCAGGTGGATTCGGCTGCGGCGGCCCGGCCGGGGCTGGCGGCTCATCAGCAGCACGTAGAGCCCAGCGACTGCCGCCACGATCACCAGCGCCCAGAGCCGGGCCGGGCGCATGAACTCCAGGGCCAACGGGATCGCGGTCATCGCGGCCACCTCGCTGCCATCATCACTGCCCCGAGCGCGGCGACGATGGCGAAACCCAGTGCACCGAGCGCGTACTGCGCCGTCACGGGCTTCTTCACCTCCTCCAGGCCCACGGCCGAGCCGAGCTTCTTGTAGGCGTCCTTGAGTCCGTCCACGCTGTCAGCGGTCACCGCCTCCCCCTCGGTGGCCTCGGAGATCGTCCGCAGGGCCTCCTTGTCCGGGGCCACGTTGTGACGTTTGCCGTCGAGATCGACGTAGCCGTTCTCCGTGCCGTAGGCGATGGTGTGGACCGGAACCTCAGCCTGCTTGACCTGCTCGGTGGCCGTGGCGGGGTCAGTGCCATCGGTGTTGCCACCGTCGCTGAGCATCACGATCATCGCGGGCGGCGGCTCCTCCCCCTCGGCGGGCGGGGCCGCCTTGATCGCATCCAGGGAGGCGATCAGCGCGTCCCCGATGGCCGTCCCCTCCCCCAGCTGCAGACCCTGCAGCACTCGCTCCAGCGGGCCGCGATCCGTGGTGGCGGGAACCACGATGGAGGGCGTTCCGTCCAGGGCGACCAGGGCGACGTTGTAGGTGGGAGGCAGACCGGCGACGAAGTTCTGGGCAGCCGTCTTCGCGGCCTCCAACCGGTTCGGCTCAACATCGGTGGCCTCCATCGACAGCGAGGTGTCCACCACGATCACGACGGTGGCCCGCTCCCTCGGCACCTTCTCGATGCCGAGTGGCTGCGCCCAGGCCAGACCCAGGGCCACCAGCGAGCACAGCGACATCGCCACCGCCATGTGGCGGGTCCAGCGCCGCTGCGAGCCGATCACCCGTCCGAGCACCCCGGTGTTGGTGAAACGCATCGAGGTGCGTCCCTTGAGCCTCATCAGCACCAGGTAGACGATGATGAGGGCGGGCAGCACCAGCAGGACCCACAACCGTTCCGGGGTCTTGAACTCGATCCAGTTCATCGGCTCACCCCCTGGGGCGGTGTGTGCAGGGCACTCGCCACGCGGCGGTAGTTCAGCACGAAGCGGGCGATGTCGGCCACCCAGTCCCGGTCCGTGCGCAGCTGGATGTGGCCTGCCCCGGCCCGCCGCAGCGCGACGCGCACCCGCTCCCGTTGGGCGCGTGAGGCCTCATCCATCCGCTTTCTGGCCACCGGGTCGGATGTGTTGACGTAGCGCAGGAACTTTGTCTCGGGGTCCCGGATCAGCATCTCCCCGACGTCCGGGAACTCCAGCTCGTGACGGTCCAGCACCTCGACGCAGAGCACCTGGTTCTTCACCGCCAGACGACGGATGGCCCGCTCCCAGGACGGCGGCTTTTCCGGGTCGAGTTCGGCCTCCCCCGCGGTGAGGAAGTCCGAGACGATCACCCTCATGCCACGTCGCCGCTGGCTGCGGGCCAACTGCTCAATCCCGGCGGCCAGGTCCAGCTCACCGGGGGCCTGGTCCGGCACGATGGGTTCGGTCAGCATCTGCCGCAGCAGCCCGTACAGGGCGGTCCGCCCGGAGCGGGCCGGAAGTCGCTTGACCCGATCCGGCAGCATGAGCATCCCGCCGAACCGGTCGCCCATCCGCTGGCTGAGGAAACCGATGGTCGCAATCGCAGCGATTCCGAGGTCCCGCTTGGTGATCCCCTCGGTGCCCCAGTTCATCGACGGGGTGACATCCAGCAGCGCCCAGACCTCCAACTCGCGGTCAGCAATGGTGTCGCGCACGTGCGGGACGGTGGTACGGGCCGTCACGGCCCAGTCGATCTTGCGGACGTCGTCCTGGCCGGGTTGGTAGGGTCTGGCGTCGTTGGTGTCCGAGCCGGGGCCGGGAAGCAGACCCATGTGGTCACCGTGGAGGAACCCCTCCAGGCGCCGCACCACGGTGAGCTCGAGCCGTCTGAGAGCCGCCTCCGGGGCCAGCTTCGACAGCGGGATGGTGGGACCTGAGGGTGCCCGGAGCACCGTCGTGGCCGCACCGACGTCGTGTCGGGGCGGGGCAGCGGGTTGGAAGGCCGGGATCGCCAAGGTGGCTCAGCCCTGCCCGGGATGTGGCGCCACTGGCTGGAAGCCGTGCTGCTGGTGGCGCTGCTGGCGGGACTGGTCGTTCCACACCGGGGTGGGGGCTGGAACCATCGCGAGGATCCGGTCCACGACCTCAGCGGTGTTCACGTTGTCCGCCACGGCGTCGAAGCCGAGCACGATCCGGTGGGCCATCACGTCACGAGCGACGGCCTGCACGTCGGTGGGCAGCACGTAGTCACGGCCGTGGATCAGGGCCAGTGCCCGGGCCGCCGCCACGAGACCGAGGGTGGCCCGCGGCGAGCAGCCGATCTGGATCACCGGCTCCAGGTCCGGCATCCCGAACTCCGCGGGGGTGCGGGTCGCCAGGACCAGCCGGACGATGTACTCGCTGACGAGGTTGTGCACGAACACCTTCGATGCCATCTCCTGCAGGTGCCGCACCAGTTCCGGGTTCAGCACCCGCTCCGCCGTCGGCGGTTTGACGCTCATCCGGCGCAGGATCTCGAACTCCTCGTTGCCCTTCGGGTAGGGCACGTCCACCTTGACCAGGAAGCGGTCGCGCTGCGCCTCGGGCAGCGGGTAGACACCCTCGGACTCCACGGGGTTCTGGGTTGCGATGACGATGAAGGGGTTGGGGGCCGGGTAGGTCCGGCCGCCGATGGAGACCTGCTTCTCCGCCATCAACTCCAGCATCGCCGACTGGACCTTCGCAGGCGCGCGGTTGATCTCGTCAGCCAGCACGAAGTTGACGAAGACGGGGCCGAGCTCGATCTCGAAGCTCTCCGCCGTCGCCGAGTAGATGCGGGTGCCCACGATGTCGGAGGGCACCAGGTCGGGAGTGAACTGGACCCGGGCGAAGTCCCCGCCCACGACGGTGGCGAAGGAACGCACCGCCAGCGTCTTGGCGACTCCCGGAACGCCCTCCAGCAGGCAGTGCCCCTTGGCGAGCAGGGCCACCATCAGCTGTTGGACCATGTGTTCCTGACCGACGATGACTCGCTGCACCTGGCTGATGGCGGTGCCGAGCAGATGGGTGGCATCAGCGACGGTGGTGGGCAGCCCGGGCTGCACGTTGGGAGTGTTCACTCAATGGCTCCTTGTCACGATCGCCCTCCACGATACCGCTCCGGGCGTGCATTTCTCTCCGAAGTCCTCCCGAGGCCCCGGTTGCCCGCCGGATGTGGTGTCATAGTGCCTGATGACTGACTCTCCCGATCTGCGCCAGGTGCTGGCCGAGCACCATCCGCTGCAGGACCACGACCCTGTGAAGGTGGGCGATTTCTGGCTGGACTCCAGGCTGCACGCCTCCCCTGCTGGCGTGGCCTACTGCGCCCATGCGGACCATTCCGACGCCGTGATGCTGATCCTGCTGAACGACGGCGCGGCCGAGGACCCGGCGGCTCGCGCCCGGTTCTCCGGCGAGGTGAACGCGATGCACATCGACACGGTGGTGGCTCGTGGCGGTCAGGGCCAGGACGAGGGGCGCATGGCCGTTCGGTTCCGGGACGAGAACGACGATCCGATCGTCGCCTCCCATGCCCCGCTGGCCCCGTGGGTGGCGCTCGCCTTCGATGGTTCACTGGGAGCGGTGGCGGAGGCCGGGCGTGTGCTGGCCGCCGTCGATCTGGTCCACACCCCGCAGCTCGGCTCCCCGAAGGGGCCTGACTTCCTGCTCCACTGGTGGGGCAACACCGCAGGTGGGACCTCGCGACTGTGGCCGCTGCCGTGGCCGGGCCGCCAGGACCGGGCCGGGTGGATCTCCATCCTCATCAGTTTCCTGCTGATGCTGCTGTTGACGGCGGTGGCGATCCTGCTGGCGATCCTGGTGTTCCAGAACCAGCCCAAGGTCTCTCCCCCACCCCCGATTCCCTCCTCGGCCGAGGGTTCCGGCGGCGGCTCCGGCAGCCCGTCCGGTGATCCCTCCGACGGCCAGTCCGGCTCCCCCGAGAGCACCCCGGCCAGCCCCGACCAGAGCAGCGGACCCGACGAGGGTGAGCCGTCGCGTTCGGACACGCCGTCGATGCTGGAACCCTCCGGCGAGGAATCCGGCCCGGGCAGCCCGACCCCGGAACGCAAGCTGTGATGACTCACACCTGAGGCATCCGGCCCTCACAGCAAACGCACAAGGTGGGCTGGCGAAATGGTGATCGAACCGAGGGAGACGCCCTCGACAGATCACCGAAAGTCCGGCCATGGAATTCCTGCCCCTCCTCGCGAACCTCGTCGCGATCCTGGTCCTCATCCTCGCCGTCTACCTGCCGCGCCATCACCGGCGCGACCTGGCGGTGGCCTGCCTCGGCATCAACATCGGCGTCATGGCCGTGGCCACCGTGCTGTCGAACAGCGCGGCAGCGGCCGGACTCGGCCTCGGCCTGTTCGGGGTGCTGTCCATCATCCGGTTGCGCTCCGACGAGCTCGCCCAGCACGAGGTGGCCTACTACTTCAGTGCCCTGGCGCTCGGGCTGCTCGGCGGGATGGCGGGCTCGGTCATCGGATACGCCCTCATGGCGCTCATCGTCGTGGTGCTGGCGGTGGCGGATCAGCCACGATTCCGCAGCACGACACGACGTGAGATCGTCCACCTCGACCGCGCCATCACCGACGACCAGGAGCTGCACTACGAACTGGCGCACCGGCTGGGTGGCCGCATCCTCGCAGTGGTGGTGCAGCGGGTCGACTTCGTGAACGATTCCACCCTTGTGGAGGTCCGCCACCGCCCCAGCAGCGAACTGCCCGTCCCTGCCGTGACGGAGGCGTTGTGATGTTCCTCGAAACCTTGGCCCCGGTGAGTCTCGCCGAGCTGAACCAAACCGCCCAGCTCCTCAGCCGCGTGGATCGCAAGTATCCGCTGACCCACCCCGCCGCACGAGCGCTGCTCTCCCTGCTTCCGGCTGGTACCCGGGTGCTGGAGATCGACGGCAGGCAGAGTTTCCACTACAGCTCGGTCTACTTCGACACCACGTTCCATGACTCCTACCTGCTGGCCGCGCATGGCCGCCCCCACCGCTTCAAGGTGAGGCTTCGACACTACTGGGAATCGGGCGAGGTCTTCCTGGAGGTGAAGACCCGCCACCGAGGGCACACCGTCAAACAACGCCTCCCCCATGACGGAGACGATCTGCGTCACCTGTCCCGAAACCAGTTCGACTTCATCACCACCTGTCTGGAGGCAGGCGGCATCCACGGGATCCGACCACAGTGGTTGCGGCCCAGCCTGGAGACCAGTTACCGCCGCACCACACTGCTCGGCACGGATGGTACCACTCGGATCACCCTTGACGAGGATCTGGCCTGGAGTTCGGGGGGACAGGTCCTGCACCGCCCCGAGCTGACCATCGTCGAGACGAAGTCCCCCTCCTCTCCCGGGGTGGTGGACCGGACCCTCTGGCAGACCGGGCATCGCCCTCAGCGCCTGTCCAAGTACGCGGTCGGCATGGCTGCGTTCCATCCCGAACTGCCCAGCAACCGCTGGCACCGCACCTTGAACCGTCACTTCTGAAAGGAACCCCCATGTTCAACACACTTCGTCTCGGACTCGCTGCTCTCGCCCTGACCGCCGGCCTGGTCGGCTGCCAGGACACCAACCTGAGCGCTCCCGCTGCTGACCAGCAGGTCACCTCGTCCAGCACTGAGTTGACCACCCTGCTCGCCGCAAACCAGGACTCCCACCACACCGCCGAGGACGCCGTGTGGGACACCTCCGAGGTGGTTGAGGTCGCGCTGTCGGGCAGCACCGCCACCGTCTCCGGTCCAGGGGTCGAGGTGACGGACGGAGCGCTCACCATCACCGCTGGCGGCACCTACCGGCTCACCGGGTCGTTCACCGGGCAGATCACGGTGAACGCCTCGACCAGCGATGTCCAACTCATCCTGAACGGGGTGGAACTCAGCAGCACCACCGGATCGCCTCTCGTGGTGACCGCAGCGGATGAGGTGACGATGATCCTGGCCGAGGGCAGCGAGAACGTCGTGACCGATGCCGCCAGCTACGCGGACTCCTCGGAGGAGGCCCCGTCATCGGCCATCGACTCGGCCAGCGATCTCACCATCACCGGCTCAGGCTCCCTCACGGTGACCGGCAACAACAACGACGCCATCAACTCCGCCGATGGCCTGGTGATCGCGGGTGGGACCGTTCGGGCCAGCGCCGTCGACGACGGCATCCGTGGCAAGGATTACGTCATCATCGAAGGCGGCAGCGTGAGCGTCGATGCCGCAGGTGACGGCGTGAAGTCCGACAACGAGACCGACGCGGATCGCGGCTACGTGCTGATCTCGGGTGGCGAGCTGACCGTGGCAGCCGGGGACGACGGCATCAAGGGGTTCAACGACGTCGCGGTCTCCGGTGGCACCGTCACGGTCACCGAATCGGTGGAGGCGATGGAGGCCCAGACCATCGTCATCGCGGGTGGCCAGATCTCGCTGACCAGTTCCGATGACGGGGTCAACATCTCCGGGGACGATCCGAATGGCCTGTTCGTTTCCGACGGATCGCTGACCATCGACGCCCAGGGGGATGGCCTGGATTCCAACGGCACGGCCACGATCTCCGAGGGCACCGTCGTGGTCCTGGGGCCGACCGATGACGGCAACGGCGCGATCGATGCGCAGGAGGGTCTGGTGGTCACCGGGGGCGAGCTGTGGGCACTTGGCTCGGCCGGGATGGCGGAGACCCCCACTGCGGACTCCAGCCAGGCCTTCGTGTTCACCACCCTGGCGGGCAGCACCACGGGCGAGGTCTCGATCCAGGATGCGCAGGGCAATGTCATCGCCACGCAGTCCTCGCCGAAGCAGTACGCCTCGGTGCTCTACTCCGGTCCCGGGATCAGCGCCGACGGCACCTACCGGATCAGCCTGGGCGGCGCGACGGTGGGCACCGTCCAGGCCACCCCGTCCCGCCGGGGGAGGCGGGCCCGGGGAGGACAGCCGGGTGGCCGGGGGGGCGCCCGACCCTCACCCCAACGCCGCCCCGTCCCGCACAAAGTCGTGACGGCGCGTCGTGGGGTTCAGGCGCGACGGCGGGGTTCCTCGCCGTCCTGGGAGAGGGCGTCCATGAGGTCGATCATGAACTCGGTGTCCTCCTGCTCCAGCCGTTCCCAACCGTTGGGGGCACCGAGTGCGGCCATCAGGTCGTCGTTGGCACCTCCCTTGGCCAGGTCGTCGAGCCCCTGCCACAGGGTCTCCACGTGGTCGGCCAGCTGGGGGCTGGCGAGCAGACTGCTGCGCACCACGTAGATGCGGCTGCGCACCAGCTCGCGCAGCTGCATCCGCACCATCGACGACAGGTCGTCGTAGGCGTCCTGCGGGAAGAAGCCCACCTCGGCCTGACCCTGGATCAGGGCCTTGGCCACGAGCACTGGGTTGGGGCGGATGGTCAGCTCCAGGTCCCGGTAGCCGATGTCGGCCGGTTCCATCATGATCCGGCACACCCGCTCCACGTCGGGGGCGTCGGTCGCGGCCACGGTGAGCGGGGCCTTGAAGGCCGCGACATCAGTGATGTCGCTGTTCTCCGAGACCGCGATCACGGCCTCCTTGGCCATCCCGCGCGCCCAGGCGACGGGGAGGTAGCCCTTGTCGCGCACCAGGTAGGCGGTGTCGGCCGCGTTGGCGTAGACCACATCGGCACGGCCCTCCTCGAAGGCGGCGTGCAGGTCCGCGAAATCGGTGTAGGCGGTCGGGGTGAAGGCCAACCCGGTGATCCGCTGCACCTTGGTGTTGAGGATGAACCAGTCCGTGACGTTCTTGATGTTGACATCAGGGCTGATCGCGAAGTGCATGGTCATCGTCTCAGCGCCCTTCGTCCAGGATCATCTGCCGGTAGATGGCAGCCATCTCGGCCACCTTGTCACGTGACGGTTCGCGCCTGACCGAGGTGTGGCCGACGATCTCGCCGCCACGCACCTTCGGGATCACCGTGGCGTAGACCCAGTAGTAACCGCCGTCAGCACGCAGATTCTTCACGTAGCCGGACCAGCGCTTGCCCTGGTTGACGGTGCTCCACAGGTCCGCGAAGGCGGCACGGGGCATGTCGGGGTGTCGCAGGATGGAGTGCGGCGCGCCGATCAGCTGGTGCTTCTCGAAGCCCGACATGAGAACGAAGGCATCGTTGCAGGTGGTGATGATGCCGTCGCGATCCGTCTGGGAGACGATCAGCTCGCCAGAGGGGAAGAGGGTCTCGACGTCGGTCACGACCACCCGGCGGCTCGTGCCGTCGTGGTAGGTCCATTGTTGGGCTTCGCCCGCACAGGTCATGTCTTCCATCTGGGTCACGCGAGCTCGCGGGCCAGTTCCTTGGCCGTGGACTTCATCTCGAACAGGATCATGCCGAGCTTGGCCAGGCCGTTGGAGATGCCCATGAGGACGGCCTCGCGTCCGGCGGCGATGTGGACGATGTAGCCCTCGCTGCCCTTGACCAGCACCTGCTCCAGCTCACCGCGGGCGAGCTCGCTCACCGTGCGTGATCCGGTGGCGAGTGCTGCGGCCCCCATGGCGGCGACGCGGTCCTCGTCGGTCCCTCCGGCCAGCGCCGAGGCAATCGGCAGGCCGTCGAGGGTGACGAGGATTGCCCCCTCCAGATCCGGGGTGAGAGCGACGAGCCGCTTGAGCAACTGTTCGATCTGATCAATCCTGGACATGGTCTTCCTTCGTCTGTCGGTACTCGATCCTGCCATCTTTTTGGCTAATCGACATCATCGAGTTTGACGAAAGTTACCAAGCCTGTCAATAGCCTCAACCAAAGGTTGAGCCTTGCATCACCCTTCAGCCAACCCAGGGCAGTCCCGAGACCCCCGGAATGCGCGGTTCCGTCAGCCTTTCGGTCAGTGAGCGTTTTTTCTGCTCACTTCTGGCCATGAGGTGGTCTCAGCCGTCGAGGCCCACCTCGTCGATGGACTCCCAGGCCCCGGTGATCTCCAGGTCGAGGAGGTGGTCCTCGTCGATCCGGTGCTCGGTGTACGTCAAGCGGGTTCCCCACTTCCGGGACACGGTGTGCACCGTCACCGGGCCGAGGCAGGCCGCGATCTCCTCCGCCCCGGTCCCCAGGACCGCAGGGTCGAACCAGTCCGGCGTCAGCTCGGCACGGATGGCCTGCGCCACCTGGGGCATCGCCGCCAGGTAGCCGCCCACGATCTCGTCGAAGAGCTGTGCCCGTGCTCCACCCTTGGCCAGCTTCCGGACAAGTTCCCCACCCACCCGGAACTCGACCCCGTCCGAGGTGAAGACGTGCTCACCGTCGACCAGTGGAGCAGCAACAGCGGCCTGACTGGGTGGTGCCATCACCATGCTCCCTCCTGAGCCGTTGCGTCACTGGGTGATCTTGGTGGCCGTGTCGATGGCCGCCCAGTCGAGCCCCCGGGGAGCGAGCGCGGCGACGGAGGCGAGCAGCCCCAGCCGTGCCGCCCGAAGCCCGGGCTCCTCCGCCATCACGAGGGTTTCTGCGAAGAACTCCGTGATCGGCTGGACCAGCTCGCGGGCAACAGTGGCGAACCGGGACACCTCCCGGCTCGGCTCCTGATCCGCCACCGCGGCGGCCAGTGTCTTCTCGGCAGCATCCTCCAGGACCTCACGGTCGATTGCCGCTTCAGTGCCCTCCGGCACGATCCGTTGGATACGGACCAGGGCCTCGACGATCCGGCGCCACTGCGGGTCCCCGATCAGCTGCTCCAGGTCAGCCACCTTGGCGGCTGCATCAGCGGGCTGTCCGGCAGACGGCAGCACCGCGGCCACCAGCTCGGCCGAACGGCCCTCGTCGCGCATCAGCTGGGCGAAGCGTCCGATGACGAACTCCTCGGCCCGATCCACCGCATCCTCCGAAACCTCCACGCCCTGGCCCCGCAGCGCCTCGGCCGCGGCCAGCAGACCGTCACGCACCGAAACCCCGGTGAAGGCGGCGTCCTCCCGCAGGATGCGCACCACCCCCAGCGCCGCGCGGCGCAGCCCGTAGGGATCGGAGGAACCCGACGGCTTGGCACCGAGCGCGAACATCGCCATGAGCAGATCGAATCGATCCCCCAGCGCCAGCAGCGCACCCGGCCTCGAGCGCGGCACCTCGTCGGCGGTGGTGTGGGGCTGCTCCATCTCGTACAGCGCATCCGCCACCGCCTGCGTCTCGCCCTTGCGCTGTGCGTACTCGCGGGCGACGAACCCGGCCAGCTTGGTCATCTCCGTCACCAGCTTGGTGGCCAGGTCGAATTTGGCCAGCTCCCCGGCGCGACGCAGCGTCGCCGTCTCCGCCTCGTCCAGGCCGAGCTGCTCGGACAGGCTCTGGGCGACCGCCGCGATCCGACGGGCTCGCAGCCCCATCGAGCCCAGCCGATTCTCAAAGGTCAGCTGCTCCAGGCCGGGGACGAACTGATCGACACCTTCGGCCTCCAGGTCCTGGTTCCAGAAGAACAGGGCGTCCTCGTAGCGGGCCCGCAGCACCGACTCGTTGCCCCGGGCCACCAGCTCACGGTTGCAGGACCCATTGGCCAGGGTCACGAAACGTGCCATGAGACGGCCCTGGGCGTCACGGATCGGCAGGTAGCGCTGGTGCTTGGCCATGACCTGGACCAGGATGCGGTCCGGCAGCTCCAGGTAGCGCTCGTCAAAGGTGCCGAGCACCCCGACCGGTTCCTCCACCAGGTTGGTGATCTCATCCAGCAGCCCGGCGTTGGCCTCGAGGTCGATCACTCCCCCGGCCTCCTCGGCCAGGCGGGTGGCCTGCTCCACGACGGCGGCGCGGCGGGCCTCGAAGTCGAGGATGATCCCGCCCCGGGCGATGGTGGGCAGCAGCTCATCGGCCGAGGCGACCTCGTGGACGCCGACGGGCACACCGTCGGCACGTCTCCGGGCCTCGGCAGTGGCAGCCGTGGTGCGCTGCAGGTAGGTGCTGCGCCCCGCAACCAGCCCGGAGATCCGAGCCGGGACCACCTGCTCCCCCCACAGCGCCAGCACCCAGCGGATGGCGCGGGAGAAGGACAACTTCGGGTCACACCAGCGCATGTTCTTCTCGGCGCGAAGCCCAAAGACGGCGGCCTCGACGATGCCGCCCAGCACCTCCAGGGCACTGCGCCCCGGGGTCTCGACGGCCACGCAGGCGTGCTCGGCGCCGCCGACCTCCGCCTTGACCACCTGCTCCAGGGTGACGCCCTGGCCACGCATGAAGCCCTGCAGCGGCTTGGTGGGGTTGCCCTCGGCATCGAAGGCGGCCGCCCACTTCGGGCCCTTGCGCAGCGTGGTGGCATCCTCCTCAAGGGCAGCGACCCCGGCCACCGTCAAGGCGATGCGGCGCGGGGTCGCGGCCACGACGACCTCGCCGTGACCGAGCCGGGAAGCCGCCAGGGACTCGGTGACCACGGCACGCACCTGCTCCACGGTGGGGGCCACCACATGCGGGGGCAGCTCCTCCACCCCGATCTCGAGGGCGAAGGTCTGCGGTTGCTCGCTGGCAGGTTCCGGAATCTCCCGCGGCTCGGGCTCGACCGGCTCGGCGGCCTTCAGCAGCGGGAAGCCCAGCTCCTCGCGCCGCTCGATCCACAACGCCGCGGTGTCGCGCATCAGGCGTCGCATCGTGCCGAAGGCCTGGGCCCGCTCCGTGGTGGAGATGGCGCCCCGGGCATCCAGCACGTTGAAGGCGTGGCTGGACTTCAGAATGTACTGGTGGGCAGGCACCGGAAGCCGGGCCTCCACCATCCGCGTCGCCTCCGACACGTAGGCCTCGTAGAGCCTCTTGTTGGCCTCGACATCGGCATCATCGAGGTAGTAGCGGCTCATCTCGTACTCCTGCTGCCCGAAGGCCTCGCCGTAGGTGACGACGGTGCCGTCGGGCTTGCGGGAGTAGGCGATGTCGGTGAAGTGCGTGACGCCCTGCTGGGCCATGAGGATGCGCTCCAGGCCGTAGGTGAGCTCCACCGGAATGGGGTTCAGGTCCTGGCCGCCCACCTGCTGGAAGTAGGTGAACTGGGTGATCTCCATCCCGTCCAGCCAGACCTCCCAGCCCAGCCCCCACGCGCCGATGGCGGGCTGGGCCCAGTTGTCCTCGACGAAACGCACGTCGTGGGCGTCGAGATCGATGCCGAGCGCCTCCAGCGAGCCCAGGTACAGCTCCTGCGGGTCCCCCGGCTCGGGTTTCAGGATCACCTGGAACTGGGTGTGCATCTGCAGCCGGTTGGGGTTCTCCCCATAGCGGGCGTCGTCGGGACGCACCGATGGCTCGACGTAGGCCACGTCCCACGGCTCCGGCCCCAGCACGCGCAGCACGGTCGCCGGGTTCATGGTGCCCGCCCCCACCTCCGTGTTGAAGGGCTGCCAGGTGAGGCAGCCGCGGGAGGTCCAGTAGTCGGAGAGGATCCTGAGGGCGTCTTGCATCGTCAACACGCGGACAGGTTACCCGGCCAGCACCTCCCGGAGCACGTCGAGCGGGAGGGAACCGACCGCCAGTGCACGGTCGTGGAAGTCCTTGAGGTCGAAGCCCTCCCCGCCACGCCGGGCCGCGTCGTCGCGGATCTGCTCCCAGATCCGCTGACCGATGAGGTAGCTGGGTGCCTGACCCGGCCAGCCCAGGTAGCGGTGCAGCTCGAAGCGCAGCTGGTTCTCCTCCATCGCCACGTTCTCCCGCAACAGGCGATGACAACTGTCGTAGGACCACACACCGTCGCCGTACTGGCCGAGAGCGGGCTTGCCCAGATGGATCCCGAGATCCAGCACCACACGGGTGGCACGCAACCGCTGTCCATCGAGCATCCCGAGTCGCTCCGCCGGGCTGAGGAAACCGAAGGAGTCCATGAGACGCTCCGAGTACAGCGCCCAGCCCTCGCCGTGCCCGGAGACCCAGCAGGCCAGCGAACGCCACCGGTTGAGCCTCTCCCCCTGGGCGACGGCCTGGCCGACCTGGAGGTGATGTCCGGGAACCCCTTCGTGGTACACGGTGGTCTTCTCCTGCCAGGTGGTGAACTCGGTCACGCCCTCCGGCACGGACCACCACATCCGCCCCGGACGGGAGAAGTCTGACGACGGGCCGGTGTAGTAGATCCCGCCGGTGGCCGAGGGGGCGATCATCCCCTCGACGGTGCGCACCCGGGGATCGAGGGTGAAGTACTTGCCGTCGAGGGCCTCGATGGCCTCGTCCGCGGTGGCCTGGAGCCATGCCTTGAGGGCGTCGGTGCCGTGGATGATGTTGGCCGGATCAGCGTTCAGCTGCTCGATGGTCTGGGCAATGGTGCCGCCGGAGATCTGCTTCGCCAGCTCCTCCTGCTCAGCAGTGATGCGGGCCAGGGACTCGATCCCCCACTCGTAGGTCTCGTCCAGGTCGATGCGCGCGCCGAGGAATTCCCGGGAGGCCCGCTGGTAGCGCTCGCGCCCAGCCGCATCGGCCTCGCGGGCAACCGAGGCCAGCTCGTCGGCCAGGAACTCGGCCAGGGTTGCTGCACCCTCACGGGCGATCCGGGCCGCCTTCTCGATCTCGGCGCGGAGGACCCCGTCGCGCCCGGATTCATCCACCAGCTGCTGGAATCGCCCAGTGGCCCGTGTCAGGTCCCGGGCCTGCCCTGCCGCATCCAGCACGGCCCGCCGGGAGGGGACGTTGCCACTGGCGATGCCCTGGCGCAGGGTCACGACCCAGCTG
Source organism: Propionibacteriaceae bacterium (assembly GCA_030532575.1). Lineage (GTDB taxonomy): Bacteria > Actinomycetota > Actinomycetes > Propionibacteriales > Propionibacteriaceae > Arachnia. Next base: position 31,418 of record JAUNKV010000011.1, on the reverse strand, counting down.
CCGAAGGCCTGGGGCACAGCCCGCAGCCGAGCCGCGATGTTGGCCCAGTCCTGGTCGGTCTCGGTGGGGGCCAGGTCGAACAGGTCTCGGGTCCAGGTCAGCGGGCAGTCGATGTTGTTGACGGCCACCTGCTGGTCGCCAGCCTCGATGCACTCCAGTTCCAGCCCGAGGCGTTCCTGCATGGCGGCCTTGGTGGCGCGGTCCACGTCATCGACGGCCTCGGTGCCCGCCAGCTGCCGCAGCACGTCCCGCAGGTGGTCGGCCCACTGCTCGGTGGCCTCGGGGCCGTGGTCACTCAGCTTGTCATCGTGGCCGGGCACGCCGAGGTTCGTGGCGTATTCAGGGTTGTGCGCGACGAGGGCGTCGACATGGGCTTCAGCAATGGCATCGATGGCGGAGGGAATACGCATTGCTTCAGGATAGAGCCATCGACGACCCGTGTGAGGCTCTACACTGTTCCCGGTTGGGGGCGTTAGCTCAGCCGGTCAGAGCAGAGGACTCATAATCCTTGGGTCGCGGGTTCGAGCCCCGCACGCCCCACTTCAAGGATCAGGTGGACGAACGGCCTCTCCAGCAGTCTCCCGTCCTTCGAGACCGCCAGGTCCCGCTGTTCCACACGCCGTGACAGCCTCAGTCCCTGCTGCTTCGCCAAGGCCACCACCTCGTCACCATCGACCAGGTGGAAGCCGTGCCGGGTGAAGGCCAGCTGCTGCATGAACCGGCGTTCGGCAAAACTCAGACACAGCCTTCCCGACGGGGCAAGCACCCGCCTCAGCTCCCCCAACCAGGCAGCCAGATTCTCCTGGAAATAGATCGTGTTGACGCTGAGGACGCAGTCGAAAGCAGCATCGGCGAAGGGCAGCCGCCTTGATCCCACCAGCACGTAGTCAGCCAGCCCGGCCTCCAGGAACGCAGCATTGAATTCCCTCGCTGCGGTCACCATGTCGGCGGAAAGCTCCGCCCCCGTGTAGCGGACGTCCTTCGCCAGGGACAGCACAAGGCCGAGCAGGCCGCCATCGCCACAGCCAACCTCCAGCACCCGTTCGCCGTCGCGGATGGCCAGTTGCGTCAACGCCCCCACGATCATCGGCAGGTTCCGTAGATTCATCGTCCGACCCAGCATTCTTCCCGCATCTCCGCGTGGGCATCGCAGTTGGGAGGCCACATCCTCAGCGCTCAGAGCCATCCGGGTTTCCCTCACCCCTCCATCCTGCCCCAGCACCACGCCCGAAAAGCAAACTAAACTTGTTGGTACAGTAGCGGCATGATCCGACACAACACCCCGCTTCGGCGCTGGATGCTGCTGGGCACCGTCAGCTTCGGCCTGTTGATGATCGCCATGGACAACTCCATCCTCTACACGGCCCTGCCCACCCTGACCGCCGAACTGGGAGCCTCCACGTCGGAGGCACTGTGGATCATCAACGCCTACCCGCTGGTCATGGCCGGACTGCTCCTCGGCTCCGGCACCCTGGGAGACAGGTTCGGGCACCGTCGCCTCTTCCTGATCGGCCTGGTGATTTTCGGCGCCGCCTCCCTCTGGGCCGCTTTCTCCACCACCTCACTCTCCCTCATCGCCGCACGCGCCCTGCTGGCCGTGGGCGCCGCCAGCATGATGCCCGCCACCCTCGCGTTGATCCGGGTGAGTTTTGACGACGTGCGCGAACGCAACCTCGCCATCGCGGTGTGGGGCAGCGTCGCGATCATCGGCATGGCAGGCGGCCCGATCATGGGCGGTCTGCTGCTGGAGCACTTCTGGTGGGGATCGGTGTTCCTCATCAACGTTCCCGTGGTGATCCTCGCCCTGGCGGCCACCCCGCTGGTCGCGGCCTCCAGCCCCGTCGACCCCTCCAAGCATTGGGACTGGCTCTCCTCACTGCTGGCGCTGGCCAGCCTCACCGGTGCCGTCCTGGCCATCAAGGAAACCGCCCACTTCCCGCCCCGGTGGGAGATCGTCCTGCCCAGCCTGGCACTGGCCGTCGTGGGCGGACACCTGTTCGTGAGGAGACAGCACCGGCTCGCCGAGCCACTGCTGGACTTCGCCGTGTTCCGCAACCCCGCCTTCAGCACCGGCGTGCTCGCCGCCGCACTCGCGATGTTCGGCGTGGCAGGGGTGGAGATGTCCACCACCCAGCGGTTCCAGTTGGTCGAGGGATACAGCCCCCTCCAGGCCGGCCTCGTGGTGACGGCGGTGGCCCTCGGGTCGCTCCCCACCAGCCTGCTCGGCGGGGTTCTGCTCCACACGCTGGGGCTACGCCTGATCATCGGCGGCGGGTTCGGCATCGCCACCCTCGGCATGGTGTGCGCCCTGGCTGGGGCCCAGTCCTCACTGTGGCTCCTGGTGGCCGGGCTCATCATCGCCGGGGCCGGGTGCGGTGCCGCCATGTCGGTGGCCTCCACCGCCATCGTGGGCAACGCCCCGCCGTCACGCGCAGGAATGGCCTCAGCCGTGGAGGAGGTGTCCTACGAGTTCGGCGGGCTGATCGCCGTCGCGGTCCTCGGCAGCCTGCTGAGCCTGCTCCACTCCGCCCGCATCCAGCTTCCCGAGGGCGCCCCCGCCGCTGCCGGGAGGAGCATCGTCGAGGCCAAGGCCACTGGTGACCCGGCAATCATCGACGCCGCCGCCACAGCTTTCACCAGCGCCCATTTCACGGTACTGCTGGTCATCACCATCGTGCTGGCCATCGCGACGGTGGTCACCACCGTGGCGCTGCGTCGCTACCCGATGGGGTCCCGGGCCAGCCTCTACGAGAGCAACGATCACTGATCCAGCAGGGCGAGAATCTGCTCCACGAGATGGTCACGCACCTGCTGCGGCAGGTGTCTCCCCGACAGGGCGTCGTGAACCCACAGCCCGTCGGCGGCCAGGCAGGCCAACGCCACCTCCGGATGGGTCGTCGCCGTCTCCTCGATGGGGCCGATCCAACGGTCGGAGACCCGCTTCCACTCATCGGTCAACTCCGGGTCGTCCCCTGCATCGGCCAGGTAGACCAGCTCAGCCTTGTTCATCGCCCGGGAGGAGACCCGGATGTAGGCCCGCAACCGGTCCTTCGGGTCGGCGGCCTCCGGCTCCGCACCGAGCTCGGCCAGCATGTCGGCCTCCCACACCGCGGCCAGGTGGTCGTGGACCCCGACGAGCAGGGCACGGCGGTTCGGGAAGTGGTAGAGCAGCCCGCCCTTGGTGAGCCCGGCCTCGGCCGCAACCGAGTCCAGGGTCACCGCTGGCAGCCCATCCCGCTCCGCCACCGCGATGGCGGCCTCCAGCAGCTGAGTCCTGTTGCTCGCTCTACCCATGCCCCCACCGTAGCGTCACCGGCTCCAGGGGCAACGCGGGGTCAGCCGACCGCCATCACATGCCGAACCCCGTCATCCCCGACGCTCACCGCCACCTCGGTGTCATAGACCCGACTGAGGTGTTCACCCGTGCAGACCTGTTCAGGGGTTCCCTGCGCCACCACCTGACCTTCGAGCATCAGGAGCAGTTCATCGCAGAAGCGAACGGCCAAGTTGATGTCGTGCAACGCCACCAGAGCAGTTCGCTGACCGGACTCGGCCACATGTTCACGCACTCGATTCAGCACCTGAACCTGGTGTTTCAGGTCCAGGGCGCTCGTGGGTTCGTCGAGCAGCACCAGCTCCGGCCCTCCCACCAAGGTCTGGGCCAGGGAGATCAGCTGCCGTTGCCCGCCTGAGCACTCCCCGAGGTAGGTGTTGGCCAGCTTCCCCACCCCCAAGGAGTCCAGCGCCCGATATGCCTGCTCCTCCTCGCGACGACGCACACGCCAGGCCGACCCACCACGACGTGCCGCCACCAGCACCGACTCGAGTGCGGTCAGCACCACGTGTCCGGGGATTTCCTGAGGCATGTAGCCGACGAGCTCCCGAAGCTGTCTCCCCCGATGCCCTCTGTAGGAGACCCGGCCTCCATGCTGCTGGGCGCCGGCCACCGAACGGATCAATGAGGACTTGCCACAGCCGTTGGGACCGAGCAGCCCCACGACACGTCCCGGCTCGACCCTCAGGTCGAGACCCTCGATCACCACATGTCTGCCGTATCGCACGCCCAGGGCTTCCAACTCCAGCACGATCCCCTCCTCACCCGGCCAGGGCCGACGTGGTACGCCGACGACTCATGATGATGACGACGAAGACCGGAACCCCGACCAGGGCTGTGAGAATACCGACCGGCAGGACCACGCCTGGAACCAGGATCTGGGCAACCGCATGGGCTGTGCACAGCACCAACGCGCCACAGGCCATCGCCGTCGGAACGAACAGCCGCTGATCCTCACCCACCAGCATCCTGGCCACGTGGGGACCGACCAATCCGATGAACCCGATGATCCCGACCGCACTCACCGAGACTGCAGCCAACATCGACGCACCGAGCAGGGTCCACATCCGCACGTTGTCCACGTTGACCCCCATCGCCCGCGCCCTCGCCTCTCCGAGTGAGAGCGTGGTCAGCTTGGCCTGATGGAAGACGAACAACGGCGTGATGACCAGCAGCACTCCCAGCACCGTCAGGATCGAGATCCAGTTGGCCCGCATCAGCGACCCGAGAGTCCAGAACACCATTCGCTGCAGCGCCTCCGTCGAAGCACCGTACTGCAGCAGCATGAGCACGGCCTGGAACCCGAAGACCAAGGCGATGCCCAGCAGGATGATGGTCTCCCGGCCGGAACGGCGTGCCCGCGAAACCCCGACGATCAGCAGGCTGGCCACCACCGCGAAGACAGCAGCTCCCACCGGAACCGAGGCCGCCCCCACGAAGGGGAGGCTGATGCCGGTGGCGATCACAACAGCTGCACCGCACCCGGCCGCAGCTGACACACCGAGCGTGAAGGGCTCGGCCAAGGGGTTGTCCAAAATGGTCTGCATCTGGGCCCCGGCCAGCCCGAGCGCCGCCCCCACGAGCACCGCCATCAGGGCTGGAGGGGTTCTCAGATCGAGCACGATGGTACGCACCTGAGCGTCCCCCTCCAACCCGAGGTGGACTCGCAGAATGCTGGCGATGTCCACGTCCAGCGGCCCCACCAACATGGCGATGACGTACATCGCCACGAGGGCCATCACCAGCCCTGCGAGGATGGCCAGGCGTCGCTGTTTGATCTGGTGGTAGCGCTTCAGCTCCTCAACACCAGTGGTTTCGGTCATGACAGCTTGGCGGCGAAGACGCCCTCCGCCTCGAAAGGCATGAACTTGGTGTGGAAGTCCCGCCAGGCCTCGTCAACACTCGGCGCTCCCGCGACCTCCAGGCCCTGCCACTGCGCGAAGGCCAGGTAGGCGAGGAAGTTGAAGGGGGCGTCGTAGAACTGGTGGTAGATACCGAAGATCTGCTTGTCCGTGAACGCCGTGAGTTCGCTGTAGCCGGTCTCGTTGACGAGTTGGGCAAGGCTCTCGTTGACCTGCTCCGAGGTGGCGTTGTATCCCAGCTTGACGTAGCTGGTGGTGGCCTTCTCGCTGCGCTGCTGCTGCTCCCAGTCGCCGCCGGTGGCGATGATGAGCTTCGGCTGGGAAGCGATCAGCTGCTCGGTGGTGATGGTTCCCTCATGCCCGGGCAGCAACGTGGTCCCCAGGTTCACCCCGCCGCTGGCGGCGACGATCTGCCCGAAGTTGCTGTCCCCGAAGGTGCGCCCGGGTTCCGAGATTCCGGCCGAACGCCAGACATAGGTCAGTGGACGCTCCGCTTCCGCCCTCTGCTGGGCGGCCGTGATGACGGGCTTGACCAACGAGTCGTAATGGGCCAAGAACTCTGCGGCCCTGTCCGAGACGCCGAAGACCTTTCCCAGCAATTCGACGCTGGCGTGGGTGTTGTCCACCGGCTTGCGCCTGAAGTCGGTCACCGCGAACGGGATCTTCGCAGCCTCCAGCTTGGCGTCGAATCCCTCCTGCTGTGCGGCCTCGTACTGGTCCAGCGTCATCAGGAACAGATCGGCCTTGTGCTCCAGCAGCGTCTCGACGCTGAGGTCCCCCTTCGCGGCACTGCCGATCACCGGCAGGTCAGCGGCTTCAGGCTTGACCTTCTCGAGCCGCTGGTAGACGTCCGGGGCGGCCTTCTGCATGTCCGACCCCCAGGCCACCACCTTGTCCAGCAGGTTGTCGCGCTGCAGGAAGAGCAACGAGTAGGCATGCCTGGACTCTCCCAGCACCACGCGGGAAGGCGCTTGGTCGAGGGTGACGGTGCGCCCGGCGACATCGGTGAACGTCAGGGCACCTGCGGCATCGGAGGCACTGGGCGAACCTGAGGTGGCGGGAGCCTGCTGGGCACCACCCCCACCACATGCAGCGAGTGCACTGAGACCGAACGCTCCGGCCGCTCCGAGAAATATCCTGCGCTTCACTTCTGGCTCCTGCCTGTGATGGGTTGGGCTTCGGCGCGCCGAGTGCCTCGACACACCGAAGCCCAACCTAGGTCAGCCTCACCTAAATACGCAACTAGTTATTGATTAAATTTTGCGGCTTGCCCGGTCACTCGTCGTGCTGGACCACCTGGAAACCCAGCACCTCGATGCTCATGCCGCGGCGCTCGTCCTCGGCGTGGGAGCCCGCCACCCGGTTGTCAGCCCACTGCCGGTAGGCATCCTCGGACTCCCACCGGGTGACCACGAAGTAGCGACTCTCCCCCACCACCGGACGCAGCAGCTCGAAGGACTGGAAGCCGGGAGACTGATCCACCGAGCGCTTGCGGGCGGCGAAGCGACGCTCGATCTCCTCCTCCGCTCCGGCCGGAAAGGTCAGGGCTGTGATGTTGACATAGGTCATTGGTGCTCCTTGCACGTACGAGGACGGTCCAACACAGGTAACCCTAACTCCTCACCTTCCCCGGCGGACTCCCGGCGTGTGACAAAGTCTCCCCAGGAGACGTCCCACCAACAAGGCCCCACCCTCGGAGCCGAGACGACGCAAGGAGACCCGATGTCCACGCAGCACCCCACCGACCAGCGCGGCACGACCACCATTGAGGACGGCGTCATCGCCAAGGTGGCCGCGCTCGCCGCCAGGGAAACCCACGGCGTCCACACCCTGGGCGGCGGAGTGGCCCGGGCCCTGGGCGCGATCCGCGAGGCCGTGACCGGCACGGAGGATCAGACCCAGGGCATCAGGATCACCGTTGACGAGGATCAGGTGAGTGTGGATGTCACCCTCGTCGCCGAATACCCCGTTCCCCTGCCGGAGGTCACCGATGGGGTGCGCACCCGGATCACCGAGGCCATTCGGGACATCGTCGGCAAGCAGGTGATGCAGGTCAACGTCACCGTCTCCGACGTCCACACCCCCGACGACGACGCCCCGGAACCCGAAGAGGAGCAGTGATTCCGGGCCGCGGCGAAAAAATTTTTGACCAAGGCGTGACGAATCCACTCCTTCCGACGTCTCATCCGTGAACGCCGCCACCTCCTTCAAGGTGGCACGACACGAAAGGTTGATCCTCATGGGATTCTTGGGCTTCTTGCTGCTCGGCCTGATCGCCGGGGCCATCGCGAAGCTGATCATGCCGGGCGAGCAGGGCGGTGGCTGGTTCGCGACCCTGATCCTCGGCGTCGTTGGCGCCATGGTCGGCGGATGGCTCGGCAGCCTCCTGTTCAACGCGAAGATCGATGAGTTCTTCTCGCTGTCGAGCTGGGTGCTCGCCATCGGTGGATCGCTGATCGTGCTCGCGATCTACGGCTACTTCGTTGGACGCAAGGCGTGACTTGACCGACGAAACACATGCGACGGGCTGCGATCCTCTCCCTGAGGGTCGCAGCCCGCATGATCTCCTGCTGGCGACGGCAGATGACAGGATCATCGCTGGACGTGCCGCCGACGGCGATGTCACGGCCTTCGGCATCCTGGTACGCCGCTACGGCCCCATGATGCGCGCCGCAGCCAGGCGCATCCTCGGCTCCTCCTCGGAAGTGGACGATGTGGTTCAGGATGCGTTCATCACCGCATGGGACAAGCTCGACCAGCTCGACGACCCCCGCAGGGTCAAGGCATGGCTGATGCGTATCACCACTCACCGCGCCATCGACCGGGTGCGTGCCCAGCGCCACAGCGACGATGCCGATGAGGCGGAACTCGCCGCCGCGGAGTCGTCCTCCCCGCCCCAGGTGACCCAGGCCAAGGCGACGGTGGCAGCGTTGCGCGCTGCACTCACCCAGCTTCCCGAGGCCCAGCGACGGTGCTGGATTCTCCGCGAAGCGGAGCACATGAGCTATCGGGAGATCGCTGAAGCACTGGAGCTCCCCGAATCCACGGTCCGAGGACTACTGGCCCGCGCCCGGAAGAACATCATCGCGCGGATGGAGGCGTGGCAATGACGAACCGACATGGCGCGACGAAGCCCGTCGCGACCGAACACCTTGACGGTCACACCCTGGAGGAACTGGAGGCCTACCTCGACTCCGGCCGATTCCCCCGGGTCGAATCCATCGAGCAGTCCCCCGGCTGCCAGCTCGCACTGGAGTCGCTGGAGCGCCTGCACCGGCTGACCGCGGACATGATCCGGGAGGATGAGGCCCATGAGGCCGCCGATGACTCCTGGGTGGAGTGGATCATCAGCGGTATCACCCTCGATGCCCGCGCCGGGAGGCGCATCCCCTACGACTCCCCCAGTCCCCACGATCTGGGTATCACCGAGGGGGCGGTGCGCAGCCTGGTGCGTCAGGCGGAGGAGAGCATCGAGGGGATGGTGATCGGACGGTGCCGTCTCGTCGGGGACGTGGAGACCCTGGGGGCCCCGGTCACCGTCGTGATCGAGGCCTGCGTGCCACTTCGGCATTCCATCCCCGAGCTGGCGGAACAGCTGCGCACCCGGGTGCTGGCCGATGTCGGCACGCACACCGACCTGCACGTGACGGCTGTCGATATCGTGGTGACGGATGTCCGCACCGAGTGACATCGCGGATTCGAGGTCGAGGGAGGGGTCTGCATGAGCGAGGCAGCCAGCGTGGCGGCAGAGCTGGAGGTCGTCGCCCGGGGAGTCGCGGGGGTGCGCCAGCTCTACCTGGCGGGCTCCACCGTCGGTGCCGTCCTGGCTGAGGGGGCCAAGATGCTCGGCCTGGGGTCCGGGGCCTCCACCATCAAGGTCCAGCTCAGCGACGACTCATGCAGCATCGAGGTGTCCTGTGCCGTCGCAGCGGGGCACAACGCCAAGGACGTGACCCAGGCCCTGGTGGAGGCACTGACTGCGGCCTGCCGCGAGCGGCACCTCCCCGCGCCCCGGGTGAAGGCCACCATCGCCCAGGTCACGACGGCTGGGCCAGCTGCTCCTTGAGTGAGACCAGCAGGTCCAGCGAACACAGGAAACCGATGTCCCAGGTCCACTGGTCCTCACCGATCAGGATGTGACATCCCTCCTCGGCCAGGACCCAGTGGGTTCGTGACCCCGCACTGCTGCCTGCTGTGACTGTTCCCTCAACTCTGCTCGCCAGTTCCCGGACGGCCTCGATCTCCTCTTCACTCAAGACGATGTTCAGTTCGGCCACCGGTCCGGACAATTTCACCAAGGTCTGGGGCTCGGTATTGACGATCACCTCGTCGAGGGAGATTGTGTCGAACGGCTCAGCCACGACTGCGCGTCCCCTTCAGTTCTTCGGGACGAAGGCGAAGACCCGGCAGGGGAAGCCGGTGCCGCCGTGGATCCGCGGCACCCCGACGGCGAGCACCGCGCCGGTCGGCGGCAGCTGATCGACGTTGACGAGGTTCTCCAGGTGCCACAGCCCCGCCGGGTGGGTGATTTCCCGGTGCACCGGCAGCGTCGGCTCACTGCCGGGATCGATGCCGAGGGTGTCCACCCCGATCCCGATCACGCCCCGCTCCACCAGCGCGGCCGCGCCGTCCAGCCCGAAGCCGGGAAATTTCAGATCGGTGGTGGTGCTGGTGCCCGAGTACAGCACCACGTCGTGGTTGCGCGCGGCCCAACCGGAGTTCATCAGCACCGCCGATCCCGCCGGGATCGGCCCGTGGGCGGCCTCGAAGGCCTCGACGTCCTCGCGACTGATCGTGGCGTTGGAGTCCTGCGCCGCCTTGTGCGTGATGTCGATCACCACGACGGGGACCACCAGGTCGTCGATGGGCAGGCTGGCCACGTCCTCGGCCCCGGGGATCAGGTGGCCGGGCGCATCCAGGTGGGTGCCGGAGTGCTCGAAGGTGTGCACCATCCGGGCGTGGTAGCCGCCGCCATCGAAGGTGACCACGTCCTCCACACTCCAGGCCGGGGCCCCGGGCCACATCACGCTGTCCGGCCCCAGCACCTCGGTCAGGTCCACCAGCCGGAACCCCTTGGTCATGGCGGCGAAAGCGGCATCACGGGCAGCGACGGCAGTGGCGGTGTGGGTTCCCATCTGAACTCCTCGGCAGGTGCGGGCCATGCCCCGATGACGTGACCTCACCACTCCCAACCCTCGCATGGTCGAAGTTATTCCCGAGCGCTCTCAGAACTGCCCGAACATCAGCCTTCCCACCATGACCGCCGAGATGATGCAGCACAGCAGCGTCAACGGCATGAACCGCGTGGCGAACCTCACCCCGAAGGCCCCGGACTGCATCGCGAACAGCTTGATGTCCACCATCGGCCCCACGACGAGGAAGGCCAACTGCGCCGTCGGGGAGATCGAGGAGAACGACGAGACGACGAAGGCGTCGGCCTCGGAGCACAACGACAACACGATGGCCAGCAGCGCCATCGCCAGCACCGCGACCCAGGGGTTGTCGCTGAGGAAGCTGAGCACCCCGACCGGGACGAACACCTTGAACGCCGCCGCGACCGCCGCGCCGAGCACCAGGAATCCCCCGGCCTGTTGCAGATCATGCATCGCGGTCTCGCGGAACACCGTCGCCCTGGCCGTCCCCTCGTGGCCGTGGCCCTCCTGTGGTTTCATCCATTCCTGTTTCCCGAGTGCGATCCACAGCCAGCAGGCCGTGACCACCGCCAGCAGCGAGGCGATGAGCCTGGCCCACACCATGAGCGGATTTCCGGGGAAGGCGACGGCGGTGGCCACCAGCACGATGGGGTTGACCGCCGGGGCCGCCAGCAGGAAGGCCAGGGCCGCCGCCTGGGGCAGCCCTCGCCGCATCAGCGACTGCGACACGGGCACGGAGGCGCACTCACAGCCGGGCAGCACCATCCCCGCCACCCCGGCGGTCGGCACCGCCAGCAGCGGGGAGCGTGGGGTGAACCGGGCCAGGAGGTCCTTCGGCAGGAAGGCCGCGATGGCCCCGGAGACCAGCACCCCGAGCACCAGGAAGGGCAGGGCCTGCACCACGATGCCGATGAACAGGGTGCTCCACGGCCCCAGGGCTCCCGGCAGGCTCAACACCGGGCCCACCCGGTCCACGTACTGCAGCGCCACCACGAGCACCACCACCCCCAGGAAGGGGGCGAGCCAGACACGTCGGAACACGGCACTCACAGGTAGGGCTCCTCAGGCTTGGCCACGACCTCCACGGTGGTGACGACCAGGACGGGGAGCTGATCGCTGGCAGCCATGTCGAGCACCCCCTCGACCTCGACCCACACGTCCTCCCCCTCGGGCATCTCAGCCCCGGTGACCACCGTCGAGAACAGGGTGGAATCCGCAACACAGCAGAAGATGCGGAACCGGTTGACCGTCCACTGCCCCTCGGGCAGGCGGCTGGGGCGGCCTGCGAAGCCGAGCAACCTGACCGGCCTGCCGTCCAGCAGCGCCGGGTCGCCGAAGACGTAGCGGTCCGAGAACTCCTGCAGACTCAGCTCACTCACCTCGTCCAGGGGCAGCGGCGGGAACTCGACGACCTCCATCGCCGTGTCCGTGGTGCGCTGCTGGGGTTGGACCTCGCCGACCGCCTCGGCCCCGAGCGAGGACGGCGCGGCCAGGGCGAACAGCACCACCGGTGCCAGCAGCAGGGCCGCCACCCGTGGCACACCGTGCGAGTGGCCCTCGGCGCGATGTACCCGTTGCGCGCGTTCCGCCAGCTCCAGCAGGCTCCACAGTGCCAGCACCCCGGCCGCGATGCTGGCGGCCAGCAGGTAGGGCCCGAACCACGGCTGCAGGTAGTTCAGGTAGGCACCGGTCACCACCATGATGAAGGCGACGGTGGCCAGCATGAGCACCGCCGTGGCACCGAGCGAGGCACGCAGTGTGCCCTCGGTTCCCTCGTGCATCTCATGGGACATGTTCTTCCTGACTGTTCGACAACGGGCCGACCACCCAAACCTACCGGGGAATTCAGAGGACCTCACCCAGCAGCAGCCACGCGACCTGCACCGGGTCCACATCCTGTGATGCCACGCACGTCAGTCGTGCCCGGGCAGCGGCGGTGACCTCCGCCACGGCGAGGTGCTGGGCCGTCTCCGGGTGCGACATCAACCACAACTGGGCACGCGCCACATCCCTGGCCGTGTAGCCGGGCGCGACGGAGCTGGGAAGCCCGTACTCCAGCAGTCCCAGCAGCTCCTGCCGGGTGGCCGTGACCGTCGGCGGCGGGAAGCCCCGGGCCAGCTCCGGGTGGCCACTGAGCAGGGCCGCCACCAGCACGAAGGCCCCCTCCTCCGTTTCCTGCTCGCTGGCGAGCAGGGCCCTGGCTGCCTGGATCGCCTCCTGACGCACGGGAAGCTCCGTGGTGGCTGCCGCCCGAAGCCCCGCGAGCACCCCGAAGAGGCAGGGACGCTCCAGCGCGGCCGCAAGTGCCGTGTCCAGCCGGTCGAGCAGCCGCTCATCAAGCTCAGCCGACGACTGGGTGACGGCCCAGCTCAGCAGCCAGGCCCGAACCCCGGCCCCGGTCTCTCCCCCGGCCAGCGCGGCAGCCACCAGATCGGGCAGCGGACGGTACCAGCCCACCTCCAGCTCGGTGTCCCCCGTGGGGCCGTGGACGGTGAGCCGGTGGATCCCAGGGGTGCCGTGGATCAGGGTCCCGGTCCCGGTGGTCTCGAACTCCAGCCCCTGGCCTGACAGGGCGACATCGAGGTCGGTGAACTCCAGTGCAACGCCCTCAGGCAGGTGACGGTGCTGCGGCACCCACCCGGGAAGCGGGAAGCCATCGACGCTCTCCTCCCGACGCCACCTGGACCACACCCGCTGCCCCGGGGCCAGTCGGACGGAATCCCCGAAGAGCCGGGCGACGGGGCCATCACCCGGTTCCCTGGCCTCCTGACACCAACCGCTCAGCATCCGCCATGTCGAGGCCCCGTCCGCAGCCGCCACCATCGCGGTGCCGCCGCCCAGCCAGGCGACGGGGCAGCTGGCCTCCCAGATGAGCAGCAGCCCCGGGAATTCGCACTCCTGCTCCCCCGTGTTGTGGAGCACCACGTCGATGCTGCCGAGGTGACGGCGCACCTCGATCCTGAGCGCTCCCAGCCGGAACTCCTCGGGGTCGCTGCCCGGCACCCGGAGCGTCCCCTCGGGCAGCTGCAGCGACGGCGCTCTCACTCGGTGCCGATGAGGTCGATCTCCGGGCTCTCCGGGGCTTCGGGCACGATCGCGGTGACGACGGAGCCGTCGGCGCGCCGTCCCCCGGTGACGGGGTTGCGACCGGTCAACGACGGCAACCGTTCACCCTGCCCATGGAGGGGGACCCGGACCTGGTGCTCCGGCAGGACGTGGAACAGCTCACCACGCACCTCGACCTCCACACCGTCGCCGGTCTCCACGTCGAAGGTGATGGAGTCACGCTCCAACAACACCCGGACCCGGGATTCACGGATCTGCAGCGGGAAACGCATCTCCGTCCAGTCCTCCGGCAGCCTGGGGTCGAAGCTGATCCGGCCGTGATAGTCACGCATCCCGGCGAACCCGAAGATCAGGGCGTTCCACACCCCGCCGGTCGAGGCGATGTGCACCCCGTCGCGGGCATTGGCGTGGATGTCGGCCAGATCGACGTACAGCCCGGTGAGGAAGTACTGCATCGCCATGTCCTGGTAGCCCACCTCGGCGGCGATGACGGACTGCACCACCCCGGACAGGGTGGAATCCCCGGTGGTGATCGGGTCGTAGTACTCGAAGTCGGCCCGCTTCTCCTCCCGGGTGAACTGGTCGCCCTGCAGGAACAGCGCCAGCACCACGTCGGCCTGCTTGAGCACCTGGTAGCGGTAGATGACCAGGGGATGGAAGTTCAGCAACAGCGGGAACTTGTCCGCCGGCGTGTTCTCCAGGTCCCACAGCTCGCTGGTCAGGAACTTCTCGTCCTGCGGGTGGATGCCGAAGGTCTCGTCGAAGGGGATCACCATGCCGTCGGCGCAGCGCTGCCACTCATCGATCTCCTGGCGGGTGACCCCCAGGCCCGTGACCACCCGGTCGTGAGCGCGCGGGTCCTCGACCTCCATCTCCTGCAACAGGGCGACGGTGCGGCGCAGGTTCGCGCGCGCCATCACGTTGGTGAACATGTTGTTGTTCACCACCGCGGTGTACTCGTCCGGCCCGGTCACGCCATGGATGTGGAAGCGTTCGCTGCCATCAGCCTCGGTGCGCCAGAACCCGAGATCGGCCCACAGCCTGGCGGTCTCCACCATCACCGCAGCGCCGTCGCGGTACATGAAGTCGATGTCGCCGGTGACATCGCTGTACTTGGCGAAGGCGTGCGCGATGTCGGCGTCGATGTGGTACTGGGCGGTCCCGGCGGCGTAGTAGGCGGAGGCTTCCTCACCGTTGATGGTGCGCCACGGGAACAGTGCCCCGTCCTGGCCCAGCACCCTGGCCCGCTCGCGCGCCTTCGGCAGCAGGTTGACTCGGTAGCGCAGCGTGTTTCGAGCGATCCGTGGCGCGGTGTAGATGAGGAAGGGCACCAGGTAGATTTCGGTGTCCCAGAAGTAGTGCCCCTCGTAGCCGGAGCCGGTGACCCCCTTGGCGGGCACCCCCAGCTGGTCGGAGCGCGCGGCGGCCTGGGCCAGCTGGAACAGACACCAGCGGACGGCCTGCTGGATGGCGGGTTGACCGCCGATCTCCACGTCGGAGTCCATCCAGAACTCGTCCAGCCAGGCCCGCTGTGCCTCGAAGAAGAACTCGAACCCCTTGTCGCGCACCCGGTCGAGGGTGCGGCGGCAGCGGTCGTAGAGCTCGATGACAGGCACCCCACGGGAGGTGTGGTAGGCCACGGCCTTGCGGATCACCACCGGCACCCCGGCGCGCGCGTCGATCCGGTAGACCTGCTTGGCCTGGTCCTCCTCCACGCGCGAGTAGACCTCGAACGGGTTGGAGGTGTCGAGCTGATGGTCGGCGGCCACGCACAGGGTCATCCCGGACTCGGTGGTCTCGTAGCCGAGCGCGATCCGCTGCTCCTCCTCCCACTGCTGCCTGGGCTGGAGGACCCGCCCGTTGAACTTCCCGGCCCGGCGCGGATCGAAGCCCTCGTCCTCGGCCCTGCGGTAGTCGTCGAAGCCGTCCTGCCGGTTCACCAGCTGGGAGGACAGCACCACCGGGGCGTCGCCCTCCAGCATCGTCAACTCGATCTCGAACAGCGCCAGGTGACGGTCGGTGAAGCTGACCATGCGGCGTGACCGCAGCTGGACCCGTTTGCCCGCCGGAGTGCGCCACACGATGTCTCGGGTGAGGCAGCCGGTACGGAAGTCGATGGCCCGCTCGTAGGAGTCGAGATCCGAGATGCCGAGGGTGAGCGGTTCGTCATCGACATAGATCTTGATGAGCTTGGCGTCCGGCACGTTGACGATGGTCTGGCCGGTGCGGGCAAACCCGAAGGCCTCCTCGGCGTGCTTGATGGGCCAGGTCTCGTGGAAACCGTTGATGAAGGTGCCGTGGGCGTAGGACTTGCGCCCCTCCTCCGGGTTGCCGCGCATCCCGAGGTAGCCGTTGCCCACCGCGAACAGGGTCTCGGTGACCCCGAGGTCGTCGAGGCTCGGCTCCAGCTCCACGAACCGCCACGGCTCGACGGGGAAGCGGGACCGATTGAGGGGGTCGGAGGCGATCCAGCGCATCAGTCCATCAGCCTTTCGAGGTCGTCGACGACAAGTTCCGCGCCCGCGTCGATCAGAGGTTGGGTGCCGACCCCACGGTCCACGGCGACGACGAGGCCGAAGCCCCCCGCGGCTCCGGCAGCCACCCCGGACAGGGCGTCCTCGATGACGACAGCTCGGTCGTGGGCCACGCCGAGCAGGTCGGCGGCGTAGCGGAAGGTGTCGGGGGCGGGTTTGCCCTTCAAGCCGTGGGCCAGCGCCACCTTGCCGTCCACCACGACGGGGAAGAACCGATCCAGGCCAGCCGCGCGCAGCACCGGCACGGCGTTCTTGGAGGAGGAGACCACCGCCAGGCGCGTGCCCTGCCGCGCCAACTCCTCGATCAGGGCCTTGGAGCCCGGATAGGGGGCGACGCCATCACGGGCGATGATCTCGTTGAAGGCCTCGTTCTTGCGGTTCCCGAGCCCACAGATGGTCTGCTGGCCCCCGTCGTCGTCGGGGCTGCCCTCCTCCAGCGTGATCCCCCGCGAGGCCAGGAAGTCGCGCACCCCGTCGTAGCGGGGTTTGCCGTCAACGTGGGCGAAGTAGTCCTCGTCGGTGTAGGGCGGCTGGTCACCAAAACCGGTGAGGAATTCGTTGAACATCTCGGCCCAGGCACGCATGTGCACTTCTGCGGTGGGGGTGATGACCCCGTCGAGGTCGAACAGGTATGCCTCGTACTGGCTCAGATCCATGAGGGAAAGCCTAGCCGTAGCTCAGCCACCGCGCTGGCAGTTGTCGCACCAGTACAGGGAGCGCCCCTCCAGGTCGGTCGTGCTGACGGGTGTGGCGCACCTGAGGCAGGGTTGACCGGCGCGGCGGTAGACATAGACCTCCCCGCCGTGGGGGTCCTCGCGGGGTGGACGTTGCTGAGCCTCGGGCGAGTGTTCGTCGGCAACGGTGTCGATGCGGCCGCGTTCGACGGCGACGGCCATGAGGTGCTTCAGGTCCTGCCACAGCGCCAGCCAGGTCTCCTCGTCGATCTGATTCCCCGGTGTCATCGGAGGCAGGCAATGACGGAACAGCACCTCGGCGCGGAAGATGTTGCCCACCCCGGCTGCGATCTTCTGGTCCATGAGCAGGGCGGCGATGGAGCGCCTCGACCGCTGGATGCGTGCCAGCACCGTCAGCGGGTCGTCGTCGGGGCGCAGTGGATCGGGGCCGCTGGCGGCATGGACCTCGGCCCGCTGGGTCGCGGTCAGCATCCGGCACCACTGTGGCCCGTGCAGGTCGGCTGCGAGGTCGCCGTCGCTGATCCGCAGCCGCACCTCACCGACCGGGGGCGCCAGGGGGTGGATGCGCAGCTTCCCGATCAACCCGAGGTGGATGTGGATGAAGCGTGGCTCGGCGACGTCGAACTCGATCAGCAGGTGCTTGCCGATGGCCTCGGCCGAGGTCAGGGGCTGCCCGTCCAGCCGGGCCGCCTCCGCCGCGAAACGTCCCTGCGGAGAGGTGACGGCGACCCGTTTCCCGGCCAGGCGTTCGTTGAGGACGTGGGCGAGGCGATGGATGACATGTCCCTCAGGCATTGCGCAAGGTTATCGTCATTCGATGAGGTCCCGGATGTCCTCGGCGGTGATGGTCCCGGAACGGAACTCGTCGGTGTCCACCACCGCGTCGAACAGGTTGCGTTTGCGTTCCTGCAGGGCCATGACCTTCTCCTCGATGGTGTCGGTGGCGACGAGGCGGTAGACGTTGACGCTGCGGGACTGCCCGATCCGGTGGGTGCGGTCAACGGCCTGGTTCTCGGCGGCCGGGTTCCACCACGGGTCGAGCACGAACACGTAGTCGGCCTCGGTGAGGGTCAGCCCGAAGCCACCGGCCTTCAGCGAGATCAGGAAGACCGGGTCGGTGCCCTCACGGAACTGCGTGATCCGTTCCTGGCGGTTGCGGGTGCGGCCGTCGAGATGGACGTGTCCGATGTCCCTCTCGGTGAGGGCGTCGCGGACCAGGCCGAGGAACCCGGTGAAGGAGGAGAACACCAACGCCCGGTGTCCCTCTGCCCTGAGCTCTTGGATGTGATCGATGAGGGCGGTGATCTTGGCTGACTCCTTGATCGGGGCGCTCGGGTCCACCAGTCGCGGGTCGAGGGCCAGCTGACGCAGCCGGGTGAGTGCTTGGAAGATCGCCACCTTGTTGCGCCCCACATCGTCCAGCATCCCCAGCACCCGGACCCGTTCCCGGGTCAGGTACTGGTCGTAGATGCGACGATGGGCCGGGGCCAACTCCAGCCCCACCACCTGCTCGGTCTTGGGCGGGAGTTCCTGGACCACCTGGGCCTTGGTACGGCGCAGCATGAAGGGGCGGATGCGGGAGCGGAGCCTGGCCAGGGCCGCGCTGTCGCCGTCATTCTCGATGGGGTTGCGGTAGCGCTCGGCGAAGCTGGCGGGTCGCGGGAACAGGCCCGGAGCCGCCAGGGCGAACATCGACCACAGGTCGCCCAGCGAGTTCTCCAGCGGGGTGCCGGTGATGACCAGGGTGAAGGAGGCACTGATCCTGGCCACCACCTGGTGGGTGCGAGAACGGTGATTCTTGACGAACTGGGCCTCATCCAGCACCAGGGCCCGCCAGGGCGCGGCCAGGTACTGCTCCTGTTCCAGCCGCAGCAGGGTGTAGGAGGTGACCACGACGTGCGCGCCGCGAATCTCCTCGGCCAGCGTCGAGCCGCGCCGGGTCCGGGTCGCGGCGATGGTGACCACCTTCAGCTCGGGCGCGAATCGGGCGGCCTCGTCGGCCCAGGTGCCGACGACACTGGCGGGGGCGACGACGAGCACCGGCCTGGCGTCCAGCTCCCCTCGCCCACGGGCCTGCTCGAACAGCGCGATGCTCTGGAGGGTCTTGCCGAGCCCCATGTCGTCGGCCAGCACCCCGCCCAGCCCGGCGTTCCACAGAGTCTGCAGCCATGTCAGACCGTCGAGTTGGTAGGGGCGCAGCTCGGCCCGCAGCCCTGCGGGCGGGGCGACGGCGGCCTCGCCGGTCCCCACCGCGAGGAGCCCCTGGACCCGGGCAGTCCAGCGTTTCGAGTGCCGCTGCCAGGTGGCCAGCTCCTCGAACTCCGCCATCAGTCCCAGCTGGTATGGGCTGAGCCTCACCTCGTCCTCATCATCTGTGCCCGCCAGCTCCCTGGCCTCCTCGATCAGGGTTCGCAGTCGGGCCAGCTGTGGCACGTCGAGGTCGAACCAGGTGCCGTCGGCCAGCAACATCGCATCGTCGCCACTGGCCAGGGCCCGCAACAGGTCTGCCAGCGGCACCCGGTACCCCGCCACCCGAATCTCGATGTTGAGGTTGAACCAGTCACGCTCCGAGGTGTCCTGGGCGGCGAGGATCACCTCGGGGCCCTGGCTGGCACGTTGGAAGGTGGTCTGCTCCCCGCTGGACTCGATGGTCACCTTCACCTCACGGAGCCTCGGCACGTCCTCGGTGACGAACCGGGCCGCTGCCACTCCTGTCATCTCCAGCTGTGGCAGCAGGGAACCGTCCTCGTCGGTCAGTTCGGGCCGGGTGAGCAGCCGGGCCGCCTGGGCCATCAGGGCGAGTTCTTGTCCCCGGTCCCGAGGCGGGCCGTCCCCGCCGGGCTGGAGAGGGACGTCCGCGCTGCAGCTGCCGTTGCGGTAGCGGAACCCCCATTCCAGCAGCAGCCGTGGTCCGGGCTCGTGGGTCAGCTTCAGCAGCAGTCCGGGGGCGGGCAGGTCGGCGGTGAGGGGGCCGTGGTCGGCAAGCAGTCCCTCCCTGGCCAGAACAGGCAGGTACATCAGGTGGAAGCGCGGGAGGTCGTCGGCGGGGATCACCAGCTCGGCGCGCGCGGCCAGGAAGCTGCGCAGCGCCTCGGGTGGGGTCTCGGTCAGCTGCATCAGCCGCAGCCTGCCGCCGGGGGCCAGCTCTGCGACGCCGTGGGCGGGGGCTCCGATGAGGAACCGTCTTCCGCCCTCGGGGAAGGCGCCGAGCGAGCCGTCGGCGGTGAGCTGGAGGGAGCCGTCATCGAGGGTGGTGGCCTCCAGCCAGAGCCTCCCGGGGTCGGGGTCGAGTTCGACGGCCCGCAGTCCTTCTCCGGGCAGGAACGCCACCCCGGCTGACTCGATGCGGCGCAGCAGTGGCCAGGCGAGCGCCCCCAGCTCACCCAGGCTCAGCCACGTCGCGGTTCCCGGGGAATGGGGGGACAGGTGCATCAGCTGTTGCATCAGGCCCAGCTGGCGGGGCTCCCAACCTGCCTCGGGGTAGGGCGCGTGCAGGTCCGACCATGCGGCCCGGCTGTGGCTCCAGCCCTTCGGGGTCTGCCCCAGGGGTCGGAGCTGGATGACATCGGCCCCGTCCTCACCGGTGCGGGTGGAGAACTCCAGGCCCAGCCCGGTCGTGGTTCCCTCGGCTGGAGCGGGCGGCAGCATCGCCGCCAGCACTGCCTCCCAGGCGCGTCCCTCGTTCCTGGCCCGGGTCTTCTTGGCGACGAGCAGGGCGGCGACGGCGTGTTTGCAGTTGGTTCCGATGGGGCAGGTGCAGGTACTGGTCAGTCCGTACTGGTCGTGGCGGACCCGGGTGGTGTAGGTACGGCTCCCCAAGGCCCCGACCCTGGCCGTCAGCTCACCGTGCTCGTCGAACTCGCTGGAGCGGACGTGTCCCGCATCCGCGTGGGTACGGCCGCGCAGCAACGCGGGCACTCCCCACTGCTGCTTGATGGTTTCGTCGGTGACCTGGGAGACCCAGTCCGAGACGTCACGACCCATGACGGTCAAGAGTAGACGGGGTTCGAGGGCTCCAGCATCCCCTTTGCTGCCCAGAGGCCGCACGACCAGGCCCACCCGAGGTGAACTCCCTTGATCCACGTTGCCTTACGGTGATGATCCAGCCGTCGAGCACACCGACGGCCAGGGCACCGTCGGGCAGCGTCGCGAGGCCGCGCAGCCTGAGCCCGAGGTCGTGGTGGACGAGGTGTTCCCCCGTCCGGGGGTGCCACAGATCGATGCCGCCGCTCTCGCTGCCGGTGGCGAGCCTACCATCAGGCATTACCTCGGCATCGCGGATGCCCTCGGCCGTGGCCAGGGTGCTGATCTCCTCCAGCGATTCGGCATCCAGCACCCTGAGCTGACCCTCGTGATCGCCGACGGCGAGCCAGTCGGGTCCAGGCAGCAGCAGCCCCGTCAACGCGACCCCGTCCTTCGGCCGATGAGCGCGCAGCTCACCGGTGCGGGGGTCCCAGAGCGTGAGGTTCGTCGCATGACACACCACCAGCTGCGTCCCCTGCCCGGTGCGCACCCAGGCGGCGCCTTCCGGGTCACAGTCGGGAAACCTGCGGCCGTACTCGGGGTCGGCATTGCCGATGGTCGCCACCATGCGCCCTGTGGCCGGATCCCACACGTCCACCTCGGCCCTGTCTCTCCGGCAGGCCACGCGGTGGCCGCCCGGTTCGGGGTGAAGCCACCAGTACCCCTCGGCGTCGGTGGGCATCGAGCGGATCGGGGTCAGGGCGCGCGGCTCCCACCAGGCCATCTCACCGGCCTCATTGACAGTGAGCACCGTCGCCCTCCCCTCGGGGCCGAGATGGACCACGGCCTCGGTGAACCCTCCTGGCAGGGTGCCGACGAGTTCCCCCGAGGCCACATCCCACAGGTCGTACTCGTCGTCCACGAGCCAATCCTGCCCGGCGAGCCCCTGCAGGTCGCGGGTGGTCAGCAGCAGACCAGGGCCGTGCCCCTCCGGCACGTGATGCAGCGGCGCACCCGATCCCTCCCGACCGGTCAGCCCCGGTGTTCGATGGCCGAGTGCCTCGTCCAGCTGCCACAGCCGCACGCTGCTGTCCTCACAGCCCGCCGCCAGCAGCCCACCGTCGAGGACCACGGCGCACTCGATCAGCCCCAGGTACCCGGTCGGGAATCCTCCGAGCTTCTCCCCGGCGAGGGGGTCCCAGAGCGTGACCGAGGGGAACTTCGCGGTCCACAGGTCACTGACCGTGGAGATCACACTCACCAGCCGCAGCTCCCCACTGCCGGTCCTGAACCAGGTCAGCGCCGAGGTCTGGTTCTCTGGATGCATGAGCACGTCACCGACGAATTCCCCAGTTGCCGGGTCCACCAGGACCACGCGCTCATCAAGGATCACGGCCAGCAGGTCCCCCTCTGGCTGGCCGGGAAGCACGGTCATGGTGTCGGCGCAGTCTCCCAGGCCGGTGATCGGTGCCCGGGCAGGCCTCCTCGTGGCCGCGTCCCAGAGGCGGATCGTGACCTCCTCGTCACCCGCCAGGGCCGCGAACGCCGACCGCCCGTGAACCTCGCACACACTGAGCTGCCTGAGCTCGCCTGCGCCCTGGATCGGGGCCCCGACCCACTGCCTCGTTGCAGGATCGACGGTGCACACCACGTCTTCCTCCTGCCCGCTCTGAGCGAGCACGAGGACCAGCACCCGGTCTCCGTCGCGCCATGCGAGGAGTTCCTTCACCGCCTCGAAGTCGCCGCGGATCGGTTCCCCGACCGGTCGCCCCGAGCACGGCTCCCAGAACCTGAGGGTCCCGTCATCGCCACCGGTGACCAGCAACGGGGCGTCCTCCCGGGTCTGGACGGAGCACACGGCCCGGACTGCGCCCTCGTGACCGATCAGGCGCGCGACCTGCTCCCCGGCAGCCGGTTCCCAGACCACCGCGACCCCGTCGGCCCCTGCGCTCACCACCAGCTCCCCCACCTGTGGCATCTCGACCACCGTGAGGTCCATCACCTGGCCGGTGTGCCCGAGCAGGCTTCGGTGCGGGGTGCTCGGCTGTCTCCGGGAGAGCCGCACCGGGAGCTCACTGGGATTCAACACACCCCAGAACCTACGCTGCTGCTATGAGACCTACACTGCTGCCATGAGCGAGAAGACCACCCCGCGGGAGTTCGGGCGCGACGGGATCAGTGGCATCCTCACCCGGCACCGCGCCATCAGGGCGCGGCTGCTGCCCCGCCGTCACCGTCGCTGAGCCCGGCTGGTCCCTGCTCCAGCAGCGTCACGAAGCCCGCCTCGTCCAGGATGGGCAGCCCCAGCTCCTCCGCCTTGGCGGCCTTGCTGCCGGCGTTCTCCCCCACCACCACGTAGTTGGTCCTGCGGCTGACCGAGCCTGCCGCCTTCCCACCCCGGGCGAGGATGGCCTCCTTCGCGCCGTCGCGGGTGAATCCCTCCAGGCTGCCGGTGACCACGACGGTGAGACCGGCCAGGGTCTGCCCCCCGTCGTCGCCCTGCCCCACCTCCTCGGCCGTCCTGGGCTCCGGCTCCTCATCGGCCATGCGGACCCCGGCCTGCTCCCAGGCCTCGACGATGGCGACGTGCCAGTCCACGCTGAACCAGTCCTTGAGCGACTGCGCGATGACGGCCCCGACCCCCTCGGTGGTGGCGAGTTCCTCGAGGGAGGCCTCGCGGATACGCTGGATGCTGCCGAAGCGCGAAGCCAGGGTGCGGGCCGCCGTCGGACCGACGTTGCGGATGGACAGCGCCACCAGCACCCGCCACAGCGGCTGCTGCTTCACCGCTGCCAGGTTCTCCAGCAGCTTCGCCCCCGTCGCATTGACCCCACCGGAGCGCGACGAGTACACCGACGTGCGGGCCAGATCGTCGGCGGTCAGGGCGAACAGGCCGCCCTCATCGACCAGCAGGCCCGATTCCAGGAGGTCTCGGGCTCCCACCGCCCCCAGGGCCTCGATGTCGAAGGCCCCCCGGGCGGCCAGGGCGAACAGCCGCTCCCTGAGCTGACTCGGGCAGCTGCGGGCATTCGGGCAGCGCAGGTCCTTGTCCCCGGCGCGCTGCTGCACCAGTGCCGTGCCGCAGGAGGGGCAGTGGGTGGCCATCACGAAGTCACGCTCGGTACCGTCACGCAGCGCAACCACCGGGCCGAGGATTTCCGGGATCACGTCCCCTGCCTTGCGCAGCACCACGACGTCCCCCAGCCGCACCCCCTTGCGGGCCACCTCGTGGGCGTTGTGGAGGGTGGCCATCGCGACGGTGGAGCCTGCCACCAGCACCGGCTCCATCGCCCCGAACGGGGTGCACCGCCCGGTGCGCCCCCCGCCGATGCGGATGTCCAGCAGCCGGGTGTGGACCTCCTCCGGCGGGTACTTGTAGGCAATCGCCCAGCGCGGCGCCCTGGAGGTGGCGCCAAGCCGCAGCTGCTCGGCACGGGCGTCCACCTTGATGACCACGCCATCGATCTCGTGGCTGGCGTCGTGGCGGTGCTCGCCGTGGTGGGCGACGTAGGCCAGCACCTCCTGCGGGGTGTGCACCACACGGGTTGCATCGCTGACCGGCAGCCCCCACGAGGCCAGGGCCTCGTAGGCTGCACTCTGGGAGGGCAGCTCCACCCCCTCGACCGCCCCGATGCCGTGGACGATCATCTGCAGGGGCCGCGACGCGGTGACCCGGGGATCCTTCTGCCGAAGCGACCCCGCCGCGGCGTTGCGAGGGTTGGCGAACCGGTTCTGCCCGGCCTCGGCCAGGGCGTCGTTCAGCTCCGCGAAGGCCTTGGTGGGGAAGAAGACTTCGCCGCGCACCTCCAGCAGCGCAGGCACGTCCGCGCCCTGCAGCCGATGCGGGACACCTGCGATGGTGGCGACGTTGGCGGTGATGTCCTCACCGGTGCGGCCGTCCCCGCGGGTGGCCGCCACCTGCAGTCGACCATCCACGTAGAGCAGGTTGACCGCCAGGCCGTCGATCTTGAGCTCGCACAGATAACTTTCGGCTGGAATCTTGGCGAGCCATGCGGCCAACTCGTCGTCGTCGAAGACGTTGTCCAGGCTCAGCATCCGCTGCCGGTGCGCCACCGGGGCGAAGTCGGTCACGCGGGCGTAGGCCACTTGGGCGGTCGCCGAGGTTTCGTCTCTCAGCCCCGGATGATCGGCCTCCAGCGCATGGAGCTCCCGTAGTTTCTGGTCGTAGGCGGCGTCGGAGAGGATCGGTTCGCTGCCGCCGTAGTAGGCGTCGCTGGCGGCCAGGAGTTCCTGATTGAGCTGCTGCCACCGGGTCGCAGGGTTGGTCATGGATTCATGCTCGCACAGAGCGTCTGTTCCCGTCGTCGGGGTGCGCGCGTTACAGTACAAGTGTTCAGGAAATGACTGATCTCAAGAAGCGAAGGTGTTCATGGCAACCGCCAATATCACGCGAGAAGAAGCAGCTGCCCGTTCAGAGCTGGTGAAGGCCAAGGCCTACCGGGTCACCGTCGACGTCACTGGGGATGGCGTGGAGGACAAGGAGCACAACTTCCTTTCCCGCACGGAGCTCGACTTTGCGTCGAAGTCCGGCACCACCCACCTCGATGTCATTGCCGACGAGATCCGTCTGGCCACCCTCGACGGGGTCGCTCTGCCGCTGGAGGGCTACGACGGCTACCGACTGCCGTTGCCGAACCTCACCGAGGGGGACCACACCGTCGTCGTCGAGGCCACGGGGCGTTTCTCCCACACCGGGGAGGGGCTCCACCGGTTCGTCGACACCGACGGCAAGGTGTACCTGTACAGCCAGTTCGAGACCGCCGATTCGAGGCGGATGTACGCCACGTTCGAGCAGCCCGACCAGAAGGCCACGTTCCAGCTGACGGTGCTGGCCCCCGCCCACTGGGCGGTGTTCTCCAACTCCCCGAGTGTGGACGGGGTTCCGGTGCGCGACGGTGTGGCCCGGTTCGAGTTCGCCCCCACCCCCGTGATGTCGACCTACATCACCGCCCTGGTGGCGGGCGAGTACCACGTCGTCAAGGGCGAGCTCACCTCCGTCAAGGGCGTGCTGCCCGCGAGCGTGGCCTGCCGCGCCGCGATGGCGGAGCACCTCGATGCCGACAACATCCTCGCCACCACCCAGCGTGGCTTCGAGGTGTTCGAGGCGGCCTTCAAGGTGCCCTACGCCTTCGACTCCTACGACCAGATCTTCGTGCCGGAGTTCAACTTCGGCGCGATGGAGAACGCGGGCTGCGTCACCTTCCGCGACCAGTACGTGTTCCGCTCCCGGGTGACCGCCCGCGAGCTGGAGGCCCGCGACAACACCATCCTCCACGAGCTGGCCCACATGTGGTTCGGCGATCTGGTGACGATGCGCTGGTGGGATGACCTGTGGCTGAACGAGTCGTTCGCCGAGTGGGCCAGCCACTTCGCGGCCGACGAGATCGCGAGGAAGCACAACACCGGCGCCCACCCGTGGGTGTCCTTCTCCAACGAGCGCAAGGGTTGGGCCTACCTGCAGGACCAGCTGTCCACCACCCACCCCATCGCCGCCGACATGAGCGACCTGGAGAAGGTGGAGCAGAACTTCGACGGCATCACCTACGCCAAGGGCGCCTCGGTGCTGAAGCTGCTGGTGTCCTTCGTCGGCATCGAGGCCTTCCTCGCCGGTGTGGGCCAGTACTTCACCAAGCACGCCTTCGGCAACACCACACTGCCGGATCTGTTGACCGAGCTGGAGGCCGCCTCCGGGCGTGACCTGTCCTGGTTCGCCTCCGAGTGGCTGGCCACCAGCGGGGTCAACACCCTGCGGGCCGAGTTCGAGGTGGACGAGAAGGGCACCTTCACCCGCTTCGCAGTCGTGCAGAGCGCCCCCGAGGCACACCCGACGCTGCGCACCCACCGGCTGGGGATCGGCATCTACGCCGTCCGCGAGGCCGGGCTGGAGCGCGTCGACTACGTGGAGGTCGACGTCAAGGGCGAGCGCACCGAGGTGCCGGAGCTCGTCGGGCGTTCCCGCGGCGATGTCGTGCTGCTCAACGACGGCGATCTCACCTTCGCGAAGGTGAGGCTCGACGACGCCTCCCGCGCCGCCCTGGTGGCCCACATCAACCAGCTGCGTGACCCGCTGGCCCGCGCCATCACGTGGTCGCTGTTCTGGGACTCGGTGCGCGACGCGGAGGTGGCCCCGCAGGAGCTGGTCTCCCTGGCGCTGGCCGGGGTCGGTTCAGAGCAGGACATGGCGGCGGTGACCACCGTGCTGGCCCAGGCCGCGGTGTGCAGTGGTCGCTTCACCGCGCCGGAGCTGCGCGAGCAGGCAGGGGCCCGGCTCGTCGCCGGTCTGGCGGGACTGCTCAAGGAGGCCGAGCCCGGCTCGGATGCCCAGCTCATCATCGCGAAGATGCTGATCTCCACCTCCCGCAGCGAGGACGCCCTGGAACTCATCAAGGGCTGGCTGAGTGATGAGGAGGTGCCCACCGATCTGGCTGTGGACACCGAGCTGAGGTGGCGGATCGTCGCCGCCCTGGCCCGGGCCGGGGTGTTCGGGGAGGAGGAGATCGCCGCCGAGCTGGAGCGCGACAACACCAACTCCGGGGCCGAGCAGGCGGCAGGGGCCAGGGCCGGGATGCCGACGGCTCAGGCCAAACAGGCCGCCTGGCAGCGCGCCACCGCTGACCCCGAGGTGCCGAACGAGACCCACCGCAGCATCGCCTCGGGCTTCATGCACTACGGGCAGGAGGAGGTGCTGGCCCCGTACGTGGACGCCTACGCCGATCTGCTGCAGGCGATCTCGCAGCGCAAGGACGGCTGGGATGCCCGCGGCTACGCGGCCATCGACACCGTGCTGCGTTGGCTGTTCCCGGAGCCCCTGGTCACCGCCGAACTCACGGGCCGGTTCCGCCGATACCTGGCCGAGGGTGAGCCGAGCGAGCAGGTGCGTCGTCTGCTGAGCGAGCGTCTCGACGAGGCGGAGCGCAGCCTCCGTGTCCAGGAGTTGAGCCGCCAGTGAAGCACCTGCTCAGCATCGCTGATCTGAGCACGCCTGAGATCGTCTCGATCCTGGAGCTGGCCGAGCGGATGCACCAGCTCCAGGACGAGAGGGTCAAGAAGCTGCCCGATCTCAAAGGCCGTACGGTTGTGAACCTCTTCTTCGAGGACTCCACCCGTACCCGCAGTTCCTTCGAGATCGCCGCGAAATGGTTGTCCGCGGATGCCATCAACATGTCGGCCAAGGGGTCGTCGGTGTCGAAGGGCGAGTCGCTGCGTGACACCCTGCTCACCCTCGATGCGATGGGGGTGGATGCCATCGTGATGCGCCATCCCGGTTCCGGCACCGTCGCGCAGGCCGCAGGGTGGGTGCGGGCCTCGATGGTCAATGCGGGCGACGGCACGCATGAGCACCCCACCCAGGCGTTGCTGGATGCGCATGCGATGCTGCGCCGTTTCCGTGCCCGCTCCCAGGGGGACCTGTCGGGCAAGCTGGTGGCGATCACCGGCGATCTGCTGCATTCCAGGGTGGTGCGCTCGAACGTGTTGCTGCTGCAGCGGTTGGGGGCCGAGGTGGTGCTCGTCGCCCCGCAGACCCTGATGCCTCCCGCCGTCGGGGCGTGGGGGGTGCGGGTCGTCACGGACCTGGACGAGGTGATCGCTGACGCGGATGTGGTGATGATGCTCCGGGTGCAGCGGGAGCGGATGCTCCACGGCTACTTTCCCTCCGAGCAGGAGTACATCGAGGCCTACGGGTTGACGGTGCCGCGCCTGGCGAGGCTGAAACCGGAGGCGGCCATCGCCCATCCAGGGCCGATGAACCGGGGGCTGGAGATCAGCTCCGCGGCCGCGGATGATCCACGTTCCATCGTGCTGGACCAGGTCTCGGCCGGGGTGGCCGTCCGCATGAGTGTCCTCCATCACCTCCTCGCCGATCACTGAAGGAGCCGTCGTGTCCAGCTATGTCATCTCCTCGGTCACCCTCCCCGACGACACGGTCACGGATCTGTTCGTCCAGGGTGGCCGTTTCGTTGCAGAGCGTCCCACAGGGGCCGAGGTCATTGAGGCCGACGGGTTGCGGGCGCTGCCCGGGCTGGTGGACCTCCACGTCCACCTGAGGGAGCCCGGCCGGGAGGATGCGGAGACGGTGGCCTCCGGGTCGTCGGCTGCGGCCCGGGGCGGGTTCACGGCGGTGTTCGCGATGGCCAACACCCAGCCGGTCACCGACACCGCGGAGACCGCCGAGCGGATCCTCGACCTGGGGGCTGCCGCTGGGCACTGCCAGGTGTTTCCCATCGGGGCCATCACCAAGGGCCTGGCGGGCAAGGAGTTGGCGGAGATGCTGCTGATGCACCGCTCCCGAGCGGGGGTGAGTGTGTTCTCCGACGACGGGTCGTGTGTCATGGATGCCGGGCTGATGCGTCGTGCCCTCGAGTGGGTGAAGCCCTTCGACGGGGTGCTGGCTCAGCACTCCCAGGACGCCTCCCTGGCGGGGCCGAGCGCCTGCTGCCATGAGGGGGAGCTCTCGGGCAGGCTCGGGCTGCCGGGGTGGCCGCCGGTGGCGGAGTCGGTCATCATCGCCCGGGATGCGGCGCTGGCCGAGGCCACCGGGGCGAGGCTGCACGTGTGCCACATCTCCACTGCCGAGGGGGTGGACGTGGTGCGTTGGGCGAAGAAGCGGGGGGTACGGATCACGGCCGAGGCCACCCCGCACCACATCTACCTGGACACCTCGAACCTGAGTGGCTACGACACCACCTTCAAGGTCAATCCCCCACTGCGCACGAGTGAGCACATCGAGGCGGTGCGTGACGCCCTGACCGACGGCACCATCGACATCATCGCCACCGATCACGCGCCGCACGCACCACAGGACAAGGATCACGCCTTCGTCGATGCCCGTCCCGGGATGCTCGGTCTGGAGCAGGCCCTGGCGGTGGTGCAGGAGGTGATGGTGGATTCTGGCCGCCTGACCTGGGCCGAGGTGGCGGAGCGTATGAGTCACGCCCCGGCCCGGATCGGGAAGGCCGCAGGGCAGGGCCGTCCGATCGCCGTCGGGGAGCCCGCCAATGTGGTGCTGCTCGATCCCAGCCGCCGCGCCGTCGTGGATCGTGGCAACACCGCCTCCCGCAGCCACAACAACCCCTACCACGGCCGTGATCTGCCGGACCCGGTGGAGCTGACCATGTGGCAGGGCCGCATCACCCATCGACGGTGAGCACCAGATGGGCGGCTTTCCGTGGGGAACCTGGGTCGGGATGGACTGGCCCTGCTTCGTGCGGGTGTTCAACCCTGCGAGCACCCCTGACGGCTCCCCGGTCCGGTGGGCTGAGCTCTCCCCCGGGGTCGATCTGGCCCGGGCGAGCTGGGAGTCGCTGACGGGTCGTCGCTGGCAGAGCGACAACCCCGGCTCCTTCCCCGTGCATGAGCCCTACGAGGGGGCCGATTCCCACCACTCCCGGGTGCCGCTGATGCAGGTTCTGTTGGAGCAGGCCACCGGGGCGGTGAGTGTCGGGCAGTGGGATGGGTACTGCCTTCCCCGGCCCGAGGGGTCGCGGCACGTGGTCACCAACGGTGGTCACCGGGGCTACTTCGTGGTCGAGGTCACCCCGGAGCTGGGCCGGGCCCTGCTGGAGCCCACCGATCCCCCGGTGTTGCCGAACCGGGTGTGGGATGAGGGCGGCACCTTCCTGGTGGATGCCGACACCGATCTGCCCAGCATCGTCATCGGCTGCACGGCAAAGGTCGCGGCGGCCATCGAGGCGGACCCCCGCCTGGAGTGCGTCCGGGTCAACCCCCACGATCCGATCCAGGTGTGAGATGTTGCAGTGCGCGGGCTCCCTCGTCTCGTTGTTGCGTGTGTACGGCTTTGAGGAGCACTCGGGGTCGCGGGCAGTCAGTTTCTCGGGACCCCTCGAGGGCAGTTTCTTCACCGTAACCATTCCCTTCACGCTGGATGGAGGTCTGGAGGCAGCGCAGCAGGCCCTCGAGGTTGCCGAGGCGACTGGGCATCGGCAATGGTGTTGGGCACGCGTTGGGTCGGCCACGTCGTTGCGCTGTTGGCGTCTCGGGTTTCAGCAGGCTCCAAACACTCGGCAGATCGAGCAGAGGCAGTGAACCTGTTCGCCTCTGACCGGGTGCTCCTGAACCCCGCAGTGAGTGCTCTCGTGCTGTTGCGCGAGGGGAATCCGGTGGCGGCGGGACATTCCTTCGCCACCGCGCACAGTCACGGAATCCACTGGGTGGCGACGGTCCCTGAGCAGTGCCAACTCGGCCACGGCACCAGGATCACCGAGGAAGTGATCGCACGTTGCCCACCGGGGTCGCCCCTCCTCCTCCAGTCCACTCCAGCGGGCTTCACCCTGTACCGCAAACTCGGCTTCTCCCACCACGGTTTCCTCGAACGCTGGATCACGCCATGAGGCTTCGGGACGCAGCCACGTCGCCCCCGTCCCTCGGTGGCCTCGAACCGTCCGGCCCTCCCGGAGAGCCCCCGACCCCGCGATCCTCCGGGCGCAACATCATGCCTCTTGGCGTTATCCATGTCCTTTCCGCTGGTCGAGCCGGGGGCCCGACGCGGAGCGAGGGCACCCGTGTCGAGACCCGGTGACAAATCCCAGCACACCGCCCCACGCTCCCCAATGGCCTCGGCCCGTCCGACTCACCCGAAGAGCCCCCGGCCCCTCAAGCACGCATACATACCTCTGGCTAGGTGTTTTGCCGCGTTTTCAGGGTTTGTCCTCCGGGATGGCCTGGGTTGGGGTAGGCTGGCCGCTGTCCCGCCTGTTTTGACCACATCTGGGAGTTGTCAATGAGTGATATGAGTTTGGATCAGTTGAATGCTGCTGTGGATGTGGTGTGGG
>JAUNKV010000051.1 GCA_030532575.1 Propionibacteriaceae bacterium | reverse complement strand
TGTGTTCCAGCTCGGTCAGGGATTCCTGGATCTGGGCATAGATCGCATGATC
This sequence comes from Propionibacteriaceae bacterium, assembly GCA_030532575.1. Classification (GTDB taxonomy): domain Bacteria; phylum Actinomycetota; class Actinomycetes; order Propionibacteriales; family Propionibacteriaceae; genus Arachnia. The sequence continues at coordinate 16,123 of JAUNKV010000051.1, read as the reverse complement.
GGGTTGGTCGGCGTGGGCCAGTTCGGCCAGTTCCCGCAACCGCTCATAGTTCGGACTCTCCAACACAGCTCACACCTCCCCACCACAGCCAGGGGTAGCGACCGGCCGCCGAGCACTGCCCACGAGGCGGCTGGTAGGGCGTTGAACCTGGTACGTGGTGTGGTCTGGATCGTGTGTTCCCATGGTTGCCCTTCTCTGCGTCGAGTCCTCTGCAGCAGAATACCCCTCACGCCGGTGGTACGCACCCTGTTGCTGGGATTTCAGCGGTGGTAGCGCGGTGAGGTCCCGAAGTGGGACTTCTCCGGGGAGCGGTAGACCGCTTCGGAGTCGAGCCCCCGGTAGGTGTACAGGGGGTCCTCGGCGACCTGCTCGGGTAGCAGGAGACCGTCCTGGTAGTCCTGCATGGTCTCGAGGGTAACGGTGGTGTCAGCGCGGTGGAACAGGGGGTTGGAGTCCTCGAAGGTGGTGGGGTCGGTGTTGAGGAAGGCAGTACTGTTGATGATGCCGTAGCCGTACTCGGGGTTGGGCTGTTCTCCTGCGGGGGTGGCGGTGGCGATCAGGGAGCGGATCAGCTGATTCCCTGTCGCTTGGGGCCACTTCTGCTTCCCCAAGGCCAGTAGTCCGGCAACCATCGGGGTGGCAAGTGAGGTGCCGTAGGCAGAGTTGATGACGGTGAGGTCACCGTTCGCATCAGGGTCTCGTAGCTTGATGTCTTGGCCGGGGGCCATGACGGTGACGAAATCACCGACGGAGGAGAACTCCGCGCGTTGCAGCTCAGGGGTGAGGGCTCCCACCCCGATTGCGGTGTTGAGCGTGGCGATGCTGTACCCCTTTTCAGGGGAGGGCCGGTGTGCGTGGGTTCCTGCATTCCCGGCTCCCACGACGACCGGTACCCCCATGAGGGCAGCCCGGATCAAACCGGATTGGAAGTCCTTCGGAATGGTGGCTTCGAGGGAGATGCTGATGATGTCCACCCCGTCATCAAGGGCGCGATGGATGGCTTGCTGAGTTGACATGTCACCATCACATTGAGGCACGGCCCCAGAGGTGGCGGTGGGGACGGTGTAGTTGATGATGTGGGCCTCGGGTGCCCAGCCCCAGTCCCGGTTCGCGATCATGCTGACCACCGCGGTGGAATGGGAGCGGGATTCAGGGGTGCCGGGGTCGTTGCAGGGGTTTGTGACCTCGATGTCGGCGCCCTGGAGTTCGGGAACACTCAGATCGGGTGCGCCCTCGATGTAGGCGATGGTGACTCCCTTACCGGTCCATCCCATGCTGCGATGCTCCGCGAGGTTGGCCCAGGTGGTGTAGTGCTGGTCGGTGATGACCTCCTCAGCCATCGCTTGGGGGGTGGGGAGGATCAGCAGGGCGGCGGCCAAGGTCAGGGCGGCCAGGCTGCGGGGAGTGCTCATCAGGTCTCCTTCGTCCGGTGCCGCCATCATAGACTCCCACCCCGGCGTGACGAGGGAGTTGTCCCGTCTTCTTCTACCCTGTTGTCATGCGTGTTCTCGGGTGGCTCCTCACAGGCCTTGCGGCCGCGGTGGCCTGTGTGCTGCTGTGGTTCAAGCTGGTACCGGCAGCGCAGACCTGGCACGAGCTGGCCATCTACACCGCCACCTTCATCCCCTACCTGTGGCTTCCGACCCTGGTCGTGGGTCTCGGCCTCCTGCTGTTGCTGCGTCGCCCCTGGCGGCTTCTCGGGGCCGTGATGCTGGCGGCAGTCCTGGTGCTCTGGGGGCTGCCGCTGGTGAAGCTGCCCGCCCCCAGGGCTGAGGAGCGCGCCGCCCCCGGCATCGTGGTGTTCTCCCTCAACCTGCAGTTCGGGCGCGCCGATGTCGCAGAGGTGATGAGCCACATCAAGAACAGCGACGCGGACGTGGTGGCCTTCCAGGAACACACTCCGGACTTCGAGCAGCGCCTGCGCGAGGCCGGGCTGCTGGAGACCCACCCCCACCAGGTGGGCTCCGCCCGCACCGACGCCGGGGGAACCAAGCTGTTCAGCCGGACCCCACTTGAGATCGTGGGCCAGGCCAACACGGTGTTCCACAACTTCGTGGCCACCACCACCATCGACGGAACCACCTGGCACATCGGCGCGATCCACTCCACCCCGCCGCAGTTCGGTGTCGACCACTGGGCGGCCGACGGCGTCAAGGTGGCCCAGCTCGCAGCCGAGTTCAACCAGGAACGGCTGATCCTGGTTGGGGACTTCAACGCCATCGAGGAGCACTTCCCCATGCGTCTGCTGAAATCTGCAGGGATGCGCCCCAGCAGCGGGAACTGGGTCCCCACCTGGCCGGTGGGGCGCAGAATCCCGACCTTCGCCCACATCGACCACTGCCTGGTGAGCTCCACCGTCCAGGGCCGGGACCCTGCTTACCTGGAGGTCACGGGCACCGACCACAGGGGCTTCGTGGCGGCCGCCGACGCCGCCTGACCACAAGGAGGCTCCCCAGGCCGGGGCGGGCCAGGCGATCTGCGCACCAAGAAAATGAACTGACCCTGTGGACAAGTGTTTTTGACGCCTTCTGCTGCCTGTAATGCCTACAGGAGGCAAACATGAAGCAACTCACCAAACCCCACGCCCTGGGCCGCAGGGGAGAGGACCTCGCGGTACAGCACCTCACCGCCCAGGGATGGACCATCATCGACCGGAACTGGCGCTGCCAGGAGGGCGAGCTGGACATCATCGCCCACGACCCGCGCAGCGACGAACTCGTCTTCGTGGAGGTCAAGACCCGGGCCGGGCTGGGATTCGGAGACCCACTGGACGCGGTGGCCTGGCGCAAGCAGCGCCAACTGCGACGGCTCTGCCTGCTGTGGCTGACCGAGCACGGGCTACGGGTACCCGCCATCAGACTCGACGCCATCGGGGTGCTGCTGTTGCCGGGCCAGCGCCCCCAGTTCCGTCACGTGAGAGGGATCGACGGATGATGACCGCATCAGCATGGTCCGTTGCCCTGATCGGAATCGACGGCGAACCGGTCGAGGTGGAGGTGGCCAAGGGCGGCGGCCTACCCCGCATCGCCCTGGTCGGGCTGCCCGACGCCGCCCTCACCCAGGCGAAGGAACGGGTACGGGCCGCCGTGCTCGGGGCCGGACTGGAATGGCACTCCGGGCTGGTCACCATCAACCTGACCCCAGCCAACCTGCCGAAAGCAGGAACCCACTACGACCTGGCCATCGCAGCCGCCCAGCTGACGGTCACCGGCCAGCTACCACCAACCGCCACCCGCGGTCAGGTGTTCTGGGGAGAGCTCGGCCTCGACGGGCGGGTACGGCGGGTACCGGGTATCCTTCCTGCGCTGCTGGCCGCCTTCCGGGCAGGATTCGAGGTGGCCTACGTTCCCGCCAGCCAGGCTGCAGAGGCAGCCCTCGTGCCGGGCATCCGGGCAATCCCGCTGAACAGTCTGCAGGAACTGTGCGCCATGCTACGCGGGCAGCTGGACACCCCACAGCAGCAGGTGACGACCCCCACCCCGGAGGAGCCGGAGGCCCCGCTCAAGGACTTCCGCGACGTCCACGGCCACATCGACGGCAGATGGGCGATGGAGGTTGCCGCTGCCGGGCGGCACCACGTGTTCCTCCACGGCGCTCCCGGCGTGGGCAAGACCATGCTGGCTTCCCGGCTCCCCAGCATCCTGCCGTCCCTGGACGGGGACGAGGCCGTTGAGGTCTCCGCCCTGCACTCCTTGGCAGGGGAGGACCTCAGCTCAGGCCTGCTGCTGCGTCCCCCTTATGCCGACCCCCACCACTCCTCGACGGCGGCAGCCATCATCGGCGGTGGGGCCCGCACGGTCCGGCCGGGGGCCATCTCGCTGGCCCACAAAGGAGTGCTGTTCCTCGACGAAGCCCCCGAATTCGGCTCCCGGGTGCTGGACAGCCTGCGGACCCCGCTGGAATCCGGCTGGGTCACCATCGGGCGGGCCGCCGGCCAGGTGCGCTACCCGGCGAGCTTCCAGCTGGTGCTGGCCGCCAACCCCTGCCCCTGCGGTTTCTCCGGGGTCACCGGCAAGGAGTGCACCTGTGCGCCCCTGACGGTACGGCGCTACCAGGAACGCCTCAGCGGCCCCGTGATGGACCGGATCGACATCCGTCACCACATGCTCCCTGTCAGACAGAGCATCGTTGTCACCCCCGAGAGCAGTCCCGAATCCAGCGCCGCCATCGCCGAGCGGGTGGCCGCGGCCAGACAACGGCAACGCCACCGGCTCCAGGGCACCCCCTGGCGCACCAACGGCGAGGTACCAGGACCTCACCTGCGCCGGGAACTCCCGCTGCCCATCGATGTCTCCCCGCTCGAGAAGGCCCTGGCCCGAGGCCAGCTGAGTGCTCGCGGCGTGGACAAGGTCCTCCGGCTGGCATGGACGGTGGCCGACCTGGCCGGGGAGGAGCGCATCTCCAGCAACTCCCTGCGAGTTGCCATGTCGATGCGCCTCGGCACCTTGGGAAAGGCGGCGTGATGGACCGGGAAAGACTCGCCCGCATGGCACTGTGTGCCCTCAACCAGGTGGCGGACCCCCGCATCCCAGCCCTCGTCGCCGAATACGGCGCAGAGGAGGTGTGGCGAACCATCCAGGGCCAGGGGGAGAGCACCGCCCTGGGACGACGCGCCCGGGGCATCGCCCCAGAAGCCCTCGCCGAGGCAACCGAACACAACGGGGCCAGCTTCCTCATCCCGGGCGATGCACACTGGCCCGCCGGGTTCGCCCGCCTCGACCAGGCCAGGGTCGGCGACATGGGAGGCCAACCCCTCGGGGTGTGGGTGAGCGGACCACTGACCTACCCACGGCTGGAGCGCACCATCGCTGTCGTCGGGGCCAGGGCCGCCAGCGGCTACGGAATGCATGCGGCGCAGGATCTGGCAGCAGGACTGGCCGAGGCGGGCTGGTGCATCATCTCGGGCCTGGCCTTCGGCATCGACGCCGCCGCCCACCGCGCCGCCCTGGCCGTGGGGGGCGAATCGCTGGCCGTCATGGCGACCGGGATCGACCGCACCTACCCCGCCAGCCACCATGTGCTGCGCAGCCAGATCGAGGCAGGCGGATCGGTGTGGACGGAGCTGGCACCGGGACAGCGTCCGGTCAGGGGAAGCTTCCTGGCCCGCAACCGCATCATCGCCGCCCTCAGCATCGGCACCATCGTGGTGGAGGCCGGGCCCCGCTCCGGCGCCAGGAACACCGCAGCCTGGACCGGGGAGCTCGGACACACTCTGATGGCGGTACCCGGACCCATCACCTCCTCGCTGTCGGCGGCCACGCATCACATGATCCGCGACGGCTCGGCCACACTGGTGACCTGCATCGAGGACGTGATCTCTCTGCTGGCCCCGCTCGGCACGGTGGTGGATCAGCCCCTGCGGGGCGAGGCCGAGCCGCTGGAACTGCTCAGCCCGGAGCTCCAGGCCGTCAGGGAGGCGGTACCAAGTGGTGGGGCGGTCGGGGCGGGGGAGCTGTCGATGGCCACTGGGCTGGCGGTACCGGCGGTGCTGGCGGCGGCAGCGGAGCTGGTGGAGCTGGGCTGGCTGGACGAGGCCCCTGAGGGGTGGCGTCTGCCACGACGGCCTGGCCTGCGGCGATGAAGGTCACCGAAACCCGGCCACCACACCCTCACGGCAGCCGATCAGTCGGGATGGGTCAGCTGCCACTGCACCTGACGGCCGAGGGTTCCCCACAACAGCTCATGGTTCTCCTGCAGCTCCTTGATCCTGGAGACCACCGAGGCACGGCGGGCAGCGAGCCCCAACCGGGTGGCGGTGGAGCGGTGCAGCTCGTTGGAGGTGAAGTCGTCGATCCCGGCGAGGGAACGCTCCAGCCGGGCCACCTCCACATCCCGCAGCGCGGCGATCCGCTCGGCGTACCAGTCGGCCGCCAGCACCGCGTCGCGGCTGAAACCATCCCTGAACGCTGCGTCATCCAGGGTGAGGCCGTCCGCGGTGGTGCCGTTGGCCATGATCTCCAGCAGCGCCCGGACCGGGGGCACCGCGAGCTCCACCGTGCCGTCGTCGAAATACGTCCGTGCCACCCGAGCGTGGGTGGTGGAGATCGTGCGCACTGACTCGGCGAACACCGCCGGGTCCTGCAGCTCGGGACGCAGCATCTCCGGGGTGAACACCGCGTGCGGGTGCAGGAAGATCCGGCCGAAGTACTTCGAGGCGAACTTCTCGGTCATCCGGTACCCCAGGCGGGAGGCGAGGATCAGCTCACCGTCCACCTCGTAGTCCTGGATGCGCTCCAGGCAGCCATCGGCGATCAGGGCGGCCGCGTCACGCTCGGCCGGGGTCATCCTGGCGAAGACCTCCGGCACCAGCAGCGAGATGTCGTGATCCACCCGCACGTGGGGTCCGACCACCCCGGCACTGGAGAGCCAGCCGTCATAACCGGTCAGGGCGAAGGACAGGAAGGCCGCATTCAGGTCGAACACCGAGGGCAGGGCGTTGAACGGTCCCTTCGTCATCGCCCCCTCGGAGCCGGCCCCCGTGGTGGAGGGGGACTTGCCCGTCATGGAGCTGATGAACTCCATGAACAGCTCCGGCAGTTCCATGTAGTGCAGCGGCGAGTACGCGCACAGCGGAGGCACCGAGCCGTCGGCGGCATTGTTGCGACGCCCCGCCGCCACCACGTCCACGGCCAGCTTCAACGGGCGCGACATCGGCAGCTTCCGGTGCAGTCGGGCCGCCAGCTCTGCTGCGGCCAAGTGCTCCGGGTGGGCGACATCGGGTCGGGTCTGCAGGTAACGGGGATTCTTGGACCGCTTGCCCCCGACCACGCGGGTGTGGGCGGAACTCACCACCCAGGCGGGGGAGGCGGAGCCCTGCTCAGCGAAACCACGCAGCAGCTCCTGGGTGGGGGCGGTGAACTGGCTGAACTCGATGGCGTTGTCCACCATCGCACGTACCGCCTTGTGATCCAAGGGCTCGAAGTTCGACAAGAAGGTGCCCGGCTGCGCGATGTCGTACTCGGCCTGCTTGTCGTAGCCGCGGTGCTTGGCGTCGTCTGGACGCTGGAAGAGCAGGTTCTCGCAGTTCTTCACGAACTTGCGGGAGGTCTCGGCCCCGGCTGCCTTCGGGGGCACCACGATACTCGCGGTGATGTCGTCCTCGGTCTGGATCTTCGAGGCGGGGTGGAAGTCGTGCCTGAGCCCGAACAGCCGCCATGACCCATCCGGGGCGAAACCGACCCGAAGCATGTTGACGTGGATCTTCTCCCCATCCAGCCTGAGCGAGCTGCCCTGCCTACCGTTGATGATGCCGACGGTGAAGTGACTGGCCCAGTCCTCCCCCCACTCGGGGCGGTAGAACCGCTTCACCACGAACACCAATTCCTTGACGTGGTTCGGGATCGACTCCAGCCAGGCGTTGTACTCGTCGCTGTAGTCCGACGACGGGGTGAGCAGCTTGATGACCGAGCCGACGGAACGCTGATCCGACAGCACGGGACGCTGGTCCTGGCCGTGCAGGGCTGGGTCCTTGAAGCGGGTGGAGAAGTCATGGGCGAGGATTTCTGCCACCGCCGCCATGTCCTGGTCGAAGTCCCTGACGTAGGCGTTGCCGGTGATGAAGGCGTCGGTGATGGCCTTGGAGATCTCGGACTTCCCACCCCCGGAGACCGTCGCGGGCTTGTGGCAGTGCGTGGTGGTCGGGGCGGTGCCGATGAGGGTCCACTGGGCGCCGTCGCTGGCCAGGTGCTGCAGCTGGACCAGGTAACCGTCCGGGCCGACATAGGTGCGGTCCGCGCGCAGCGGGATGCTGCCCGTGCAGCCATCGACCTCCCAGGTCACCGACTGGGTGCGCAGGCTGTAGGTGGAGCGCTCGGGAACCAGCACGAAGCCCGGGTTCTCACGGTCCAGGGCGTGGCCCTCCGGCTGCGGGATGAACCGCTGCGGGTCGCGGGCCACCACGTCGGCCAGGGTGTAGCTGGGGTCGGCGTAGTTGTCGGTGAACTGCTGGCCCAGGTTGTAGCGGGGGAAACAGATGGCGCCCCCGGCGTGCTCCTCCTCCACCAGGCCGAGCAGGTTCGCGGCATAGCTGATCTGGGCCTTGACCTCCTTCTTGCAGTAGCCGAAGTAGTTGTCGGCGATGACGGTGACGATCACGCCCCGCTCGTCGCGGGCGCACACCTTGAAGGCCTGGCCGTCGTTGTACAGCTCCTCCGGGCTGGTCCAGCACATGCCGTCACGACGCTGCCGCGGTGTGGCGTCGTCGTGGTGGGGCAGACCCAGCTCCTTCTTCGTCAGGCGCGTCAGGTGGGGGGCCAGGATCACGGCCCCGGTGTGCCCGGTCCAGGCCCTGGGCATCAAAGAGGCGTCGTTGTCCGGCAGGTAGGGGTCACCACCGTTGCCGAAGATGCCCTCCACGAAGTCGAGATTCGACACCAGGGTGCCGGGCGCGAAGAACCGCACCTCCAGGCTGCGCTCCCGGAACTGCCCTGGCACCTCCGGGACCACGACGGGGCGCAGCAGCAGCGACACCCAGGCGTTGGCCGGTTCGTCCTGGCCGGAGGTGTAGGGCAGCGTCATGGTGCGGATGGGTGGGTTCAGGGCGTGTTCCAGGAGCCGACCGTAGACCTCGCGCGGCACGGCCAGCTTGTCGTCCTGGATCGGCAGACCACCCTCGGCGATGTGGAACACCCCCTTGGTGGTACGGCGGTCGTTGGCGGGGTTGTGCAGGACCCCGTTGGCCAGCCGGTAGCTGCTCAGGTACTCGGAGGTGAAGGTGTCGCCGCCCAGGGGTAGGGACAGGATGCGGGCCAACCCCGGCTGGTCGAGGACGAAGGTCTGCCGCGGCAGCTGCGGGGCGGTGCCGGTGCCCTCCAGGTAGGAGTCGAGGAAGTTCTGGATGCGGCCATCGACGGCAGGCAGCCGGTGGGAGAGCCGACGGTTCAGCTCCCGCTGCCGGGCGAGCAGGGGACGCACCAGTTCGGCGGCCGTCTCGTCCCAGGAGCAGGCGGGGACGGGAAGGTCCAGCAGGCGCAGACGCAGGTTGATGGCGGCGATGTCCGAGGCGGAGGTCATGCCCCAACTATGCTTCACGCCTCCGCCGCCACAACCTCGGGGTCACATACCGGGCAATCTCAGCGCAACACCTCGTAGGTCACCGTGACCACACCCTGCCGGGTGCTCGCGATCTGGCTGAACGCCCCGGTGGTCAGGTCCAGACAACGCCCGGCGACGTAGGGGCCACGGTCGTTGACCGTCACCACCACGGACTTGCCGTTGGCGGGGTTGGTGACCTTCAGGCGGGTCCCGAACGGCAGGGTCTTGTGGGCGGTCTTCAACGCCCACTGGTCGAAACGCTCCCCGGAGGCCGTTGCGGTGTCGTCGCTGTAGAACGAGGCCTTGCAGGTACTCGAGCCACTCGGGGTGGTGCCCGGGGCAGACTCGGAGAGGTACTTGGCGCTCACCCACCGCGTCGCGCCCCGCCACACCACCTGGGCGCGGCCACGTTGGACGGTGCCGGTGATCTGGAGTTCGGTTCCCTTCGGCACCGTGCCGTTGTAGGAGGAGCCCGAAGCGGCGAGCCACAGGTTCAGCTCGGTCGTGGCCCACCGGGAGCCAACCGTCGAGGGCGCAGGGCTGGGTGCGGGGGTTGCGGCCGGGGGCGGGGCAGGGGTGGGGGTGCTGGCCTGGGCAGTGGTGGTGAGGTAGCGGCTCGCCACCCATGCGGTTCCCCCACGCCAGGTGATCTGGGTCCAGGAGCCGCTTCTGGCTCCCGTCATGGCGACCGCAGCCCCCTTCGCCAGTACGCCCAGGGCGCGGCGGGAGGTGCTGGGGGTGGCGCGCACGTTCAGCTTCGTGGTGGTGAAGGCTTGACCAGTGCTCCCGCTGGCCACCGGAGCCGTCGCGGTGCCGCCGAGCTGGACGTGGGCCGCCGAGACCCAGGCCTGGCGCCCCTGATGGGTCACCGGGACCCAGCCGTTGCTCGCGGTACCACGTGCCTTGAGGGTGGCGCCGGCGCGCAACACCCCCAGCTTGGCGTGCCGGGTGCCCGGGCCGGAACGGATGTTGACGTTGACCCGTGCGGTGACGGTCTCGCCAGCAGCAGCGGATGCGGAATGGGTCGGGAAGACGGCGGGTGCCACGACCACCAGCATCGCGGTGAGTGCCATGATGGCGGTCAGGCGGCCCAAGGCTTTGAAAACATGGTTGAAGACGTGCATGGTTTCCCCCTCGTTCACGTGTACCTCGGCCACGCTAGGCAGCCTGCAACGCCGACCTCAAGCCCAAGGTGGCAACGACCCTCGAGCCGACCTCGAGGTTGAGGTTCACCCGGAGGTGTCTCAGTATTCAGGACGAAGAGGGGGAACTGCTTGACAGTTGGGCTCCGGAGCGCAATTGTTGGCCCATGACCAGCAGCCAGCTCGTAATCGTTTGACAGCATTTCGGATCATTGGCCGAAATGCTCCCTCGCGCGCCCCAGGTGCCGAGGGTTTTTTGTTGGACGAACACGACGAGCCGGTTGGAACCGAAGGGAGAGACATGTCTGAGGCAGAGGGCAGGATCCTGACAGGCGCCCAGGCGCTCGTGACATCGCTGGAGCTGGCCGGGGTGGATGTCGCCTTCGGTATTCCCGGTGGTGCCATCCTCCCGGCCTACGACCCGCTGTACGACTCGACGATCAGGCACATCCTGGTCCGCCATGAGCAGGGAGCCGGGCACGCAGCCGAGGGGTACGCGATGGTCAGCGGCCGGGTGGGGGTGTGCATCGCCACTTCAGGCCCGGGGGCCACGAACCTCGTCACCCCCATCGGCAACGCATACATGGATTCGACCCCGCTGGTGGCGATCACCGGACAGGTCAACTCGACGGCGATCGGTACCGATGCCTTCCAGGAGGCCGACATCCGTGGCATCGTCATGCCGATCACCAAGCACAGCTTCCTCATCAAGCGGACTGAGGACATCCCGCTGGCGATCAAGGAGGCCTTCCACATCGCCTCGACTGGGCGCCCCGGTCCGGTTCTCGTGGACATCGCGAAGGATGCGCTGGCGGGCAGCGCCCCCTTCCACTGGCCCAAGGAGCTGGAACTGCCCGGCTACAAGCCGACCACCAAACCGCATGTCCGCCAGGTCAAGGCGGCGGCCCGGATGATCGAGCAGGCGAAACGTCCGGTGCTCTACATCGGCGGTGGCGTGGTTCGGGCCCAGGCCTTCGAGGAGCTGGCCCAGCTGGTCGAGAAGACCCGGATTCCCGTGGTCACCACGCTCATGGCCCGTGGGGCCTTCCCCGACTCGCACGAACTGCACATGGGAATGCCCGGGATGCACGGCACCGTGGCGGCTGTGGGGGCGCTGCAGAAGGCTGACCTGCTGATCGCCGTCGGTACCCGCTTCGACGACCGGGTCACCGGCAAGCTGGACTCCTTCGCCCCGCACGCCAAGGTGATCCACGCCGACATCGACCCGGCGGAGATCGGCAAGAACAAGGCCGCCGACGTGCCCATTGTCGGGGACTGCCGCCAGACCTTGGAGCTGCTCGTGGCAGAGATCGGGCAGGCCCCGCAGATCGACGCCTGGCGTGAGCAGCTGGCCGGGATCAAGCAGCGCTACCAGCCGCGCTGGGACGAGGCCCCAGACGGCAGGCTCTCCCCCCAGGAGGTGATCCAGCGGATCGGGCAGCTGAGCCCCGCGGACACCGTCTACGTGGCGGGGGTCGGGCAGCACCAGATGTGGAGCGCCCACTTCCTGCCGCACGAGCGCCCGATGAGCTGGCTCAATTCCGGCGGGGCCGGAACCATGGGGTTCTGCGTCCCGGCTGCGATGGGGGCCAAGGTCGCCCAGCCGGACAAGGTGGTGTGGGGCATCGACGGGGACGGCTGCTTCCAGATGACCAACCAGGAGCTGGTCACCTGTGCCCTGAACCACATCCCCATCAAGATCGCGGTCATCAACAACAATGCCCTGGGCATGGTGAGACAGTGGCAGTCGCTGTTCTACGACTCGCGGTACTCCAACACCGACCTCGCCACCGAGCAACTCCCCAACTTCCCGATGCTGGCCGAGGCGATGGGGTGCGTCGGGCTGCGTGCCACCAACGAGGAGGAGATGGAGGAGTGCATCGCCCGGGCCCTGGAGATCAACGACCGCCCCGTCGTGGTCGAGTTCGTGGTCCACAAGGACGCGATGGTGTGGCCGATGGTCCCGGCCGGGGTCAGCAACGATGAAATTCTCGTGGCCCGTGACATGGCCCCCGAGTGGGAGGAAGAGGAGCTGTGAGCACACACACCCTGGGAGTCCTGGTCTCCAACAAGCCAGGTGTCCTGACCCGGATCTCGGCGCTGTTCTCGCGGCGCGGATTCAACATCGACTCGTTGGCCGTCGGCCCCACCGAACGTCCCGACGTGTCCCGCATGACGGTCGTCGCCTCCGTCGAGGACGACTCCGCCCTGGAGCAGATCGTCAAGCAGCTCAACAAACTCATCGAGGTCCGCAAGGTCCTCGAGCTGGGACCCAACACCGTGTGCCGTGAGATGGTGTTGGTCAAGGTCCGGGCCGATGTGAACACCCGCAGCCAGATCATCGACGTGGTGAGTCTGTTCCGCGGGAAGGCGGTGGACGTCAGTTCCGAGTCCATCACCATCGAGGCCACCGGCAGCACCGAGAAGCTCGCTGCGCTGCTGGAGATGCTCAGCCCCCACGGCATCCAGGAACTGGTCCAGTCCGGTCAAGTTGCGCTCGGGCGCGGTGCCCGAACCCTCGCCGAGCACAAGTCCAAATGAGTGAAGGAAAACCCACATGGCAGAGATGTTCTACGACTCCGACGCAGATCTTTCGATCATCCAGAATCGCAGCGTCGCCGTCATCGGCTACGGCTCCCAGGGACACGCCCACGCCCTGAGCCTGCGTGACTCCGGTGTGGACGTGCGGGTCGGGCTTCGCCCCGGCTCGAAGTCGGCTGCGAAGGCCGAGGCCGAGGGGCTCAGGGTACTGCCCGTCGCCGAAGCGGTGGAGGAGGCGGATCTCATCATGATCCTCGCCCCCGACCAGGTGCAGCGCAAGCTCTATGCGGAGGAGATCGCTCCCCACCTGGTGGCCGGGGACGCGCTGTTCTTCGCCCACGGGTTCAACATCCGCTTCGGTTACATCACCGCGCCGGAGGGGGTGGACGTGTGCATGGTGGCCCCCAAGGGCCCCGGCCACCTGGTGCGCCGGGAGTACTCCGAGGGGCGGGGTGTCCCCGCGATCATCGCGGTCGAGGTGGACGCCACCGGCAATGCCTGGCCGCTGGCCCTCTCCTACGCCAAGGCGATCGGTGCGCTGCGCGCAGGAGGTATCAGGACCACCTTCACCGAGGAGACCGAGACCGATCTGTTCGGTGAGCAGGCGGTGCTGTGCGGTGGTGCCTCCGCGCTCGTCCAGGCCGGTTTCGAGACCCTGGTCGAGGCGGGGTACCAGCCAGAGGTGGCCTACTTCGAGTGCCTGCACGAGCTGAAGCTCATCGTCGACCTCATGTACGAGGGCGGTATCGCCAAGCAGCGGTGGAGCGTTTCCGACACCGCTGAGTTCGGCGACTACGTCTCCGGCCCCCGGGTGATCGACGCCCGGGTGAAGGAGAACATGAAGGCGGTGCTGGCTGACATCCAGTCGGGGGCCTTCGCCAAGCGTTTCATCGACGACCAGGACGCCGGTGCGCCGGAGTTCAAGGCGTTCCGCACCGCCGGTGAGGCCCACCCCATCGAGGCCACCGGCAAGGAGCTGCGCGGCCTGATGAGCTGGGTCAAGGACCACGGCACCGACGACTACGTCGAAGGGTCTGCCGCACGCTGACCTCGGCACCGTCCCCCGCCGTCAGAGATCTGACGGCGGGGGACGGTTGCGTGGCGGGGCCGGGACCTGTGCTCGGACCCCGACCATGACTGATCCCGTCGGTTGATAGGCTTGTGGGACACGAAAAGCGGTAAGGAGCCTGGCCCATGAGCATCTTTCTGATCCTGGGAATCGCGGGTTCTGTGTTCCTCGTGCTCTCCATCATCCTCGGCGATTTCTTCGAGGCGGCCTTCCACTTCGACGGCTTTGACTCAGAGATCTTCTCCCTCGCCGCCCTGGCCGCATTCGTCGGCGCTTTCGGGTTCGGAGGGGTGGCGGCATCGGCCTTCGCCGAGACGCTGTGGCTGATGGTGCCGGTCGGGCTCGTCTGCGGCGTCATCGCCGCGTGGGGGGCCATCGCGCTGACCCGTTGGCTCAAGCGCGGGGAGACCGGTGCCGTGGTCAGCAACAAGGCCCTCATCGGGGCCGAGGCCCGCGTCGTGACCGACATCCCCGCCGTCGGCTTCGGTGAGGTCCGCATCCACGGCTCCCACGACAAACGGGCCGCATCCTCCCCGATCCCCATCCCCGCCGGAACCCAGGTCTGGGTGTCGGCCATCATCTCCCCGACGGCCGTCGAGGTCCGTCCCGTCACCGCTGAACCACTTCCCCGATAGAAAGGACCGTCCATGCCAGATTTCTCCTCCCTCCTCGTCGGCGTGGGTGGGGCCATTGCCCTGGCCGTCCTGGTGATCTGGCTGATCGCCAGTCGCTACAAGGTGGCCCGCCCCAACGAGGCCTACATCATCACAGGTCAGAAGGGGAAGGCCGTCACGAACCCCGAGACCGGCCTGGTCTCCACCGACCTGTCCGGCCAGAAGGTCATCATGGGTGGCGGCGTGTTCGTCATCCCGCTGATCCAGCGGTTGCACGTGCTGGATCTGTCCAGCCGTCGCATCATGGTCCAGATCCGCAACGCGGTCTCCGGGCAGGGGATCAAGCTGAATCTCGACGGTGTGGCCATCGTCAAGGTCGGTGGCAACGAGGACTCGATCCGCGCCGCTGCGCAGCGCTTCCTGATGCAGCAGGAAGAGATCGAGACCTTCACCCAGGAAACCCTTGCCGGTGCGCTCCGCTCCATCGTCGGTGGCCTCTCCGTGGAACAGATCATCCGTGACCGGGCCGCCTTCGCGCAGCGCGTCGCCGACGAGTCCGAGGCCTCGCTGACCGGTCAGGGGCTGGTGCTGGACACCTTCCAGATTCAGGACATCACCGACGACGGCACCTACCTGTCCGATCTGGGCCGTCCCGAGTCCGCGAAGGTCGGGCAGATCGCTGCCATCGCCGAGGCCGAGGCACGTCGTGAGGCCGAGCAGGCCAGGCTGGCCGCCGAGCAGGAGATCGCGATCTCAGAGCGGGCGCTGGTGCTGAAGGAGGCCGAGATCAAGGCCGAGACCGACGCGGCTCGCGCCCAGGCTGCTGCCTCTGGCCCGCTGGCCCAGGCGGATCGTGACCAGGCGATCCTGGCCGAGCAGGAGAAGGTCGCGGTGCGGCAGGCCGCGCTGAAGGATCGTCAGCTTGACACCGAGGTCCGCAAGCCCGCCGATGCGAAGCGCTACGAGACCGAGACCGAGGCCCAGGCACGCCGCAACTCGGAGATCTTCGAGGCCGAGGCCCGCAAGGCCGCCGCCATCGCCGACGCCGAGGCTGCTGCCGAGACCGCCCGTCTGACCGGTGAGGGCGAGAAGCAGCGTCGAGCCGCCCTGGCCGAGGCCGAGGCCATCGAGGGTGCCCGTCGAGGTGAGGCGGAGAAGGCCCGCCGTATCGCCGAGGCGGAGGCCACCCGGGCCGAGGGTGACGCAAAGGCTGCTGCGGTGCTCGCCATCGGGTCCGCCGAGGCCGAGGCGATGGACCGGCGCGCTGCGGCCTTCGCCAACTACAACGAGGCGGCCATCCTGCAGATGCTGGTGGAGGTGCTGCCCCAGGTGGCGGAGAAGGTCGCGGCCCCGATGGGTGCCATCGACAAGCTCACCGTGGTCTCGACCGAAGGCGCTGCCGCGTTGCCCAGGCAGATCAACGACAACGTCCTGCAGACGGTGGAGATGATCCAGAACACCACGGGTATCGACCTGTTGGAGATCCTGAAGTCCCGCACCACGGGCAAGGAGTCCGCGCAGGGGCCGGTGGTGAAGGGAGAGGCCAGCGAGGCCTGACCTCGATCCACCCGACGAGACACAACGTGGGGGCGGCGGCCCGGGGCTCCCGGCCCCCCCCCCCCCCGGTGACGTGGGGGGGGGAGCCCCCCTGGGCCCCCGGGGGCCCCGGGGCCGAGGCCAGCGCCGCCGAGGGGGTGGAGGGCAGGGGCGGCAGGGCGGAGGGG
>JAUNKV010000010.1 GCA_030532575.1 Propionibacteriaceae bacterium | reverse complement strand
CCCTGCAGCCATCCTTCGCACACTGTAGGAGTAGTCAGTCCTCGTTCTCCTCCGGCTGGACGATCTCGCCGTCGGCATTCTGCTTCGCCCACTTCTTGCGGCCCCGCTGCACCAGGAGCGGATCGGTGGGCTTGATGACCGACGGGTCCTTGTCGTCGTAGTCGTGGATGTCCAGGAACAGTCGCATCGCGTTGAGGCGCGCCCGCTTCTTGTCGTTGGACTTGATCCGGTACCACGGGGCCAGCTCCGTGTCGGTCTGCTTCAGCATCGCCGACTTCGCATTCGTGTAGTCCTCCCAGCGGTCCAGCGACTCCAGGTCCATCGGGGAGAGCTTCCAGCGTCGCACCGGGTCCAGCTGCCGGATGGCGAAGCGGGTGCGCTGCTCACGCTGGGTGACGGAGAACCACAGCTTGGTCACGGTGATGCCGGATTCGATGAGCATCTGCTCGAACACCGGGGCCTGACGCATGAAGGTCTGGTACTCCTCGTCGGTGCAGAACCCCATCACCCGCTCCACCCCGGCGCGGTTGTACCAGGAGCGGTCGAACAGCACGATCTCCCCCGCCGTGGGCAGGTGCTCGATGTAGCGCTGGAAGTACCACTGCCCGCGCTCGGTCTCGCTCGGCTTGTTGAGGGCGACGACGCGGGCGCCACGCGGGTTGAGGTGCTCGGTGAAGCGTTTGATGGCCCCGCCCTTGCCCGCGGCGTCGCGACCCTCGAAAAGGATGATGTGCTTGGTGCCGTTGTCCTGCGCGGAGTACTGGAACTTCAGCAGCTCGATCTGCAGCTGCCGCTTCTCCAGCTCGTACTCCTCACGGCTCAGCAGCTCCTCGTAGGGGTACTTGTCCCGCCACGTCTCCACGGCATCACCCATCGGGTCGATGAGGTACTGGTCCTCGCCGTGGACGTCGCCGACGGTGTAGCCCTGGTCACGGACCATGTCGATGAACTCGCGCAGGTTCTGGCTCATGGCCCAAGGGTGTCACAGCCCCGAGGGCGACAACAGGGCAGCCTGCGACAACAACCCGTCGGCTTTCTTGAGCGACCTCAACGAAATCGACGGACCCCTTAGAGGTGGTTTCATAACTGGTGGCGTGCTTTGATGAGGAATCGTAGGGCGGTGTATGCCGCGGCGAGGGTGAGGAGGGCGGTGGTGGTCTTCTCGGTGCGGTCCCAGCGGCGGTCAAGTCGTCGGAAGGTCATGAGCCAGGCAACACTACGTTCGACCACCCATCGGTGAGCACCGAGGCGTTGTGAGCTGTCTTTGCCTCGACGTGCGATACGGACCTTGATCCCGCGCCGGTGAAGGTACCGGCGGCAACGGGGGTTGTCGTAGCCCTTGTCGGCATGGAGTTTCCTGGGGCGTCGGCGTGGCCTACCCGGACCGGGGGTCTTGATGGCTGGTGCTGTCTCCAGCAGGGGCTCGAACAGTTTGGAGTCATGGGTGTTCCCAGCCGACAACAGCAGGTTCAGCGGGATGCCTTGTGAGTCGGTCAACAGGTGGTACTTCGAGCCCTTCTTCCCACGATCTACCGGGCTGCGGCCGACAAGTTCGCCCCCCTTTTTGCCCGTACCGAGACGGCATCGATGCAGTGACGTTCCCAGCAGATGGCATCGAGTTGGCCAAGCTCATCAAGGATGGTCCGATGGAGACGTTCCCACACGCCTGCATCTTGCCAGTGACGTAACCGACGCCAACAGGTGACCCCGGAACCGAATCCCATCTGTGGTTGCAGGTCACGCCACCGGCAGCCGGTCGACAACACGAACATGATGCCCTCCAGCGCGGCACGGTCTGAGGCCCGTGGCCGCCCACCAGGCCCCTTGGGAGTAGGGCGTGGTGGGAGCAAGGGCTCCAGCACAGCCCACAACTCATCAGTGATCACCTGCTGTGACGGAGAAGGACTCTGCTTCGACATGTTCTCGATCATCACAGCCCGCACCAGGAACAGTCAGCAACGACACACAGTTTAGAAACCACCTCTTACTCGGCGAGGGGGTCCGCCATCAGGAAGTCCACGACGTTGACGTGCTCGATGCCGTTGCGGCCCCGCGTGATGGGGTCCATGCTGACCACCGTCTTGGGGTGGTTGTCCGGGATCGCCTCGAGGACGCCGAACTCACGGTCCGCCGTCGCCTGGTCCGCCAGGAGGTAACTGACCTGCACGTACCACGTCCGCTCCCCGCGCCGGGCCACGAAATCCACCTCCTTGACCCCACGCCAACCAACCTCCACCGTGTAGCCCCGCGACCTCAACTCACCGTGGACGATGTTCTCGAGCACCAGCTCCACATCAGCACGGTTGTCGAAGCCGAGGGCGGTTCTCAGCCCCTGGTCCACCACGTAGTACTTCTCGTCGGCACGCAGTAGCTGCTTGCCGACGACATCCAGCCTCGGCACCTTGTCCACGAGGTAGGCCTCAGCGCAGTGCCTGAGATAGGCGAGCACGGTGTCCACACTCACCGAGCGCCCCTCACCCCTGATGTACCTGCTCACCGAATGAGCTGAGAAGGTCCGCCCCACATTTGCGACGCAGTAGCGCAGAATCCGCCGGAACATGTCCACATCACGGATCGCGAAGTGTTCGATCACGTCCTTGACCACGACGGTGTCAAGCAGGCTGTCGAGGTACTGCACTGCGGCCTGCGCGTCCGCGTCGAAATATTTCAGCACCGGGAATCCCCCCAGGATGAGGTAACGCTCGAAGAGCTCCTGGGTCTCGGACCGGGTGGCGCCGTCGGGGTGGCGCAGCTCCACGAACTCCCTGAAGGCCAGGGGGCGGATCGGGAACTCGACGAAACGCCCGGCCAGATGGGTGCTCAGTTCGCTCGCGAGCATCGTGGAGTTGGAGCCGGTGAGGTAGAGGTCACAGTTCCAGTCCACCCGCAACGCATTGACCACGTCCTCCCATCCCGGCACCTGCTGAATCTCGTCGAGGAAGACGTGGGCTCGGGCGTTCCTGTCCGGCAGCAGCGCACTCAGGTGCTCCATCAGGGCGGATGCAGTGCGAATGTCCAGCCCTCCCCGGGACTCCAGGTTGAGTCTCACCTGCCTGGCCTGCGGGTCCTTGACGGCGGCTTCGGCGGCCACCATGCCAAGCAGCGTCGACTTCCCGCAGCGCCGCACCCCGGTCAGAATCTTGACCACCGGAACATCCATGAACGGACGGATGCGCTCCAGGTAGCGGGGCCGATCAACGATCCGTTCCATTGCGACTCCCTCCCTCTGTTTTGTCGATCATAGTCGACAAAACAGGTCCACATGGCCTGGTTGTCGATCATGATCGACAACCGAGGCGAAGAAATCCTGGCCCTCCTCGACTGACCGACGGGCACTGGCCGGTCAGCTGCACGCCGCGCCTCTGCGTCGCAGAAGGAAGAACGTCCAGCCACACACCAGGTACCCCGCCGTCGCGGAGGCGACGAGCCGGAGCAGCACCTCGATGTGAGCAGGCTCCTCCCCGTGAGCGTCGATGGTGAACCACAGCCACGCGGTGACCACACCCAACGCACTGATGGCCACGATCCCCAACACCCACCCGAGGTCATGGCCTCCCTCTCGCCGCCGCCCGAGGGCCCACCCCACCAACAGCAGCGGGAACGTGAGCCAGACAACGGGGAACAAGATCGATGAGGGCAGGCACAGCACCGTCGCAGCGACGACCAAGGAGGGCAGGAATCTGAGGGCGTTGTTCACGGCCCCATTCTCCGCTGCCCGCATCAGGTTTCACTCTTCACCTCACCGCGACGGTGTAGATCACCGGTTCGCCGATCTGCTGGCACTCCTTGGGGCCGTTGCCGAAGAAACAGGCCCGGACCGTGAGGGTCGTGGTCCCGGTTTTGACCCCGGTCACCTTGAGTGTGGTCGGATGGGTGCAGCCGGGCTGTTGCTTGACACATCGGCCCACCCGCAGCTCGTGGCTGACCGCATCTCCCGTCACCTCGACGACCTCGGGGCGGGTCCTGGCGCTGTTGTTGGTCCCCACCACCGGGATGCCCACCACCTCACCGACGGCGATCTCGAAGTCCCGCTCCTCCGGTGCCGCGTCACGTTCACCTGCACCGCATCCCACCAGCAATACGGCCGCCACCGTCGCCGTCACCCACCGCATCACCTGCATCATGCCCTCCTGGAGACAACCTTTCCCCCAAGAATCCCACTCGAAGAGCTCAGCTCGGCTTCCGTGATTTGGGCAGATCAGTCATCATGCTTGCATGACTGATATCACTCTCGGCGGCAACCCCGTCCGCACCCACGGCTCCCTCCCGGAGGTCGGTTCCTCCGCCCCGGCCTTCGAGCTGGTCGGTACCGATCTCGGGGCCATCAAGCTCTCGGACTTCGCAGGTTCCCGCGTCGTGCTCAACATCTTCCCCTCGGTGGACACCGGGGTCTGCGCCCAGAGCGTGCGCACCTTCAACGAGCGCGCCGCCGGGCTGGACAACACCAAGGTGCTGTGCATCTCCCGCGACCTGCCCTTCGCGCTCAGCCGGTTCTGCGGAGCCGAGGGCATCGAGGACGTCGTCGTCGCCTCCGACTTCCGCACCACCCTGGGTGAGGACTACGGGGTCACGATGGTCAACGGTCCCCTGGAGGGTCTGCTGTCGCGCGCAGTCGTCGTGATCGACGAGCAGGGCAAGGTCCGCCACGCCCAGCAGGTGGCCGAGATCAAGACCGAGCCCGACTACGAGGCCGCCCTCGCCGTCCTCTGATCCCTGCCCATGTGGGGCCGCGCTCAGCCCAGGCGCGGCCTCACGTGGAGCCCCACCTCCGGGTCCACCAGCACCTCCTGCGCTGCGGCGATGCCGTCGACGGTGAGCGTGGCCTCGACGGGGACGTTGCGTTTCACCAGTCCCAGGGCGATTGGTCCCAACTCGTGATGCCTGGCCGCGGCACCGACGAAACCGACCTCCCGGCCGTCGTGCACCAACGAGGAGTGCAACCCGGGCAGGGCCTCGGCCGAGCCGTCGAGGTGCAGCAACACCAGCCGACGCGGCGGCCGCCCCAGCGTGTGGACCCGGGCCACCGTCTCCTGGCCCCGATAGCAGCCCTTGTCCAGGTGCGTGCCGAACAGCCCGATCTCGTTGGGAATGGTCCGGTGATCGGTGTCGACAAAGACCCTTGGCACTCCAGCGGCAATCCTGTGGGCCTCGAAGCCCCAGGTCCCGGCCATCACCCCCTCGGGCAGCGCCTCGTCCCTGGGCCGCAGCACCGCACGCCCGCCCAGCCACGGCCACGACACCCACTGCTCGGGCAGCGCCACCTGATCGCCCACCCAGGCCAGGGCCAGGTCGTCGCGAGGACTCACCTCGACCCGCATCATGAACCTCATCCGCTCCAGGAAGTCCACCAGGGCGGCACCACGCCCCGGCTCGGTCCAGCCGACGAAGCGCTCGCCGTCGTCGATCCCGCTGAGCACGTGCTCGATGTGTCCCTGCGGCGAGAGCACCAGCATCTCGACCGGCACGCCCGGGGCCAGTTCGCTCAGGTGCTGGCTGGTCAGCGAGTGCAGCCAGCCCAGCCGGTCCGGACCGAGAACCTGGATCACATCCCGATTGGCCAGGTCCACCACCGCAGTTCCGGCCTCGACGGCGCGGCCCTCGACCACGGGGGTGCCGTGGTGCCAGACCAGGCCGTCGTCGATCCCGCCCTCGACGAGGACGCTCACGACTGCTTGCTGAGCCTGGCCCACATGTGGGGGCGCAGCTCATGCTCGGTGGTGGCTCGGTCCAGCGCGTACATCAGGTCGCCCTCCACCTTGCCGTAGAGTCGCTGCCCTGCGGTGTGCGGCACCAGCGCCCCCTCGGTGCGCACCACCGCGTCGGTCAGCAGGTCGATTCGGGTGACCTGAATCTTGCCCAGCAGCACCTCGGTCCAGCCGTCGGAATTGGTCAGGGTCACCTCCAGCGAGGCATCCGCCTTGGGCCGCCAGAACCCGGTCTCCATCCCCAGCGGCTGGTCGAACTTGCCGTCCTCCGACATCCCGAAGGCCTGGGAGACGTAGAACAGGTAGTTGCCGCCGTTGTGGCTGAACTCGATGGTCTGTTCGAAGGTGAAGTCCTCGCCGTTCGCGTCGGTACCGTTACCGCTGCCCTCCCAGCGCCCCACCAGCCAGCCGAGCGCGATCAGCTCCGGATTCAGTCCCTCCGGGGCCTCGATGTCAATGCCTGTGAGTTCCGCCATGTCAGTCCTTCCGCCTGGTCACCTGGCCGATCACCAGCCACAGCGCCGTCACGGCCACCGCGACGGCGGCGACGATCAGCACCCAGACCGAGATCATGCCCATGCCCCGCAACGATACCCGTGATAGACATGGTCCATGCGCGCAGTGATCTCCCGGGTGTCGTCGGCCAGCGTCACGGTTGACGACGACGTCATCGCCCGCCTGCCCCGCCCCGGCCTGCTGGTGCTGCTCGGGGTGGGGGTGAACGACGACCTCGCCACAGCCGAGGCCCTGGCCCGCAAGACCTGGGGCCTCAGAATCCTGGACGGCGAGGTCTCGGCCAGCGACGTGGACGCCCCCATCCTGGTGGTCAGCCAGTTCACCCTCCACGCCAGCACCCGCAAGGGCCGCCGCCCCGGCTGGTCGAAGGCCGCTCCGGGGCCTGTCTCCGAACCCCTGGTGGAGGCCTACGCCGTCGCCCTGGAGGCGCTGGGCGCGACGGTGGAGCGGGGCCGCTTCGGCGCGGACATGCAGGTGGCCTCCGTCAACGACGGCCCGTTCACCATCCTCATCGACACTGAGAACTGGGACTGACCCCCAGTTCATGCAGCAGCTCGACAACCCGGTCGTCCAGCTCGTCGCGGATCAGGTCCATGCGGGTCTCGCCCTGGATGCCGTGCGCTGAGGGCTCGTCCAGCTGCCAGGTCTCGATGCTGCCCTGCATCCCCGGCACGGGTTCGACGACCGCCTCGTAGCCGATCACCACCACCTTGTCCACGGCACTGAACACCGCCGGATCGATGGGTTTGGGGGCCTCGTCGCCCAGCTGCACCCCGAGCCGCGCCAGACTGGCCCGGGTCTCCTCCGGGATGGCGCTGGCCGGTTTCGTGCCCGCTGAGAACCCCTCCACCCGGCCGCCGGACCTCGCCCGCAGCAGTGCCGCCGCCATCTGACTCTTCCCGCTGTTCCGGGAGCAGATGAACAGGACACTGGGCATGGGCGTGACTCCTCGTCAAACAGGGTGGGACTACGCCTGAAAACATTACAGTCATCGCAGCTCAGGGGCAGCCGGAAGAGCAGCCTCAGCGCCCACCTTTCACCCGACAATCCCGTAGATTCACAAGGGCTGCTTGCCCGAGTTGTCGATGTCAACACTGCCAGAAAAGCACAACGGCGATTCGCGCCGGATGGTCGGGTCGGAGCCGTGGTGGGCGGCTCGGGACGGGACAAGGAGGCGGGGTCAGCTCACATCGGGGTCAGGAACTCCACATTCGAGATCGACACCTGGTCCAGCCCTCCCGGCTCGCTGACACTGGCAACAGTGAGTTTCAGCATCGAGGTCTCCACACCGGGAAACCGCAGCTCCTGCGGTGGGGCACCGCTGTTGCCGAGCGGCTGCGAGACCCAGGAGCCGTCCTCGAAAGTCCAACTGACCGCCATGATCCGACGTTCCTGCCTGGCGGCTGCAGCGCCCCCTGCATCCCCTGCCAGCAGCCGCACCCCGACCAGCTCCACCGGCTGCTCGAAATAGAAGGTGATGGATTCCTCCCGCGCGTTGCCGGGGCAGGTCCAGATCGTCTCCGCGCTGCCATCCAGCAGCTGCCCGGGATCAGTGCCGTCGGCACAGGTGCTCTCAGCGACGACGGCGCGGGTGGGACGGACCCGCCCGGTGTGGGGAACAGCGGCCCTGGTCTGCGTCGAGGCGGCGCTCGCGGGCGACGTCGGGGACACGGCCTGACCATGCAGCAGCACTGAACGCACCCCTGCGAAACCGATCAGGAAGGTTGCCAGGGCGCAGGCGACGACGAGCACCACCGGCATCCCCCGCGTCCTGCTCGGTGCCCTGAAGCTCGGCACCGGAACAGCGGGGGTGGTGGTCTCCGGGGAGGCCTGCTGTGGTTCCCCCGGGGTCTGCCGGAAGTACTCATCGGGCAGACGTCTGGACATGCAGCCATCGTAGAGGATGCCCGATACGATGGGGGCTCGCCGGGTTGTTGGGAGGTGTGTCATGGGTTCGGTGCTCGTCGTCTCCCGGGACGGCTCGCTGCCCCCTCCCCTGGCCCTGCTCGACCACGCCACCGGCCGCGCCACCACCGTCGATGAGATGCTCCGACAGCTCCCCGATCACGACGCCACCATCATTGACGGACGCTCCGACCTGGCCTGGACCCGCACTGTGTTGAGCGTGATCCGCGCCGCCGCCAACCCGATTCCGGTGCTGCTGTGGATCACGCAGACCGCCCTGGCGTTGCTGGATCGCGACTGGGGGTTCAGTGATTTCGTGCTCGACGACTGCGAGCCGGCCGAGTTCGCCGCCCGGCTGCGACTGCTGATGCAGGGCAACCAGACCGAACGGGTGCTCACCGTCGGTCCGATCCGCATCGACGAGGACGCCTACCAGGTCACCGTGGCGGGCAAGCCGGTGGATCTGACCTACACGGAGTTCGAGCTGCTACGACACCTGGTGCAGCACCAGGGCAAGGTGCTGACCCGGGAGGTGCTGCTCAGCCAGGTGTGGGGTTACGACTACTTCGGCGGCACCCGCACCGTCGATGTCCACATCCGCAGGCTGCGCGCGAAGCTCGGCCAGTACGACCAGTTCATCGGTACGGTCCGCAACGTCGGCTACCGGTTGGCAACCCCTTGGGAGGACCCCCATGACTGACGTCCACGACATCGCGGCCGCCTGCGCACGGATCGACGGTGTCCACCCGCTCAACGACTCGGCCCGCCTGGTGCTGGGCGGGGACCGGCCGGGCCAGCTGCTCCGGGAACCGGGCGGGTTCGCCGTCCTCGACGACCACGACCAGACGGTGCTCGTGGCGGTGGCCCCCGAACAGCGACGCCACGGGATCGGCTCCCGGTTGCTCCGACAGGCATTGCAGCTGCGGCCCGGGCACTCGGTGTGGGCCTTCGGCACCCTGCCCGCCGCCCGGGCCCTGGCCGCCCGGGTGGGGCTCGTTCCGGTCCGGGAACTGCTGCGCATGGGGCGCGACCTGGGCGTCGAGGCAGCCGCCCTCCCTGCTGCCGGGTACACCATCAGGTCCTTCGCCCCGGCCGACGCCCCGGCGGTGGTGGCGGTCAACCGTGCCGCCTTCGCACACCACCCGGAGCAGGGAAGACTCAGCCTGGACGACTTCCATGCCCTGACCAGACAGTCCTGGTTCGACCCGGCCGGGCTGCTCGTCGCCCACATCGACGAGCAGATCGTAGGATTCCACTGGACCAAGCGGCATGACGAGACCACTGGCGAGGTCTACGTTTTGGCCGTCCACCCCGACGTCGAGGGGCAGGGCATCGGCCGAGAGCTGCTCAACTCCGGGCTGGCCCACCTGCGCACCGTCGGGTGCCGCCGGGTGGAACTCTACGTGGAGGCCAGCGAATCCCGCGTGGTCCGCCTCTACCGCAACGCCGGGTTCGACGTCTCGTCCACCGACACCAACTACCGCCAGGAGAACTCATGAGCGACGACCTGCCCGCCGACCGTTACCTTGATCGAGAGCTCGCCTGGCTGGACTTCAACAACCGGGTGCTCGATCTGGCCCGTGACTCGCGCAGGATTCCGCTGCTGGAGCGGGCCAAGTTCGTCGCCATCTTCTCCAACAACCTGGACGAGTTCTTCATGGTCCGGGTGGCGGGTCTGAAGCGTCGCATCCAGGCGGGGGTCGCGGTACCCACCGTCAACGGCGCGATGCCGGGTGAACTGCTGTCGCGCATCCTCACCCGCACCAAGGAGCTGGTGGCCCAGCAGTCGGAGCTGTTCCAGCACGAGATCCGTCCCGCGCTGAGGGACAACGGCATCGAAATCCTCACCTGGGAGCAGCTGAGTGCTGCGGAGAAGGATGCGATGCGCGCCCTGTTCAGCGATCACATCTTCCCGGTGCTGACCCCGCTGGCGGTGGACCCGTCGCACCCCTTCCCCTACATCTCAGGGCTGTCGATCAACCTGGCGGTGCTGCTGCGCAACCCGGCGACGGGGGCCCGTCAGTTCGCCCGGGTGAAGGTGCCGACCAATCTGTCACGTTTCGTGCGGCTGGCCGAGGGCCGGTTCCTCCCGCTGGAGGAGGTGATCTCCCGTCACCTGGGGCAGCTGTTCACCGGCATGGAGGTGCTGAGCCAGACCACCTTCCGGGTCACCCGCAACGAGGACATCGAGGTGGAGGAGGACGACGCCGAGAACCTGCTCTACGCCCTGGAGAAGGAGCTGCTGCGCCGGAAGGTGGGACGCCCCCCGGTGCGGCTGGAGGTGCAGGAGGACATCGACGAGGAGATGCTCCACACCCTGCTCACCGAGCTCGACGTCACCGCCGAGGAGGTCTTCCACCTGCCCGCTCCGCTGGACCTGACGGGGCTGTTCGCGCTGGGCGACTCCCGCCGGGAGGAGCTGAAGTACCCGAACTTCCTGCCCATCACCCACCCCGACCTGGCCGAGGTGGAGTCCGCCTCCCCCGCCGACCTGTTCAAGGCCCTGGGGCGGCACGACGTGCTGATCCAACACCCCTACGACTCCTTCGCCACCTCGGTGGAACGATTCATCGAGCAGGCCGCCGCGGACCCGCACGTGCTGGCGATCAAGCAGACCCTGTACCGCACCTCCGGCGACTCCCCCATCGTCGATGCCCTCATCGACGCCTCCCGGGCGGGCAAACAGGTGCTGGCGGTGGTGGAGATCAAAGCCCGCTTCGACGAGCAGAACAACATCTCGTGGGCCAGGCAACTGGAGAAGGCCGGGGTCCACGTGGTCTACGGGATGGTGGGGTTGAAGACCCACTGCAAGCTGTCCCTGGTGGTGCGCGAGGAGCCGGACGGGCTGCGTCGATACGCTCACATCGGCACCGGCAACTACCATCCGAAGACCGCCCGGATGTACGAGGACATGGGGTTGCTCACCTCGAACCCGATCATCACCGACGACGTCGCGAGGCTGTTCAACCACCTGTCGGGGATCACCCAGCAGACCGAGTACCGCCGTCTGCTGGTCGCCCCACACGGCGTGCGCGACGGGCTGGTCTCCCGGATCGAGAAGGAGATCCGCAACTTCGCGGCGGGACGTCCCGCCCGGATCCGGTTCAAGGTCAACTCCATCGTTGACGAGGCAGTCACCGATGCGCTGTACCGGGCCTCCCGGGCCGGGGTGCCCGTGGAGGTGTGGGTGCGCGGCATCTGCACCATCAGGCCGGGGGTCGAGGGCCTGAGTGAGAACATCCGGGTGCGTTCCATCCTGGGGCGTTTCCTGGAGCACTCGCGCATCTACTGGTTCGAGAACGGCGGCCGCCCGAACGTCGGCATCGGCTCGGCCGACCTGATGCACCGGAACCTGGACCGCAGGGTGGAGGCCATCGTCGGGCTGGCCAATCCACGTCACATCGCGCGGATCGATGAGCTCTTCGCCCTGGCCTTCGACGACGGCACGGTCCGGTGGGAGCTGCACGACGACACCTGGTCCGCGGTCACCACGGATGCCGAGGGGCAGCCGTTGCTGGATCTGCAGGAGGAGCTGATCCGCCGCACGAAGCTGAGGCGGAGCCGATGAGCCGCAAGCACAAGATCGTCTCCGCAGGCGGGGTGCTGCTGCGGGAGCGCAGCCACGGGCTGCAGGTGTTGCTCATCCACCGGGAGCGCTACGACGACTGGTCGTTGCCGAAGGGCAAGGGAGAGGCCGACGAGCTGCTGCCGGAGACTGCGCTGCGGGAGATCGACGAGGAGACCGGGGTGGAGGCGGTGCTGGACCTCAGGCTGCCCAGTGTGCGCTACGAGACCTCGAAGGGGCCGAAGGTGTCGCACTACTGGCGGGCCAAGGTCAGGAAGCAGCGCAACCGCAAACCGGACCGCGAGGTCCAGGCGGTGAAGTGGTTCCCCGCCGAGGAGGCCCTGGCCAAGGCCACCTACCCGGAGGAACGGGAGGTCATCGCCCAGGCCTTGCGCACCCCTGAGACCCGCGTGCTGCTCATCGTGCGCCACGCGAAGGCGATGCAGCGCAAGCACTGGAGTGGCGACGATCAGCGTCGCAGGCTCTCGGGGCGGGGTCGTCGCCAGGCGAAGCGGCTGGCCGATCTCTTGGCGGCCTTCGGGATCGAGCGGCTGGTCAGTTCCTCGGCGGAGCGTTGTGTCCAGACCCTGCTGCCCTACGCGAAGGCCAGCGGTCTGAAGGTGGAGGGCGTCGATGCGCTGACCGAGGAGTCGGGCTCGAAGAATCCGAAGGCGGTGCGCAAGTACATGGCGAAGCTGCTGGCCGGGCTGGATCGCCCGACCGCCATCTGCGGACATCGCCCGATCCTGCCGGAGATGTATGCCGGTCTGGGTCTGGACGCGGCCCCGATGGTGGTGGCGGAGGTGAGGGCGCTGCACGTCCACGAGGGTGAGGTGTTGCGGGCCGAAACCTTCAAGCCCACCGCTTGAACCAGAGCCATTGCCACAACAAGGTTCCAAAACTTTTCCCGCTCACCAAAGGGGTCTGGCGCATCTTATCCAAGCTTGATACGCTAATTCCCCCAAAGGTTCGCGCAGAAGGGAACAATCATGACGGCGACGGCACCGGCCACCGAGGCGGAACTCGAGTCCGCCCTCGCCTCACCCCGCACAGCTCTGGTGGAGGACCTGGCCAAAGGTTCAGGCGATGTCGTGATCCTCGGTGCGGGCGGCAAGATGGGGCCATCGCTGGCGCGGCTCACCCGGACTGGGCTGGACGCCGCAGGACGAGACGATGACCAGGTGTTCGCCGTCTCCCGGTTCTCGGAACCACACCACCGCGAGGCACTGGAACGCCACGGCGTGACCGTCATCCCCTTCGACCTCATCGCCAACGACGACCTCAGCCCACTGCCCGATGCCCCGAACGTGATCCACATGGTGGGGGCGAAGTTCGGAGCGACACAGAACCAGTCGTGGGCGTGGGAGGTCAACGCAGCACTTCCCGGCCGCGTCGCCCGCCGCTACCGCGGCTCCCGCATCGTCGCGATGTCCACCGGCAACGTCTACCCCTTCGTCCCACCCGCAACCGGTGGGGCGAGCGAGGACACCCCGCCCAGCCCCGTCGGCGAGTACGCCCAGTCCTGCCTCGGCAGGGAACGGGTCTTCCAGTTCGCCGCCACCACCTGGAACACCCCGCTCAGCCTGATCCGCCTCAACTACGCGGTGGACCTGCGCTACGGGGTGT
Organism: Propionibacteriaceae bacterium; assembly: GCA_030532575.1. Taxonomy (GTDB): domain Bacteria; phylum Actinomycetota; class Actinomycetes; order Propionibacteriales; family Propionibacteriaceae; genus Arachnia. The sequence continues at coordinate 62,962 of JAUNKV010000010.1, read as the reverse complement.
TGGCCGACATCGCCTCCCAGATCATGGCTGACCAGCCGGTGCCACTGCACACCGGAAACGTGAACGTGGTGTGGCAGGGCTACGCCAACGAGGTGATCCTGCGCAGCCTCGGCCACGCCAGCCAGGAGGTGTTCACCGTGAACCTGACCGGGACGGAACTGCTGGAGGTACGCGAGGTCGCGCTACGGCTCGGTGAGCTGCTGGGCCGCAAGGTGCGCTTCGAGGGCGAGCCGGAGGGCACGGCCCTGCTCAGCAACGCCACCCGCTGCCGGGAGCTGTTCGGCCCCTCGGATGTGGATGCCGCTCAGCTCATCGAGTGGCAGGCCGCCTGGGTGGCTGCTGGCCTGCCGATGACGGCCAAGCCCACCAAGTGGGCCGTGCGCGACGGGAAGTTCTGAGATGACCGCCCTGCTGCCTGAGCCCGCAGCCCGCACCCTGGAGCGCGGCGCGGTGATCCCCGCACATCCGCTGGCCCTGACCAGCGAGCTGCACATCGACGAGCCATACCAGCGGGCGCTGACCCGCTACTACCTCGACGCCGGGGTCGGAGGCATCGCCGTCGGGGTCCACACCACCCAGTTCGAGATTCGCGACCCGGAACATGAGCTGTTCGAGCCGGTGCTCCGGTTGGCGGCCGAGGAACTCGATGCGCACGACGATCCTGCGGTGGTGCGCATCGCAGGGGTCGCCGGGCCGACCCAGCAGGCAGTGGCCGAGGCCCAGCTGGCACGCGACCTGGGCTACCACGCGGTGCTGCTCAGCCCGAAGGTGCCGGGAGCGGGTCCGAGTGACCTCCTGGATCGCGCCCGGGCCGTCGGTACGGTGCTGCCGGTGATCGGGTTCTACCTGCAGTCCGCCATCGGGGGGCCTCGGCTCAGCCGTGACTTCTGGGCGGAGTTCGCCCGCATCGAGGCCGTGGTCGCGGTCAAGGCCGCCCCGTTCGACCGGTACGAGACGCTGGAGTTGGTACGGGGCGTGGCGTCCTCGGGGCGGGCCGACAAGGTGGCCCTCTACACCGGCAACGACGACGCCATCGTCGCGGATCTGCTGAACGAGTACCACATCGACGGTCAGCGGTTGCGGTTCGTCGGTGGGCTGCTCGGCCAATGGGCGGTGGGGACTCGTTCCGCCGTCGCCCTGCTGGAGCTGGCCCACCGGGCCGCCGACGGCGACCGCGAGGCCGCGGTCCAGCTGGGCAGGCTGGCCACGGATGTCGTGGACCTCAACCAAGCGGTCTTCGACCCGGGGAACGAGTTCCACGGGGTGATCGCCGGGGTGCACGAGTACCTCAGGCAGCAGGGCCTGATGCGCGGCACCTGGTGCCTCGACCCGGCGGCCTCGCTGTCACCCGGGCAGGCGGAGGAGATCGCCCGGGTGCGCCGGGATCATCCGCAGCTGAGCGACGACGCCTTCGTCGCCGAGAACCTGTCCCGCTGGCTGGCCTGAGCGGCCACGCCCCCTCCAGAACTGTTCACCTGTTGTTCACCTGAGCAGGGGTCAGTGGTCACCCAGGCCTCCTAGATTCATGATCGAACCCGCCGGGTTCACCCTCTTCATCGGAAGGTGTCGATCATGGTGCGTCCCACGGCAGCCCTCGCAGCCTGCGCTGCGCTGCTGGTCACCTCCTGCTCCCCCACGTCGTCGCCCCCACCGGCTCCCCGACCCCACACCGCCCTCAACTGTCCCGGCGGCACGCTCAAGGGTGAGGGGGCTTCCTCCCAGCGGATCGTGATGGAGGAGGTCATCAAGAGCTACACCACGGCCTGCCCTGGCACCTTCGTGGAGTACACCTCCTCGGGTTCCGGAGCCGGGGTCAAGGCCTTCCTCGGGGGCGCGGTGGACTGGGCGGGGGCCGATGCCCCGCTTCGCAGCGTCCCCAGGGACGGGGTGGTCGAGGCCGAGCAGGCGCGGCGACGCTGCAACGGCAACGAGGCCTGGAACCTGCCGATGGTGCTCGGCCCCATCGCCGTGGGCTACCGGCTGGACGGCGTGGGTGAACTCTCCTTGTCCAGCACGACCGTGGCGCAGATCTTCAACGGCCACATCACCCGCTGGGATGATCCCACCATCGTCGCCGAGAACCCGGGAGTCACCCTGCCGGATGCGCGGATCGCAGTGTTCCACCGCGCCGATGAGTCCGGCACCACCGAGAACTTCACCGAGTACCTGGCCGAAGCCGCCGGGGATGCCTGGCCGCATGAGCCCGCCAAGGCGTGGCCGGGCCTGGTCGGCGAGGGCAAGGAGAAGTCCGCCGGGGTCGCCGAGGCCGTCACCGCCACCCAGGGGGCGATCTCCTACATGGAGTGGGGGGCCGCGCTGGAGCGAGACATCGCCGTCGCGCATCTCGACGGGGTGGAGCTCACCCCCTCGAGCGCGGCCAAGGGGATCGAGGCCGCCACGGTGGGCGAGGACCTGCGCCTGACCCTGGACCACACCCCCGGGGCCGACGCCTACGGGGCCGTGATGCCCACCTACGAGGTGGTCTGCTCCGCCGGGGGCACCAACCCCGCCCTGATGCGGGACTTCCTCGGCCATTTCATCTCCCCCGAGGTCCAGGCGTCACTGGAGAGCCTCGGGCACGCACCGCTGCCTGATCCCCTGCGGGAGAAGGTGGCCCAGGCCATCTCGGAGATCGCGTGAACAGCCACACCACCCCTGAGTCCGAGCTCCCGACGCTGGAGCGCACCAGCCGCCTCGGCGATGCCATCTTCAAGGGGGCCGCATGGTCTTCCTCCGGGATGATCGTCCTGGTGGTGGTCATCATCGGGGTCTTCCTGCTGTCGAACGCCTGGCAGCCCCTGCTGGACAATGCCGCCAACTTCTTCACCGCCACCGAGTTCAAGGCCTCCAGCACCCCGCCCCGGTTCGGGGTGGCGGCGCTGCTGTGGACGACGGTGCTGTCGTCGCTGTTCGCGCTGGTGATCGCGGTGCCGGTGGCGACAGGGCTGGCCCTGCTGCTCACCCAGTACGTGCGGGGGCGGGTGTCGGCGGTGATCGCCTTCGTCATCGATCTGCTGGCGGCGGTGCCGTCGGTGATCTTCGGCCTGTGGGGAATCAAGGTGTTCGGCCCGGCGGTCCAGCCGGTGGCGCGATGGCTGGAGGGGACCTTCGGCTGGATTCCGCTGTTCGGCCCCTCCCAGGTGAGCTCCCCGGGCACGGTGTTCACCGCCTCGTTGGTGCTGGCCATCATGATCCTGCCCATCATCACCGCCATCACCCGTGACGTGTTCGCCCAGACCCCGCGTGATCACGTCGAGGCGGCCCTGGCACTCGGGGCCACCCGATGGGAGGTGATCCGGCTGGCGGTGCTGCCGTACGGGCGTTCCGGGGCCATCGCGGCCGCGATGCTGGGGCTGGGGCGGGCGCTGGGTGAGACCATCGCGGTGATGCTGATCCTGTCCAAGGTGGCCCAGCTCAACGTCTCGGTGTTCAGCGGGGGGGAGACCTTCGCCTCGATCATCGCCCGCAACGCACCGGAGTTCGACACCCCCTACAAGGCCGGGGTCTACATCTCGGCCGGGCTGGTGCTGTTCGTTCTCACCTTTGCCGTCAACGCCGTCGCCCGGCTGGTTGCGGAGCGTGGAAAGGCCAAGCTGTCATGACCCATCCGTTGCCCAGCACTCCTTTGGACCTGCGCTCCCCCTCGGGGATGCGAACCTTCAAGAACAACCTGGCCACGCTCGGGGTGTGGGCCGCGGTGGTGGTCGCGACGGTGCCGCTGCTGTGGATTCTGGTCTCGGTGGCGGTCAAGGGGGCGCCGCTGCTGTTCACCAAGGGGCCGGACCACCACGTGGTCTGCGTGGACCAGCACAACGTGCGGGTGGCGACCGAGCGGTGCGGCACGCAGCAGGACGCCGAGAACGACATCGCCCCGGCCACGGCGGGGCTGCGCTGGCTGTTCCCCCACGGCGGCCGACACGTCGCCGTCGGGGAGAAGGTCAACACCTACCGGGCGCCGACCAGCTACCCGGTGGCCGCGACGAGCGTGGTTCACGTCACCGATGACGGCTCCGGGGACATCCGGGAGTTCTCACTGCAGTGGTGGACCACCTCACTGGACAACACCACCTCGAAGGAGACCAGGGGTGGGGCGCTGCAGGCGATCTACGGCACGCTGTTGCTGGGTCTGCTGACGGCGGTGATCGCGGTGCCACTCGGGATGTTGGGGGCGATCTTCCTGGTCGAGTACGGGCGCGGCACAAGGACCGCGCGGGTGGTCTCGTTCATGGTGGACATCCTCACCGGTGTTCCCTCCATCGTCGCGGCGTTGTTCATCTATGCGTTGTTCATCACCACCCTGGGGTTGCCCCGATCCGCGGTGGCGACGGTGCTGGCGCTGGCCCTGCTGATGTTGCCGATGGTGCTGCGCTCCACCGAGGAGATGCTGAAGCTGGTGCCGGATTCGCTGCGGGAGGCCGCCTATGCGTTGGGGGTGCCGAAGTGGAAGACGATCCTCAGTGTGGTGGTGCCGACGTCGTTCAACGGGATCGCGACCGGTGTGGTGCTGGGGATCGCCCGCGTGATGGGTGAGACCGCGCCGTTGCTGATCCTGATCGGCTACGCCAAGTACATGTATCTCAACCCGTTCGGGGATTCGATGGGGGCACTGCCCACCATGATCAATGACGGCATCTCGGCTCCTGCGGGGGACCCGGGCGCGGATCGGGTGTGGGCGGCGGCCCTCACCCTGGTGCTCATCGTGTTGGCCCTGAACCTGGTGGCCCGTCGGGTGGCCAGCCGGAACCGGCTCAAGTGAACCTGCGAGGGAGAGGAAGGGGACATCAATGTCGAAGCGTATCGAGGTGAAGGACCTCAACATCTACTACGGCTCGTTCCATGCCGTGAACCAGGTCAACCTGGTGGTGCAGCCGCGCACCGTCACCGCCTTCATCGGGCCGTCGGGGTGTGGGAAGTCGACGGTGCTGCGAACCCTGAACCGGATGCACGAGGTGATCCCGGGGGCGTACTGCACGGGGCAGGTGCTGCTGGACGGGACGGATCTGTACGGCCCGGGTGTGGACCCGGTGGCGGTGCGCAGGGTCGTCGGGATGGTGTTCCAGCGGCCCAATCCGTTCCCGGCGATGTCGATCTACGACAACGTCGCGGCGGGGCTCCGGTTGAACGGCGAGAAGAACAAGCAGGTGCTGGACGAGGCGGTGGAGACCGCGTTGAAGGGGGCGAACCTCTGGAACGAGGTGAAGAACCGGCTGGGCAAGGCGGGGGTCGGCCTGTCGGGTGGGCAACAGCAGCGGTTGTGCATCGCGCGGGCCATCGCGGTGAAGCCGGATGTGCTGCTGATGGACGAGCCGTGTTCGGCGCTGGACCCGATCTCGACGCTGGCGGTCGAGGACCTGATCCACGAGCTGAAGGAGCAGTACACGGTGGTGATCGTCACCCACAACATGCAGCAGGCGGCCCGGGTCTCCGACGAGACGGCGTTCTTCCACCTGAGGGCCCAGGGCGAGCCGGGCGAGCTGGTGGAGGTCGGCCCCACCGAGCGCATCTTCCACAACCCGCAGCACAAGGCCACCGAGGACTACATCACGGGCCGTTTCGGCTGAGGGGTGCTCCATCCAGCAGGAGCGGAAAGTACGACTCAATTCCTGCTGCGCTGGTCGTCCGCTTCTGTTTGAATGTCCTCGCAGACATCGTCGAAGGAGCGGGTATGGAACTGACCGGATCAGCCTTCTGCTGTGAGGTACCCGACGATTGGGGTGTGCTCAGGCACTCCGGCTGTGTGATCGGCACTGCGCCCGGCGGAGAGCTCGGCTTCACCCCCAACGTGGTGCTGCGGGAGTCCAGGATCGACCAGCGTCCCGAGTCCTTGGCCGCGATCAGCCAGGCCAACCTGCGCGGTATCGGTGCAGCCACCTCGGGAACCCTGGTCTTCCAGGTGGAGGCCATCACCCGCGGAGGTGTGGAACGTCGTCGGCTGTGGATGCTCACCCCGGTGACCCCTGCGGGGCCCCAGGGGTTTGCGCTGTGCCTGCTCACGATCCAGGAACTCGTGGTCGCTGACGGGGTGGTTGCCGAGCTGACCCTCACCATGCCCTTCGTCGAGTGGCATCCCGACCATCCGTACCAGGGCATCCTGGAGACGTTGCGGGTGCTGCCGGTCAAGGACCGGAGCGCCCCTGAGAGTTTCTCCGAGGTCTTTGAGGTGACCCTCGACCAGTGGGCGAGCGCCCGCGACGGTGCGCCGCGGGAGGACCTGTCGGTGGTGGAGCCCCCACCTCTGGTGCTGGCCGCGGAGCCCTTCGTGTTCAGCAGTCACACCGCGGAGGCCTTCGTCACCACGGCGCGGACCAGGAGTTTTGCCCCCTTCACCGGTGGGGTCAGGGCGGAGTTGGACGCCGCCGGCCTGGTGGAGAGCAATGGCACACTGAGCGCTGCCGGCTTCTGGTATGCCGAGCACATCCTGGGTGGCCAGGGCTGGACCATCACAGCGGCCACCCGCTTCCCCCGCAGGTTCCAGTTCTGGGTGACGGATTCCAGCTCCCTGTTCATCGCCCCGCATCCCGATGAGCCGAGCAAACGTCTGTTCGGGTACTGCCCCTCCAATGATCTGTTCCGCATCCTGCTGGCCTGGGTGAGGGCCACCCCGGCCTGGCCGCTGGATGCGCAGGTTCAGCTCAGTGGCCCCGAGCTCCAGGCCAAGATCGAGCAGGACGCCTCCCCGCAGGGGCAACACAGTGGCGACGTGGCGGAGTTCCTGCGCCAGCCGTGGCACTGCCTGTCGCTGACCGATGATGACGACGAGGCCCATCTGACCTGGGTCCACACCCCGGATCGGGGCGACGCCATGATCTGGGGGGCGCCGTCGCTGCGGAATCTGCGGCGTGATCTGTCCGTGCGTCTGGACCCCGAGGAGCCATTCTGGTTCCACCTGACCGCCACCATTGCTGAGAGGAGATGAGGCCGGATGACCTGGTACAACGTTGAGGCCGCGTCATGCAACGCGGTGTTCGCCAAGACGGAGCGGGAGCGGTCGGAGGCCGTCCAGAAGCACACCTCGGTCTCCGATGACATCGACGCGCTGGGGGAGCTGTGTCTCGGTGAAAGTGCTGAGCTGGTCCAGGCACTCAATGCGGTCTACAACCGTGTGCTCTCTGCGGGTATGACTTCGGCCGAGCAGCAGGTGGCGAACGCCATCGAGGGTGCCCGCGCAGCCGTGGCGGCCATCCAGGCAGCCGACTACGAGATGGCGGATCGAACCGAGCGTGACGCCCACGAGGCCGATGAGTTCCGCGTCATGGATGGGAAGCCCGCATGAACATCAACACCGATGGATTGAAGAACTGGCCTGATGGGGTCGCGATCTTCGAGGCGGCGGCCACCCTGGTGGGCCACGGTGCCGGTTTCTCCGAGGACATCGACACCGCCCGCTACCACTGGCTGGGGCTGACTGCCTGCTACAACAGCCCTCACCAGGAGCTGATGTACACGGCTCTGGACTCAGCCCAGACCTCCGGGAATCAGGTCTCGGACGGCTGTCTGAGTGTCAGCACCGCCATGACGCTGTTCGGGGATGCCATCGCCACCCTCAGGGCGGAGCGTTCAACGCTGTTGCAGGAGGTGGTCAGGCATCACGAGCGGATCGCCCCCGAGGACCCTGTCGAGCTGGCCGAGTACAACGAGGAGGGGATCGTCCTCCAGGGCAGGGTCAACGATCTGACCTCCGAGTACCGCAGGACGATCAAGGACTGCAAGGAGATGCTGGAGGCCATCGGCAACGACGGCCTGCCAGAGAAGGGGCATCCTGCCTGGCTCTCCATCACCGGCGATCAGTTGTGCGCCGTGGTGGGTGCCTTCGGGGATGCCGCGAAGGTGGACATCACCAAGATCACATACCGGTTCGTCTTCCACGTCGGCGAGGTTCCAGTCAAGATTCCGTTCTGGGTCCGCCACAAGAGGCACTATCACATGGACTGGGGCTCGACACCCAAGGAGGGCAGCTTCCTCGAGCGGTTCTACAGCAACATGCGGGCCGCTGTTCTCGGCCCGGAGATCGGAAAGTATGGCCCCTCCGAGGTCATCAGGTCCCCCAAGGGACGCATAGGACTGGAGAAGACCCAACAGATCAGACACGCCACCACCCTCGGAGGCCGCATCGTGGGACGCAGCATGTTTGTCGTGGGAACCACAACCACCTTCATCGACGAGTACGCCAAGGCCGACCGAAGACTCCGTGAACAACGACCAGAACTCACCGAGAGCGAGCGAAAGGCCCAAGTCACCAAATCAGGAACAATACGGGCAACCGCCCAAGTGGGAACCCCTATCTTGGCAGGAGCATTCGCAGGAGCTGCCGTTGGCGGCCCCGCTGGCGTCATCGTGGGCCTTGCAGCGGGTTTGGCCTTGAACATCCCAACGGGCGAGGACAAGACGGTCGGAGATCGATTAGGAGACTTCGGAGAAGCCATCTGGAACATCTGCACTGGATTCCTCAAATGACCACCATCGAAGTCACTTCAGTAGACATCAGCAGCCCGGGAGCGGTTATTACGCAACTCCTCGTAGCCACCCTAGGGTTTTTTGCACTCCGCTTCGGCTTATCGATCCGCAATGCAACACTTCCACACTTCGTCTCCGTATACAACGGGCGAAGTTCCAGCGCCCTCGGGCTCCCCTACGGGGGCCTGAGCCTCCTGATCTTGGGATCCGTTAACCTGCTTCAGCAGCTTCCCACAAAATTAGCGGCCCCAATAGCTGCGGCAGCGATTTTGGGGATGCTAACTTTCCTGCTGAGCGTCGTCATCTGGTTCCCGAGGTTCCTGCTGCCCCGCTGGTACCGACGAGCCGTGAAGGCAGGCATCCCCCGCCATGACCCATTCCTCATGGGAGCGTTCAAGGCCCTCCCCAGCACAGAACAACTCGAACTCCTCCAGCACACCACCCTTCCCGCCGCAGCACCAACCCTGGCTTCCCAACCCCCTGCACGCCCAACCACCACCAAAGCACCCCGCTACCACACGCCAACCCCCACCGCACACCCACTCCTTGATCAGAGCAGCCTCACCCTGGGCATCACCAGCGGACTCGCCCAAAACCCCACCACACCCAAGGACCCCCGATGAACAGCACCTTGGGCCCCAACCCGCTCGCCACGACAACCACCATCGACGACCCAACAGACTTTGCCACAGGCCCCGGAGCCGGGAAGTACGGCCCCGTAGTCGTCACGAAGGCAGGCCCCACCGGATGCTTCGCCAAAGGTTACCAACAGACCTCCAGGGTCAAGTACACGACCACCGTCGGAGGCCGCATCCTGGGACGCAGCATGTTCGTCGTGGGGACCACAACCACCTTCATCGACGAGTACGCCAAGGCCGACCGAAGGCTCCGCGAACAACGACCAGAACTCACCGAGAGCGAGCGAAAGGCCCAAGTCACTGAAACCGGAACGGTACGAGCAGGGAGTGAAGTACTCGCATCCGTCGACCTCGGAGCCGCCGCAGGAGCCGCTATCGGTGGACCGGTCGGCATCATCGCTGGCCTTGGAGTCGGCTTGATCATGGCTATTCCCACAGGAGAAGATCGAAAAGTCGGAGATTTGGCTGGAGACGTGGGAGAATGGATCTGGTCCGGAATCAAGGGAATCTTCAAATGACAACTCTTGAAGCCCAGACTCCAATTGCCGAAGTTTTCGGCATGGCCTTTCTTGGAATAATGCTCCTCGGCGCCTCTTTGGTCTCTTTTCGCTTTGGATGGAAGGCATACAGCGGACCCAAACCCCGCTTCACCACCCACTACTCCGGAGGCTCATGCCCTCCCCTATCCCTGTTTTACAATGGAATATTCACCCTCTGCATGGCGCTAGCCACAATGAAGTCATTTCTACCTCAGAAAGCAGGCGGATTTCTCGGACTAATTGCACTCCCCTGCGCCTTGATCTTCATTATTGGCTACTTCTTCTGGTTCCCGAGGTTCCTGCTGCCCCGCTGGTACCGACGAGCCGTGAAGGTGGGCATCCCCCGCCATGATCCTTTCCTCATGGGAACGTTCAAGGCTCTCCCCAGCACAGAGCAGCTCGAGCTCCTCCACCACACCGGCGCTCCCAGCGTCGCCCCAGTTGTTACCCCCGCAGCCGCACCGGTACCGGCGACACCGCCAAGCGCAGAGCGGTTCTCGACCTCGGTCCCTGCTGCCTGGGGCGGTAGCACGCCCCAGACTGACATGGGTGTCGGCATCACGAGTGGCCTGACATCACAAGATCCCGCGAAGAGGAGATGAGATGAAACTGACCGGCACCGCCTTTTGTTGTGAGGTTCCCGAACACTGGCGGGAGAACACCCCGAGCGGTCTCATCGATGCTGGGAGCCCCTTCCCGGTGAAGGGGGTGGCCCCTCGGCTGACGGTTCAGGAATCCACCGTCTCGGGGCGTCCCGAGGCTCTGGCCGCCATCAGCCAGGAGCGTCTTCGCAGCCTCGCTTCCTCTCCTGAGACCGTGGTGATCCAGGTGGAGGCCGTGGTTCGTCACGGGGCTGAACGCCGTCGCATCTGGAGTCTCAGCCCAGTCACATCGCAGGAGCAGCCGGAGCACATCGTCACCGCACTCACGATCCGGGACCTTGTGATCGCCGACGGCTTCGTGGCCGAAGCAGCCCTCACCATGTCCCTGGCCCATTGGAAACCCGGAGACAGTCACCTCAAGGTCCTGGACAGCCTCCAACTCCTGCCCCCTGAGGACCGTGCGACCCCGACAGCCACTGTCACCCCCACCACCCCCACTCTGGACCAGTGGGTCACGAAACGCGACGGCGCACCGCGCGAAGCCCTCTCCGTCGTCACTCCTGCCCAGCTCGTTCTCTCGAACGGGTCCCTCACCCTCAGCTCTCTCAGCGCCAGGGTCTTCCTCAACAACCTCCAAGCCCAGGGGGAACACGTGCCCTCCGGCGAGGTGCGCAAGGAGCTGGCGGAGGCCGGACTCGTCGATGACGGCGGCCACCCAGCTGGCACCGGCAGGCTGTGTGCCGCACATGTGCTGGACGGGACGGCATGGCGACTCAGCGGACCCGGCGCCGCCACGCTCCGCTTCTGGCTGACCGAGGAGACCGTCCTGCTGCTCCTGCCCCACCCGGAACAACCGGAAATGAGCCAGCTCGGCTTCTGCGCCTCCGACGACCTGTACCGTCTACTGTTCTGCTGGCTGCAGGTCACCCCGTCCTGGTCCCTCGACGTCAAGCTCAGGATGAACCGCTGGCACCTCAAGGCCAGGGTCAGGCAGGAACGCCCCCCCGCCGGACACAGCTCAGGCGACAAATCCGAGTTCACCGGGCAGCCATGGACCGAGTGGTCCCTGACGGACAGGTGGGCGCAGCCACAGCTCGCCTGGTTGCAGACCCCCACCCGGGGCAGCGCCGTCATCCACTTCAACCCGTCGCTTCGCAACGTGTTCCGGCTGACCGCCATCCGTCAGGACCCCGAGGAGCCGCTCTGGGTCCAGTTGATGGCAGCAGTCAAGGAGTACACCGGCCCAGCCGAGTGACCCCCTCTCAAAAGCCCGGTGGGGCCGGGCCAACGTCGTGGCTCGACCCCACCGGGTGCACATCAGGTCCTCTCCCCAGGAGGCCCGGGGAGTCTCAGTCAGATCAGAACGGCGGCGGGTTCTTGCGGAACTCGTCGACGTTCAGGCTGCCGCTCGGGTTCTTCGAGCCACCCGGCTCCTGCACCGCCACGTTGAGCGTGGTGAAGCTGGTCAGGCGCTGCTCGTTGGTGACCTGGACGGCCCGGCTCATGCCGATGCCGGGGAACCACTTGCCGCCACCCTTCATCAGCAGGTCAGCATCATCGACCGTGCTGCCCACCTCCGGGTAGTAGTCGCCGCCGACCTGAAGGGCGTACTTGGCCAGGTGACGGTCATCGGGACCATTCGGATCGTCCAGAACCAGGCGGGTGAACACCCGGACGTGGACGGCCTTGATGTCCGAGGGGTCCTTCAGGGCCTTGGGCTCTCCCCAGCTGTGGTAGATCTGCCGGGCGCTGGAGACCGGGGGCTTGACGAGGGTGAAACCGCCGTTGTGACGCTCATCTGCCTGCGAACCCTTCACATGGTGGTACTCCTCGTTGAAGATACCACCGGTGGTCGGGTGATCCTCGAACAGCTCCCAGGTGTTGGTCTTCTTGCTGAGGATGTAGGCGCGGATCGAGCTGACCTCAACCCGGGTGTTGGTGGCCTGGTTGTCCGAGAGCGTGAAGATGGCGATCCAGGGCTGGAGCGCCTTCCAGTCGGTGTCGTACTTGTACCTGCCACTGATGACGGCATCGCGCCAGTAGTCAGGGGCGTTCGACCCCTTCGGGATGTTGCCCATCACGACACGGGCCTTCTCGGCCCAGCCACTTCCACTACCGAAGTAGGGGTACTGACCTGCAACAGTGCCGTCGTTGGGCAGCGTCATGTCGTTGATCATGTTCTGCACGTGCCAGGGGCTCACCGGACGGTACGACGGCGCTTCAGCCACACCCGTCGGCACCTCGGCCTGTGCGGGACTGACCGTCATCACCAGTGACGCGGCAGCCATGGCCGCCACTGCGGCCCTCAGTCGGAATTTACCCATCTCAACTCCTTGATCGGTGGTTGTTGGATGCGATCGCAAAACCGACTGTAAGAGCGCTCTCACCGAGATACAAGTAGTCCTTTCGGCTTTTGAAAGAAAAATAATGGCTTTTTGTCAAGCGGGGATCAATTCCTTGTCAAAGAAAGATCAAGGGGTCTCGATCTCCTTTGCCCGGTGGTTTTTGAGCAGCCCGAGCAGAGCGTTCTCGACGACCTCCGTCAGCGCCGGATGAATCCAGTACTGACCCCGCGCCATATCCGGGACACTCAGCCCGAAACTCATCGCCTGGATCAGCGGCTGCACCAGCAGCGCCGCGTCAGGGCCGACGATGTGTGCCCCGAGCAGATGCCACGTCCGGGGATCGGCCAGCAGCTTCACGAAATGCTGCCCCTCATCCTCCAACGCCCACCCATAGGCGACATCCGCGTAGCGCTGCCGGGCCACGACGTAGGGCGTCCCCCAGTCCTGCAGCTGCTCCTCCGTCGCCCCCACCGAGGCGATCTGCGGGTCCGTGAACACCGCGCTCGGCACGTAACGATGATCGGTCTGGGCCAGCTCCCCGTCACGCACCAACAGGTTCTGGGCGACGGTGCGGGCCTCGGCATTGGCGACGTGCTTGAGCATGTGCCCGGTGGAGACATCCCCCAGCGCCCAGATGTGGGGCTGCGAGGTCCGCTGGTGCCTGTCCACCCGAATCTGACCGTGCTCATCCACCTCGACCCCGGCCGCGGCCAGATTCAGCTCCGAATTGCGAATCCGTCCCGTGGCCACCAGAACCGCATCCGCCGGGTACTCGTACTCCACCTGGTTGCGGTCCACCGTCACCACGATCACCGCGCCGTCCGGCCCCTCCGCGATCTCCGAGACCTCCTGGTTGAGGATCAGGTTCACCCGCTTGGCGTGCTCCGCCGCGAACGCCTCCGAAACCTCCCGGTCCTGTCCCCGCAGGATCACCTCCGACCGGTTCAGCTGCGTCACCTGCGACCCCAGCCCCGCGAACACCTGGGCCAGCTCACACGCGACGTAGCCGCCGCCCACCACCACCAGTCGACGGGGCAGCTCGTCCAGCCGCATCACATCGTCAGAGGTGTGGATGAATCCTTCGAGGCCGGGCGGAACCGCGACCCCCAACGGCCTGGGCCTCGACCCCGTCGCGATCACGATCTGGTCGGCACTGATCTGCACATCCCCCACCTGCAGGGTGTGCGGATCGACGAATTCCGCCCGGCCCTCGAACAGGGTCACCCCCTGTCCTCGACGCCGCCAGTCCCGGCCGCCGCTCGAAAGTGGATCGATCCTGCCGAAGATCCGATCCCTCACCTCAGGCCACGACACCGCCTTGACCTCCAGCTCGACGCCGAGCCTGCGCGCCTGCGCCGGGAAGGTGGCGGCCTCCGCGGTCGTGACGAACATCTTGGTCGGGATGCACCCCCGGTTCAGACAGGTCCCCCCGAAGACGGGGTTCTCCTCGATGAGGGCGACCTCCAGATGGGCCAGCCGCTCATCGATGATGCTGTTCCCCGATCCCGATCCGATCACGGCGACGTCGAAATGCTGCATGACCCAATCATTCCACGCCCCACCGTAGACTTCCGACACATGACAGGTTGGGCAGTGGTGACAGGAGCCTCCAGCGGGCTGGGCGAGGGCTATGCGACGCGCTTGGCGACCCAGGGGGCGAACCTACGGCTGGTGGCACGCAGTGCCGACCGGCTCGAGGGCTTGGCAGAGCGGTTGCGCAGCACACACCGCGTTGCGGTCACCGTCAGCCCGTGCGACCTGACCGACCGCCCGGCTCGGGCCGAGTTGATCGACCAGCTGCGCTGCCTGGAGATCCACACCCTGGTCAACAACGCCGGGTTCGGCTCCTTGGGGCCGTTCACCGAGCTTCCTTCGGAGCGGATCAGCGCGGAGGTGGAGCTCAACGTCGTCGCCCTGACCGAGCTGACCCGCGCCGTGCTGCCCGGGATGCGTTCCCGGGGCCGTGGCGCCGTCATCAACATCGCCAGCACCGGAGCCTTCCAACCGATCCCCCGGTTTGCCACCTATGCCGCCACCAAGGCCTACGTGCTCCGGCTGTCCGTGGCGCTGTGGGCCGAGCTGCGCGACACCGACGTCCGGGTACTGGCCGTGTGCCCCGGCCCCACCGACACCGCCTTCTTCGACCGGGCCGGGGATGACATGGTGATGAGCCGACGGCGCAGCGTCGAGCAGGTGGTGGACACCTCCTTCAAGGCGCTGCGCCGTCGCCAACCCTACGTGGTGGACGGGCTGCGCAACTCATTGCTGGCCGAGGCCACCCGCTTCGTCCCCACCGGCCTGGCCACCCGCCTGGCCGCCTGGGTCGCCAGCCATTGACCTCATTTCACGCACTCATTCCACGGTGATGGTGCGGCTCTGCTGCACCACCTGTGGGGCCGTCGCCTCACCGAAGGTGCTCTCCGCCACCACCTGGTAGTCGCCCACGGGCAGCTCGACGGTGACCCGCCAGGCCCGCCATCCCTCCGGGTCCGGCTCGATGTCCGCCTGGGCGAACAGGCTGGTCAGCAGCACCCCCCGAGAGTCGGTGACGAGGATGCGTGGCGGCTCCGAAGTGCCCTGGATCAGCCCGGAGATGACGACCGGGCCTGCCGGAACCCTGGCCATGTTGCTGGGCGAGTTGACCCACAGCTTGCCGACCGGGGTCAGCCCGGAGCGTCGATGCTGCCCCAGGAAGGGCTCTGGCGGCGGTCCCCCGTTGGAACGGAACTGCACCGCGAGGTTCGGGTTCCCGAGAATCTCGGAGGCCGTGTAGACCATCTGGTCCACCGCCTGCTTCCCAGCCCCACTGGCCACCAGTTCCGCGTAGGTCTCGGCACTCAGGTCGATGGTCAACAGGTCGCCGCTCAACTCGGTGGCCAGGATACGTCCCGGCGTCCACGCCGAGTCGTAATCAGGATCGAGGGGGGCCAGGGAGAGGATCGCATTGACTGCGGTCTGCACCAGGCTGCCTGCCACCGGCAGGTCCCGCAGCTCCCGGTACAGCAGACCATCGCTTCGCCCGACGTAGTAGACGGGCACCGACATCACCTGGGAGGGGATGGAGCGCGAGGCCACGGATGACGGCAGCATCGTCGGTGGTTGGGCGGAGGAGGGCTCAGCACCGGGATGCCCTGTCGTCGCCCAGGCCAAGGTGCCCCCGATGACGAGTGCCCCTGCCACGATGACGCTGGAGGCCCACAGCGGCAGCCCCGTCCGAGTGGCCCGCAGGGCCTTCAGCTCCAATTCCAGGGTCTCCGTGCCCGGCGCCTGGACCAGCCGGGCTGCAGCGCGCAGGGCGGCCGTCAACTCATCGGAGAGGGTCTCCACCGCGCCGGGCTGGCTGGTGGGTGCGGGATCCCCGACGATGCCTCGCAGATGTTCCAGCGCCTCCTGGAGCCGCTGGCCGGTGTTCTTGACGGTCATCCGCATCACCCCGGCCAGCGAGGTCCCGAACAGTGACAGGTAATGCGCGACGAGCAGCAGCTCCCCCATCTTGACCGGCATCTCCACCACCGCCCGACAGATCTCGTTCTGCCTCGGATCGGCCACCTCCATCAGCTGCAGCGTCCCCGATGAGCCACGCACCGAGCGGGCGCGGTGGATGACCTGTTCTATCAGGTACTCCACCCGGTCGGCAGGGTCGATGATCCGCCGCTCCCGCCGGGACAGCCCGAGCAGCGCGGTACGAATGATGTGTCCTGCCGCCGTCTCGGCCCCGAGCAGCACGCTCAAACGGTGCAGGGTGGCTCCCTGCTCCTCGAAGAGCTCGGACAGCCAGGACTCGTCCTCAAGCACGCCGATCACCACCCGGCAGCAACGCAGACGCGACGCCGGAGTATGGGGCGGCAGGGAGTATCACCCACCCATTGTGCCCTCCGGGCAGCCCCGGACGAAAGTTAACCGGCAAAGGTGAACCTTGCCCTCCGATCGGACAGGTCAAACTCCTTGTCACGACTCTTCCTCAAGTGCCGACCCGGAACTTGCGGCCCTTCTTCGGCGGCAGCAGATCGGCTGCCGGTTCGCAGTGGTCGACGGCGGTGAGCACGCCGTCGCGGAACTGGAAGGAGGTGACGGAGGTCAGCGTGCAGCGGCGTCGCCTGGGGTCATGGAACAAACGTTCCCCCAGGGCATCCCTGCGCGCGATCTCAATGGGGAGCTGGTGGCTCACCACCAGCGCCTGCCCTCCCGGACCGGCCGCCTCGGCCGCGTCCTTGATGGCGGCACGCATCCGGGCCGCGATGTCGACGTAGGCCTCGCCCCAGCTCGGCCGGAACGGGTTCAGCACGTGGCGGATCATCCGCACGTCGCGCAGGGCCTTGTTGTCGGCCCCGAAAACCTTGCCCTCGAAGACGTTGGCGGCCTCGATCACCCGCTCGTCGGTGATGACCTGCAGCTGTGGGAACAGAGCCGCGGTGGGGGCCAGGGTCTCCTGGGCCCGCTGCAGTGGAGAACACACCAGGTGCGTCAGTGGCACCTCGGCCCAGTGCTCGGCCAGTCGCTGCGCCATCTCGTGTCCGAGCTCCGAGAGCCCGAAACCGGGAATCCTGCCGTAGAGGACACCATCGGGGTTGTGCACCTGGCCGTGCCTCATCACGTGGACGATCCTGGGCTCGGTCATCATCCCTCCTTGACGCGGGCGTCCCGGCGACGACGCCGCCGCTGGGACGGTTTGGTGTCGGGCAGCCCTTGGGCCATCCGCTCGAAGCGGCGCTGGTCGGCGAACCGGGCCAGCCCAGCCGCCAAGGCCTCGAAGCTGGGGGCCTCGGACATCACATCCACCCTGAGGCCGTGCAGTCGGCACGCCTCGGCGGTGGCCGGGCCGATGGCGGCGATGATGGAGGCTGCGTGTGGTTTGCCCGCGATCCCGATCATGTTGCGCACCGCCGTCGAGGAGGTGAACACCACCGCGTCGAACAGCCCGGTCTTGATGCGCTCCCGCATCTGGGACGGCGGGGGCGCGGCGCGTACGGTGCGGTAGGCGGTGACCTCCTCGACCTCCCAGCCGAGGTTGCCGAGCCCTTCGATGAGCTCGGTGACGGAGACATCGGCAGTCGGCACCAGCACCCGGTTCATCGGGTCGATGAGGTCATCGAAGGCCGGGAACTCCAGGGCCAGGTCCCGGGCGGTGTCCCCCTCCAGCGGCACCAGGTCCGGCTTGATGCCGACCCTGGCCAAGGCCTCGACGGTGCCGCGACCGACGGCGGCGAGCTGGATGCCCGCCAGGGCCCGCGAGTCCAGACCGTACTCGGCCAGGCGCTCCATGATGGCCACCACCGAGTGCGGGGAGGTGAACACCAGCCACAGGAAACGCCCATCGACGATGCCCCGCACGGCCTTCTCCATCCCGGCCTCGGTGCGGGGCGGCTCGATGGACATCGTGGCCACCACCTCGGTGGTCGCGCCGTAGCGGGCCAGGTGGTCGCTCAACTCCCTGACCTCGTCCTTGGTGCGGGGAACCAGCACCTTCCAGTCGAACAGCGGCTTGGACTCGAACCAGTCGAGCCGGTCCTGCACCGTGTCGGCGACATCGGAGCCGACCAGCAGGAACCGGTCGGTACCGCAGGGGGCAAGATCGATGCCCTTCCAGGTGGTGAGCCTGCTCTGCTGGGAGGTGGTGCCGAGTCCGCGCAGCTCCAGCACCTCGCCGTCACCGCCGTGCCGTTGCCCACCAGCAGCGGCCACCTCCGCGATGCTGGCGTCGGAGGCGCGGATGATGAGCACCTTCGACTCGGGCCAGTCGGCGGGCAGGCCAGCGGTCGCGTCGCAGGTGGTGACCACCTCAACGGGGCTGATGCCGCCGTAGCTGAGCGCAGCCGTCCACGGGCTCACCCCGGGAATGAGGTGGGTCCGCAGTCGTTTCTCGGCCAGGATGCGGGTGAGGGTGTCGCGGTGCCGGGTGTCGCTGAAGAAGTCGCCGCCCGCCAGCCGAACCACCCTGAGGCCGTCCTCGGCCACGCCACGCAGCTGCTCCACCTCGTCGCCGTGCACCTCGACGACGCGGGCCGTCGGCTCGACCCCGACCAGCGCGAGGTCCTCGATCATGGAGTTGGAGTCCACCACGAGGACATCGGCGCTCAGCACCTCCCGGACGCCGGCGTGGCTGATGAGCCCCGGGTCACCGGGCCCGTAGGCCACGAAGGTCACGGAGCCGACGGCAGTGGTCGATTCCGTATCGGTCTGGGTCACGGACAGGCTCCTGCGGGTCGGCTCCACCACACCGGGCGGAGGTCAGCTCACTTGCCAGCGCGGCGACGCTGAATGCGGGTGCGCTTCAGCAGCTTGCGGTGCTTCTTCTTGGCCATGCGCTTGCGACGCTTCTTGATGACGGAGCCCACTGTTTGCCTTTCACTATCCGTCCCCGCGTCTCGGAGACGGTGGAGTGCCGGGACTGCCCCGGCGAAGTCCATATGCTAACTCGCATCCCGGCCGGGGTGCCAATCGCCTCAGGGCCTGGGGAGAGCCTGCTGGCAGGCTCGGTGCTTGCGCAGCTTGCGCTGATCGAACCAGTTGGGCTCCCGCACCGTCACTCCGTACTTCGCAATCCCGCGCAGCAGGATACGAGGTTTGCCCTTCTCCGGTCGGGTCGGCACCTCAGAGTTGATGCTCTCCAACACATCGGCCTTCACCCCGCCCAGCTGGTGCAGATCCACACCCCACCCCGACGGCACGACGATCTTCGCCCCAAGACTTCCTGTGAGCATGATGTCGATCACCGGGGCCAGGGCAACGGCATCGACGAAGTTCAGGTAGAGGGTTCCCCAGTCCTTTCCGATGAACTCCAGGAACGGCGGCACCTGCCAGGTGCCAATCCGGGTGAGGCCATCCCAACCGAAGCGGTGGAGCTGTGGATTCTCCCAGGACATCCCCGGGACATCGGTCTCCCCACGAACCGCCCCAAACAGTTGGCTGAGCTCTCCGCTCGGCACCAAGTCCTGCAGCACCTGCTGGATGTCATCGTGAGTGACCGCCCCCAGTGCCCGGGGCAGCCTGGCCTCCAGGTCATCAAAGCTGAGGCGACCGTCCGCCGTCGCGTCGCGCAGCTGGGCAGCGGCGGCCTCCCGTTCGGCGCTGGTGACGCGGAGGTGCAGGTCAGTCTCGGACATGGAGTCCAGTGTGCCCGATCACAGCTCGGCGCTGCGACGGGCACAGGCCTCGACGGCAGCGAGGAAGGCCGCGCGCACCCCTCGCTCGTCCAGGACCCTGAGTGCTGCGGCGGTGGTCCCGGCCGGGGAGGTGACCCGCTCCCGCAGCACCGTCGCGGACTCCCCGGACTGCTCCAGCATCGAGGCCACCCCGGCGAAGGTGCCGTTCACCAGGACGGTGGCATCGGCACGGCTGAGCCCCTGGTGGACTCCGGCCTCGATCATCGCCTCGGCGACGGCGAACAGGTAGGCCGGACCCGAGCCGGACAGCGCGGTGAGCGCGTCGAGCTGGGATTCGGGCACCACCACGCTGATGCCGACGGCATCCATGAGCTGCTTCACCTGCTCGATGTGGGACTCCGCCGCGTTCGCCCCGGCGGCGATCCCGGCCACCCCCTTGCCGACCAGCGCCGGGGTGTTCGGCATCACCCGGATGATCGGCTGGTTCTCCGGCAGCGGGGCGGCGAGACGCGCCAGCGAGACCCCGGCGGCAATGGAGACCACCAGCGTGCTCGGCGCGAGCAGCGGGGCGATCTCGGTCAGCACTCCCTCGACGTGGTGCGGCTTCACCGCCACCACCAGCACCTCGGCCCTGGCAGCCTCGGCCAGGCTCGCCGAGGCGACCTGGTGGGCGTCGCGGAAATGCGTCAGGCGGGTCTCGTCGCGGTCCACCACGACGATCCCCTCCGGACTGGTCCCGGCGACGATCCAACCAGCGATCAGGGCCTCCCCCATCGCCCCGGCTCCGATGACGGCGATCATCCCACCAGCAATTCTGCGATCTGGATGGCGTTGAGGGCAGCCCCCTTGCGGAGGTTGTCGTTGCTGATGAACAGCACCAGGCCCGTACCGTCCGGCACCGCCTGGTCCTGCCGGATGCGCCCGACGAAGCTCGGGTCCTGGCCTGCCGCCTGCAGCGGGGTCGGGACGTCGGCGAGCACGACACCGGGGGCCCCCTCCAGCACGCTCCGTGCCTGCTCGGGGGTGATGGTGCGGGAGAAACGGGCGTGGATGCTGAGGCTGTGGCCGGTGAACACCGGTACGCGCACACAGGTGCCGGAGACCAGCAGCTCAGGTAGGTGAAGAATCTTGCGGGACTCGTTGCGCAGCTTCTTCTCCTCATCGGTCTCACCCTCGCCGTCGTCCACGAGGGCGCCCGCCAGGGGCACCGCGTTGAAGGCGATGGGCGCGACGTAGGGCCCGAGATCGTCAGGGGTGAGGCCGCTGCCGTCGTGGGCGAGGCCACGGGGGTCACCGGCCTGCTCGACCTGGCTGGCCAGGGCCTCCACCCCGGCCAGACCGGAGCCGGAGACGGCCTGGAAGGTGGTGATCTGCAGCGCCTCCAACCCGGCAGCATCGTTCAGGGGTTTGAGCACGGGCATGGCGGCCATCGTGGTGCAGTTCGGGTTGGCGATGATCCCGATCTCCGCCCTGGCCACGTCCTGCGGGTTGACCTCGGAGACGATGAGCGGCACCCGGTCGTCCAGCCGCCAGGCCGAGGAGTTGTCGATGACGGTGGCCCCGGCCTCGGCCACCCGCGGCGCCCACTGCTTGGAGGTGGCACCACCGGCGGAGAACAGGGCGACGTCCAGGCCGGAGAAGTCGGCGGCTGCGATGTCCTCGACCACCACGTCACTCCCCCGCCATTCCAGGGTGCGGCCAGCGGACCTCGCGGAGGCGAAGTATCGGCTCTCCTCCACAGGGTAGTTCCGCTCAGCCAGCAATTTCCGCATCACGCCACCGACCTGGCCGGTGGCCCCGAACACTCCAACACGCATGGGCTGATTCTACGGTCCGTGGCCCTCATGGACCGGCGGGCATCACGTCGTGGAACACACCACCGGGACCACCACGGTCACAACCAGCCGATGTGGGGCTTGAGCAGGGCGTACCCGACGAAGGCGGCGATGTCCAGCAGCGAATGGACGATCACCAGCGGCATCACCCGTTTGGTGCGCAGGTACAGCCAGCCGAACAGCAACCCCATCACCAGGTTGCCGATGAACCCGCCGAAGCCCTGGTAGAGGTGGTAGCCGCCCCGGATCACGGCGGAGATCACCACGATGGCGACGACCCCGCCGCCAGTCTGCCGCCACCGGGTGAACAGGTAGCCCACCATGATGATCTCCTCGAGGAGGCCGTTCATGATGGCACGCAGGATCAGCACGGGGATGCTCCACCACGCGGCCTGCAGGTTCGCGGCCGCGATGGTGGTGTTGAGGCCGAGCTCCTTGGCCAGCAGGTAGAAGCCGAGCCCGGCGGTCCCGATGGCGGCGAACACCCCGACACCGACGGCGAGGTCGAACCCGGGGCGTCGAAGATCGAAACCCATCGCCCGGAACGGTCCGCCCGCGGGGCGCGCATGAACCCACAGCAGGTACAGCACCAGCACCACCGGCATGAGCGGGAAGATCAGCCCCGCCACCTGGTAGGCCAGGTCCAGCCACGGTCGATCCGGGGTGGTGGAGCTGTTCATGCTGGTGGTCTGCTTGTTCAGCGGAACGGCGAGGGTGAGCTTGTTGACCAGCGACAGCAGCGAGTACACCGCCGACTGGCCGAGCGAAATCCCCAGCACGATGAGCATCTCGATGCGCACCTGACGGGCTTTCGTGGCGTCGATCGCGGGCATCTCAGTTGTTGAAGCTGTTCTGGGCCGCGACGAGGCCGTCGGTGACGAGCTTCACCGCAGCATCGGCTGCGATGGCGGCGTCGACACGCATCGCGTCGAGATCGGCGGGCCGCATCCGGGCCAGCACGTGGTCAGCGGCGGGCTGGCGGCCCGGCGGGCGGCCGATGCCGACACGGATGCGCAGGAAGTCCCCGGTGCCCAGGTGCGCGCGGATGGACTTCAGGCCATTGTGGCCGTTGTCCCCGCCGCCTTGTTTCAGGCGGATTCGGGTGGGGTCCAGGTCCAGTTCGTCGTGGATGACGATCACCTGGGCGGGCGGGACCTTGTGGAATCGGGCGACGGCGGCGACGGCGAGGCCCGACTCATTCATGTAGGTGGTGGGTTTGACCAGCAGCAGCTTGTGCTCGGGGTCGAGGTGGACGGTGGCCACCTCGGCGCGCTGACCCTTGGCCAGCGTGAACCTCACCCCCAGGCGGTCGGCGAGGTCGTCGACCGCCCAGAACCCGACGTTGTGCCGGGTGGGGGCGTATGTCGGGCCCGGGTTTCCGAGCCCGACCACGAGGTGAGTGCTCACTCGGCTGCGTCGCCCTCCGCGGCAGCGCCCTCGGCGTCCTCGGCGGTCTCAACCGGCTCGGCCGCGGCGATGTTGATGGTGACGACGAGGTGGTCGGCCTCCACGGCGGCCTCGACGCCCTCGGGCAGGGTCAGGTCCGCGACGGTGATCTGCGCGCCGACCTCCAGGCCGTCCACGGAGACCTCGATCTCGCTCGGGATCGAGGTGGCGGGGGCCAGCACGGGCAGGGCCATCAGCTCGTGGTTGACCAGCGAGTCCTTGCCCGCGGGCTCGCCCACGAAGTTGATCGGGACATCCACGGCGACCTTCTCGGAGGCCTTGACCAGCAGCAGGTCGACGTGCTCGAGGAAGCCGGTGAGCGGGTCGCGCTGCACCTGCTTGGGCAGGGTCAGCACGGGCTTCTTGGCGTCGTCGATGGTGATCTCCAGCAGCACGTTGGCGTTGCGGAGCGCCAGGAAGGTGTCCTTGTTGGGCAGCGACACGTGGACGGGGTCGGTGCCGTGGCCGTAGATGACGGCGGGGATCAGGTCGGCGCGGCGCAGCTTGCGGGCAGCGCCCTTGCCGAACTCGGTGCGGGTGGTGGCAGCCAGCTTCAGGTTGGCCATGTCTCCTCCTTCAGGGGTCAAAAGGTGTGCACGCCTGAAGGGGTTGCTAGTCGATCACGGACGTCTCGTCCCTCGCCAGGCAGCTGACTCAGGGTACCCCGCGGCCCGGTGAGCCCCAAATCCCGGTACGCTCGCCGGTCATGGAGGGGTTCAGGCCTGCGGTGCGGGAGTGGTTCGATCAGCCGGTGGTCGGCTTCGCGCCGCAGCTGCTGGGTGGGGTGCTGGTGCGTCGCAGCCGTGAGGGCACCGTCGCGGTGCGGATCACCGAGGTGGAGGCCTACGCCGGGGCCGATGATCCGGGCTCGCACGCCTTCAGGGGGTTGACCCCGCGCAATGCCACGATGTTCGGCCCGCCCGGGCATCTGTACTGCTATTTCAGCTACGGGATGCACTTCAACCTCAATGTGGTGTGCGACGGCGAGGGCGTCGGCACGGGGTGCCTGTTGCGGGCTGGCGAGGTGATCGAGGGGCTCGAGCTGGCCCGGAGCCGTCGCAGCGCCCGGCCGCGTCGCACGGAATTGCTGGATCATCAGTTGGCCCGCGGCCCGGGGAACCTGGGGCAGGCTCTGGGCTCGTCGCGGGAGGTCGACGGCGCGGACCTGATGGGGCAGGAGTGGTCGTGGTGGCGCCCGGAGGTGGCACCGACGACCTGGCTCACCGGCCCCAGGGTCGGGGTCTCGGGGCCCGGCGGTGACGGGGATCGTTTCCCGTGGCGGTTCTGGCTGCCGGATGAGCCATCGGTCTCGGCCTACCGGCGCGCGGGATGAAACCTGGAGGCGCGACCTTGAAGGTCACGCCCCCAGGACCGCCGTCAGCTCCCCGTCTTCGGAAGACCTGGCCGCGGCATTGGCGGCTGTGGCCGGGGTGGCTTCACCACCGACGGCTCCGGCGATGGCGGAGGATCACCGGGGCTCGACGGTGTGGGGGTGGGGACCGGCACACCCGATCCCGTCGCCGTCGGGGCCGGGACAGGGGGACTCGACGACGGCGGTGCCGGTGTCGTCGGTGGCATCGAAGGCCTCATCGTCCAATTGCTGGTCGGCTGTGGGGGCAAGGGCACGGTGCTCGGCACGATGGACGGTGTCCCCGTCGGCTGAGGTGACCCCGGAGCGCTTGGCTCAGGCTCGGTTGGCTCCACCGTCGGAAGCACGCTCGGGGTGACCGTCGGCTCCGGGGTTGGCGGTGCGGGAGGCTGGGACGGATTGAGCCTGTCGTTGTCGAACACGCCCGCGATGTCCTTCGTCGGGACCCCCGACTCAGGATCACAGGCATCACCGATGCCATCGGCATCCCAATCGCTCTGGCCGTGGTTGTCATCCTCGGGACAGTTGTCCTTGGTGGCCGGGATGCCATCCCCGTCAACCGAGACATCCACCGACGTGCTGAAGAAACTCGTCCTGCCCTTGGCATCTGCCACCCTGACAGTCACGGAGCCGCTGTATTCCTGATCCCACGTGTGGCTCAGGATTGGTCCTGCGTCCTCGACCTCGAAGGTCATGTCGCCGTTCAGGTCCCAGTCATAGCGGACGATGGGCGCCGTGACCCCGTGGGAACCGCGGGCATCGAGGGTGGCCTCCTCACCGATGGCCAGGACATACGGGCCTTGAATCCATGCCTTCGGGACGCCATGAGGGTCCGGCGGGTCGATCTCATCGGAGCGTTCCTCGCCGCTGATGCTTCGCTTCTTCCCTGCCACTGTGGGAACGCCCACCTCTTCCGCCAGGGCAGCGGCTATCTCACGCTGACCGATCAGGTTGGGGTGATACCACTCCTCCTTCTGCCCAACCTTGTGGGCGCCCCGTCCTGTGCGCGGCGGGTGGGTTTTGCCGTCTGATCTCACATCACCTTCCGTCTCGAGGAATTCGTTGAGCCAGCGGTACTCATTGCGTCGATCCTCCCGGGGGTCTGGCTCGTGCTGAGAGAATCTGCTCCGAATGGAGCCGATGAAGTGGACCTTCTTCCCTTTGGTTCGGTTCCACGCCTTGACAACGTCCTGCTGGACCTTGGCCGCCTCGTCAGCGAGAGCCCGCACCTCAGTGGCAACCGGATAGTCGAAGCTGTCAGTACATTGACCCGTTCCTGGATCCCGCTCCAAACAATTGCTCAGAACATAGTTGGGCAGGTCCAAGCTGAGATGTGGGTATCCCACCAGGACGATCTCTGCTTCCTTCTTCGCCAGCCGCTTGTCCAGCGCCGTGAACACCTTCACGGTCTGCTCAGCAAGCTTCCCCTCTCGCACGTAGCGACGGGAGGCCTCGACCGCATTGCGGCATCCCTCAGGCCCTCTGACCCCGGCCACGAAGCACTGGATGACGACATCAGCGAATCCCCCGTCGTTACCACCCGCGATGAACATGGCCAGGTCCGCCTGTGGATCAAGTTCCGGCACCTGCTGCGAGATCAGCTGCTCAGCGGTGTGGCCGGACCATGCCAGAACGTCCAGCCTGGTGGCAACCCCCCGTGAGTTCAGCCACTCAGCATACTTGTGACCCCAGCCGTTGCGGCTTCGAAATGACCCTTGTGGGCCGTAGTAGCGCCCAGCCCCGTTGCCAGCTGCGAAGGAGTCACCGAGCACGACAACATGCAGAGTCCTGCCCAGGTGTTTTTGATCCGCCTGGGAAGCCGGGACAGCACCCAGCAGAACCGCCAGCGCGACCAGCATGGCCAGCACCGCACTTCGTTGTCGAAACATTTTCACCACACACCTCCAGAACTCATGAACGATTTCTTCAGAAGTGATGAAAACTTGGGGCCTCCTCACCGCCGCCTTCGCGACGCAGCGAAGGCCCAAGTTCACACCGCCCCGACTTACTCCATGCTTTGGAGAAAGCTGGGACGGTACTACCGTGCATCAACCGGACCCCGGACGCAAGCGCCCTGCCTCGCACGCTCCACGGGCCGCCCCCATTGAGGCTTCCACAACCGACTGCTGGCTAGGAACAAAGCCCCCGAAGTCATCCGTTTGGCCGGACTGGATGACTTCGGGGGCGAAACCACATGTCAGTGGCTGACGGACTTCACCCCGAGGTCGTTGATGAACTCGACCAGGGGACCCTGCCAGCTGGTGACGAAGGAGGTCATGGAGGTCGGCGCCAGGTTGATGCGGCGGGCGGGCAGCAAGTCGATGCCCAGCACCGTCGCGATGCAGCTCATGATGGGTCCCCAGTGGGCGACGACGATGGTGGTACCGCCGCCGTCCAGCAGCCGGTCGAAAGCGGGCCGGACCCTGCCGTGCAGCTCGATGTGGGACTCCCCGCCGGGCGGCCGGAAGGTCTCATCGGCCCAGAAGCGCAGCATCTCGTCGGGGAACTCGCGGCGCAGGTCGTCGCCCTTCAAGCCGTCCCACTCGCCGAAGCCCAGCTCGTCCCACGCCGGGTCGGGCTCCACCTGCACCCCGTAGGCCTCCGCAACCGGTAGGGCCGTCTGCTGGGCGCGAGCCAACGACGACGAGACCACCCTCACCGGAACGTCCCCCAGGAATGCCTTCACCCGCAGCGCCAGGTCCTCGGCCTGTGCCCGCCCCTTGGCGTTGAGCGGCGGGTTGGCCCCGCCCCGGCCGTCCCAGACCCCGGTGACGGTGAAATCGGTGACGCCGTGGCGGCACAGTACGACGCGGCTCTCAGTGCTCATGTCAGCCCAGCCTAGTGGTCCTGCCGCTCGTGGACCCGGACGTTCAGCGGTATGAACCCCAGATATCCGAGGACTCCAAGGGTGAACAGCAACCACGCGGTCACCGTCGCAGACAGCCGGATGGACAACTGGTCAAGCCCGGCGAGCAGCGCGAAGACCCCGATCAGGAGCGCCAGCGTCGAAAGCGCAAGCCGCCGTGAGAAACCGAGACGCAGCACCAAGTGCTCCAGAACCCCCAGCGCCAGCAGCATGATCCCGAAGAACGTGAACGCCTTGACAGCCCAGTCGCCGGATGGATCGATGGCCTCAGCGATCCCGAGAGCACCGGCAATGGCCACCAACGCCATGAGAACACCGAACAGCAGCAGTGTGGCCAGCAGGGCCGCCATGCCACGCACCATCGCGACGACGCGTCGTGTCACGGGCAGCAGATCGAACAACAGCTCCCGCTCATCTGCCCCCAGAATGCGCCAGAGCACCGGGAACGTCACCATGAACAACAGCCAAGGAGTCGGGTCATGACCCAACAGATACGCCACCAGCCCAGACAACACCAGCAGCACTGGAAGGACAGCGAGGAGGAGCCGCAACCATTGCAGCTCCACCCGGATCACGGCCAGCAGTGTGGACATCGCTCCTCCTGGTCAGTGGTCCAAGCGCTCGGCGGCGCGAATGGTGATGGGCAGCGAACCAGCGAAGCTCAGCACCCCGACGGTCACGGTCAACCACGCCCCGTACTCATCCAGGAAGGAGCTCAAGGACGAGGGCAGGTTGCCGGTCGCGTACGCCGCGTTGAGGATGAGGAACGAGCCGAGCACCCCGAACACCGGCAGGTACGCCATTGCGGTTCGCCAGCTCCGCCAGGGTCGCCACCAATTCGGCAGGATGAGCCCGATGATGAGCAGCATGGCGCCCAGGGAGGTGAGCAGCCCCCTCCCCCAGTCCTCGGGGACCTCACCCCCAGCCGCCTGGGTTACCAGGAAGATCAGCGCCCCGATGATGGGGCAGAGCACCACCGCGACGGCGAGGATCACGAGGTAGCGCGACACCACGACGGTACGCCGCTGCACCGGCAGCACGTCGAGCAGGGGCACCTTCGATGCGAACGCACCGAACCGGAACAGGTTCTGGGCCACCATGAAGACCAGGATCATCAGAAGCGTTGCCACCCATGCGAAGCCCGAGTTCCAGTTGAGGAGCCAGAGCACCCCGACGAGGATGGGAGCCGCCAGGGTCATCTCATGCAGGCCGCGCAGGTTCAGGCGCATCATGGCCGCCAGCTCAGGCATGGACCGACTCCTTCACCAGATGGAGCAGCAGCTGCTCGATGCTGGGCGACTCGACCACGACCTCAGGGCCGACACCACCCAGCTCACCAACCTTGATGAGGGCCTCCCAGCCGACGGCGTGCTCGCGCAGCCCTCGCAGCCGGGGCCGCAGCGCATCGGTGAGGCCTGCTCGGCCACCTCGGATCAGCGCCCAGGTCTCACGCAGGTCGTCGATCCGGCCCTTGACGACGACCTTGCCGTCGTCGAGGATCACCAGCCGGTCCGCGATGCGCTCCAGGTCGCTGGTGATGTGGCTGGAGAACAGCACGGCGTGCTGCTCGTCGGTCATGAACTCGGCGATCCGGTCCAGCAGTTCGGTGCGGGCCAGCGGGTCGAGGCCGCTGGTGGGTTCATCGAGGATGAGCAGCTCCGCTTCGAGGGCAAGGGCGAAAGCCAGCTGCAGCTTCATGCCCGTGCCACGAGAGAGGTCAGCGATCCTCTTGCCCTCCTCGGCTCCGGCCCAGCGGGCCAGCTCCTCGAATCGCGCCTGATTCCACCTGGGGTAGAAGGGGCCGAGCAGTCTGCCCAGCTCTCGCACCCGCCACGTTGGCGGCCACGGCGGGGCATCCAGGACCACGCCGACGCGGGCCTTGTCGATCAACCTGGCCTCGCCGCTGTCCGGGAAGCAGGCCCCGAGCCCCAGCTTGATGGCGGTGGTCTTGCCCGCTCCGTTCGGCCCGACGAGCGCGGTGACGTAGCCGCGCGGCACCTCGAGGTCGAGCGGGCCAAGAGTAAAGCCGTCATAGTGCTTGGTCACGGCCTTGAGGGCGAAAGGTGTCTCGGTCATGAGTTCTCCTGGGCGTCGAGGGTGAGGTCAAGAATTTGGCGGAGGTCCGCATCGGAGATGTCGGCGAGCCGGGCCTGGGCGACGGCGTCGCCGATCAGACTCTCGATCTGCCGCAGCACCTGCTCGCGGACCAGCTCGCTGTTGCGGGGCTGCACGTAGTACCCCTTGCCGGGGACGTTGGCGACGAATCCTTCCGCAACAAGGTCGGCATAGGCCCGGGTGGTGGTGATGACGCTGACCCGAAGGTCACGGGCCAGGGCTCGGATCGAGGGCAGCGCCTCCCCCTCGGCCACGTCGCCACGCAGGATGGCGGCCTTGATCTGGTCCTCGATCTGCGCGTATATGGGGACCCCGCTCGTGTTGGACAGGATGATGTCCATACCACCTCCTTTCTGTATATGTACAGCATATACAGTAGTGACGGTAGGTGCAACTGGCGATCCCGCCGAACCCAAGTCCTAGTACCGGATGGCGGGGGTTCCTTCCCTCGCTGGTCGCGTCGGGCTACTTTTCCGCAGGCCGAGTCGAGACCCCGTGACCGTTCGCAGGAACTCAAGTCCAGACCAACCCCGCTCGGCCCAGGTGCCTGCACCGGATGCCAGGGGTCTCGACACGGTTCCCTACGCAAGCTCCGGGAACCGGCTCGACCAGCGGAAAAAGGGGACGGTCTCGACTGTCGGGCGCTGGGGCGCTGAAGCTCGACCAGCGGAAAGGGGAGGGTCTCGACTGTCAGGCGCCGGGTGCCGTCGGTGTGAGCAGTGGGAACGGGACGGCCTCGACTGTCGGACGTTGGCGCCCTCGGTGTGAGCAGCGCAGGACGCAGCGACGCCCCGCCGTCGGGTGGTGACGGCGGGGCGTCGCTGCGCTGTGTTGCGGAGCCGAGGTCAGTCGGCTGCCAAGGCCTCCGTCGGGGTCGCGTTCGCGGCCCGACGGCCCGGCAGCACCGAGGCGAGCGCCGCCGCCAGGATGCACACCAGGATCAGCCCTCCGGTGTAGAGCAGGTCAACGGAGAACACCGCGTCGATCTTTCCGTCCTCGGGGAACATGTTCAACGCCGTGGTCACGCCGACCCAGCTGAAGAACACACCCGCCAGGATGCCCACCCCGATGCCGACCGCCCCCAGCAGGAGTGCCTCCACCAGCAGCATCTTCCGCAGCGAGGCCCGCTGCATCCCGAGCGCCCGGAGCAGCGCCGACTC
This sequence comes from Propionibacteriaceae bacterium, assembly GCA_030532575.1. Classification (GTDB taxonomy): domain Bacteria; phylum Actinomycetota; class Actinomycetes; order Propionibacteriales; family Propionibacteriaceae; genus Arachnia. The sequence continues at coordinate 32,490 of JAUNKV010000010.1, read as the reverse complement.
ACGCTGCCGCTCCAGCACCGACAGGCCCAGCGTGTTGCTGACCCCCACCAGCGCAATCACCACGGCGACACCAAGCAGCCCGGTCAGCACGATGAGCACCACATTGATGGCCTGTTCGACGACCCCGGCCAGCACTGCGCTGCCCCCGGTCCGCAGGCCCTCCTTGCCCTCCATGATCCGCATCACCTCGTTCAGCCCCGACAACGAGGTCCGGTCCACCAGCTTCAGCCACACCTCACGAGTCTCGGCGGTACCGGTGATCTGCTCGAAGGTGCTCTCAGAGACCGCCGCATCACCGTATTCGACGCTCTCAGAACCGACCACCTTGAGGTTCCCCGCACCTGGCACCTCAATGCTCCCGGCCAAGGCCTCACTGATTCCCTTGTCCACCACGATGGTGCCGTCCGAGGCCGCAAGCTTGTCGGAGAGCCCCAGTTGCTGACGGGCAGGATTGACGTTGCGAACACTCAGCTCCAGCGGGTAACCGCCGTCGTCAACGAGTTCAACGCTCTTCGCAGACACCTCAGCCACAGCACGCACGGCCCCGGCCTCCTTGAAATCCTTGACGAGCTCAGGCTCCAAGGGCTTGTCAGAACTCACTGAGATGTCCACCGGGTACCGCTCATTGATGGCATTGACCGCGGAGCTGCGCATCGTGGCACTCCCGACCTGCAGGGTCACGACCAGCCCCACCGCCAGCATCAGCGCCACCGCGGTGGCAGAGGCCCGGCGAGGGTTGCGCACGGAGTTCGCCACCGCCAGTTTCACCGTCGGTCCGGTGAAGGAGAACAGTCCACCCACCACACGGATGAGGAAGCTGACGTAGAACGGGGCCGCCAGCAGCACCGCGATGGCGAGCAGCCCGCAGGCGGGGATGGCCCACAGCAGCCCCCGCTCCGTGTCCTGGAACGCAGGCAGCAGCAGCGCCACGCCACCCAGCGCGAACAGCAGACAGAACACCCCGCGCACGATGCCGAGGCGCTTGCTCTGGGTGGCGGTCGGTACCACCTGCAGGGCCTCCAACGGGCTGACCCGGGTGGCCTTCAGCGACGGCCCGATCACCGAGGCCATCGTGGCCAGCACCCCGGCGACGACGGCGAGCAGCAACTCACCGGCCGGGAAGGCCAGGCCCCAGGTGAGGGACCCGGTGTAGAGGGACACGCCCAGGGCCACCAGGTAGCCGAGGCCCACCCCGAGCAGGGAGCCCACCAGGCCCAGCAGGAAGGCCTCGCTCACCAACCGTCCCGCGACCTGCCCGGAGGAGGCCCCGACGGCGCGCAACAGCCCGATCTGGCGGCGCCGCTGCGTCAGCAGGATGGTGAAGGTGTTGGCGATGATGATCATGCCGACAACCAGCGAGATGCCCGCGAAACCGAGCAGCATGTTGCGGAAGACCTCAAACCCGCCCGTGAGTTCCTTCAGGTATTTGGCTCGGAACGCCTCTGCGGTGATCGCCTCCGAATCATCCCCGAAGTCCCTCTCCAGCTCAGCCGTGATCTTCGAAGCCACGTCCTCCGGGGCGCTGGCTCGAACCAACCATGAGGTGACGTGACCGGTGTCAACCACCGGAGCCAGGTATCCGATCCCACCAAATGTGGGGTTCGGATCATCGGTCAGCCCGACGACTCTGGCCTTCCCCTGACCTGGGGTCTCTTCCGCGTCCTCGCTCGCCTCACCACCGAAACCAAGGGTGACGACATCACCCACCGTGACCCCAAGTTTCTGAGCACTACCTCTGGACAGGGCGATCTCATCGAGTGCACTCGGCCAAGCTCCTTCGACGACCTTGGACCAGCGGAAGTTCTCCTTCGGCACCACGTACAGGGCGTAGAACTCTGACTTGTCCCCCTTGGTCACCTGATTCTGAACCATCTGGAGCCCCAGGACCTCATCAACCCCGCTCACCCCCTCAATGCGCCCGACGATCTCAGCAGGTTCACCCTCGACCCCGGAGACCACCACGTCGGCCCGGGAGAGCCAGAGCGTGCCCTTCTGCCCTACCGCGTTCTCCTCGGTGCGGACCCCCACGACGATGGCGGCCATGAAACCGACGCTGATGGCCACCGCCAGCAGTGTCGCGACGAAACGACCCGGGTGGAGCCGGATCTCATTGATGGCATCGCGAAGCATCATGCCCCCAGACGGCCGAGGCTGGCCAGCATCAGCTCAGCGCTGGGTGAGGTCACGTCGTCGACGATGCGGCCGTCGGAGAGTACCAGCGCCCGGTCCGCATAGCCTGCTGCCTTGGGATCGTGGGTGACCATGATGATGGTCTGGCCCCGGTCCCTGGAGCAGCTCTGCAGGTAGGCCAGCAGCGCGGTTCCGGCACGGGAGTCCAACGCGCCGGTCGGCTCGTCGGCGAAGATCACATCCGGCTTGGTCACCATCGCACGGGCGATGGCCACCCGCTGCTGCTGACCTCCCGAGAGCTGGCTCGGCCGGTGGCTGAGCCGATCCGCGATCCCGAGCGAGGCGACGATCTCGTCGAACAGCGCCCGATCCGGCTTGGTCCCGGCCAGCTCCAGCGGCAGCAGGATGTTCTGCTCGGCGGTCAGGGTGGGCAGCAGATTGAAGGCCTGGAAGACGAAACCGATCCGGTCCCGACGAATCCTGGTGACCTCCTTCTCCGGCAGCGTGGTGAGATTGGACTCGCCGATGAAGGCCCCACCGCTGGTGGCGCGGTCCAGCCCGGCCATGCAGTGCATGAGCGTCGACTTGCCCGAGCCGGAGGGGCCCATGATCGCGGTGAAGGAGCCCTGATCGATGGTCAACGAGACATTGTCAACGGCGACCACGGGGCGGGGCCCATCGGCCCCGAAGACCTTCGTCAGGTTCTGTGCCCCGCAGGCGGGGGCCAGTGTGGTCATGGGCTGGGAGGTCATCATTCGCCTTTCGCTCCAGAGGTGTTCCTACCCTCGAAACGCTAGTGCGCGCAGCGGCGAAAACCATCAGCCCACGGGCCAAGACCGGACGACAACGAGGTGGACCAGGGCACGACCTGCGGACGACCCGAATGACCCTCTGGTTCGATCTTCGATCACAAGGCCGACCTTTCGGCTTACACTACGACCATGCGCGCTGTGAAACCCCTTGTCAAAAGTCCGTTGGAACGCAAGGTCGTGAAACAGCTCGAGGCAGCCGCCGGAGGGCCGCTACCAAACCTGGCCGCCATCGCCTCAATGGCGATCGTGGCGACTGTGGACCGGGGAACCCCCTTGCCGGGAGGCAACCAGCCAATGATGTGGTGGGTGTGGGAGGGAACCCTCAGCGCCCAGTTCGACCTGGGGGAACGGACCCACATCGCCCGATACCTGGAGGCTGGGGACATCTTCATCAGCACCTTCCCGAAGGAGCTGGGAGAACTGCTCGGCCTGTCCACCGCCCACCCGATCTACGACTCCCCCCTGGTGCGCGCCCGGAAACGGGGAGTGGCCCTGGAGCGTTCCCAACTGGTGGGGGTGAGCCTCGGACTGATCACCGACTTCGCCCGCAAACACGCGAACTGGCAGGCCCTGCTCAACATCAGCGTGTTGCGCCTGATGACCTTCCACATGAACCGCGAGTACCAGTTCCTCACCATGAACGCCGAGCAGCGTTACCTGGCTTTCCTGAAGGAGTTCCCACGGGCCTCCTCATTGGTCTCGCAGCGTGAGGCGGCCAACTACCTGGGTCTGACCGCAGTCGGACTCAACCGGGTGGTGGCCCGGCTCCGCCGCGAGGGTCGGCACCCCTGACCTACTACAGGGGATGCCCCGCTGCTCGCACCGGAGCGCTCCAGTGCGAGCAGCGGGGCAGGGCTCAGCTGCCGGTCTTCGGCAGTCCGGGCCGGGTCACCGGGGGCTCCGGTGTGCTCGGGACCTCCACGCCGGGAGCGGGCTTGACCACACCGGCGTCGATCGTCGGATCGTCGGCCTTGCCCGGAGCCACCTCGTTCCTGCCGTTGGCAGGGGTGGTGAACCTCACCCCTCCGCTGGGATCGACATCCGAGTCAGCGGCGTCGTCACCCTGGTTCGCAACCGTCCAGCTGGCCCCGCCGTTCGGCAGGGTGAACAGCATCCGGTACTCGGTGCTGGGCAGCAGGTCGGCGAAGGCGTACCAGCCGTTCTCATCGGTGGTGGTCTCGGCGATACGCACCCCGTCGGCGTCCTGCAGGACCACGGTCACGCCGGGAACGGGCTTCTCACCCTCGTCCTGCTGGCCGTCGCGGTCGTCGTCCCACCACACCCGGTCACCGACGGAGACCTTCGGCCAGATCACACCGGCATCCAGGGTGGGGTTGTCGGCCTTGCCCGGCCCCACCTCGTTGCGACCCTCGGCGGGCGCGGTGAAGGAGAGGTTGCCGTGCTCATCGACATCGGAGTCCTTCGCGTCATCCCCACCGGTCACGTCCCGGGTGGTGAAGATTGCTCCCTCGGGGGCGGTGAAGGTGAGCTGGTACTTCTCTCCCGCCACCAGGTCCGCGAAGAAGTAGTAGCCGTCGACATTGGTGGTGGTGCTGCGCAGCTCCTTGCCCTCGGCATCCTTCAGGGTCACCTTCACGTCTGCAACCGGGGTCTCGCCCTCGTCCTGCAGGCCGTTGCGGTTCTCGTCGCGCCACACGTGGTCACCGACCGAGACAGGAACCTCGTTGGGGCTGTAGGTGTTGGTGACGGTCACCGTGTTGGGCCCGCCCTTGGCGATGGTCAGCGCCTGCCCCAGGTCCTTCGAGACGATGCTGTGGTCGGCGATCATCACGTCGTCCTCACCCGTGATGCGGCAGCTGGTGCCAACCGGGAACTCGCCGACGGTGGTGCTCTCACCCGGGCGGATGGTCACCTTGCCCGAGGCCGGGGTGTTGCGGTTGCCCATCGAGTCACACTCGTAGGTCACGGGGAACTCCAGCCCCTGCCCCACGCCGACCGGAACCACGCTCTTGGTCACCATGAACGGGGCGAACTCCTTCGGCAACCAGGTGTTGGTCAGTTCCAGGGCCACGGCCTTCTGGTCCACGATGGCGAAGGTGGCGGATCGGCCGTCACGGGCAATGGTGACGCCCTGCTCACCGGAGGCGAAGCGGTAGTCACCCCACAGTCCGGTCTCAGGGGCCGGGTTGGCGGAGATGACCTCCTCGGTGATGGTGACCTTCGTGCCCTCGGGGAAGGTCTCCTCGTAGGTGGTGCCGATGCCGACGGCGACGGTGTACTTCGTCGGATTGGAGGGAGCCTTCCAGTCCGGGTAGTCGGCCGGGGTTTTGCCCTCGGGCAGCTCGTAGTTGATGGTCACGTCGAACTTCTGATCGGCGGGGAAGCCAGCCCCGGAGACCAGCTTGACCACCTTGAAGGAGCCGAAGCCCTTGCGGTAGCGGATCGTCGCGTCGAAGGTCTGCACGTAGTGAGCCTTGGCGGAGACCTTCTTGGACTTGCCCACGAACTCACCGCTGTTGTCGTAGCTCTGACCCGGGGTGATGGCAGCCCCGTCGGGGAAGACGGTCTCGTAGCCGAGGTTGTAGTTGCACTCAGCCTTGAAGGGGCCGGAGTAGCGGACCTCCATCTCGGTGCCCTCGGCATTCTCCTGCATGGCCAGGGTGAAGCCCTTACCCAGGTCCTTGTTCACCCGGGCCACCTCGACGGAGTTGTAGCCGTGGGGCACGCTCTGGTCCGGGCAGATCTCGCTCAGGGTACCGGGCTGCTGGGTGCCGGGATTGGTGGCGAGCCGATGGCCCGGACCGACCCGGTCCACAATGGTGACGCTCTCACCGGGGGCGTAGTTGGCGGTCAGCCAGGGGCCACCGGCGTAGATGGTCCACCAGATGCGGGTGTTCTCCTTGCGCGGGGTGGAGGCCCACTTGCCCGCCCCGGAGCCTGATTTCCAGGCGGTGGGACCGATGGGCTTGTCGTAGGGCAACGGCGTGGTGTGGACCTTGCCGTTGATGGTGATCTCGGCGATCTCGGAGGTCGAGATGTCATCGATGGCCATGCCGATCTCGACGGTCCCGGCCACGTCGTGCATCCCCTTGATGGCCTCACCGAAGGTGCAGGTGACCTGCGGGGTGTTCTTGTACCAGGGCTGTCCGCTGGGGGCGCGGAGCAGCTTCAGCTCGCAGGAGCCGGCCGCGGTGCCGTCGGCGGCCTTCATGGGGAAGGTGCCTTCCTCGCGCAGCTGCAGGTAGGACGGCGCCAGGATGGTGAAGGAGTCGCCGGGCTTGGCGTTGGCCTTCGAGGCGTCATAGCTCATGGAGAACTTGAGGCGGCTGCCGATGTCCAGCTTGCCGTCATTGATGACCACGCCGTCGTTGTTGGTCTCCTCGAGTTTGAGATCGCTGAACACGATCCCGGGATTCTCCTCGGCCCTGGCCTCCTGGGCGGCACCTGTGATGACGAACATCGACGGCACCATCAGAAGTCCAGTGACCGCCGCCAGTGCGCGCCTGGACGCACGGCTGAGCAGTGTCGACTGCATCTGTTCTCCTTCAGCTACCCCTCCACGGGGGGCGGGCGCTACTGTGACCCGCGACTGCAGGAGGTTAGCTGAAAGTTAAGGTTGACCAAAAGTTGGACGCACTGTTGAGCACTTCACTTTCGTCAAGTCTAGCCTTTCGCAGCGACACCAGTGGGGCGGGAACCGAGGTGATCCTCGGTTCCCGCCCCACTGTTCAACGATTGCTCAGCGCCCGGTCTTCGGCAGCCCCGGCCTGGGCGGCCTGCTGGGAGCAGATGGTTTGGCCCTTGTCGCGGAGGGCATCGCCACCGTCGGTGAGGGAGCAGGCACAACCCGCGAGGGAGTCGGCGCCGCAGAAGTCGGGACCATCGGGGAGGGCACCGGGGTCGACGGAGCGGGAACCACCTCGGACGGGGGAGCCAGCGTCGGGGAAGGAGTCGGGACGGCAGGAGATGGCTCCGGCGAGGACGGAACCGGCGTCGAGGGCAACGGGCTGGGCGTTGGCTCCACCGGCTCAGGGACCGGAGTCGGCTCCACCGGATCAGGAGTGGGCTGGGTGGGCTCACTCGGCGTGGGCTCCGGGGCGGGCTCCGGTTCGATGCGCACCAGCCCGGCGTCCAGGCTCGGATCGTCGGTCAGGTTCGGGGCCCCCGCGCCGTTGGCTCCAGCTGCCGGGGCAGTGAAGGTCAGCACACCGTCGGCGGCGACATCCGAGTCGAGGGCGTCATCGCCGCCCACGTCCCGAGTGGTCCAGGCCGCTCCCTCGGGGGCTTGGAAGCTCAGCTCATGACGCGCCCCCGGCGTCAGGTCCCTGAACCAGTAGTGACCCGAGTCGTTCGTGAGGGTCTCTGCCACCACTGCGCCGTCGGCATCCTTCAAGGTCACCGCGACCCCGGCTGCAGGGGCCTCACCCGGCGACTGCAGGCCGTCACGATCTGCATCCCACCACACCATGTCGCCAACCGAGACCAGCTTCCTGGGGGCATAGGTGGCGCTGGCGATCAGCAGGTTCTCCTCACCCTGGGCGATCTGGACGATGGGCCCGAAGTCCTTGGAGAGCAGGTCGTACCTCGCAACCACTGCGTCCTTGAGCGCGACGACCGCGCAGGTCGTGCCAACCGGGAAGGAACCCACCGTGACCACTGCCCCACTGCGGACCGACACCGTGCCCGTCGCGGGGACGCCGTCGCCTCCCGGCGCAGAACAGTCGTAGGTGAGCTCGTGATCCACGACCAACTCAGCCGGGTTGGTCCGCGCTGTGATCCGCAACGGAGCCTGCGCATCAGGCACCCAGGTGTTGACCAAGGCAACGGGAATGTCCTTCTGATCCACCACGGGGAAACTGGCCCTGCGTCCACCGTCGAGGATGGTGACCCGGGGATCCGAGGAGGAGAAACGGGGCGCGGCCCAAGAACCGCCCGGCACCGCCTGGACCGCGGCAGTGTTCTCGGACAGGGTCACCGTGGCTCCAGCAGGGAGGTCTCCGAACCGGGACATCTCACCCGCCTGGATCATGAAATCAGACGGGCTCTTCGGCGGGGACAACCAGAGATCGCCTCCGTCGGCTCCCTGTTCAGGGCGCTCGTACTCAACGACGACGTTGATCTCCTGATCCTCCGGCAGAGCCGCACCCTCGGTGTACTTGGTGAGGACGAAGGAACCACGACCCCCGCGGGTTTCACCCCACTGCTGGTTCGAGTAGGTGTGGCTGACGCGGGCCGAGAAGGTGGCGTCGCTCCCCTCGAAACGCCCCGCACTGACGTAGAAATGACCCTTGCGCACGGGGGCACCATCGGTGGTGTGGGTGGTGTGGTGGACAACGTAGTTGCAGTCGTCCTTGAAGGGACCGGACATGCTGATCCGACCGGCCTGCCCCTGGACTGCAGGGGTGATCGCGACGGCGAACCCTTCGCCACCCGGGACCACCCGGGCATCACCGAAGGCGACGTCCACCTCGCTGCTGCCGTCCCGGACGTCCAGATCCGTGCAGATCTCACTCAGCCGGAGCGTGGCCGGATCCGTGGAGAACACGTGCCCCGCCCCGAGATGCTCCACGATGGTGGCCTTGCCGTTCGACAGATTCTGCTTCAGCCACTCTCCATTGGCCGAGGTGTGCCACTCGATCGCCGTGTCATCGGCGTCCAGCTCCTCCTTGGTCCAGGTACGCACCTCGGCAGGCTCCAGCACGGGCGGCAGGATGCGGGCGTCATAGGGAAAGGGGACCAGACGCGGCCAGCCGTTCACCTTGGCCGTTCCCTGGGAGAGCTGACTGATGTCATCGACCTGCAGTACGAATTCGACGCTGCCCCGCACCTCCTGGCTCTGGGGGAGTCGGTAGAAGGTGCAGAGCACTCTCGGACTGTCCTCGTGGTAAGGACGCCCGGTGGGCGGGTATTCGTGGAACACCGAACAGTCGCCGACCTTCTCGGAGTCCTCCAACGTCAGCGGCGCATCCTGGTAGGAGCTGGTGAACTGCGGGGGAAGGATCACGGTGAAGGAGTCCCACTGCCTCACCCCTGCCTGGGTGGCATCGAAGTCCATGGAGAACTTCACCTGCTCCCCAACGCGCAGTGGGGCGTCATCAATCGGTTGCTCCGCCTGATCCACCTCGACGAAGCTCAGGTTCGACACGACGACACGGGGGTTCTGTGCGGCGTTCGCCGGTTCCACCACGACCAGCGCGGACACACAGACCATGACGAGTGCACTCAGCACGATCCACAATCGGAACCCTCGCCGGATCAGATTGCGCGCACACACGATGTCCCCCTCCCCGTGATCCCTCCCCAAGGCGTCCTTCACGCCTTGTCAGGAGGGATTCCTCTACTGGCGGAGCCTACTGTAACGCTCGTCCTCCTTTCGGACAATTCAGCATGATCACATGTGCGGCAGGTCATCAAGGCAACCGCAGTAGATGCACCCTCACCGCGCTCTCCCAAGCAGAGAGCCGTCAGAATCCCAAGGTGCCGAGGGTGTGGCGGATGGCCTGGGCTGATTCGTGCATACAGCCCAGCTCCCCATCGGTCAGCGGCAGGCGCAGCTGCCTTCCCGCCCCACCCCGGTCCACCAGGGTGGGCACCGACAGGCAGACATCCGTGATGCCGTACCAGTCCTCGACGAGGCTGGACACCGGCAGCACCCGATGCTCGTTGCGCAGCACCGACTCGATGATCCGGGTTCCGGCCAAACCGATGGCGTGGTTCGTCGCCCCCTTGCCCGCGATCACCTCGTAGGCGGCGTTGACCACCTGATCGGCGATGGTGTCCCGCATCTCCTCGTCCAGCACCCCGTACTGGCGCGCCCAGTCCAGCAGCGGCACCCCGCCGATGGTCGCGGAGCTCCACAGCGGAATCTCCGAGTCTCCGTGCTCGCCCGCGATGTAGGCGTGGACATTGCCCACCGCCACCTGACATGCCTCCGCGACGAGGTAGCGCAACCGGGAGGAGTCCAGCACCGTCCCCGAGCCGAACAGCTGATTGCGGGGCAGGCCGCTGATCTTCAACGCCGCATAGGTGGTGACATCAACCGGGTTGGTCACCATGAGGAAGATCGCCTCCGGAGAACGCTCCACCAGGGGCGGTACCACCTTCTTCATCAACCCCACCGTCGAGGCCGCCAGGTCCATCCGGGTCTCCCCCGGCTTCTGCTTCGCCCCAGCGGTGATGACCACGACGTCCGAGCCGCGCGTGATCTCCAGGTCATCCGAGCCGGAAACCCGTACCTGGGGCATGAACTGGCTGCCGTGGGCCATGTCCAGTGCCTCGGCCCGAACTTTCGGCCCGTTGACGTCGTGGAGCACCACCTCCCGGGCAACACCCTTGATGAGGCTGGCGTAGGCCAGCGACGAGCCGACCGCACCGGCACCGACGACGCACAGCTTGTTCACTCCCCGAACGGTCATCTCAAGCCTTCCCGTCGAACAGGGAGGTCACCGACCCATCCATGAACACAGCATTGATGGCCTTCGCGAGCAGGGGCGCGATGGACAGCACCGTGAGGTTGTCCACCGGAATCTCGGTGCGGATGGGCAGGGAATTGGTGACGATGATCTCGGACATCCCTGAGGCGTTCAGCCGCTCCGCGGCAGGCCCCGAGAACACCGCGTGGGTGGCCGCGCAGATCACCTGGCGGGCCCCACGTTCCTTCAGGGCCAGCGCCGCCTGGGTGATGGTTCCGGCCGTGTCGATCATGTCATCGACGAGGATGCACACCTTGTCCTTGACCTCACCCACCACCTCGTGAACAGCAACGGTGTTGGCCTTCTCGTGGTCGCGTCGCTTGTGGATGATCGCCAGGGGGCAGCCCAGCTGGTCGGTCCACATGTCGGCCAGCCGAACCCGCCCGGCATCCGGGGAGACCACCGTCATGTCTGAGGTGTCGTAGTTGGCCTTCACGTACTCAGCCAGCACGGGCAGCCCCCACAGGTGATCCACCGGGCCGTCGAAGAAGCCCTGGATCTGGGCGGCATGAAGGTCCACGCTCATGATCCGGTCAGCCCCGGCCGCCTTGAACAGGTCCGCGACCAGCCTGGCCGAGATCGGTTCCCGGCCCAGATGCTTCTTGTCCTGCCTGGCGTACGGGTAGAACGGCGCGACCACGGTGATGCGCTTGGCCGAGGCCCGTTTCAGGGCGTCCACCATGATGAGCTGCTCCATGATCCACTCGTTGACCGGGGCGGTGTGGCTCTGGATGACGAAGGCGTCACAGCCGCGCACCGACTCCTCGAAACGGACGTAGATCTCGGAATTGGCATAGGCCAGGGCGCGGGTCGGCACCAGCGACACACCGAGAGTGCCGGCCACCTCCTCGGCCAGCTCCGGGTAGGCGCGCCCGCTGAACAGCATCAGGTGCTTGTTGTTCGCCGTGAGGTTGGTCATCTCGGTGGTTCAGCCCTTCTGCTTGGCTCGTGATTCAGCAACCGCCGGGTGCACGGTGCCGTCGTTCTCCTCGGCCGCGCGGGCCGCCTTGGAGCCCGGCCGCCGTTTCGCCACCCAGCCGTCGACGTTGTGCTGGCGGCCGCGCGCCACGGCCAGGTCCCCTGCGGGCACGTCATCGGTGACGGTGGAGCCCGCCGCGACGAAGGCCCCGTCGGCGATGTCCACGGGTGCGACCAGCACGGAGTTCGACCCGATGAACGACGCCTTGCCGATGTGGGTGGTGGACTTGTTGACACCGTCGTAGTTGGCGAAGATGGTGCCCGCGCCGATGTTGCTGCCCTCGTCGATGACGGCGTCCCCGACATAGGACAGGTGTGGCACCTTCGCACCCTGGCCGAGGATGGCGTTCTTCGTCTCGACGAAGGCCCCCACCTTGGACTGACCCCCCAACTGGGTGCCGGGCCTGAGGTAGGAGAACGGGCCGACGACGGCGCCGTCGCCGATGATGGCCAGGGAGGCATGGCTGCGGATGACCTCGGCATCCACGCCGACCTCCACGTCAGCCAATGTGGTGTCCGGCCCGATGGTCGCCCCCACCCCGATGGTGGTGGCCCCCTTGAGGATGGTGCCGGGAAGCAGGGTGACGTCCTGGGCCAGGTCCACATCGACGTCGATCCAGGTGCTGCCCGGATCGACAACGGTCACGCCCTCGAGCATCCAGCGCTCGACGATGCGACGGTTGAGCTCCTCGTTCATGCGGGCCAGCTGGACGCGGTCGTTGACCCCCTCGGTCTGCCACACGTCACCGGTGACCATCGCACCGACTCCTCGGCCCTGGTCGTGGGCGAAGCGGAGGACATCGGTGAGGTACTGCTCGCCCTGGGCGTTGTCGGTGCTGAGCTGGCCGAGGGCGGTGCGCAGGGTTTCGGCATCGAAGACGTAGATGCCGGAGTTGATCTCGTGGATGGCACGCTGACGCTCGTCGGCGTCGCGGTCCTCAACGATGCCGACGACCCTGCCCTCGACGCGGATGATGCGGCCGTAGCCGGTGGGATCGTCCACCTCTGCGGTCAGAACGGTGACGGCGTTGCCCTCGGCGCGGTGGGTGTGGACGAGGCGCTGCAGGGTCTCGCCGGTCAGCAGCGGCACGTCGCCGTAGGTGACGACCACCTCGCCGTCGAGTTCGGGCAGCCCGGCCAGGCCGCAGGCGACGGCGTGTCCGGTGCCGAGCTGCTGGTCCTGCACCGCCGTGGTGACGGTTTCGTTGAGGGATTCGAGGTGTTCGGCCACCTGGACGCGCTGGTGGCCGACGACCACGACGAGGTGGCCGGGGTTGAGCGCAGCAGCGGCGGAGACCGCGTAGCTGAGCATGGAGCGTCCGCACACCTCGTGCAGGAGTTTGGAACGTCTGGATTTCATTCGGGTGCCCCCGCCTGCGGCGAGAACCACCACTGCCTGGACTGCATCGGGTGTGGTCTCGAGGTGGTCGCTCAACTGGGTCTCCTCCCTGGCAGGCTGGCCCGTTCGGGCCTCACCCGGCCAACAATACCGGGGCCGGGCGTTCAGGAGGCGGCGTGTCACCGACTGGCTCCCCGGGTAGGAGTCGAACCTACTTCGCTGATCCTGATTCAAAGTCAGGCGGGCCCTGCCGAAAGACCAACCGGGGAACGGCCTGGGTTCAGACCGGGACCCAGTCTAGCGCTCCGGTCGAGTTGTCCACAGTTCCGCCGATTTTCGCCCCACCGTGACCATTGCGCACCTTCCGTGCCCATGATGTCTGCAGAGGGCTGTTTCACCAACGAGGAGGTCATGATGTCTGACAGGCAGCCGACACGGTGTTTCGGTACGGGCGACCCGCTGTACGAGAGCTACCACGACGAGGAGTGGGGCCGCCTTGTGCCGGACGAGCCGGATGAGGCCCCACTGTTCGAGCGGATCGTCCTGGAGGGATTCCAGGCCGGGCTGAGCTGGATCACGGTCCTGCGGAAGCGAGAGGCCTTCCGCCGGGCCTTCGAGGACTTCCACCCCGGGGTCGTCGCGGGTTACGGCGAGCAGGATGTGGCGCGCCTGCTGGCCGACCCTGCGCTCATCCGCAACGAGCGCAAGATTCGGGCGGCCATCAACAATGCCCAGGCACTGCTCCGGTTGCACGGGCACGGGATGCGGTTGGGCGAGCTGTTACGGGAATACGCCCCCATCCCCCGGGCATCGCCCCCTTGGTCGGTGACGGACATCCCGTCGTACACCCCGGGATCAAAGGCCTTGAGTCTGCAACTCAAGAAGCTGGGGTTCCGTTTCGTGGGCCCGGTGACCCTGTACGCCACGTTCCAGGCGGTCGGCCTGGTCAACGACCACCTGGCCGGGTGCCCATGGCGTCCTGACGGGTGATTCCTGGAGGGGTGCGTGATGCCCGGCGTGTGGACCGGCTTGGGAAACTCCCCAGGGATCGGCAAGACTGAGAGCCATGTCCACCCCGGTCCGTGCCCGCCCCAACCGCACCCGGGTGCGGTTGTCCGCCGCAGAGCGTCACGAGCAGCTGCTGTTGACCGCCCGTTCGGTGTTCGCCGAGCGTGGCTTCGAGGGAGCCTCGGTGGAGGAGATCGCGGCGCGGGCAGGGGTGTCCAAACCGGTGGTCTACGAGCACTTCGGAGGCAAGGACGGCGCGTATCAGGAGGTGGTGGAGCAGGAGACCACCCGGCTCCACTCGGCCATCCGCAGCGCACTGACCACGCCGGGAGCCAGGGCCCGCGAGACCCTTGAGCGCGGGGCACTGGCCCTGCTGGACTACATCGATGCGTGCCCCGACGGGTTCCGCATCCTGTCCCGGGACTCGTCGTTGGCGAATCCGAACGGGTCGTTCGCCTCCATCCTGAGCGACATCGCGATGCAGGTGGAGGACATCCTCGCCTCCGAGTTCGCCCGGCTGGGGCTGGACCCTGACTTCGCCCCGCTCTACTCCCAGGCCTTGGTGGGTCTGGTGACCATGACGGGTCAGCAGTGGTTGGAGACCCGTAAACCGGACCGTCTGGTGGTGGCGCGGCATCTCATCAACCTGGCATGGAACGGCATGGCCCACCTCACGCCGGACCCGCACCTGCTGGTCGAACATCTCGACCGCAGCCGGGGGCACGGACAGGGTGTGGAGACCACCTGACCAGAGTGCTCCCGACTCCTCGGGAGAGCAGGAGAGCAACGGCTCCCCGGCAGATGGCTCGGAGTGCCGCAGAGCTGTCAAGCAGTGGAGTCGGCCAGCAGTCTGCGCAGCATCGTCGCCAAGGTGTCGCGGTCTGCTGGGGACCAGTCGGCCAGAAGCTGTTCCTCCATGACGACCAGGGCCTGCAGGGCCTGGTCCACCGCGTGGCGGCCCTCCCGGGTCAGCTCCACCACGACCCCCCGGCCGTCGTTGGGGTCCGACTCACGCAGCACGAGACCTCGGGCACGGAGCCGCTCCACACGGTTGGTCATGGTGCCGGAGGTGACGTGGGTGAGCTGGAGCAGCTGCCCGGGTGAGAGCCGGTAGGGGTGGCCGACGCGACGCAGGGCCGAGAGCACGTCGAACTCCCAGATTTCCAGGCCGTGCTCGGCGAAGCAGCGTTTGCGTTCCACGTCGAGGACCCCGGCCAGCCGGGTGATCCGTGACCAGATGCCGAGCGGTGAGGTGACCACCTCGGGAAGCTCCCGCTGCCAGGCCGCGAGGACCTCGTCCACCTCGTCCACGGGCACCTCCTGGGTCTTGGACAGCTACTCGATTCGGGCCCCCGGGACGGGGCCAACCGCACGTCGAACGGCACGGACCCTTGAGGATACCTGCAACGCCTCCCCCACCTGAAGGGACAGCGCCTCGGTGTCGCACAGGAAAGCGACGGTGGGGCCGGAGCCGGAGACCACCGAGCCGAGCGCCCCGGCCTCGGTGCCGATGCGGATCACATCGGCCAGGGCGGGCTGCAGGGCCAGCGCTGGTGCAGCGAGATCGTTGGTGAGCAACGCTGCCACTTCGGGCACGTTGCCCTGTTCCAGGGCTGCGAGCAGCTCGGGCGCGATCCTCGTGGGCCGGGCCGGGCTGGTCCGGTCGAACTCCCGGAACACCGCCGGGGTGGACAGGCCGCTGTGACTCAGCGCCAGCACCCAGTGGTAGGTTCCGGTGGTCTGGAGCGGGCGGAGCTGTTCGCCGCGTCCGGTGCCAACGGCGGTCCCGCCGTGGAGCAGGAAGGGCACATCGGAGCCGAGGCGTGCCGCCAAGGGGTGGAGGTCGTCGGTGCGCAGCCCCAGCCCCCACAGTTCGTTGCAGGCCACCAGCGCGGCAGCGGCATCGGCTGAGCCACCGGCCATGCCTCCGGCAACGGGAATGTGTTTGTGGATCCGGAATTCCACGCCCGCCCCCGCCACATGGTGGGTCTCGGCCAGCAGCCTGGCTGCCCGGATCACCAGGTTGGTGCCATCGGTGGGCAGGAAGCTCGCCCCCTCTCCCCGGAACGCCAGCCGAAACTCCCCTGGTCCGGCGGCACGTGCCCGCACCTGGTCGTACAGTGACACGGCCTGGAAGATGGTTCCGAGCCGGTGATACCCCTCGGGGTCGGTCTCACCCACGAGCAACGCCAGGTTCACCTTGGCGGGGACCTTGACCACAACTTCAGCCACGCCTTCAACCTAGCACCCCGTGGCGCGCGGCCCCGGATGCTGGCGTATCGACCAGCGGGGAGGAACTCGACCCCAAATCGCTGGCGAAAACCGCTGAGATGTTGAGACCACCACTATTCCGCTGGCCAAACTGGGGACGCTCTGCATCCGAGCATCGCGGCCACCCCTATCCGCTGGTCGAGCTGGGCCCGGAGTTCCACGGAGGGCCCGAGTCGAGACCTCTGGCACCCGGTGCAGGGACTCGCGCCGAGAGGAGTTGGTCTGGGGTTGGGCCCCTACGGATGGTCGCCGGGTCTCGACACGGACTGCTCGCTGGCGCTCGCGGTCCGGCTCGACCAACGAGGGCTCTTCATGCTCCCGCTACTGCGGAAGTTCAGCTGCGATGGCCGCGAACTGCGTGATGTCCAGCACCTCACCCCGCGCCTCGGGGGAGACCCCGGCCGCCGCGATGGCCCGGGAGGCCGCCGTCCCGGAACCGAAGAGCCCGGACAGGCAGGCGCGCAGCATCTTGCGGCGCGACGCGAAGGCCCGGTCGATCACTTCGAAGACCTGCTGTCTGGGGGCCGCCGTGGCCGGGGGGTCGCGGCGCTCCAGTCTGACCAGCCCCGAGTCGACGTTCGGGACCGGCCAGAACACCTTCGGCGGCACCGTCCCCACCCGCTCCGCACTCGCCCACCAGGCGAGCTTCGCACTCGGCACCCCGTAGACCTTCGATCCCGGGAGTGCCGCCAACCGATCCGCGACCTCCAGCTGCACCATCACCAAGCCCTTCTGCCAGCTGGGGAAGGTCTCCAGCAGGTGCAGCAGCACCGGCACCGAGACGTTGTACGGCAGGTTCGCCACCAGCGCCGTCGGGGCCTGGCCGGGAAGCTCAGTCACGTCCAGGGCATCGGCGGTGACCACGTTGAGCCGTGACGCCGCCTCCTTGCCCAGTCGTTCCGCCACGGTGGCCATCAGCCTGCCCGCCAGCCGCTCGTCGATCTCCACGACGGTGACCGCCTGCGCCACCTCCAACAGCCCCAGGGTCAATGACCCGAGCCCCGGGCCGATCTCCAGCACCACGTCATCGGCCCCGATCCCGGACAGCGCGACGATCCGTCGCACCGTGTTGGCGTCGATGACGAAGTTCTGTCCCCGCTGCTTCGTGGGGCGAAGCTCCAGCTCCGCCGCGATCCGGCGCACCGATGCGGGGTCGAGCAGTCCGGTCTCAGGCATTCTCCCCCCAGCTGGTGGCATAGGCGGCCTCGGTGTTGGCCTTCACCTTGTGGCAGAGCTCCGCCAGCTCCACCTCCAGCAGTTCGGCCAGGAACCGCACGGTGTGCGGTAGCAGGTAGGGGGCGTTCGGGCGTCCCCGGTGCGGTTTCGGCGTCAGGTATGGGGCGTCGGTCTCCACCAGGAGCCTCTCCAGCGGCACCACCTTGGCGGCATCACGCAGCGACTCCGCCGAACCGAAGGTGACCACCCCGGGAAACGACAGCCAGAACCCGCGCTCGACACATTCGGCCGCAAAGCTCCGATCCCCGGAGAAGCAGTGCATGACCACCCGCTCGGGCCGCTCCTCGGCATCGAGGACCCGCAGGACGTCGTCATGGGCGTCACGGTCGTGGATCACCAGGGTCAGATCGTGCTCCCGGGCCAGCGCGATGTGCGCCCTGAAGGAGTGGACCTGCCCGGCCAGGCCCTCGGGGTCCTTGGTTCGGTAGTGATCGAGCCCGGTCTCACCCACGGCGACCACCCCGGGCCGCCCCAGCAGTGCCGCGATCTGCTCGATCTCGGAGTCCAGTTGCTCGTAACCGCCACGCTGCGCAATCCGGGCGGCGTCGTTGGGGTGGATGGCGACGGCGGCCCGCACCATCGGGTGGGTGGCGGCGAGTTCTGCGGCTGCCGTCGAGGAGGTGAGGTCGTAACCGACGTCCACCACTCCGGCGACACCGACGGCGGCCGCCGCAGCGAGGCCGGGACCGGCCTCGAGACCGGAGTGCTCGTAGGTGCTGAGCAGGTGGGTGTGGTTGTCGATGACATGCGCAGGAAGCATCTCAGGCGCATTCGGCAGGGTGTCGGGCAGGGTCATCTCTCCCCCATCGTGTGTTTGGCGGCCAGGGCGGCCTGGTACAGGTCCTTGCGGGGAACCCCCAGCAGATCGGCGACGGTTCTGACCGCCCCGGACAGTTTCTCACCCGCAGTCACCCGCTCGGTGACCATCGCGAGTGCCTCCGCCACGCCGGTCTTCCGGGGCGGGGCTCCGGCGACGACCAGCGTCACCTCACCGCGCACCCCGTCGGCGGCCCATTCCGCGAGCTCGGTCAGGCCGCCACGCAGGATCTCCTCGTGGGGTTTCGTCAGCTCCCGGCACACCACCGCGCGCCGGTCGGCACCCCACAGCCCGGCCGCGTCCTGCAGCCATTCGTGGAGGCGGTGCGGGGCCTCGAAGAACACCATCGTCCGGGGTTCGGCTGCCAGGTCCCGCATCCGGGCCAGCCGTTCGCCCTGTTTGCGGGGCAGGAATCCCTCGAAGCAGAACCGGTCGGAGGGCAGCCCGGAGACTGCGAGCGCGGTCACCACGGCGGAGGGGCCCGGCACCGCAGTCACCCGTAGCCCCTGTGTGATGCAGGCGGTCACCACCCGGTAGCCGGGGTCGCTCACCGAGGGCATTCCCGCATCGGTCACCAGCACCACGTGCTGCCCCGCTGCCACCGCCTCGGCCAGCTCCTGGCTGCGGCTGACCTCGTTTCCCTCGAAGTAGGACACGACGCGCGCCGATGTGGTGACACCGATCCGGTGCAGCAGCGTCGCACAGCGTCGGGTGTCCTCGGCGGCGATGACGTCGGCCTGCTCGAGGGCTTCCCGCAGGGCCTGGCTGGCGTGGGTGTGCGACCCGATGGGGGTTCCCGCCAGCACCAGCCGCCCCGGCTGTGAATCTTTCATGACGGCAGCCTATCTTGGCGGGCACGAACCGCGACGTCTCGCGACCATTCCAGCCCAGCGGTCTCCAACTGTCGCTTTTCCGACGGTTCGGGACCACTGGGGAGCGTACGGGCTGCGGCGGGAGGTCGCGAACTGCCCCGTCGAGTCCACCGCGCAGTACCCTGTCACCCAGCACAGCTCAGCCCGGCCGAGCGCGACGCCCACGGCTTCGACGACGCCCCAGCAATCTGCGCCGTCTCCCACCCCGCCGTTCCCGCTGAACACCCAAGGCCTGCCGGAGACCCCAGACATGCCGTGGCCAGTCGGTACCTGTCTGCTGGCCAGCCTCGACGCGCAGGAGGTCTCGACGGCGACCCCGGTCGCCTGCGATCAGGCGAACTGGCTCATCTTCGCAGGCGGCAGCATCGACCCCACCATCGCAGCCGGGCGCGCCGCCGAGGCCTTCGAGCTGGACCCTCAGGTCCCGGAGATCTGCTCCGAGCACTACGCCCAGCTGGCGGGCCTGAGCCTTTCCCGACCCCACGAGATCAAGGCCCTCGGCCCGACCATCGATCAGTGGCAGGCCGGGGAGCGGGGGTTCTCATGCGCCTTCGTGGAACTGTGACCCCCGTCACGGCTCGACCGCTGGGAACGGCCTTCCTGCTGGCTCGACGTCGCCGTCGATCCAGCCCCGGGCCGTCAGTTCGGCGGCCAGCCTGCGCCCGAGAGCCGCATGGACGGCGGTGTTGAAGTGCACGTCGTCGCCCCGGTCCATCACCGACGGCGGGGTGCGCAGCTCCGCGCGGGCCGCCAGGTCCTCCGGCTGCGGGGTGATCCCTGCAGCCTCGAGGGCCTCCTCGCGCAGCCAGGTGCGGAAGTCGAAGAACCGGCCGGGATGGTTGGCCGCCAGCCAGGTGTTGAGGTGCTCCATGATCTGCCACAGCGCATCGCCGGGCTGGCTGGTGGTGGCGGGGCTGAGCCCGATGAACAGCACCCGGTCGTGGCCTGCCCAGGTGAGGAAACGCTGATGGGCGGCGATCACGTGGCTGGCGCGGCTGGCGCAGACGGTCCGGCCGTCGGCCCAGTGGTTGTTGGTGCCCGCGAAGTGGATCAGCACGTCGCCACGCGAGTCACCCAGCCCCGAGATGAAGGGCGCCGGTCCCTCCACCCTGACCGGTTCCCCGGGCTCTGCACGCTCGAAGAACCATGTGCCGCCCTGGTGCACCAGGGTGCCGCCCACCCCGGCGAGACTGCCCTCGAAGCTGCGCTCGGCGGCGTCGAAGAGCTGTGGGCAGTGCAGCTGCACCCGCCCCTGTTCGGGGATCACCGAGTCGTGCGGGCGCGCCCAGACCTGCAGCGCCCCACACCGGATGCCCACGCCGTCGGTGGTCTCGCCGCAGCGCCCCCGGTTGGTCACCCGCACGGCCCCGCCGAAGGCCTCGGCCATCTGGGCGGGCCAGGCCTGCTCCAGCGGGAAGATGCCGTCCTTCGATCCCCCTTCGGTGAGGCTGTCCCCCCAGCAGGTGATGCTGTTGCGCGACGGCACCATCGGTTCCTCCTCGACGTCTCAAACCTGGCTTGAGCTTAGAGGGTGCGCGGTGAGGTGGGGTCGTCACGAGGATCGTCATGGTGGCCACCTGGCAAGGCGAACGACGAAGATCGCACTGGAGCGTGCGTTCGAGGAGGTCCGCAGCCAGGGGGTCACCAGGGCGACCGCAGTAGATTCCGCCCTCACCGCGGACCCTCTTACTCCCCTGCGCTGACTCCAAGACGCGGGTAGCGATCCCCCTGGGCGCGAACCAGGTCCAGCTCGGAGAGGTCGTCCGAGCTGAGCCGAAGCTGCAGGGCGTCGAGGTTTTCCTTCAGGTAGCGGCGACGCTTGGTTCCGGGGATCGGGATCACATCGTCGCCCTGGGCCAGCACCCACGCCAGGGCCACCTGGCCGGGGGTCGCGTCGTGGCGGGCCGCCACCTGGCGGACCTGCTCCACGGCCCGGAGATTGGCCTCCAGGTTCTCCTTGCGCCAGCGCGGCAGGAAGCGGCGGTAGTCGAGCAGCGGGAGCTTCGTCGTCGCCGTCTGCGAACCGGTGAGCATCCCCCGCCCCAGCGGTGAGTAGGCGACGACCGCCACGCCCAGTTCCCTGGCGACCGGAAGCAGATCGTCCTCCAGGGAGCGGGAGAACAGTGACCACTCCATCTGCACCGCAGCGATGGGATGGATGGCGTACGCACGGCGCAGCTGCTCGCCGGTGACCTCGCTGACCCCGATGTGGCGGACCTTGCCCGCCTGCACACCCTCGGCGAGCGCCGCGATGCTGACCTCCAGCGGCACCTTCGGGTCCACCCGGTGCAGGTAGTGCAGGTCGATGTGATCCGTCTGGAGCCGTTTCAGCGAGCCGTCCAGTCCTTTGCGGATGGACTCGGGGCGGCCGTCCAGACCGGTGGGGAACCCACCCAGCCGAGTGCGGATTCCGGTCTTGGTGGCCAGGATGATCCGGTCCCGGTGCGGGGCGAGCAGCGGACCGATGAAGGACTCGTTGCGCCCTGCGCCATACACCTGGGCGGTGTCGAACATGGTGACCCCGGCATCGACGGCGGCCTGCAGTGTCGCGGCAGCCTCAGCCTTGTCGATGGGGCCGTAGGACATGGTCATGCCCATGCAGCCCAGGCCGATGGGGAAGGTTTCCAGGGTGCCGATGGTGCGGTTCACTGCGCTATCCTCTCAATGCGAGCATCAACTCGCATTCACTTTACGAGCTTTTGCTCGCATTCTCAAGGAGAGGGATGGCAACCCAGCGTTCCGCGCGCGGCCTGGCCCGGATGGCCGCCATCATCGAAGCCGCCGTCGTGGTCTTCGCCCGCGACGGCGTGGACCGGGCCACCACCAATGCCATCGCGGCCGAGGCCGGCATCTCGCCGGGGTCGCTGTACCAGTACTTCAGCGACCGCACCGACATCCTGCGCGCCGTCGTCCGCGACTACATCACGCGCCTGGGCGAGGTCTACGGCCAGGTGTGGCCCACCATCGACACAACGACGCCCCGTCGGGAGATGATCTCCGCACTCCTGGCACCCCTTGCCGAGTTCAAGCGCGCCAACGCGACCTTCACCATGATCTACGCCCACCCGAACCTGCCCGAGGAGCTGCGGCAGGAGGTCGACGGCGTGAACCAGGCCTTCGCGACCCGCCTGGTCGATCTGCTGGCCACCCGCAACCCCACCCTTCCCCGCGCCGATCTGGAGCTGGCGGCCCGCCAGGCCACGGCCCTGTTCCGGGGCACCCTCCCCCTGCTCGGCACCGTCACGGGAGACGAACAGTCGGACGTCCGCGAGCTCGGCGTCGTCATCGACGCCTATCTGACGAGCCGAGGGATCAACTGAATTCAGCAACATCGCCATTCCTCGCGGCGAGCAGGGACCTGTCGGTGTTTTCTGCCATTCTTCCGCCGACAGGGCCCCGTCGAACAGGAAGAATGGCAGAAAACACCGAAACTGGGTCAGCCCTCGACCTCAGGCACCTCGACCCAGCTGCCTGACGCCGCCGACTCGACGATGGCGTCGTCGATCAACGAGACCTGGTAGCCATCGGCGAAGTTGGGGCTCACGGTGCCGCCCTCGACAATCGCCTTGAAGAAATCGTGTGCCTCGATGATCTTGGTCTCTCCGTACCCGATCCCCAGGGCGGGGATCGGCCACAGGGCATCGCCGTAGGGGTGCGCAGGACCCGTGTAGACGGTGCGGAACCCCCGACGGTCCGGGTCGTCGTCAGCGAAGCAGACCTGCAGCTCGTCGCGACGCTCGTAGTTGAAGTGGATCGACCCCTTGGTGCCATGGATCTCGAGGGTGATGAAGTTGTTCCGCCCGTACGCATTCCGGGTGGCCTCCACCGACCCGATGGCACCGTCTGCGAACCTCAGCAGCGTGATCACCTCATCATCGACATCCACTTCAGCGCGCGGCCCGTCGGCGTTCCTGCTCGTCCCGAGCAGGTCGGCCCCTCCGGACTGGACAGGCCGGTCCGGGATCCAGGTGGTCATCATGGCATTGACCGAGGCGATCTCGCCCACCAGGTACCGCGCCATGTCGATGACGTGGGTGGCGATGTCGCCCAGTGCCCCGGAGCCCGCGATGGACTTCTGGAACCGCCACGACAGCGGGGAATCGGGATCGGCACTCCAGTCCTGGAGGTAGGTGCCACGGAAGCTCAGGACCTGCCCGATGGCCCCCTCCTCGATGTACTTCCTGGCCAGCATCACCGCAGGCGTGCGGCGGTAGTTGAAGGCCACCATGTTGACCACGCCCGCCTCCTTGACGGCATCGTACATCGCCTTGGCCTCCTCGGTGGTGCGGGCCAAAGGCTTCTCACAGATGATGTGCTTGCCCGCCTTGGCGGCCGCGATGGCGGCGTCCGCGTGCAGATGGTTCGGGGTGGCGATGTCGACCACGTGGATGTCCGGGTCCTCGACGATCTCGCGCCAGTCGGCGGTCGAGCGCTCAAATCCGAACCGCTTGGCCGCCGTGTCCGCCAGCTCCGCGTCGGCCTCCGCGACGACCCTGCGCACCGGGATGGCCGGTGCCGGCCAGAAGAACATCGGCATCGCGGCGTACGCGAGCGAATGGGCCTTGCCCATGAAACCGCCGCCGATGAGTCCCACGTTGAGTTCCTGCATGTCTGTTGCTCCTTGTCCGTTCTTGTCCGTCAGTCGAGTGGGATGCCGGCCTCGGCCAACACCTTCGTCAGGTGGTCCTTGCTGATGCGGGCGGCCTCCTGCGGGTCGCCGTCGTACTCGTCGAGCTCCACCATGAGCCAGCTGTCATAACCGGACTCGGCGATGGCGGAGATGATGTCGGGGAGATCCAGCACCCCGGCCCCCAGCGGCAGGAAGCCGAAGGGTTCTGGTCGGAAGTCCTTGAGGTGCACGTGTCTGACCCGATCGGGATACCTGCGGATGAGCTCAGCCGGGTCGCCACCACTGGCCGCGAGGTGCGCGGTGTCGGGGCAGAAGGCGATCCGACTCCTGCCGAGGATTCTCTCGATCTCATCGGGGTTCTCGACGATGGTGCCCAGGTGCGGATGGTAGCTGGCTTCCAAGCCGTGCTCCTCCGCGATGTCACACACGACATCCAGCGATTCTCCAAGCCGGACGTAGTCCTCGTCGGTGGTTCCTGCGGCCCGACGGGCACCACCCCCGACCACCAGCCGTCTCGCCCCGAAGGTGGCGGCCAGCTGGGCCGCTCGGCGCACCCGGTGCAGCTCGTCGGGAAGGATGTCGGCGTAGATGAAGTTGGCGCCTGTGTAGACGCTGACGAGTTCCAGCCCAGCCCTCTGCAGGGCGTCGGTGAGCACCCGCGGATCGCCCTCGAACTCGGCGACGTTGCCGTCGAACATCTCGACGCCCCGGTACCCCACCTCACCGATCTCCCGGACCGCCTGGAGCGTGTCCCCGTTGGCCCGGTAGAAGAGGTCCTTGACGCTGGTGACTCCGGCGGGGTGGCCGACCACGCCGCCCCAGGTGATTGAGCAGTAGCCCAGTTTCATGATGTTTCCTTTCCTTTTCCCTTTTTCACACGACCATCAGTGGTCGCAGGGTCTGGTGTGCGATCTGCAATCCCGTCCTGATCTTCGGCTCGGTGCCTCCCCAGACGGGGTCCTCGTGCTCCACTGAGAGCACACCGTCGAAGCCGTGCTCGTAGAGAGCGTCGACGACTCGCCTCCAGTCCACCTCGCCCAACCCCGGCACCCGGTAGCGCCACCAGCCCACGTCCCAGGGGTCCTGCCGATCTACGGCGATGCCGGGCCAGCCGTAGCGGTCACGCCGCTCCGGGAAGAGCTGGATGTCCTTGGCCTGGGCGTGGGCGATGCGATCCACATAGGGCGTCATCGCCGTCACCGGGTCGATACCCATCCACACCAGATGACTGGGGTCGAAGTTGAGGTGAAGGCCGAGCGAGAACATCCACTCCCACAGCTCCGGCGAATAGGCGAGGTTGCCCGGGTAGCCGTCCGGGTGCCAGCCCTCCATGACACAGTTCTCGATGACGAGCTTCACCCCTTTCTCACCGGCGCGGTCCACGAGTGGCCCGAAGACCTCCTCGGCCTCGCTGAGGTTCTCCCTCACCGACTTGGTCCAGTCCCTCCCGATGAATGTGCCGACGGTGGGCACACCGAGCAGCGCGGCTGCGTCGATGCAGGCCAGGACGTGGTTGTTGACCGCCTGCCGTTCGGTGGGGTCGGGATGGAGGTTGTTGTCGTAGTAGGCAAGGGAGGAGATGTCGAGCCCCTTGTCAGCGAACAACTCCTGCACCTGATCGGCCTGTTGGGTCCCGAAGTTCTCCGCGACGATGTGCGTGGCGGTGAACGGTCTTTGGCCGAGCGCGGGCCAGGCCGCCACCTCGAGGGCCTCGAAGCCCTCATCGGCCGCCCAGGACACGATCTCCGCCAGGGACCGGTCAGGTAGACATGCTGTCAGGAATCCCAGTTTCACGGGATCAGCTCCTTCCATGTTGATTCAGCGGATGAGGCCATCACGGCCTCGGTGATCCGGGCCGCACGCAGGCCGTCGTCGAAGGTGGGCAGGCCGTCGGGGGAACCGCCCCGGCAGGCCTCGTGGACATCTGCGACGAAGGCGCTGAAGGCGTCCTGGTAGCCCTGCGGATGGCCGGCGGGAAGGCGGGAGAGGCGCTTGGCTCCCGGGTGCTCGATGAGCGGATTCCGCGGCAGGATGTGGTTCTCCTCCCGCCGCCCTACCCACAGCCATTCAGGTGACTCCTGGTCGAAGGAGAAGGAGGCGTCCGTGCCGTCGAAGGAGAACCACAGGCGGTTCTTGCGTCCCGGTGAGACCTGGCTGACCACCAGCGACCCGGAGGCGCCACCGTCGGTCTCGAACATGACCACCGCTCCGTCCTCGGTCCCGGACCGGTTGTCGAAGGCCTGCGCCGTGCGAGCCGAGAGCCTGACGATCCGTTGCCCTGTCACGAATTCCATGAGGTCGCACCAGTGCACACCGATGTCCCCGAAGGCCCGGGAGACGCCCCCCACCGCGGGATCGACCCGCCAGTTCGTGTCCTCGCTGCGCGACAGCCAGTCCTGCAGGTAGGAGCCATGCAGCATCCACAGCCGCCCGGCATCACCTGCGGCGATCCGGGCCCGCGTCTCCCGCACATGCGGATGGAAACGATAGACGAAGGGGACGGCGGTCAGGACTCCGGCCTCACGGGCCAGTTCGGTGACCCGTTCAGCATCTGGAACCGTCGTCGCCAGCGGTTTCTCACAGATGACGGCCTTGCCGTGGGCGATGGCCTGCTGAGCGAGCGTGGCATGGGTGAAATTGGGGGTGCAGATGTGGACGATGTCGACGTCGTCAGAGGCGATGAGCTCCTCGGGGGAGGCCGCGGCCTCTTCGACACCCAGTCGCTCGGCAGCCTGCTGACTGGACTCCAGGGTCGTATCCGCGATGCGGGTCAGTCGTCCACCGGCAGCTCGCACCGCGTAGGCGTGCACGCCTCCGATGAATCCGGCCCCGATGATGCCGGAGCGAATTTTCTCTCTCGTCATGGGATCACTTCTTCCTTGCCAGCGCGACGGCGAGGATGATGATGACGCCACGGATCACCTGCTGCTGGCTGGAGTCGAGACCCGCCAGGATCAGCCCGTTGTTGATGAGCCCGATCAGCAGGGCCCCCATCAGGGTCCCGACGATGGCCCCGGAGCCGCCGAAGAGGCTCGTTCCTCCGAGGATGACGGCGGCAATCGCGGACAGTTCATCACCGGCTCCCCACTGGAAACGTCCCGACTGGAGTCGTCCTGCATAGAGCATTCCCGCCAGGGAGGCCGCGAGCCCTGAGATGAGCAGGACAGAGAACTTGATCCGCTTGGTATTGATGCCGGTGTACTCCGCTGCAATCCGGTTTCCTCCGGTGGCCAGTACCTGACGCCCGAAACGGGTGCGGTTGAGAACGATTGCACCGACCATCACCGCGAGAACCATCCAGATCATCAGTCCGGGGATCGGGCCGATGTCGCCGCCGCCGAAGATCGTGTTGAAGGTGTCGTTGAGGATGGGTTGCGGAGCCGAAGCCGTGATCCACTGGGCCACACCGAAGGCGATGCCCAACATGCCCAGGGTCACGAGAAACGACGGGATCCCCAGGAGGCTGACCAGCGCGCCGTTTGTCGCTCCGACGGCTACCCCGACGGCGAGTCCGGCGATGATTCCCGGGATCAGCCCGTAGGAAGCGATGGTCATCGCGCTGACCACGCTTGACAGCCCAGCCACCGACCCGACGCTCAGGTCGATCTCGGCACAGGCGATGACGAAGGTCATACCTACCGCGATCACTGAGATCGTCGCGGTCTGGCGGAAGATGTTGAGCAGGTTGTTCTGGGATAGGAAGCCGGAGTTCCCCAAGGTCACCGCGAACAGCAGGAACACCACGGCAAAAGCCATGTAGATGATGTAGCGACGCCAGTCCAGCGAGCTGAGCCTTCGCGCCAGCAGCGACACCTCCTCGGGAGTGCGGGAGGCGGTTGTTGAATTGGACATGTGTCAGACTCCTAGTACAGCGAGTTGAAGAGTTTCTTCGTCCGGGATCTCAGATCGCTCGAGTTCCCTCACGATCTGGCCTCCGCGCAGGATCAGCACCCGGTCGCTGACCGCAAGGAGCTCCGGGTACTCGGATGAGATGACGATGACACCGCACCCGGAGTCCGCCAGCCCGCGGATGATGGTGACGATCTCGGCCTTGGTCCCGATGTCCACACCGGCCGTGGGTTCATCCATGATGAGAACCTTGGGTTCGGTACCGAGCCATTTGGCGATCACCACCTTCTGCTGGTTGCCGCCGGAGAGGGTCCGAACCGGTTTGTCGGCATCCACCACCTTCACCGAGAACCGGGAGATGAGGTCGGCAGCGAGCCGTTTCCCAGCGCCGTGATCCAGCAGCGGACCGTTGAGGATGCGGTCGAGGAGGGGCAGCAGGATGTTCTCTCGGATCGAGTGATCAAGCACCAGGCCCTGGTCCCGACGGTCCTCGGGGATGAGGGCCATGCCTGCTGCCATCGCTGCGCGGGGACCCTGCACATCCACCGCCTCGCCGTCGACTCGGATCTCACCGGAATCTGGGCGCTCGATGCCGAACAGACAGCGAGCCAGTTCCGTACGGCCACTGCCCATGAGACCTGCCAGGCCGACGATCTCCCCGCGACGCAGTTGGAACGAGACCCCGTTGACCCGGTTGCCCGCCTTGAGCTCGACGGCCTCCAGCAGGACGTCGTCACCGACCGCCTGCTCCCGTTCCCGGTACTCGAGGGCCCCCTCGACACGTCGCCCCACGATCCCTTCAACGATCTCCTCCGGGGTCACGGAGCTCAAGGGCTCGGTGAAAAGCCGCCTCCCGTCCCGCAGAATCGTGATGCGGTCGGCGATGCGGTGGACCTCATCCATGCGGTGGGAGATGTAGATGGTCGAGATTCCCCGCTGCTTGAGGCGTTCGATCAGCTCGAAGAGCAACTCGACCTCGTGCCTGGCGAGGCTGGCCGTGGGCTCATCCATGATGAGCACCCGCGCCTTTTGCGACAGCGCCTTGGCGATCTCGGTCAGCTGCCACAAGGCCGTCGGCAGGCTCTCGACGGTGGCTGCGGGGTCAACGGACACACCCATGTCCTCGAAGACCTGGGCTGCTCGGCGTCGCGCCTCCTTGTCGTCGATCAGCCCAGCGGCTCCGGTGGGCTCCGCCGTGAGGAAGATGTTCTGGGCCACACTCAGGCTGGGAACCAGGCTGAACTCCTGGAAGACCATCCCGATTCCGGCTGCCCTCGCGTCGTGGATCGACCTCAGCTCCACCTGCCGCCCGTCGATCTCGATCTCACCAGCATCTCGAGGGTGGACGCCCTGGAGAATCTTCATCAGCGTGGACTTGCCCGCACCGTTGCCACCGGCGAGCGCGTGAACCTCCCCGGGCAGGATTTCGAGGTCGACATCCACCAACACGGCGACGTCGTGGAAGGACTTGCTGATCCCGCGCATCTGCACGACGGGGACGGGCTCGACGGGAGCCGGTTCGGGCTCTGGACGAACTGTCATCACTTCCTCCTTGTCACTGACGAGATGGGGGCCACCGTCACATCGGCCTCATTGTTCGAAAACACTGGCCAGGTCCTCCGGGGCGTCCTTCTGGTACACCTGCTTCCAGGCGTCGAGCACGTTGGTGTGCTGCACGGGCAGGGCGGGCAGGGCGACGTAGGGTGCTGCTTCCTTCCCGATCAGCGCCCCGGCCGCCAACCGGGCCTCGGTGACCCCCTGGTCGTAGGGGCGCTGAGCCCCGAGCCCGACGATCAGCTCGTTCTTGGCCAGCCCGATGCCCACGTTCTTCCCGAGGTCCTGGGTGGCGATCCTCAGGTCCTTGCGTCCTGAGGCCCGCGCCGCAGCCATCACACCCTCCGCGGGCACGTCCCACACCGCCCAGATCCCGGCCAGATCGGGGTGACGGTTCAGCATCGCGTTGGCAGCGGCCTGGGCGTCTCCTGCGAAGTCGGGGCCTGCGATGCCCTGCTCGGCGACGATCTCGATGTCGGGGTACTCGGCCTTGATCGTCGAGGTGAACCCGTCGTGACGCTGCGTGGTGACGAAGAAGTCGGCCTCGTGATGGATCACGCCGATCTTGCCCGCTCCACCGAGCGCCTTGGCCATGAGATGGGCGGAGACCACCCCGTTGCCGTGGTTGTCCGCCGACACCACGGAGACGTAGTCCTCGCCTGCCTTGAGGCCTTGCGGAGAGTTGTCCATGAAGACGAGCTTCACCCCGGCATCAGCAGCCTTCTTGTAGGCCGACGAGGTGGCCACCGGGTCGGTCGGGATCGAGACGATGATGTCCGGCTGCTTGCTCAGGACGGTCTCGATGTCGGAGACCTGCTTGTCAGGCTTGAAGTTCGCGTCGGTCACCGCGACGACCTCGATCCCGAGCCTCTCGAACTCGGCGCGCAGACCGTCCACCTGAGCATTGGACCAATCGTTGCCGCCGTAGTGCATGACGATGGCTGCCGTCGCCCCCAACGACTTGACCTTGGCGATCTCGTCGTCGCTGAGCTCAGCGGTCTCGGCCGTGGCCGGTTCCTCGCCGTGCGGTCCTTTGCTGAGGACGGTGCCTTCGAGCTTCTTGAGCGCGGCGTCGACCTTGGCGTCGACTTCGCTGTTGGAGGTGGATGTGGCTGCCCCCTTCGTGGTGCACCCCGTGAGCAGCACCGCGAGCGTCGCGACCACGACCAGGGGGCGAATGAGGGGACTGATGGACCTAAGCATGGGACTCCTTTGGCTGGCTTTGGCTTGTGTCATGCAATCTTAAGTATCTAAAAGACCAAAGTCAACTCTTGGTAGACTCCGGGCCGTGTTGCAAGAGTGAGTCGTAGCCGGGGCACCTCTGGGTGGATGACCTGAAAGGTGAGCGCAATGGACCCAAAACCCCTTCTCAGTACCGCATCCGAGCAGATGCGGACCCTGACGGACGTCCTGAACCTGGTCCGTTTGGGTAGCGCCAGGACCCGCCCCGAGCTCAGCCGCCAGTCCGGGCTCGCCCGTAATGTCGTCGCCGACCGCGTGGATCAACTCATCCAGGCCGGGCTGCTTGCCGAGGGGGAGCTCGGGGCCTCCACGGGCGGGCGCGCCCCGCGGGAGCTCCGCTTCAAGGCCAACGCTGGGCACATCCTGGTGGCGGAGATCGGGGCCACGATGTGCGAAGTGGGCATCGCCGACCTCTCCGGGCACCTCGTCGCGACGCTGGAGGCCCCGGTTGATGTCAAGGAAGGCCCCGTGGCCACCCTGGAGTACGTCGGTTCGCTGCTGGATGGCCTACTGGATGATCTACCCGCCACATCCGCGTGGGGCGTGGGCATCGGCCTACCTGGCCCCGTCGAGTGGGCCACCGGGAAACCAGTCGCCCCACCGATCATGCCGGGATGGGACGGTTTTGATGTGCGGCGTTTTTTCGAGACCCGCTATCGGTGTGCCGCCTGGGTTGACAACGACGTCAACGCGATGGCCACCGGTGAAGTGCGCGCTGGTGTCGCCCAGGGCCACCAGGACGTCATCTACGTCAAGGTTGGGACAGGCATCGGATCCGGGCTGTTCTCACGCGGCCGAATCCACCGGGGCGCGCAGGGCGCTGCAGGCGACATAGGCCACCTCGCCGTCGGCACCGGGACGGATGTCGTCTGCCGGTGCGGGAACAATGGCTGCCTGGAGGCCTTGGCCGGGGGCGGAGCCTTGGTCAGGGACGCCCAGGCCCTGGCCCGGGATGACCGCAGCACTCATCTCCGCAACGCCCTTGATGCTGACCGCCCCCTCGACGTCGCCCTCATCGTCGAGGCCGCGCTCTTCGGGGACCCCGTTGCCATCGATATGTTGTCCCGATCCGCTCTTGCCGTCGGGGAGGCGCTCGCGGGAATGGTGAGCATGTTCAACCCCTCGGTGGTCGTCATCGGCGGGCGGGTGGGCCGTTCGCTCGACCTGTACCTGGCAACCATTCGACGGGCCGTGCTGGCGCGCTCCCTGCCCTTGGCCACCCGCTCGCTCCTCATCGTCACCTCACCCCTCGGGGACCGGGCCGGACTGATCGGCCTGGCCTTCACCGTCATCGACGAGCTCCTGGCCCCGGAGATGCTGTCGAAGTGGCTCGCCCAGGGCACCCCGACCACCCTCAAGGACTGGACGCAGGAGGACTGACGCCACCGCACACAACATCGTCGCGGCACCCGCCTCAGTCACACTCCCCCAGGGCAGCCGGGTCAGCACCGCACCTACCGGGCCCGAGAGGTGGCGCCCAAGAGCTCGGCGTCGTCATCGAGGCCTACCTCGCGAGCCGAGGGATCACCTGAGCTCAACAGAAATCCATACAGATCACCTCTACGTGGTAGGGTTTTTGCTGAGGTGGTGATGATGGACACGCAGACCCTCCCCGATCTCCTGACCTACAAGACACTGCATGAGCAGGGCACAACACGTCACACTCTGGAACAGCTGGTCACCCAGGGAACGTACGGGCGGGTCAGTTCAGGGGTGTTCCTTCGCGCCGACCTGACCGATGACACCACGGCCGCCTGGATCGCAGCGGCGACGAAGATCCCCCAAGCCACGCTGTGCCTGCTGACCGCCCTGTCCCTGCACGACCTGACCGACGAGATCCCCACTCACAGCAACATCGCCATTCCTCGCGGCATGACGTCCCCCAGAATCCAGTACGCCCCCATCGAATGGCACCGCTTCGACTCCTCCACCTTCCACATCGGACGCCTCCAGCACGAGCTGCCCGGAAACTCCACCATCGGGCTCTACTGCGCTGAACGCACGATCATCGACCTCTTCAGACTGCGCCACCTCTGGGGGACAGACCTCGCCCACTCAGCCCTGAAGCGCTGGCTCAACGCAGGCCGGGGCAGCCCCTCCGCCCTGCTCAGGATGACCACCCACTTCCCGAAGGCACAACCTGCCATCCGTCACGCCCTGGAGGTCCTGCTGTGAACGCACAGCCTACCCCAACACCGACGCCCGAAAGAAATAACACCAACTCGCAATCAGCACCCAGAGCCGTCATCCAACAATCTCGTTCCTATCGTTGACGAATCTTTTCACTGCCGAGTGAAATTCACGAGGAGCTTTCTGAAC
>JAUNKV010000050.1 GCA_030532575.1 Propionibacteriaceae bacterium | reverse complement strand
CTATGCAGGAACCACTTCCACATCACCCTGCTCCTCCCCGGGTACCCCACACAGCTAGGAGGATGGATGCGCACCGCCGACGAGGTGGCCCGCGAGGACCTGTTGACCTTTCTCAACGCCGCCTTCGCCTCCACCGGGCAGGCGGAGTTCGCCTCCACCGCAGCCGAGCAGCACCTGGCCCTGGACTTCCTGCACGAGTACGTGCGCGGCAACTACCGCCGCCTCTACGCCCGGCTGCTGGCGCTCGGGATCAACGACCACAACCTGGCCGAGATCATCCGCGGGCTGCTCGCCACCGGGCGCGAGACCCCACCCGACTTCCGGCAGGAGGAGAACGCCCTGATCCGGGCCGGGGTGCGACGACTACCGCCCCAGCGGTTCTGGAAACTCACCGTGAGGCTCCGCCGCGACGGCGTGAACAACCGCCGCACCCGGGCCGTGATCCGCGACTGGCTGACCCAGCATCCCGATCCGGTGTTCCAGGCCGTCAAGTACCGCCGCAAGGTGGCAGGGGCGCTCCGCCACATCCACCTCCACCCGGCAGGTGAGATGCCCGACTTCCTGTTCGGCGATCACCGCTCCCCCTTCACCACCGAAATGTTCGACACCTACCGCCAGGCCCGGTTCAGCCAACAGGCCGTGACCCGGCTGCCCTACTCCGTGGCCCTGGGGCTCGCCGCCAAGCACGGCATGGACCCCGACAAGCTGTTGGAACGGATGAAGGACCGCCTGAGCGAGAAGGAACGTCTCCGTGTCGCTGACCGCGGCCCCACCGTCGAGCTGCGCCCTGAGCGGCTGTCCCTGACCGAACTCACCTCGTGGCTGCTCAGCCGCAAGGACTTCGGCGAGCAGGAGCAGCAGTGGTTGGAACGTGCCGCCCGCGCGGTGCTGGAGCGCTCCGGCCCGCTCGGGCTGAGCGGGCGGGTCGCCGCCGTGCTGGACAACTCCTTCTCCGCCACCTCGTCGCGTGAGCGACGGGGCCGCCCGCTCGCCGTCGCCTTCGCCGTCGACCAGCTGCTTCGGCTCGGGCACTCCGACTACCGGGGGTTCTGGACCTCACCCCAGCAGGGACTGCCCCGGCCCCGCGGCCAGTCGAACCTCTCCGAGCGGCTGCTGGACGCCCTGGAATGGGGCGCCACCACGGTGCTGGTGATCTCCGACGGCATCGAGAACGATCCCGCCGGGGCGTTCCAGCACATCACCAAGCGGCTGCCCTCCAGCATCCAGGTGCTGCACCTCAACCCGGTCTTCGACCCCGAGGAGCTGCAGGTGGCAAACCTCACCTCCCACGCCCGCGCCATCGGGCTGCACCGTGCCGAGGACCTGCCCACCGCGCTCGGTTTCGCCCGCTACGTGGTCGGCGACGGCTCCCTGATCGAGCTGGAGACCTACCTGGCGAAGCGGGTCCACCACTTCATCCACGAGGCTCCACGAACAGGAGGGTCCCATGCGTGACCTCGCCCCACCCCTGGAGCTGACCGGGCTGACCCCAGCCCCGTCGCAGGTGTGCGGCACCTTCCGGCTGGTGCCGCTGCTGCGGGAACGCGACTGCGACGACCTGCGCCTGGTCGATGCCGGATGGGAGCCTGGTACCCGGATCGTCCACGACGCCTCCGACACCGTGTACGTCGGTTTCGTACCCCACGCCTTCCACCTGGAGTGGGGTACCGCGCTCGGCACCCAGCTGAAGGGGCGCCGGGATCGGGGCCGCGAGAGCATCCTCGCCCACCGGCAGAGCAAACGGATCGCTGCCGGAAAGCTGCGTTTCCTGCCGCAGAACCTGGCCATCGAGGGCCTGCTCACCATGCACTTCAACCCACCGGCGATTGCCTGGCCCGAGCTGTCTGAAGCCTTCATGCGCGATGGCCTGGGCTGCCGGGCCGAGAGTTTCAGCGACGGCCACGACATCCCCGGCTACGACACGGCCCTTCGCACCTTCGAGATCCACGAGCGCCAGGTCGGGATGCTGGTCTTCGTCTCCGACGCCCTGGCCGCGGCCTTCGTCGTGCCCTCACCACGTGACTACCGGGCGCTGCACCACACCCTGCTGAACAGCCTGTACGGCGACCTCATGGTGATCTACGCCTGCAACCAGCCCACCCGCTGGATCGTCGACCCCACCCCGCACTTCCGGGGCGCGACCACCGTCGCCGAGCTGCGCGATGGCCTGGCGAGCCTGCGCCGGGACTGGGCGGCAGCCACCACCGATGTGCTGCTGGGCGACTGGCGGGACCGGGGACTGCGCACCGAGACCGTCTACTCGCTGCCCGGGATGCGGCTGGAGCGGTTCGTCACCTCGCTGGAGCTGGGCCAGGCGAACCACATCGGGGAGCGGATCGTGCGCGACGACGGTGAGCTGCTGCACCTGAACACCCTGCGCCTGTCCACCGCGCAGACCCGCCGCGCCCACCTGCTGTCGGTGCTGGGCGAACACCAGTGGCACCTGGACTCCGCCGCGCAGGCGCTTGGCATCAACGTGCCCTCCCTCGTCGCCAGGCTGGAGGCGCAGGGCTTCGGCCACCTCGTCAACCACAACTTCCGGGAGCAGGCCGCGAAGGCCCGCCGCCTGGGTGGAGGCTGACCTCGGTGGCCTTGACCACCGCCACCAGTCGCATCCCTGAACGCACTCCCAGCTCAGCGGCGGCTGCGGCCGTGACATCGGCGGCGATGTGCTGCCCGGCCACCTCCAGGCTCACCCGCTGCCCGAAGTGACGGTCCTCCACCGCGACGACCACGGCCGCCAGCTGGTTGCGGGGACTGCCCTGAGGGGGGTGCAGGAACAGACTCACCGCGGTCGGGGCGAACACCGCCCTGGCCGGGCCTCTCGGCACCTCCCCGACCCCGGCGACGGCGCTGCCCTCA
Source organism: Propionibacteriaceae bacterium (assembly GCA_030532575.1). Lineage (GTDB taxonomy): Bacteria > Actinomycetota > Actinomycetes > Propionibacteriales > Propionibacteriaceae > Arachnia. The sequence continues at coordinate 14,857 of JAUNKV010000050.1, read as the reverse complement.
CCCAGCTGCACCCGGTTGCCGTCGCTGCTGCCGTGCAGCAGGTTCAGCCCGGCGAAATCAGCGAGGAAAGGGGTGGCGGGCGCCTGGACGAGTTCCTCCACCGGACCGTTGGCGACCACCCTTCCCCCTGACAGCTCCACCACCTGATCGGTCAGGGCCACCACATCCACCAGGTCGTGCGTGACCAGCACCGTCGTCTGCCCCGCGAGTCGTTGCCGGAGCAGACGTCGCAGCTCCGGGGTCACGGTGGCATCCAACGCCTTGAAGGGCTCGTCCAGCAGCAGGATGTCAGGATCGACGGCCAACGCCCGGGCCAGTGCGACCCGCTGGGCCTGGCCACCGGAGAGCTGATCCACGCCACGATCCGCAAGATCAGCGCAGTTCACGGCGTCCAGCTCCGCCAGGGCACGCCGTCGCGCCTCAGCCGCTCCGACACCTCGCGCCCTGGGACCGAAGGCGACATTGTCCAGGACGTCGAGGTGAGGGAAGAGCAGGGAACGTTGCTCCACGTAGGAGATGCGACGGCGCCACGGTGGCAGGTGCCGACGAGGCCCGGAGACCTCCTCCCCGCACAACCACACGGCCCCGGCGCTGGGGCGCAGTGCTCCGGCGATGAGGTCGAGCAGGGTGGATTTTCCTGCCCCGTTCGGCCCGACCACGGCGATGCGCTGCCCGACGGCCAGGCTCAACTCCACGTGGACATCGCGTGACTCCACCGTGGCTGCCAACCGCAACAGTTCAGTCATGAGTCCCCCATGTCCGCAGTCGTGTGGCGAGCAGCACGATGAGCAGCGCGATGACGATCAACACCAGCGACAGCGCCAGGGCGACGTCCGAATCGGATTCCCGCAGCAGATAGATCTCCAACGGCAGGGTTCGGGTGATGCCCTGCAGCGATCCGGCGAAGGTGAGGGTGGCCCCGAACTCCCCGAGGGATCGGGCGAAGGACAGCGCCACCCCGGAGGCCAGTGCCGGAGCCATCACCGGCAACGTGATCTGCCAGAACACCCGGTTCGGGCTGGCGCCGAGATTTGCTGCGATCCGCTCGTAACGCCCGCCCCCTGCACGCAGTGCCCCCTCCAGGGAGGTCACGAGGAAGGGCAGGGAGACGAAGGCCTGCGCAACGATCACCGCGACGGTGGTGAACCCGATCTCCACCCCGAGAACCGCCAGCTGGGCCCCGACCAGGCCACGCCTGCCGAAGGTGACCAGCAGGGCCAGACCAGCCACCACCGGGGGCAGCACCATCGGCACCGTCACCAGGGTTCGCACCATCGAGGTCCACCACCCACGGCTGCGGGCCAGCACCACCGCTACGGGAACCCCGATGACGATGACCACCAGGGTGGACAGCGAGCACGTCACCAGGCTCAGCCGGAGCGCATCCTGAGCGGGCTTCGAGGCCAGCAGTTCAGGCAGCCGTCTCCAGGCCACCCGGGTGAGCATCCCCAGCAACGGGCTCAGCAGCAGCACCACCCCAAGACCGAAGGGAACCCAGGCCCATCGCGGAAACTGGGTCACCGGGCAGGACCGAACCCGTACCGGGCCAGCACGGCGGCCCCTTCTCCGGTGATCCTCGCGATGAAGGCGTCTGCTCCGGCTGGCTCCTTGGCTCCCTTGAGCTTCGCGATCCAATAGGTGTTGGGGTCCTCGTCCGCCCCGGGAATCTGGATGGCCGTGACCTTGTCCTTGGCGCTGCTCGCGTCGGTGGCGTAGACCAGCCCTGCATCGGCCTCGCCGGAGCTGACCTTGCCGAGCACGTCGGTGACCTTGGATTCCTCGGAGACCGGGGTCAAGGTGATCCCCACCTTCTCGGCCAGCTTCACCGTTGCAGCTCCGCAGGGCACCTCCGCCGCGCAGATCACGAGTTTCTTCCCCTCCAGCGACGAGTCGAGCCCCGTGATCCCCGCGGGGTTGTCGCTCGGGGTGATGAGAACCAGGTGGTTGGTGGCGAACATGACGGGCTCACCGTCGATCAGGTCGGCTTCCACGGCCTTGTCCATGTTCTTCTTGTCCGCGGAGGCGAACACGTCCGCGGGGGCTCCGCCCTTCATCTGGTCCACCAGCCCGGAGGAACCGTCGAAGGAATAGGTGGCGGGTGCGATCTCCGGGAAGACCTTGTTCAAGGAAGCCGCCGCGAACACCACGACACCAGTGGTGTCCTGGTCGGAAGCAACAGAGGATGCCGGGGACATCGGGGCGGCCGGGGTCTCGGACGTCGTGGGTGAGCTGGGGGAACCACAGGCGCTGACCAGCAGCAGCGCCAGGAGTGCAGTGAGACGTTTCATCTGCGCCCTCCCTCGATGGTCACGTTGGTGGCCTTGATGACGGCGGTGGCCACGGCTCCGGGCTTCAGGTCGAGTTCCTGCACCGCCTCGGTGGAGATCAGGGAGACGATCCGGTAGCGCCCACACTGCAGCTCAACCTGGCTCATCACGGTGTCCGAGGTCACCTTGGTCACCAGCCCGGTGAGGTGGTTGCGGGCGGAGCGGTGTCCGAAACCGTGATCCATGGCGTCCAAGGAGTTGTCGGCCAGTTCCACCGCCAGGTCGGCCAGTTCAGTGCCGTCGATCACCTGTCGTCCGGCGTCATCACGGCCAGCCCTGAGGCGGCCTGCGTCGATCCAGCGTCGTACGGTGTCATCACTGACCCCGAGCAGCACAGCGGCAGCTGAAACACGAATTTTCTCCATGAAGTCGACCCTATCACCGCAGGTACGGAAGAAACCGTGCAGGTCCTTCACGATAGGGTGACGGCATGACACGAGCCGCCGTCATCACCTGTTCGGATCGGGCCGCCCGGGACATCTATGAGGATCGCTCAGGTCCGATCCTGCGCGACGCCCTGACCGCGCTGGGCTTCGAGGTCACAACCCCCGTGATCGTGCCGGATGATCCTGCCCTGATCCGTGACGCCGTCCTGGCAGCTCACCAGGACGGCGCCCGTATCATCCTCACCACCGGGGGCACCGGGATCAGTCCCACCGATGTCACCGTCGAAGCAGTGCGTGACCTCATCACCCACGACATTCCCGGCCTCATGGAGGAGGTTCGACGCATCGGCGCGCAGAAGGAGCCACGCGCCCTGCTGTCGCGGGGCATCGCCGGGGTGCTGGAGGGCGACCCACGGGCCGTGGTCGTCAACGCACCGGGGTCACGCGGCGGGGCCAGGGACACCATCTCGGTCATCGGCCCGCTGTTGACTCACATCGTGGAACAGCTGGACGGGGCCGACCACGACCTCAGCCGCCCAGAGTCAGTCTGAGGGTCGCACCCAGTCCCCGGAGCGTCCCCCGGACTTCGCGACGACCCTGGCGTGCGTGATCTCCGCCGTCCGGTCGCTGCCCTTGACCATGTCCACCACGGCCAGGGCGCCCACCGTCACGGCGGTGAGCGCCTCCATCTCCACCCCGGTACGGTCGGCGGTGCGCACCGTCGCCGAGATCGTCACCCCCTGATCGGCCACCTCCAGGTCCACGATCACCCCGTGCACCCCGATGACATGGGCCAGCGGCAGCAGATCCGGCACCTTCTTCGCCGCCGCGATCCCGGCCACCCTGGCCACCGCCAGCACATCCCCCTTCGGAACCGTACCGTCCCGAAGCGCCGACACCACCTCTGCAGAACAGGAGACGAAAGCCTCAGCCCGCGCCTCGCGCACCGTGGGTTGTTTCGCGGTGACATCGACCATGCGGGCCTGGCCGCGTCCATCAAGATGGGTGAACTCCATGGGATCACACTCTAAAGCAGGTCACCCGGTCCCCGGCCCGCACCTCGGCCACCCCGACGGGTACCACCGCCAAGGCCTCAGCCATGGCCAGGCTCGCCACCAGGTGGGACCCGGAGCCCAACCGGTGCAGCGGCTGCGCCCCCTGTGAGGTGAGGGTGACGGGGATGTGCTGACAACGGTCCACCGGACCGGACCACCCTGTCGCCGCCACGGCCTCGAAGGTCTCCACCCTTGGATCGCGTCCCGCCAGGACTGCGATCAGTGGGCGCAGGAACACCCAGGCCGAGACGAACACACTGACCGGGTTTCCCGGCAGAGCGAGCATGGGAACCCGTCTGCCGTCTGAGGCCAGCAGACGGCCACTGGCCTGCGGTTTCCCGGGTTGCATCGCCACCTTCACGAACTCGATCTCTCCCTCGGTGACCTGCCGCACCACCTCGAAGGCCCCGACCGAGACCCCGCCGGTGGTCACCACCAGGTCCGCCTCACCGGCCTTCCGCAGGGCCACCGCGAACTCCTCGGGCTCGTCCGGCACCGTGCGGACCAGGTGGAGCTGCGCCCCGAACTGCCGGATCAGTCCGCTCAACAACCACGAGTTCGAATCCGGAATCTGCCCTGGCCCCAGGGGTTCCCCTGCCGGGGCCAGCTCCGTTCCTGTCGCCAGCACCGCCACCTTGGGGCGTCGGATCAGTGGCACCTCTGAGTAGCCGAGTGAGGCCGCAGCCGACGCTGCCGCAGGCCCCCACACCAGCCCGGCCCGAAGGCCCACCTCGCCTGCGACGATGTCCTCACCCGCGCGACGCACATGTCGTCCCACCTTGACCGGCTCTCTCACCTGCACGACTGCTGGCAGTGGTGCCGATCCGAGCGGCTGATCGGTCAGCTCCACCGGGACCACCGCATCCGCCCCGGGGGGCATCGGGGCCCCGGTCATGATCCGGGCGGTCTCCCCCACCCTGACCTCGGGCAGTGACCTGGCCCCGGCGGGGATGTCCCCCACCACTTTCAGCAGCCTCCCGGCGCTCAGATCCCGAGCCCGAACCGCAAATCCATCCATCGCCGAGTTGTCGAAGGGCGGTACTGCGACCCTGGCGCTCAGGTCCTCCGCCAACACCCTTCCAGCGCCGTCGCCGATGCCGCTGGGTTCGGCCTCGAGCCGTTGCCCCAGCCTCAGGACATGGGACAGGTGTTCCTCGACGGACCTCAACGTGACCTCCGCAGTGGTATCTGGTCCCAGTTTCCCGCGGCAGCATCGAGTACCGCGACCCGACCCACCAGGGGCTCGCCGAAACCGGCGAGCAGTTTGACGGCCTCGGTGGCCTGCAGCGCCCCGACCTGCCCCACCATCGCCCCCAGCACCCCCACCTCCGTGGCCCTCGGATAGGTGCCCTCGATGGGTTCCTCCGGGATCAAATCCCGCAGGTGAAGCTTCTCCCCGTGGGCATCCGGTACCCCGAAGATGCTGCACTGCCCCTGCATCCCAACCGCCGAGGCCCACACCACCGGCACGTCCGCCAGCTCGGCGGCATCCGCGATGAGGAACTTCGCAGCGAAGCTGTCGCAGCAGTCCAGCACCAGATCGAAGCCGGGGAACAGTTCGGCAGCACGCACCTTCGTCAGGTACTCAGGGAAGGCCTCGAGCGTGATCTCCGGGTTCAGGGCCGTGAGCCGCCCCGCCGCCGAGAGTGCCTTCGAGGTGCCGACATCGGTGTGCAGCACCTGGCGCTGCATGTTGCGCAGCTCAACGACATCACCGTCGATGACGCCGATCCGTCCGACCCCGGCTGCCGCCAGATACGGCAGTGCCGCCGAGCCCAGACCACCGGCCCCGACCACCAGGACCGAGGAGGCCAGCAACCTCTCCTGTCCAGTGGTCCCCAGACCGACGACATCGATGTTGCGGACGTAGCGTTCCCGCTGCTGATCGCTCAAGGACATTGCGACCACTCGTGGCTGCCGTCGGCCAGGAACTGCTTCTTCCAGATCGGGAGCCTGGCCTTGATCTCGTCGATCAGTTCGTCGAGGCAGCTGATCGCCTCCTTCCGGTGGGAGGCCGAGACCGCCAGGTACAGGGCCACCCCACCGATGCCGAGCCACCCGACGCGGTGCTGGACCGCGATGTGGTGAACCCTGGGTTCGAACTCGGCGACGACCTCACGCAGCACCTGCTCCGCCGAGGGATGGGCCACGTACTCGATCCCGGTGACAGCCACCCCGTGGTCGTGGTTGCGCACCACCCCGGCGAAGCTCACCACCGCTCCTGCCCGGGCGTCATGGACCATCCGGAGCAGGGTGTCACCGTCGATGTCCGTGTCGACCACGGCTGCGTGTGAACTCACTGTGCTCCTCAGCTGGGCTTCGCCGCGCCCTTGCGGGCGTAGCGCCACCACGTGACGCCCACGCAGACGATGCACCACACCACACCGATCCAGTAGAAGGCCACCGCGCCGAGCATGGACAGCCCCACACCGAACAGGAAGGGCCCGAAGGCCGCCACCGCCGCGGTCCAACCGATCACTCCGCCCGCCTGGCGACGCTCGAAGATCATCGGCATCTGCTTGAAGGTGGAGGCATTCCCGATCCCGGAGAACAGGAAGATGGCCAGCATCCCCCACAGGAACTGGTTGAACCCGGCCTGCAGGGCCGCCGCACTCGAGGTGTCCGGGGTGAGGGCCGGAATCGTGAACCCGATTGCCGCCACCAGGCCGATCCCGGAGATCAAGGTCCAGATGGCGCCGCCCATGCGGTCGGTCAGCGGCGAGAACAGCACCCTGGCCCCGGCCCCAACCAGTGGCCCGAGGAAGACGAAGGCCACCGGGTCCGGTACCGAATATCCCTCGACGAGCACCGTCCCACCGTCGACGATGACCGAGTTCCCGGCCCCGTAGAGGTTGCCCATGAGCAACCCGAACTGGGCCGAGAGCCCGGAGAAGGTGCCGAAGGTCATGATGTAGAGCAGCGTCATCCACCAGGTGTCCTGGTTGCCGAAGATGTCGAACTGTTGCTTGATGTTGGCCTTCACCGGCACCGAACGCAGCACCAGGTAGGCCCAGATGGCCACCGCCAGCACGATCGGGACATAGATCAGTGCGGCGTTCTGGTAGAAGACCTCACGGGTGCCGCCCTGTGGCAGCGGGACGTACTGGGCCGCACCGATCATGCCGAAGCCGATGAGCCAGGGGGTCAGCAGCTGCACCAGCGACACCCCGAAGTTCCCGATCCCGGCCTGAATTCCCAGCGCCGTGCCCTGCGCCTTGCGGGGGAAGAAGAAGGAGGTTGACGGCATGAACCCGGAGAAGGCCCCGCCGCCGATACCCGCCAGGAAGGCCAGCAGCATCAGCACCCAGTACGGGGTCTGGTTGTTCTGGATGGCGAAGGCCCAGCCGAGCAGTGGCAGCAGCAGTGCGGCCGTGGTCCAGGCCACCAGCTTCCGGGTGCCCATGATGGGCGGCAGCACCATCCACACCAGCCGCATCAGGCCACCTGAGAGGCCCGGCATGGCCGCCAGCCAGTAGAGGCCCGTGGTGTCGATGTCGTATCCGAGAGCCTTCAGCTTCGGCACGAAGGCGCTCGGCAGGAACCAGGCCACGAAACACAGGGTCAGGCTGACCGTGGTGACGGTGAGGGTGTTCCAGGCCAGCTTGCGGTCCCACGTGGCCTCATCCTCGGGGTCCCAGTGTGTGAGCCAGTCCCCCTTGGTCTCCGGTTTGGTGCCCATCGTCACTCACTTTCCTTGTCGATCTTGTCCGCCAACTCCGGGGCGGCCTCGTGCAGCATCCTGTGGATCGTCACGTGCATCCAGACGGCACAGATCGCCACCAGCACGAAGATGCAGAAGAAGGTGCTGCTCGGGAACCCGGACCAGGACTTGGTGTAGGTGAACAGGGGTGGCAGCACGAACCCGCCGAGCCCTCCCAGCATCCCGACGAGCCCGCCGACGGAGCCGACGTTGTCCGGGAAGTACTCCGGGATGTGCTTGTAGACCGCGGCCTTGCCGATGCCCATCGCACAACCCAGCAGGAACACCAGGATCACGAACCAGGGCAGCTGCATCGCGTAGTGCATGTGGGTGCTCTCATGGCCGTCGGGATGGATGACGGTGAGGTACCCGCTCGGCATCATGAGGATGCCGCTGGTGACCAGCATCAGCCCGAAGGTCCAGTACATCACCCGGCGGGCCCCCCAGCGGTCGCTGAACCACCCACCGAGGGGCCTGAGCAGGGAGGCCGGGAAGATGAAGGTCGCGGTCAGCAGACCCGCCGTGGCCAGATCCACCCCGAAATTGTCGGTGTAGTACTTCGGCAACCAGGCCGACAGCGCCACATACGCCCCGAACACGGCCACGTAGTAGAGGCTGAACCGCCACACGCGCATGTGACGCAGTGGCTGCAGCATCTCGCGGATCGGTTTCGAGGTCCCCGGGGCCCGGTCCACCTTCGGCACCACCAGCCAGGTGACGATCCCCACCACCACCAGCAGCACGGCGTAGATCACCGGGATGAGCCGCCAGCCCCCCTGGATGCCCAGGATGTAGGTGCTGCCTGCCGTTGCCGCGATGAGGACCGGACCGATGAACTTCGTGACCGAGGCCCCGACGTTGCCCGCCCCGAAGACGCCCAGTGCCAAGCCCTGACGTTCCTTGGAGAACCAGGCCGAGTTCCACGCGGTCCCCACCGAGAACAGGTTCCCGGCGAATCCGACGAGGAAGGCCAACACCAGCAGCATCGCGTAGTTGTCGGCGAAGGACACCAGATAGGCGGGGATCGCGGTGGCGAACAGCATGAACAAGGTGACCTTGCGGCCACCGATCCGATCCGTCAGGATCCCTGCAGGAAGCCGCCACATCGAGCCGTTGAGCACGGCGACGGCAGAGATCCAGGACAGCTGCTCATCGGTCAGCCCGAGCTCCTTCTGGATCGGGATGCCGAGGATGCCGAACATCAACCACACCGCGAACATCAGGGTGAAGGCGATGGTGGACATCGTCATGACCCGGCCGGCTCCCCGGCCGGTGTCATGGATGGGGGCCACCTCTGTCAGGTGCTTGCTCACGTCGAGGTTCTCTCTTTTCAGTTGGGATGTGGTTCAGCGACGGACACTGTGGTTGTCAGGAGTGCCCACGGGATCCCAGCCACGCCCTCGCGTGGTGGCCGAGGCCCGGTCCCGGGGGCTGTGGGAACGGTAGACGATGTAGGGCCGGAACAGGTAGTGCACCGGAGCGGAGAAGGCGTGGATCAACCGGGTGAAGGGCACCGCGGCGATGAGCAGCAGGCCCAGCACGACGTGGACCTGGAACTGCCAGGTGGCGGACTTCATCGCCTGCAGGTCGGGCTGCAGCACGAACAGGGAGCGGAACCAGACCGAAACCGTCTCACGGTAGTTGTGGTGCTCCCCTGCCGGGGTGTGGTCCCCGGTCAGGGTGGCCACCAGACCCAGCCCGATCACCGTCGCCATGAGCACGTACATCAGCGTGTCGTTGACGGTGGTCGCCCGGGAGACCGCCTTGTTGGAGAACCGACGCCACAGCAGCAGCACCAGACCGACCACCAGTGCGATCCCGGCCAAGCCACCGCCGTAGAGCGCTCCGGCGTGGTACATCTCCTGGCTGATCCCGACCCAGTCGGTGAGGGCCTTGGGGATCAGCAACCCGACGAGGTGCCCCATGAACACAGCCAGCATCGCGAAGTGGAACACCGGGGAGGCGAACTTCAGCAGCTTCGATTCATACAACTGTGAGGAGCGGGTGGTCCACCCGAACTGGTCGTAGCGGGCCCTCCAGATGGTGCCCCCGATGAGCACCACGGCCACGAGGTAGGGGAACACCCCCCACACGAAGATGTCCAGTCCAGTGATGGGGCTCTCGGTCTTCAGCAGAACGTGCATCTCATTGTCCTAGGAACTGGGGATAGGGAAGCAGGTCGGTACCCATACCAACCGTCTCGGTGGGCGGCCCCTCGAGCAGTTTCGCCACCTCGGCCCGGGTCTGGGGTGAGGGCCCCCCGAGCATCCGGCACACCGCTGTGATGACCCCGGCCTGGGGCAGGCGGTCCTCTGTGAGTCCGATGCGCAGCAGCTCCAGCGACACCCGGTAACGCTCCAGCAGCGCCCTGCCCGGGGTGGGTTCGGTGACGGCGAACTCCAGGACCACCGGCAGATGGTCCGGCAGCTCCCCGGCCAGGTCCACCAACAGCCCGGAGTCGCGGTAGACCTGCTTGAAGTGCCACAGGGCCTCGCCACGTCGCCGCGTGTCACCATCGGTCCAGTAGGTCAGGTGCAGGGCATGCCGCCTCGACAGGTCGAATTCCTGGACGTGGAACGACTGCGCCTCCATCAGGGGGGTGGTACGCAGGTGCGAGATGGTCGGCGCGAAGAGGTCCGCGACGCTGGTTGCGGCCAGCGCGTCCTCGATCTCATCGAGCCTTCCCAGCAACTCCTCGTCCGGATAGCTCAACAACAGTGCCGCAGCACTGAACACCACACTGGACTCCATGACCACTACTCCCCGCGCCTGGCCTTGGCCGAGGCGTAGCTCTCGATGGTCACCGGAACCACGTTGCCCATCGTGCTGGCGTAGGGGCCGTTGCCCCCTGCCCCGGGACCGCCCTCGAAATCGAGGGAGCAGCCCATCTCCTCCAGGTTGTGCGCCTGCTCGTAGTGGGCCTTCGGGATGACGTAGCGTTCGTCGTACTTGGCGATGGCGAGCAGCCGGTACATCTGCTCCATCGCATCAGGGGTCATCCCGACAGCGTGGGCCAGCTCCGGCTGACGCTCACGCCCCAGCGTGACGTCACGCATGTAGGAGCGCATCGCGGCAAGCCGCTGCAGCACCAGCGTGACCACCTCGGTGTCCCCCGCGGTGAACAGCTCCGCCAGGTATTCCACGGGGATGCGCAGGGCATCGATGGCGCCGAACAGATTCCCTCCGGCCTCCGAGTCGTGCCCCTGCGACTTCAGCAGGTCCACCACCGGGGACAGCGGCGGAACGTACCAGACCATCGGCATGGTGCGGTACTCGGGGTGCAGCGGCAGAGCCACCCTGAAGTGCTTGATGAGCGCGTACACCGGGGAACGCTGAGCTGCCAGGATCCAGTCGGCGGGGATACCACTGTCACGGGCGTCCGCGATCACCTCAGGATCGTTCGGATCCAGCATCACGTCGAGCTGCGCCTGGTACAGGTCCTTGTCATCGGCCAGTGCGGCCTTGGTGACCTGGTCGGGGTCGTAGAGGATGAGGCCGATGTAGCGAAGCCTCCCGACGCAGGTCTCCGAGCACACCGTCGGCATCCCGGCCTCGAGCCGGGGGTAGCAGAAGGTGCACTTCTCGGCCTTGCCGGTGCGGTGGTTGAAGTAGATCTTCTTGTACGGACACCCGGTGATGCACTGCCGCCACCCACGGCACTTGTCCTGATCCACCAGCACGATGCCATCCTCGACCCGCTTGTAGATCGCGCCCGAAGGGCAAGAGGCCATGCAGGAGGGATTGAGGCAGTGCTCACAGATCCGAGGGACGTAGAACATGAACGTCTTCTCGTACTCGAACTTGATCTGCAGATTGGCCTCCTCCCGAAGCTTCTTCACGATGGGGTCGTCATGTCCCGTCTCGTGGATGCCACCCAGGGAGTCATCCCAGTTCGCTGACATGGTGATGGCCATGTCCTTGCCCGTGACCAACGACTTCGGCCGAGCCACCGGGAAGTCGTCGCCCAGCGGGGCCTTGGTCAGGTTCTCGTAGTCGTAGGTCCACGGCTCGTAGTAGTCGCCGATCTCCGGTTGCGCCGGGGAGGCGAAGATGCTGAGCAGCTTCTTGAACCGGCCGCCGGAGCGGAGCTTGAGCTTGCCGGAGCGGGTACGCACCCAGCCGCCCTGCCACTTCTCCTGGTCCTCATAGGTGCGTGGATATCCCTGTCCGGGGCGGGTCTCCACGTTGTTGAACCACACGTACTCGGTGCCGGCCCGGTTCGTCCAGGCCTGCTTGCAGGTGACCGAACACGTGTGACACCCGATGCACTTGTCCAGATTCATCACCATGGCCACCTGGGCCATGACACGGCGTCGCCTGGGCATCAGTAGGTCACCTCCTGGGAGCGACGGCGCACCGTCGAGACGATGTCACGTTGCACACCACTCGGGCCGAGGTAGTTGAAGGCATAGGCCAGGTGGGCGTAGCCGCCGATCAGGTGGGTGGCCTTGAGCAGGATGCGGGTGACCGAGTTGTGGATACCGCCACGACGTCCGGTGGCCTGGGACTTCGGGGTGTCGACGACCCGCTCCTGGGCGTGCTGCACGTAGGCCACCCCTGAGGGCAGCTTCGGTGAGACGATGGCCCGGGCCACGAAGACACCGTTGGCGTTGGTGAGCTCCACCCAGTCGTTGTCCGCCACCCCGATGGCGGTGGCGTCCTCGACGCTCAACCAGGCCTGCGACCCGCCCCGGCCCAGCGTCAGCATGTACGGGTTGTCCTGGTACTGGGAATGGATGGCCCACTTGTTGTGGACCGTCAGGTAGCGCACCGTGATGGCCCGCTCCCCCGTCCCGCCGAGGGCAGGTTCACCGTAGTCGCGCACCATGTCCAGGGGCGGCCGGAAGATCGGCAGGTTCTCCCCGGCATCGGTGATCCAGTCGTGATCCAGGAAGAAGTGCATCCGTCCGGACAGGGTGTGCCAGGGCTTGAGCCGCTCGGTGTTGATGGTGAACGCCGCGTAGCGCCGCCCTCCGGTCTCGGAACCGGACCACTCCGGGGAGGTGATGACCGACTGCGGGGCCTGCTGGGTCTGGACGTAGGTGACCCGCTTCTCCTCGGCACCCGCGGCGTAGTCCACCAGGTCACGCCCAGTCTTGCGTTCCAGGTTCTTGAAGCCCTGGACCGCCAACTCTCCGTTGGTGGTGCCGGAGAAGGTGAGGATGGCCTCCGCCAGCCGCTCATCGGTGTCGATGGCGGGCCGCCCGGCCGCTGCCCCGGAGGGGAACACCCCGTGCTGCTTGGCGAGCCGCTGCACCTCGTGCGAGACGTCGTAGGTGATGTTCTTGGTCGTGAAACCCAACTCATCGGCCAGGGGACCGACGGTCAGCAGCTTGTCCGCGATTGCCGTGTAGTCCCGCTCCACCACGGCCAGGATCGGCAGGTTCTTCCCCGGTACGGCGGGCAGATCGGTGCCCCGCCAGTCGGGGACAGTACCGCCCGGCTGCGCGATCTGCCCGGGGGTGTCGTGCTGCATCGGGACCGCAACCAGGTCCTTGCGCGTGTCGAGCCTGCCCTTGGCCAGTTCGCTGATCTTGCGTGCCAGGTCCGTGAACATCCGGAAATCCGTGCGGGCCTCCCAGGGCGGCGGGATCGCCGGGGTGAAGGCGTGGACGAAGGGGTGCATGTCGGTGGAGCTGAGGTCGTACTTCTCGTACCAGGTGGCCGCGGGCAACACGATGTCGCTCAGCAGGGTGGAGGAGGTCATGCGGAAGTCGGAGGTGATGAGCAGATCCAGCTTGCCCTCAGGGGCCTCGTCCCGCCAGCCGACGACCTCGGGGCGACGATCCGCGCCGTGCCCGTTCTCCATCACGTTGTTGTGCGTCCCCAGCAGGTGCTTGCTGAAGTACTCGGCTCCCTTCGCTGAGGAGCCGAACAGGTTGGAACGCCACAGGATCATGGTGCGGGGCCAGTTCTCCGGGGCGTCGATGTCCTCCAGAGCGCTCTTCAGCTCCCCGGACTTCAGGCGTGCCGCCACGTACTCCTGGGGGGTGGCGTACTCGCCGCGTTCGACCGCGGCCAGGGCCTCATCGGCCAGATCGAGGGGGTTCTTGTCGAAGGATGGGTAGAACGGCATCCAGCCCAGCCGTTGGGCCATCGCGATGGAGTCGGCCGCGTGCATCCCGTTCAGCCTGCCCTTCGACAGCGGCGAGGTGATGCGGTCACTCGAGTACCCGTCGGTACGCCACTGATCGGTGTGCATGTACCAGTAGGCGGTGCCGATCATGGTGCGCGGCGGCCGGGTCCAGTCGGTGGCGTTGGCCATGTTGAACCAGCCTGTCATCGGGCGGCACTTCTCCTGACCGACGTAGTGCGCCCAGCCCCCTCCGTTGCGCCCGATGCACCCACACATCATCAGCAACGCCATGATCGAACGGTAGGTGACATCGGCATGGAACCAGTGACAGATGCCCGCCCCGATGATGACCATCGTGCGCCCCTGGGACTCCTCGGCGTTCAGGGCGAATTCACGAGCCACGCGGAGGCAGGCCTCCGCAGGGACTGAGGTGATGGTCTCCTGCCATGCCGGGGTGTAGGGCGTCTCGGCGTCGTCGTAGCCGCTCGGCCAGTGCCCCGGCAGGCCGTCGCGCTGGACACCGTACTGGGCCAGCATCAGGTCGAGCACCGTCGTGACGAGCTTTCCCTCGACGTAGCGGGCGGGCACTCCTCGGCGAATGATGGTTCCCTGCCCACGGGGATCCTCGAAGCAGGGCAGGACGATCTCAACGGGCTGCGACCCGGGCAGGTCGTGCAGGCTGAGCGCCGGGTCGATCTCCCCGAGGTCGAGGTTCCACTTCCCCTCGCCGTCGGCGGCGTATCGGTAGCCCATCGAACCGTTGGGGACCGCGGGCGCCCAGGTGGCCTGGTCCCACATCACCGTCTTGAACTGCGCATCCGAGGCCTCGGCGTGGCTCGGCAGGTCGGCGGCGGTGAGGAATTTCGACGCGGTCAAGCCGTGCCCGTCGGGATGCTGCTCCAAGGTGACGAGCATTCCCATGTCGGTGTAGTGCTTGACGTAGTTGTCGAAGTAGTCGACCTTGCGCTCGACGAAGTTCTCCTTGAGGATGACGTGCCCCATGGCCATCGCCAGCGCGGCATCGGTGCCGGGCTGGGCGGGCAGCCATTCGTCGGCGAACTTGACGTTGTCTGCGTAGTCCGGGCTGACGGTGACCACCTTGGTGCCGCGGTACCGAACCTCGGCCATCCAGTGGGCATCCGGGGTACGGGTCACCGGCACGTTGGAGCCCCACATCATCAGGTAGGTCGCATCCCACCAGTCCCCCGATTCACACACGTCCGTCTGATCACCGAAGACCTGGGGGCTGGCCACCGGCAGGTCGGCGTACCAGTCGTAGAAGCTGGTCATGGCACCGCCGATGAGGTGGGTGA
>JAUNKV010000049.1 GCA_030532575.1 Propionibacteriaceae bacterium | reverse complement strand
ACCGGATGCCAGGGGTCTCGACTGTCGGGCGCTGAACGCCCTCGGCTCGACCAGCGGAAAAAGGACAGCCTCGACACTCAGACATTGAGTGCCCTCAGCACGATCAGCAGGGTATCCGCTGGTCGAGCGGGCCACTTTTCCGCTGGTCGAGCCGGACGGCGATGCGAAGCGAGCAGTCCGTGTCGAGACCCCGCAACCCTGCGCAGGAGCCCGACCCCAGACCACCCCCGCTCAGCACAAGTCCCAGCACCGGATGCCAGGGGTCTCGACACGGTTCCTCCGCAGAGCTCCGGAACCGGCTCGACCAGCGGAAATAGGAACAGTCTCGACTGTCGGGCGCTGGGCGCCCTCGGCTCGACCAGCGGAAAACAGGGATGAAAGGATTGCTTCATGAATCACCTCAGCACCTCGGGCAGGCGTCTGCAGCAGTTCGCTCAAGGGCTGGAACCCGCTGACCTCGGCCGGGCCCTCGACGCCATGACCTCGGCCGAGCAGGCCGAGGCGAAGGCCACCTGGCTTGAGGAGTTCTCGGACATCGGCGGTCCCCTCGGTGAGCTGAAACGCATGGTGCTGCATCTCTGGCTGGGCGACGGGGCAGGCAGGGTCGCTCTGGAGATCAATGCATGGTCGATGGATCAGATCGTCGCTGACGACGACCTGCGCGGCCTGCTCGTCGCGCGCCTTACCAAGCGTGGCCGGGAGTGGGTGCAGGAGCTGCTGTGCGAGGTGATGGCTGCCCCCGCTCGCAGCGGCCAGGCGGCCCCCTTGCTGGACCCCGTCCTCGCCGCCCTTGGCCTGCAGGAACCAGCTGACAAGACCTACCGTCTGGGTCGGCTGTGGCCGTGGGGCGTCAAGGGAGCGAGTGCCGCCCTCGAGGCCGTGCGTCGCAACCTCGCAGCATTGCCGAAGTCAGACCGCGCCGAGGCCACCAAGCTCCTCATCACCGCGCTCACCTCGACGAAGTACCCGGGGTGGCAGGACGGGCCGCTCCACCTGTTGGCGGTCGTCCTCGTGGCAGAACTGGGCGCGACGGCGAAGCAGACGGCGGCTGCCATCACCGCGACCATGAGTCGCTGGTTTGATGAGAAGCTGATCCCGACGGTGCAGGCCGCGATCCAGGCACGCGGGGAGCAGTTCGTCGCCGACTTCGTGGCGGCCGCCGTCGCCAGACGCAGCTCGTCCGGTTTCGTCGCGCTGCTCGATCCGCTCATCCGGGACCATGCTCTGCCGCTGCCGCAGACTCCCCGATATTGGGAGGAGTGGCTGCGTTCCGATCCGTTGCCGCGCATCGGGGACCGCTGGCAGGAGCGGTTCCTGCTTGCCCTGGCCGTGCCCAATGCGTTGCGCATCAGGCTCAGCAAGGCGGAGCTGCAGGAGCAGGTGCGGGCGCGTATCGCGGAGCTGCGGGAGGCCGAATCCATCGACGATGACGCCCTGTTCCTCGGGCTGTTGGGCGTGGTGGAGCGTGGCGACAAGAGCAGCTGCCAGCGGATCGCGCTGCACTGGCTGGAAGCCCTCGGCCTGACCTCGAGGATCGTCTCTCATCGCGGGCGGGTCCTGGCTGCCCTGGCCAGCGCCGACGCCCCCGTCGTGACGCTGGCGACCAGCACCCTGTTGGCGAGCGGGCTGGATGAGGCGGAGCTGAATGAGCTGGCCGTCGTCGTGCTGCCCCGAGCGCAGAAGGGACCCCGCGAGAAGGTCTTACAGGCCTTGTCAAAGCTGGATTCGCCGACGGCGGAGGTGCGGGAGCTCGTCGCCGAGCTGGCGTCGGGCTCAGATCCGACCATCGCGCGGGACCTGCTGGGGCGTTGGGGCGATGCGGTGACCTCCGTCCCGCAGGCAGCGGGTCTGTGGCGGGAGCCATCGCGGCTGGAGCCGGAGCCCGTCGCCGAGATGGCACTACCCGAGGAATGGCCCGAGCATCCTACCGCCGAGGTGAGGGAGCAGCTGCTGGCGGCTGTCGTCGCACTGGCACACCGTGCGGGTACGGAGGCGGTGCGGCAACAGGTGCTGCCCGACGACCCGGACACCTCGGAGCGGGCAGTCCAGACGCTGCTGATGCAGCAGATCACGGGCGTGCAGAACCGGAAGTTGCCGAGCCCGCAACGGCTGTCACGGCTGACGATGCAGCGGGTGGCGGATGTCATCGCGCGGCTCGGTCAGCTGCCGTGCCTGCTGTCCACGCCGTCGCATCGCGGGATGCTCGTGACCTGGGATGCGTTCCGGGAGCGTGCTGCCCGGTATCGGGAGGCGGGGATCGCGCTGGTGGCCTCCGATGTGGCGGTGGCGTTGGGTCGGCTGGATCGGGAAGCACTGCCGGAGGACCTGTCCGAGTTCGCGCAGCCGATCGCCGGGACGCGCGTCGATCTGGCTGAGGTGCTGCGACGGTGGACGGTTGCGGAGCCGCTGGAGCTGACCTTCCTGAAGCCCCCGAAGGAGTCGATCCGGTGGAGCGACCAGAAGCCCCCGACAAGGCCCCGTATCCAGGTGACGGGGGCCGAGGCTCCGTGCCATGACCTGCTCGGGTTGGAGTCGGGCTGGACCGGGACCTTCGAGCCGATGGTGACCCGTGACGACTGGTCGTGCCAGCTGTTACCTCGGGTCGCGAGTCGGCCCGCCGTCGAGGGACTGCGGCTGATGGAGGGGCTGGCGGCCCCGTGGCTGTCCGATGTGTTGGACGTGGTGGCGGTGGCCAGGCCGCTGCCGCCGGTGCTGAACTACGCGGTGCTGGTGCTCACCGGGGATGCCAAAACGAAGGATCGTGAGGAGATCGCCGAGACGCTGCTTCGCGCGTGGGAGGAGGGTCGGGTGCACGGCGACGACCTCCTGACGGCCTGGCAGCTGCCCTGGCGAGAGCACTACCCCATCTCCGAGGGAAAGACCTTGGCGATGCTGGAGATCGTGGCCCAGGCGGGCGGTCTGGCGCTGGTCTGGCCGCTGCTCGCCCACGTCGCGGAGCAGCACGCGGCGGCGGAGAAGATCACGCCCTCGGCCTCGGGCTGGCTGGAGATGGTCCTCACCCACCTACCGGACCTCAAGGCCGCCAAGGTGCCGGTGGAGCTGCCGAACGTGCTCGCCCTGGCCTCAAGAAAGGGCAGCAACAAGGCAATCCGAGCGGCAAAGGAGATCGCGGCGCAGCTGGCTTGAATCGTCGACTGATCCTTTTCTCCGCTGGTCGCGATGGGCTACTTTTCCGCTGGTCGAGCCGGGAATCCCGATGCGAAGCGAGGGAATCCCGAGTCGAGACCCCGCAGCCATCCGCAGGAACTCGACCCCAGACCATCCCCGCTCAGCGAAAGACCCAGCACCGGGCGCCAGGGGTCTCGACTGTCGGGCGCAGAGCGCCCTCGGCTCGACCAGCGGGGGTACCGCTGGTCGAGCCGGACCTTTTCCCCGCTGGTCGAGCCGGGAATCCCGATGCGAAGCGAGGGAATCCCGAGTCGAGACCCCGCAACCTCGGGCAGGGACTTGAGCCCAGACCATCCCCGCTCAGCGAAAGTCCCAGCACCGGATGCCAGGGGTGAAGCGAAGCTTCTGTCAGATCAGCAGCCCCGAACCCCCAAGGAGTTTTCCCCAGTTTCTTTGAATTCACCCCGCTACTGACCAAACGGCCTGTCCTCGTGCCCATGTTGTTGGTATGGCATGGGTATACATACTTCTCTGCGCAGATGGCTCCTTCTACATCGGGAGCACCAGAAATCTCGAACATCGTCTCGAGCAGCACATGGCCGGGCAGGGCTCGGTCTACACCCGCAAACGGCGCCCCGTCCAGCTGGTGTGGTGTCAGGAGTTCGAGCGCATCGACGAAGCCTGGGTACTGGAGAAACAGATTCAGAACTGGTCTCGGGCCAAACGCATCGCCCTCATCGAGGGCCGCTACGACGACCTCCCAGCCCTGGCCCGCCGTCGAAGCGCCAAGAAGAAACGCAAACCGAAAACCTGACCTCAAGTCCCAGCACCAAGCGCCAGGAGTCTCGACTGTCGGACCTTTTCTCCGCAGGTCGAGCTGGGCGACTTTTCCGCTGGTCGAGCTGGGGTTCCCGATGCGAAGCGAGGGAATCCCGAGTCGAGACCCCGCAACCATCCGCAGGGACTCAGGTCCAGACCAACCCCGCTCGGCGCAAGTCCCAGCACCGGGCGCCAGGGGTCTCGACACGGGCCCTCCGTAGAACTCCGGGCCCGGCTCGACCAGCGGAAAGGTGGCGGCCTCGACTGTCAGGCGCTGGTGCGCTGAAGCTCGGCCAGCGGGAAGGCGGCGGTCTCGACTAGCGGGCACTGGGGCGCTGAAGCTCGACCAGCGGAACACGCCCCTACTCGAAGAGCAGCTTCCCTGCGACCCTGGTCACCGACCCCCCTGGGACCTGGACCGGGCCTTGGCCCCGCCAGGACGTGACCAGCCGCTCCACCGCGACCACGTGCGACCGCTCAGCACCCGAGCCGACGGTACGCAGCCAGCCGCGCAGCACCCGGCCCCGGATCGCCTCCGGCAGCTCAGCCACCAACCCCGCATCCAGTGCCTCGCCCCGCATCACCTCCGCCAGGGCCTCAGCCGCCAGCTCGTCCAGGTGGTCCGCATCCACCCTGGCCAGATCAGCGGTGCGGGCCAGCGCGACGGCGACGTCACGGCCCAGCTCCTCACCGAGCAGGGCCAACGCCGAACGCGCCCTGACCCTGGCGAACCGTGCGTCCCGGTTCATCGGGTCCTCCCACCACTGCACCCCCCACTCGCGACACGCGGCCTCCGTCTCCGCGCGCCGCACCCCCAACAGCGGCCTCAGGAACAGCCCCCGCCGCGCCGCCATCCCCGCCAACGACCGCACCCCCGACCCCCGCAGCAGCCCCAGCAGCACCGTCTCCGCCTGATCGTCCAAGGTGTGCCCCAGCAGCACCGGATGCCCGGCCTCCGACAGCACCGAAAGCCTCGCCTCACGGGCCGCCGCCTCCACCCCGCCGATGCCGCTGACATGCGTGGCACGCATCTCAGCGACAATCCCGCGCTCCTCCAACCGGGCGACGACCTGCCCCGCCACCTTGGCCGACCCCGGCTGCAGTCCGTGATCGACGACCACCGCCCACACCCTCGCCCTACACCTGGGCGCCGCCCACGCCGCCCCCAACACCAGGGCCATCGAATCCGCCCCGCCCGAGACCCCCACCACCACCGGGCCCGGCGGCAGCATCGCCGCCACCGCCTGCGCCACCCGGAGGGCATTCGGCCCCAGCTCACGCCTGGCCATGCACCCTCCCCAACCACGACGACGGATCGGCGATCTCCCGCGCCCCCGGCAGCTGCTGCGGCCCCGCGAAGGCCGCCCGCAGGGCCTCCTCCCCCGCCCGATCCGCGACCTCCCGGCAGAAGGCCAACCCCGCCCGGTACTGCGTGGCCTTGTCCAACCCGGCCAACCAGCCGCGCCACCCCTGACCGGCAGCAGGCCGCTCGAAGACCCGCCGCACGGCCTCCACCCCCGGAACCCTGCCGACAGCGGCCTGCCCGGCGACGAAATCGGCGTGCCCCTCCAGCAGCGCCATCACCGCCCCCAGCCGCTCCAGCACCTCCCGGCCCGGCCCACCGAGCAGCACACCCACGCCGGGGTCGTCGCCCACCAGCTGCGCCATCAGCCCCTCGATGTGCCCGAGCAGCCATGGTGCGGCACTGAACTGCACCGCATGGACCTGCTCGTGGAGCGCCACCCACAGCCCCAGGTCCGTCAGCTCCAGCCCGTGCCGACGCTGCACCGCGACCACACTCGGCGCCAGCAGCATCAACCGCTGCGCCACCGGGTCGTACTGCCCCAGCAGTGCCCGCCCACCCAGCACCAGCGCCCCAGCCGCCAACAACGCATTGCCCACCCCGGACACCCGACGCCTGACCCCGTCGGGACGCTCCGCCAGCGGCAACCGGTCCAGCATCCGCTCCACCGTCGCCGAGGCACTGCGCGCCCACCCGGCCCGATCCAGCACCGCGACTTCCGCAGCCGCATCACCCCCCAGCCCGGCCCCCTGCACCGCCAGCTCCCCGGCCTCCCGGGCCAGGCCCCGCAGCGTCGCGACGGCGCGGATCGCCTCCGGGCGCGAGAGCCCTGGCCCCGGATCGGCGACGAGGCGGGCCAGCCCCAGCGCCAGCGGCCAGGCCACGTGCGGGCGAGCGCTCATGAGCACCCGCAGCCCGTGATCTGCCCCACCCCCTGGTCCGCCCACACCCGCGCGGCCCAGCCGTCGGTGGAACCGTTGGTGATGAACGCGAACGCCAGCTCCCTGCCATCCGCGGTGACGGTGGTCCCGGCCAAGGTCGCAACCAGCGACAAGGTGCCCGTCTTCGCCCTCGCGACCCCCCGCGCGGGCTGCGACACCTCGTCGATGAACCGGTCACTGAGCGACCCGGAGACCCCCGCCACCGGCAGCCCGTCCAGGACCACCGACAGCTTCGGGGTGGTCATCACGTGCCGCATCGCCCGGGCCAGCATCGCAGTCGGCACCCTGTTGTCGCGGGTCAGCCCCGAGGCGTCGTGCAGGACCGCGCCGTCGGCCCAGATGCCGAGCGCCGTCAGCTCCTGCTGGATCGCCACCACCGACCCGGCGAAGGTCGCGGGCTGCCCCGCACGCAGCGCCAGCTGCATCCCCAACACCTCGGTGTAGGAGTTGTTGGAGCTCTCCATCGCCACCTCCGCGATGGCGTGGACCGGCGCGGAGCTGACGCTGGCGATCTCCTCGCCGCTGCCCGCCTCCGCCGTCGGCGCCCCTTCGACGGTGATCCCGGCGGCGGTCAGCTGAGCGACGAACAGCGCGGCCGCATCGACGGCGGGATCGGCGCTGCGCACCCGGTTGGCGTCGCGTCCCTCATCCACCCACAGCGCCGACAGCGGGGTCACCTGGTCGCGGTAGTTACCGGGCCAGGTGGTGGCCCAGGCCTCCTGGAACAAGGTTGCGTCATAGCCGACGGTGACGCTGGTGGTGCCGCGCTCGATCAGCTTCGCCGCCGTCGCCTCCGCCAGCTGCTGCATCGACGCATGACCCGGGTAGGCCCCGTTCGGCACGGAGCTGAGCAGCGGGTCGCCGCCACCGACCAGCACGATCCGCCCCGGCTCCGGGGAGACCACGCGGGTGGTGAAGGTCTCGGTGCCGTCGAAGGCCGACAGCACGGCCACGACGGTGAGCAGCTTGGTGTTCGACGCCGGGATCAGGGCCTGGTCGGCGTTCGAGGAGGCCATCACCTCCCCGGTGACGGCATCCAGCACCTCGTAGGCGGTGACCAGGGACTCGCCCTCGGGCACCCCGGCCTGCAGCTTCGCGGTGTCCAGGCTGTTCAGGCGCGCCTCCAGTGCGGCCCGATCCGGCAGCGAGCCCTCGCCCCCGGTGGGCGCGGCGACGACGAAGGGCGCGCCCGAGGCGGGTGAGGACTCGGCCTCGGGGGTGGGGGCGTCGAAGAAGCTGGCTGGCACCGTCGTCGGCGCCCCGGAGCGGGCCAGACCGAGCGCTGGCAGGAGGCTGGAGGAGAAGACGGCGGCCACGAACAGCAGCGCCAGGGCCAGGCCGAGTGCCAGCCACACGACGACGGCACGCCAAGGATGTCGCGCAGCGCTCAACGGGTCCCTCCTGGTCGGGTAAGGTTGCATGGGCAGCGGGCCGCTCATCGCGGTCGTGTCCCAATCATAGGAGTGCCAGTGACTGACGACGTGATCGAGAGCATCGACATCTTCACCCCCGAGGACCGTGTCCTGTTCGACGTCACCGTGGAGATTCCCAAGGGCACCAAGAACAAGTACGAGATGGACCACCACACCGGTCGCATCCGGCTGGACCGCACGCTGTTCACCTCCACCCAGTACCCCTACGACTACGGCTTCATCGAGGGCACACTCGGCCAGGACGGCGACCCACTGGATGCGATGGTGATCGGCGCGGAGCCGACGTTCCCCGGCTGCCTGATCGAGTGCTACGCCGTCGCGATGTTCCGCATGACCGACGAGATGGGTGGCGACGACAAGGTGCTGTGCGTGCCGACCGCCGACACGCGCCGTCGGCACCTGAAGGACCTGGACTCGGTGGCGGAGCACATCCTGCTGGAGATCGAGCACTTCTTCTCCGTCTACAAGGACCTGGAGCCCGGCAAGTCCGTGGAGGGTGCGACCTGGGCGGGTCGCGACGAGGCGGAGACCGAAATCCTGGCCTCCTTCGAGCGGGCCAAGGGCACCTCCTTCGAGCACCACCACACGAACCTGGCCTGACATGGAGAGCTTCACCCTCCAGATGCGACCCCGGTTCTGGAAGGCCTTCCCGCTGGCGCTGCTGTGGGGCTTCGGGGCGATCATCGCGGTGATCGCGCTGGATGTGAACCTGCCCGGTGGGCTCCCGGTCAACCCGACACTGATCGCGGTGCCGCTGGCGACGGGCGGGGTCTTCGGCATCATGAAGGCCTTCTCCGCGATCCGCACCGTGACCATCGCCCACGGCTTCCTCATCCTGAGCGACGGCAGGAGCCACCAGGAGTTGGACCGCATCCCCCTGCAGGAGCTTGACCGGGTGCGGGTGTACACCAAGCTGAGCCGTCGTTTCGAGGCGACGGACCGGATGGGGAGGGTCCGAATCCAGCTGGACCCGTACGGCCAGACCACGGCCCCCGATGACATAGCCAACGTGCTGAAGCGGATGCTGCCCCACCTGGAGAACCCGGCGGGGCTGCAGGTGGGCCGCAAGGAGCGGGTCCTGATCTTCCCGCCGATGCCGAGGCACTGATCCCCCAGCGTCACCCCTGAGCACGAATCACCGCGGACCCTCCAGCTCTTGTGGGAGCGTTGACATCTGCATTTGAGGCAAGCAACCCGGCAGCTCGTGCCCGTTCACCCACGCCCCCAGCCAGACAGCAGACATCAGATGATATGACCAGGGTATTCGGGCTTGTCAGCCGGATGGCCGCATCTCCTTCTGAGCCTCCTCTGGCATCCGCGAAGTCACTAGCCTTCCCCTCGGGAAGGAGAGAAGACATGCGGACCTTCGACTTCACTGTCCAAGCCAACAAAAGATGGCCTGCTGCCCTGGTGACCTTGACCTACCTCGGGATCGTGACGATGTTCGTCGCCTCCCAGTGGAACCTCATCCAACCGTTGTTGTTCAACGGGAACCGAGTCATGGGCGCCACCCTCATCGCGCTGGCCGCAGCACCGCTGCTGTTGCTGCTCAGCTTCCTCGACTCCCAGCGCACCGTGCTGATCGGCAGCGGCAACCTCGTCGTCTTCAGCGGCCGTCACGAGATCGCCCGCATCGCCCTGTCGGAGATCGGGCAGGTGCGGGTGACGAAGCTGGCCCGCTGCATGGAGATCTGCGACCGCTCCGGCAACCTGCGCGTCTGCCTCAACTGCGCAGGGCTCAGCAACCCCAGCGACGAGGTGCTCGACGCCCTGCTCACCACCCTGCACGGCCACGAGACCCGCACCGAGGGTCGCGTCCAGGAGTTGCGCTGGATGGACCGTTCGGCCAACTTCCACCCGGTGTACTGAGCCTGTCCCCCGTTAGGCTTGGGGCCTCGATGAAGGAGGTCCCGTGCAGTCATTCAGTGTCCGTGTGAAACCCACGAACCCGGCCCTGTTCTGGGGGGTCGTGATCGGCTACGTCGTCGTGGTCGCCGTGGTGGCGGTCATCCTGGCCATGACCGTCCTGGACCTTCCCAAGGGCCGGAACCGGCTGGAACTGGCCCTCATCGTCATCCCCCTCATACTCCCGCTGTTTCCCATCATGTGGCTGATGGGCAGGAAACGGGACATCCTGGTGGGGCCGGGGGTGCTCGCCCTCGGCGACGGCCGACAGGAGCTGACCCGCATCGGTTTCCATGAGATCGCCCACGCCCGCATGGTGGGGCAGCAGCGCAAACTGGAGGTCTACGACCATGCCCGCCAGCTGCGCATGGTGGTGGACCCCATCTTCAGCACCCGGGCCACCGACCACGTCCTCGGCATCCTGTGTGCCAACCTTCCCCACCGCGTCCAGGAGCGCACCGGCCATGCGGGTCGCGTCTCCTTCCCCGAGCGCTACGTCGACTTCGCTCCCCCGCAGGGAATGCCCCCGCAGCCCCCGACACCGATTCCTCCGCCCCAGCCGGAACCACCGAGGAAGATCGGCGGTCCCAACCCCGGCATCTAGCGGGTGCACCAACCCGGCGCTGAACGTCGGCAAAAATTGTCAGGAGCATCCACTATCGTCTCCTGTCGTGAACGAACCAGTCATCCTGGCGCGCGGACTACGCAAGTCGTACGGCAGCTTCGAAGCCGTGCGGGGCATCGACTTCGAGGTGGAGCCCGGCACCTCCTTCGGGCTGCTCGGCCCCAACGGCGCGGGCAAGTCCACCACCATGCGGATGATCTCCGGGGTCACCCAGCGCTCCGGCGGCACGCTCAGCATCCTCGGCATGGACCCCGACGAGCAGGGCCCCCGCATCCGTGCCCACCTGGGCGTGGTGCCGCAGGCCGACAACCTCGACCTGCAGCTCAGCGTCCGGCAGAACCTCATCTTCCACGGCCGCTACTTCGGGCTGCCCCGCCCCTGGCTGGAGCACAAGGCCGAGGAGCTGCTGGAGTTCGCACAGCTGGTGGACAAGCAGAACTCCCGCGTCGATGACCTCTCCGGCGGCATGAAGCGTCGCCTCACCATCGCCCGGGCGCTCATCTCCGACCCCAGGATCGTGCTGCTCGACGAACCCACCACGGGGCTGGACCCGCAGGCCCGGCACATCCTGTGGGACCGGCTGTTCCAGCTGAAGGAGAAGGGCACCACCCTGCTGCTGACCACCCACCACATGGACGAGGCCGAACAGCTGTGCGACCGCCTCATCGTCGTGGACCACGGCCGGATCGTCGCGGAGGGCACCCCCGCCGCCCTGGTGCGTGAACACGCGGGCAAGGAGGTGGCGGAGCTGCGCTTCGGGTCCTCCCGCAACGCCGAGGCGGCCCAGACCCTCCGGGACGTGGGGGATCGCGTCGAGGTACTGCCCGACCGGGTGCTGATCTACGCCGGTGACGGCGAGGCCGCGCTGCACGCCGTCCACGGGCTCGGGCTGGAGCCGATCTCCGCACTGGTTCGGCGCTGCTCCCTGGAGGACGTGTTCCTGCGGCTGACAGGACGGTCCCTCATTGACTGAGCACACCATCGACCACGACGCCCAGGCCGCGAAGGTCGCACGCTGGGGCGCGCTGCTCCACGCCAAGAACGTGGTGATGCAGCTGCGCGCCTGGGCTGGGAGCGTCTTCGGCACCGCCTCCGTCGAGTCACTGCTGACGGTGCTGGCGCTGGGGGTCGGCCTCGGCGTGGTGGTGGACCAGGCCAGTCCCGGCGCCCTCGGGGTGCCGTTCCTGCAGTTCGTGGCCCCCGCCCTGGTCCTCAGCGTCGCCGTCCACGGCGCCCACATCGAGAACATGATGGGGGTGATGGCCGGGTTCAAGTGGCACGAGACCTACCTGTCGGCATCCACCACCCCGACCACCCCGCGCCAGCTCATGACCGGCCACATGATCGGGGCCTCGCTGCGCTACGTCATCAACGTGGCGACGGTGGTCCTGGTGCTGCTGCCCTTCGGTGGGATCACCTGGCTGAACGCCCTGATCCTGTTCCCCATCGCGCTGCTCACCGCGTGGGCCTTCGGGAACCTCATCGCCGCCTGGACCACCCACCAGCCGGAGGACAACGGGCAGTTCTCGCTGTTCAGCCGGTTGGTGATCCTGCCGCTCACCCTGTTCTCCGGCACCTACTTCCCGCTGGACGTGCTGCCGACGTGGCTGCACCCGATCGGCTGGGCCTCGCCGCTGTGGCACGGGGTGAACCTGGCGCGGATCGTCACTCTGGGGCAGGACGCGCCGTGGTGGCTGCCGGTGGTGCACGTGGCCTACCTGGCCGCACTCGCGGTGCTCGGGTGGTGGCTGGCCTGCCGCGCCTACCATGCCCGGCTGCTCGGGGAGCTGTTCAGCGGCCGGAAGAAACGCCTGAAACCCGTGAAACCGGCGGCCGAGGTCGCAGCGGGCCAGGACCTGCCGGACGGCCAGGAGCTGATCCGCCGGGCCGGTCAGCGTCGCTGGGGTTTCCTCACCGTCGCCGCCCGGGGTCTGAAGGCAGCCTGGGGGTCCAGCACCGCCCTCATGGTGGTGGGTGGCCTGGAGCCGCTGCTGTACCTGGCAGCGATGGGCTTCGGGCTCGGCACCCTCATGGGTCAGGCCGACGGGGCTGCCAGCTACGCCGCATACATCGCGCCGGGACTGCTGGCCAGCTCCGCGATGATGGGCGCGATCCTTGACACGGTCTACAACGTGTTCATGAAGCTGAAGCTCTTCAACCTCTACGAGGGGATGCTCGCCACGTCGCTGTCCCCCAGGGACGTGGCTCTCGGGGAGATCATCGTGGCGCTGGTGCGCGGCGGGTTCTACGCGACGGCGTTCCTGACGGTGATGGTGCTGCTCGGGCTGGTGGGTTCGTGGTGGGCGGTGCTGGCGGTCCCGGCGTGCCTGTTGATCGCCTTCGGTTTCGCCGGGATCGGGATGGCCGCCACCTCCTTCACCAGGACCTTCCAGCAGCTGGACTGGATCTTCATCGCGCTCATGCCGATGTTCATGTTCTCCGGCACCTTCTACCCCGTCGAGGTCTACCCGGAGCCCATCGCGACGGCCGTGAAGTTCCTGCCGCTGTGGCACGGCATCGAGATGATGCGTGACCTCACCTCCGGGGAGGTGGGATGGATCACCGCCGGACATGCACTGTACTTCGTCGTCCTGGCGGTGCTCGGCACGTGGATCGCCTCGATGCGGCTGAAGGCACTGTTCCTGAGGTAGGGCTTGGCTGTAGAGTCAAGCCTTGCGAGGACGCACCCTCATCACACCTCAGCACACGGATCAGCATGATGCACAGGAGACATGCATGAGCACCAATCAGTGGCCCGGACCCTGGCAGCAGAACGGCCCAACCGGTCAACAGGGACAACCCCATCCACCGTATCCAGGTGCCCAGCAGCCCTGGCAGCAGGGCCAGCCGATGCCGCCTCAGCAGGGACCTCAGCCCTACGGGCAGCAGCCGATCCACCCCCAGCCGGGCCCTGCCCAGGGCTACCCCCAGCCGGGACCAGCGCAGGGCTACGGGCCCGGCGGCCCGGGGATGGGCGGACCCGGAATGGGTGGCTACGGCGCACCGCCGCCACCCCGGAAGGGACCCAACCCGCTGCTCATCGCCCTGCTCGCGGTGCTGGTGCTGCTGGTCGCCGCAGGCGGGGTGTACCTGGCCCTGCAGAACAAGGAGGAACCCACCGCCCAGAGCAGCACGCAGCCGACCGCCACCCCCACCGAGGCCAGCCCGAGCCCGTCGCCGAGCCCGACCCCCAGCAAGTCGCCGTCGTCGAAGACCCCGACGCCGACCCCCACCCCGACACCGAGCCCGACCCATGAGAGCTTCCAGGCCCCGGAGTTCCCCGGGTCGTTCGGGAAGTACAAGAGCATCGAGGTCGAGGATGATGCGGCGTCGATCTGGGACACCAAGGTCTACGAGAGCAACAGGGACCGTTTCGTGGCCGGTTACATTCGCGGTGAGTTCCTGTACGACACCGCGGTCGATCTCCTGGAGAACCCCGAGACCTTCGGGGAGACCGTCTGCGGGAGACAAAACGAGGATGGCACGAACTACTACGTCTGCTACACCAAGGTCCACCGTGGGGTCCTGCAGACCGCGCTGGGCTCGGCCACCACCCCCAGCGACGCGAACACCGTCACCCAGGAGTTCATCGCCGCCTGGCAGTGATCCACTGGCAGGCACGACGGCCTGGGTGCAAGACTTGCTGCCATGTCGTCGTACCTGCTGCTGCGCAACCCGTCCGCCAACCGTGTCTACGCGGGCGAGGCGGCCGCCCTGACCGCCGCCGAGCTGGAGATCACCGCGCCCTTCGTCTCCGAGGTGCAGCAGGTGGAGCTGGCGGGGGTGGGCTACCTCGGTTTCGTCGCGGAGACCCTCAGCCGCGACCAGCTGGCGGTGATCGCCTCGCAGTCGGCGGCCTTCGCGCTGTTTCGTCGCGACGGTGACGCGCTGCACCCCGTCGCCCTGCCGGATGTCACCTGGCTCTCCGACGACCTGGTGACCATCCCGAAGTACCAGGGCAAGACCAACGAACAGTTCACCCGGCTGCTGCTGGGTGTGACCCTGGCTGCCTGCGACCGTCCGGCCCCGTACCGGGTGCTGGACCCGATGGCGGGACGCGGCACCACCTTGTCCACCGCGTTGATCGCTGGCTGTGACGCCTTCGGCGTGGAGGCCGACGACAAGGCCTTCGACGCGATGGCGGCGTTCTACAAGACCTACCTTCGGCGCGGCCGGATCAAGCACACCGCCGAGGTGACCCCGGTGCGTCGCGACGGCAGGCACATCGGGCGTCGCTTCGATGCCCGGATCACCGTCGGGAAGCGGGAGCTGCTGGCGACGGTGTTCACCGGCGACGCCCGCACCTCGGGCGCGCTGTACGGGAAGAAACGCTTCGACGCCATCGTCACCGACGCCCCCTACGGGGTGGTGCACGGGGCCAACAGCGGCGGGAAGCGCTCCCGCACCCCGGCGCAGCTGCTGGCCGAGACCATCCCGGTGTGGGCGGGGCAGCTCCACCCGGGCGGGGCGCTGGGGCTGAGCTGGAACACCCTGGGGCTGGCCCGGGAGGCCCTGGCCGGGATGCTCACCGAGGCGGGCCTGGAGGTCCGGACCGACGGCCCCTGGGAGCGTTTCGCGCACCGGGTGGACTCCTCCATCCGCCGCGACCTGATGGTCGCGGTGAAGCCGCGCCCGGAGCTCAGGCCCACAGGGCCGACAGGGGCAGGGCCCACAGACCTCGGCCGAAGCTGAGCGGCGCGTCGATGGGGGCCAGCACCACCGCCCCGGTCAATCGATCCCCCAACTGCTCCCGCAGGAAACCCAGCCCCTTGAAGTGCCCGGGCTGGATGGTTCGGCTGGCCTTGACCTCGATGGCGACGATGCGCCCATCCTCGAGCTCGAGGATGTGATCGACCTCCCGGGCGTTGCGATCCCGGTAGTGGTACACGTCGTAGTGATGTTCGGCCCACTCCCGCTGGGCCAGGAGTTCCGTGGTGACCATCCCCTCGGTGAGTGCCCCCAGCAGCTGCAGTCCGTGGGGTGCAGCGGCGAGGGAAGCCGCGGTGGCTCCGCACAGCCATGCCGCAACTCCGGGGTCCACGACCGCTGCCTTGCGTCGCCCTGTCTCGCGAGAGGTGAGGTTGGGGGTCCACGGTCTGATCCCCTGCACCAGGTGCAGCCGGGTCAGGGCGTCGAGGTAGCGCTGCACGCTCGGCCCCGGAATCTCCGCCTCCTGCCCGAATCTGGCCTTGACCACCTCCCCGGCCTGGTTCGCCGCGATCAGCCGGAGCAGGCTCAGCAACCGCTCCGGGCTCAGCCTGGCCCCATCCTCGAGGGCGTCCACACGCAGCAGCTTGTCGATGTAGGTCCGGTACCACGCCGACCTGAGGCGCGCGGTCATTCCTTGGACGGCAGGCAACCCACCGGGCAGCAGCAGCTCGATCAGGTCGTTGTGGGTCAGGGGCGGCTGCGGGGTCGTCGCCTCATGGGGTTCGGTGGCCTCCAGAATGCGATCCACCAGGGCTCCCCTGGCGGTCGTGGCACGCAGTTCAGCCTGTGTGAAGGGGAACAGCCCGAGGTTCACCGTACGACCGGCGAGGGAGTCCTTGTCTCCCCGTAGCCGGGCCAGATCTGAGGACCCGGTGAGGATGAACCTTCCGGGTCTGCGGTCCTGGTCCACCGAGGCCTTGACCGCCAAGGTCAGCGACGGGACCCGCTGGATCTCGTCGATCACCAGGAGTCGCCCGACGGCCTGCTCGACGAAGGCCTTTGGGTCCCGCTCGGCAAAGGCCCGGGCGTCCCGGTCGTCGAGGGAGACCAGCAGCGCATCGGTACCCCCGGTGAGCATCCCTGCCAAGGTGGACTTGCCGGTCTGGCGTGCACCTTCGACGGTGAGGATCGGCACGGTGGCCAAGACCTCACGTGCCCACGGCGCCACAGCACGTTCGATCAGCCTTTCCATGACCTCGATGGTACCCCCACGAAAGGGCCAAGTCCACGATTCGCTGACCCCCTGCTCTTTGATTCGCTGACCCTCAAGTCTTCGATTCGCTTCATTGCAAGTCTTCGATTCGCTGCGCGATCTCCTCGGCCGACCTTCGGTATCTCCCGGCTCGGTAGAGTTGCGCCATGCGACGACTCGTGCTGATGCGCCACGCGAAGACCGAGGGCAGCAACCCCGGCGGGGACCACGCCCGTCAGTTGCTGCCGCGCGGGGTGCAGGATGCGCAGGAGGCCGGGCTGATGCTGCGCGATCTGGGCCTGCAGTACGCACTGGTCTCCACCGCCACCCGTACCCGCCAGACCTTCGCCGCACTCGGCCTGGACGTCCCGGCTGAGTTCCTGGACGCGCTCTACTTCGACGGCACGGAGACCATGCTCCGCCACATCAGCGAGACCGACCCGCAGGTCACCGGCCTGATCGTCGTCGGCCACGCCCCCACCATCCCGGGGCTCGCCGCCCAGCTGAGCCACGCCTCCAACCCCCGCGAGGCCGACGCCCTGCAGTGCTGGTACCCCACCGCCACCTTCACCGAGTTCACCTTCGACGGCGACTGGGCCGACCTCGCCCCCTTCGAGCTGGGCCACGTGAAGCTGGAGCGCATCGAACGCCGCTGACCCGCAGCGCAAGCCACCCCGCGCTCACCCGCCGTGGAACGGGAACTTGGCGAAGAGCTTCTCCACAACCCCCAGAGTGCGCTGTGCCAAGGGCTTGAACTCCTCGATCTCCAAGCGACGGCGCGACGGCGACCCGGCGCGTTTCCACGTCCCCACCACCTGGCCCCCGACCACGACGCTGCGGCGGAACATCCCGTTGTTGCCCGGCACCAGGCGTTCGTGCTCGGCCTCGGACATCGCGAACAGCCGGTCCTGGTAGCCCAGGATGAACTCGTCGAAGCCCGGCAGCAGCAGCGGGGCCGACGCGGCCCGACCCGCGCGGTTGACCTCCTCGGCGAGCCCCACCCGCTGGAACCGCTCCCCCTCGACCTCCTCGAAGCGGTCCGCGACCAGCGCGAAGGCCCGCCTGATCTCGGTGATCGGCAGCTTCGACCACCAGTGGAAGTCCCGCAGCGTCGCAGGTCCCCGGGAGGTGAGATATCGACAAAGCAGTTCGGCGACGGCGGCCTCGCGGTCCCCGTTGAACCGGCCCTCGAGGTCTGAGCCGGGAGGCAGCCAGGCCTCGCACAGCACAATGTGCTGGTCGCCGTCGATGATCGGCCCGTGACACAGCACCCCGGCCGAGATCAGGTGGGTCAGCAGGTGGTAGTTCGCGCCCTGCGCCTCCGAGAGCCCGGCCGCCGCCCAGTGCTCGTTCAGCTCGGCGCGCGGTCGCGGCCCGTCTGCCAACACCTCCCGGGCGATCTCCTCGCTGCGCTGCCGGTGTTCCTCCACCAGGCCACGGGAGGCCAGCAACCGTACCGACTGCCGCAGCCCCGGACCGACGCACAGCTCGGTGATCCAGGCCGCGTCACGGGCCGCCATCGCGAACACGGTGCCCCGAATCGGGTAGCCGCGTACGATCTCGCCCCGCGCGAAGGCCGCGAGCACGTCGTCGATGCCGCCCCTGGTTCGCAGTGCCAGCGAGGCCAGCACCCCGGGCAGGTCCTGGCCCTGGTGCGCCCCGAAGGCCTCGGCCACCTTGGCCGGCGTCTTGAAATCCCGGGTGACGAGGCCCTGGGCGACGAGGCGGGCGCGGCCGAGCTGCGGCTCAGGCATGAGTCACTCCGCCTCGAAGACGGCGTGGACCGTCACGGCGCGGCGGATGTCCTCGGGGCGGGCCTCGGGTGCTGCACCGGAGTGTTTCCTCATCGACGACGCCACCGCCATCAGTGGTTCGCCCTTCATCCTCGGCGAGTCGCGCCAGTGGTCGGACAGTTCCCGGCAGGAGGTGACCTTGGCCCCGGAGGCGGCGGCCATGATCTCGGCCCGCCGCCTGGCCCTGTGCACGGCGTCGGTCAGCAGCTCGGTCTCCAGCCGCTCCTCGGTCTCAGGGGTGAGCTCCCAGCTGGTGCCCTCCAGCTCGACGCCCTCACGCTCCGCCCAGGCCAGGCAGAAGTCCGCCAACGCCTGGAGGTCGTGGAAGGTGATGGTGCCGCGTGCGCTGGCCGAGCACCGGGTGGTGCCGCCGCGTCGCCCCGTCGTCCAGGCGTGGACCTGCACCGGCTCGAGGCTCCAGGTGGTGATCGACGACGGCTCCATCGGGGCGAGCGTCTCCCCGAGCTCACGGCCGAGCACCCCGACCGAGCGGATCACC
>JAUNKV010000048.1 GCA_030532575.1 Propionibacteriaceae bacterium | reverse complement strand
ATCAAATCCGCAGCATCATCACACGCCTTGATCAACGCATCAGCATACTCATGATTGAAGCGCACATCATCGTCAATGCCCTTCATCACATCATTCACGGTGTGCTCCTGTTCTTCGTGGACAAGAAATGTGCGGTACCGCGCCCCCCAGTGGGCCTCTGCCCTCCTCGGTGAGGTACGAGACGGGTTGTGCCTCGAGGTGAGCGCTGGGTCGAACTGTCGCTGAGCGGAGTTGCAGGCATCATGTTAGCACAGGGGCCGGTCAGCCGACCTGCCCACGTGGTTGGATCGCCTGGATCAGCTCCACCGTGCCGCCCGAGCAGGCGTAGCCGCGTCCCGTGGTGACGCGGACAGGGGCGCGTCGGGGGAGCTGGGCCCCGAGCAGCTCGCCGTCGAAGTCGACGTTGGGCTGCAGCAGGATGCCGCAGCGCGACTTCCGCATGGTCTTGGTCCAGTGGTTGTACAGCGAACGCAGCTCATCGGAGCGCCCCGACGCGACGATGTGCAGGTTCGCAGGCGGATTCTCAACCAGCGAACCGAGGGTCTTCTCGGTGTCCGGGAAGCGTTCCGCGTCGTCGATCAGGAGCAGCACGGGTCCGCTGTGCAACCTGATCGCCGCAATGAGTGCTGTTGCGCCATCGGGGGAGTCAGCCACCTGGTCCAGTCCTGATGCGGTGACGAGGGGAGAGCGTCGCGTGCACAGGCCAAGCACCTTCAAATCCGGTGACGTGGCCCGCGCCCCCTCGGCGATCGCCAGCAACACCGACGACTTTCCGGAGCGGGCCGGACCGGCGATGATCGCATGTTCCCCCTCGAACAACTCCAGGAAGTGTGGCTGCAGATCGGAGGCCCGCAACCCCACCGGCAGCTGCCAGGGTTCGCTGGTGAGGACAGCAGTGGCATCCAGGTCCTCCGGGGTGATCGATTCGGGCAATCTTCCCACCACCGACTGCTTCACAAGCGCATCAGAATATTGCGCCGTCACCTGTGCCACGGCCTCGGACAGTGACCCCGCAGGGGTGGCGACATGGGTCTGCAGCTTCGTCTCCGTCAGCACCGCACGCCCAGGACCCCCCAGCGGAGCGTCCTCACGGCGTAGGCCGGAATTGGCGTAGTCGTACTGGTCCGCCAGCTTGAACAGCCATTTCTGCGTGGTGACCTCATCCATCGCAGGTGGGATGGTCTTGGCCCTCGTGGTTGCCACGACGATGTGGATACCGACATCCACCCCATCCGCGTAGGCCCGGTACAGACCCTCCAGAAGGGGCTGCCCCGTGTAGTCTTGGTACTCCTCACGGAGGGTTGCCATACCGTCGATCAGAACCAACAGCCTGCGATGCGACGCGCTGCTGGCGCTGCGCCTGTCGAACTCCTCGCGGATGTACTTCAACAACCGGGTCTGCTCCTCACGTGCGGCTGCCCCGGGGCCGACATAGGCGATCGTGTGGGGTAGCGCCTTCAACGGCTCCAGGTCCCGGTTCGAGACGTCGAAGAGCACGAGATCCAGTTCGTGCGGCGCAAAATGAGCACACATGCCGAGCGCGATGCTGGCGAGGGTTGTCGTGGTGCCGGAGCCGGGAATACCCACACAGATGAGGTTCCCCCGCTCGAAATCCCAGCCGGCAGGAATCTGCCGCTGGTTGCTCGGGTCGTCGGAGACGGCGAACCACACGTGGTTGTCCCGCACACCACCCACCACCGGCATGTCCTCGTGTGTCGGCTCCCCGAAACCAGCCAGCTGCACACGCTCTCCCAAGGCCTCCGGCCAGACCTTGCGCGGACGGCCATAGCCGCGCTGCGCATTCGCCGCGACGATGGCGTCGATCAGCTCATCCATGTCGGTGTCATCCGACTTGGACTTCGACGGTTTGTGTGACGGTGGAGGCGGGGGCGGGCCGAAGACCACCTCGGACAGCTCCAGCTCGATGACTTCCTCCTCCTCCACACGCCCGGTCACCAGGGCTGTCTGCACCGGGGTGATGTCCTCCTCGCCGAGCTTGACGTAGGCGCGCCCACGCTGCTCCCGACCGATGGCGGATGCGTGGGGGACACCGATCACGTTGGAGGAGTCCTCCCGGCTCTGCACCCTGAGAGCCACCCGAAGGTTGGTGTTCGCCAGGATGTCGTTGTTCACCACACCGGCAGGACGCTGTGTGGCCAGAATCATGTGAACGCCCAGGGTCCTACCCACCGCCGCCACGCTCACCAGAGCGCTCAGCACGTCGGGGTAGTCCTTCGCCAGCATGGCGAACTCATCGACGACCAGGAGCAGCCTCGGCATGGGCTCACTCGGATTGGTCGCCCAGTAGGCATCCAGGTTGTCCACGCCCTCACCAGCAGCAGCGAACTTCTCCATGCGGTAGCGCATCTCGGCCTCGAGCGCGAGCAACGCCCGCTCCGCCAACTGGGTGTCGAGGTTGCTGATCGTGCCGATGGTGTGAGGCAGCTGCTCCAAGGCCTTGAACGCTGCACCACCCTTGAAGTCGATGAGGATGAATGTCAGACGTGTCGGGTCGTGACGTGCCGCCAGACCGCTGACCAACGAGCGCAGGAACTCCGACTTGCCGGAGCCCGTGGTGCCTCCGACGAGGCCGTGGGGGCCGTCACGCACCAGATCGAGCTCGAACGTCCCCTTCTCCCCGACCCCGATCGGTGTCGAGAAGTCCCGTGAACGCCCCCAGAACTCCAGGATGTCCTCAGCTGTGAGACGGCGCACACCCAGCAGGGGATTGAGCCGGGTCATGCGAGGAATCGCGGCACCGGGCATGAACAGCTCGGGGTCCTCGAAACGCGCCAGACTCATCGCGATCTCCCTGGCCACCGCGGGACTCACGCCACTCCCGATGACCTCGTCGATCTCCACCCGGTGCTCCGGGTACGAGATGCGCCACTCGGCGTCATCGCCCACCGTGATGATGGAGGTGCACATCGCGGGAAGCTGCTCCAGGGTTGGGGCTATCACGATCCCTGAGATCTCCAGCAACGCGGGCCCGCTGCTGCTGGGTCGTTGTTCGCGCCCCTGCCCGAGAAGCTGCCGGGCTGTGGACTCCCGTCCCTCGGTCAGGACGTCGGAGTCCAGCAGGAGCAGTAGCGTGGGGGTGGAGAAACTCTGGGCGGAATCCCGGATCGTGCGCAGCAGGGCATCACTTCGAGCACGCTCATGGCTCAGCCACCGGTCCCCGTTGGGGGAGTGGAGCATCCGGGTGTGGGGAAGCCACTTGGCCCATTCCCACTCCTGCTCACGCCCGGGGTCGACGAACACGCCAACCGTCAGATCTGCCGGGCCGCAGTGGGTGACGGCCTGAGTCAGCAGGGAACGGGCCAGGGCCAACGCAGTTTCACGGTTGCCGACGATCCCGACCACACCGGCCTTGGAAAGGTCAGCTACGACCGGCGCAGCCGGGATCACCGCATCCGCGATGACCTGCTTCACCTCCTCGTCGCGATGGGACGGCGAACGATCGGCCAACGGGGGAGACCAGGGAACGTTCCCGAGCCCGACATGCAGTGCCAGGAAGTCCGCTGTGCCGTGACGGCGCTCCCACAGCCTGGTGGTGGGCAGGGTCGCTCGCAGCCGCACCGTCGCCACATCCGGCACCAGGTCCTGCATCCGGGCGCGTTCCTCCAACGAGGTCTCCCGCATCCTGGAACGCAACTCATCAAGTTCTTGCTCGAACTTCTCGGTGGCGTTGCGCCGTTCCCGTTTCCCGCGTGAGCGTTGATCGAAGTAGGAGCCGACCGCCATGAGCGGTGACAGCCCCGCGATGAGGGCGTAGCGCCAGCTCCCCATCACACTCACCATCACGACAGCCATGAGCAGCGGCGACAGGACCATGATGATCGGGAACCGGCTCTGGATGTTGACCTCTTTGCGTTTCGGAACGCTCAACTCCTCCGGCTCGGGATGCTCTCCCGGACGGGGCGGACGGTTGAAGGGGACGGTGCCGACCGGGGTGACGTTGGGCAACGTTCCCGGGCGGGGAGCCAGGTTCTCCTGGAAACCTGAGCTGAGGGTCAAGGCGTTGCCGCCAGCGACGATGACCGCACCGTCGGGGGCCTCCAAGGGGTCCTCTCCCTCGACCAGGGAACCGTCGACGAGAGTGCCATTCGTTGACTCGGTGTCCCGGACCTGCACGACATCGTCGCTCACCTCGAGCGAGGCGTGGCCCCAGGAGACACTGCCCGACTCCAGGGGGATGTCTGCCTTGGGGGAGCGGCCGACGATGCTGGGGCGGCCGGTCACCAGGGGAACCACCTGGCCCGCGGTGAGGCTGCCTCCCAGCCGCAGATGCCACCCGGAGGGAGGTTCGGGAACCGGTACCGGGTGGCGAGAGATCGTCACCGCCTCCAGCAGCCGGACCTCGTCGAGCGGAGTGTCCGCGCGGAACACCTTGTCCCCGACATGGACAAGTTCTTCATCGGGCAAGGAGGCGCCGGTCACATGTGTGACGAGCGCTCCCAACGTCGTCGTCCCTGCAACGGTGAGCAGATCCTGTTCGTGGACCACACCGTCCCATTCGATCGCCACCCGCATGGCTCAGGAGTTCCTCGCCGCTTCGAACCATCGCAGCATGGGCACCTGCCCCGGGCGATCGGTCACGTGATCCGTCGTGCCGACGAGCGGAACCGGATCGCCACCGACCAGGGCGGCCGGGCGCGAGAAGTTCAGGGACGGACCCACCAGACCTTGCTCATGGGTCACCGCCAGGCCGGGCAGGGCCGACAGAACCTTCTCCGCATCGGTGCTCTCGGCCTTCGACGCTGCCGTGACCAGAACGACGGCTGCGTCATGGCTGGCGGCATCAGCGGCGTAGGCAACGTCGGAGAAGGGCGAGGGCTCGAAGTAACGGGTTGCCTCCGGGTTCTGGGCAGTGCTGCGGACAGCGCTGAGGAACGCCGTGACGGAACGTCCGGTGATGTCCTGTCGGGACGCAGCGGGATCGTCGGTGCCCAGCCCCACGGTCCAGTAGGTGCCGCCCAGGCTGCCGGTCCTCTCCAGGAGCGCTGTGGAGAACAACGGGCTGGTGGCGGAGTTCGTGAGCAGGATGGGAAGGCCGAGACCAGCGCTGCGGACAGAGGCAGTGGCCAATGCCGAGGTGTTGGCGTCACCGAGGATCACGATGGCATCGGCCCCCTCGGCGGCAGCGGCAGCCAGTTCCTTGCGGAATTCGGTGTCATCCTGGGCGCCCGGGTCGAAGTACACGTCCGCTTTCGGGGTGAAGCCCACCGGCTTGATCGTTCCCGGAGCCGTGACCTGGATCACATGCCCGGCCCCCATGACCTCAAGGGTCTCCAGGAAGGCGGCATCGTGACTGGAGCGCAGCACTCCTGTGGCCCATGCGCCATCCGTGAGATACCTGTCCTCGGTGAGATAGGGCAGGAGTACCGCGGTGTTGTGCTCCTTGGCTGCGGCCACCGCATCCACCACGTGGGTTCCCGAGGTCGCCAGGATGATGCCCGAAACGCCCTGGGAGACGAGCTCGGCGACGGCCTCGCTGCTGCCCGCAGCGGTGCCGTGGTCGTCCGCCACGACAACCTCGACGTCATGTCCGCCCAACCGGAATCGCTCCGCGGCCACCTTGACCCCTTCG
Source organism: Propionibacteriaceae bacterium (assembly GCA_030532575.1). GTDB lineage: Bacteria > Actinomycetota > Actinomycetes > Propionibacteriales > Propionibacteriaceae > Arachnia. The sequence continues at coordinate 12,973 of JAUNKV010000048.1, read as the reverse complement.
GCGGCGAGCACCCAGTCCGCACCCTCCCCGGGGGAGGAACTCAGGGTCACGACCACCCCGATCCGCATCTGTCCCTCAAGCCCCTCGGCCTTCAGAGCCACGGGCAGCGGCGGGGCGGCGACGGCGGTGAATGAAGGCGCTGGCTCCTCCTGTTGGCTGGTGCACCCCACACAGATCATCACCGCGAGCAGCACGGCCAAGGGGCGTAGGGTGAGGAGAACCACCTGTCGGGCCGAAGCTGGCCCGGTCATCATTCGTTTCACCGACACGTCAGCCTTGCCCCGGACGGATCTGGATGGTGTAGACCGTGGTGGTCTGTACTGCGGAGGGGGCGTCCAGGTGGAACAACGGCAAGGTGTCGACGACCTCCAGGGAGGACAGGAACACCGCGCGCCGCTTGGCGAGACCACTGACGTCCTCGCTGCGGACATTGGCGAACGAGGTCGTCGCCGACGTGGCGAGGGTGACCTGCTCGTCGGTTGTGGCCGCAGCAGCGGTGGACGTCGCCATCGTTCCGAGCAGACCGCCACCGTCCACGGTGGGATCACCCAGATCAGCCAGGGCGTTCTGGAGGTCCAGCACCAACTGGGCCCGTGTCCCGTCGATGTCCTGGGCGGAGTTGCCCAGGTTCTCCGCCAACGCCTGCCCGCCGAGGCTGAGCTGGTCCGAGATGAACAGGGTTGCTCCGTCGCTGCTCTCCCGCAGCGCCTGGGCGCGCTCCTCGATGGTCTGGCTGCCTGCGGCGGACAGTTCCTTGGAGGTCTCACGCAGGTTCTTGGCGGAGGCCATGGCCGAGCGGTCCCAGGTGTCAGCTGTCCGCTCACCAGTGGCCCTGATCTGGCGGATCGTCGGATCGAAGGCCTCAGCCAGCTCCTGGTCAACCTCGCCGATCACCTGGTCGAAGGTCTTCTGCAGGTCCTCATGGGACTGTTTCTGGGCGGCGGCAAGTCGGTCGAGATCCTCGCCCAACTTCGTGTTCGTCGTCTCCAGCGTGCCCAACGACTCCTTCAGGGCGTCACGTGCCGACTTCGCGGCGTCGCCGTTGTCGTCCTCCAGCTGCTCGAGGGCCGTCACCTGCTCGGACAACTTCTGCTCAGCAGAACGCATCTTCGCCACGAGAGCGTGTCCTGTGGTGTCCTCCCCGCCGGGGGCCATCTCCGAGGACATGGTGCCCCAGGCCTTGTGCTGCTGGGTCAACTGTTCCTGCAGGGAGCGGGAGCCCTGGTCGGTGGGGACCTTCAGTTCGGTTCCGTCGGCCAGCAGGCAAGGCTCATCGGTCAGGGAACCGTAGACCCGAGCCAGTTCTGGATCCGGCTCCTCACGGTTCCGGATGAAATTGCACAGCTCCTGCGCGGCTTCGCGGTTCTGCTTGCCCATCCGGGCGCTCTTCTCCTGCTCGGAGGTGGCGAACTCGTGCTGCTTCTCCAGCCAGGACTCCACCTTGGTGAGCTGCTTCGAGAAATCCTGCAGGGCTTCGTTCAGCGCCTTCACATCTGGCTCCGTGATGCCCTCATCGAGTGCCGTGACACGCTCGTTCACCAGTTTCAGGGCTTCTCCGAGCTCCTTGTGGGTGGCGTACGTCTCGTCGAGGCTCTCCGGTCTCAAGGTCATGAGCAGGGCGTCACGGTCCTCACCGAACTGCTTGGTGATGCTCTGCTGTGCACTGGTCCGGGCCTCCCACAGCGCGCAGGTCACCGGAACCTGACGCTCCTCCTGCTCCGGCTGCACCGCACCGGTTCCAGGGTCGTGGATGCTGCCCACTGTCGGGGGTGCCGGGCAGGCCCCTTCCTGACTCGGGTCCTCGGGGCCCAGCGAGGCGAGGATGGACTCACGCACGGCATCACGACACGCCTCGGACGCGGTGGCGTAGTGATCGAGCTGCGCGGAGACCTGGCTGATGAGACCGGCGATGCTGCCGTCGCTCGAAGTCTGCGGCAGCTCGCCTGAGCAGCCTGCCGTGCTGCCCTGAGGTGGTGTGGGGGCTGCTGTGCGGCTGGGATCGCCGAGCAACCCCGACATGGACTCGACGCCCTGCTGCAGGGTGCTCAGCATGGCGGACTGGGTCTGGGCGAGTTGGGTGTCCAAGCTGTTCTGCAGTCCCTGCAGCTGTTGCACGAGGGCCTGGGTGGAACTCTCGACCTGCTGGTTCGTCTGCTTCAACCCCGCCACCGCGTCGGCCCCGAAGGTCTCGGTCGAGGTGGCAAGGACCTTGCGGAGTTCGGTGATGGACTCACCGACGTCGTCCAGGACCAACTGGACATCGCCCGCCAGGGCCACGGTGCGTTTCAGCAGCTCGGTCTCCGACTCCGTTGAGCTCCCCAGGAAGGAGGCGCGGGGGTCGCTGACCAGACCGGGGTGCACACTCAGGTCGAACTGGGGTACCTGCATGTCCTGGGCCTCGACCACGAGACGCAAGGTGGTGGAGTCCGCTGTTGCAGGAGGGGCGAGGAGGGAGGCCCACTGAACCGAGGTGCTGCCATCCGGAAGCTGTGCGAGCACACCGTTGGTCGAGGATGCGTCCTGCTCCTCGCCCTCGAGGACGACTGCGGAGGGGACGACGCCCGGCAGGGTGGTGGAGGCGAAGACGGTCATCGGGGCGCCCACGAGTGCCTGTTCCTGCAGGCTGCGTCCACCGGCGTCGTAGGCGACGTTGGTCGGCCGAAGGGTGAGGTTCTGAAGTTTCAACTCGATGACCACGCGGCCGGTGTGGCCTGCGAGGTCGGCCAGGTTCGTCCCCTGGCCGTTGTCAGTTCGATAGCTCGTGGTCAGCCGCAATGGCAGGTCCTTGGCAAAATCTGCAGCACTGTACTGGTTCTGCACATGCGTGGACTTCTTCCGCTCAGGATTCTCGGCCACGGCATCCGAGGTGATGGTGCGGATGGTGCCGTCGGGACCCATCTGGAGGTTGACCGTCTGGAGGATGACCGAGGCATCCCTGGGCACCTCGGTCACGGCTTGGGGAGTGGCAGGTTTGTCAGCGACTCCTCCCAGGAGCAGGACTCCAATGGTCAACACGGCCGCAAGACCTCGGAACAGCCAACGCCGACCTCTGTGAGAAGAGCGAGCGCGCACCCTGAGCCTCCTTACGACAGTTCACATACGTTGATGTTGATACAGTAACGCTTACGGAGGCCAACAAGAAGCCGAGGCCTGTCGTGAGACCGCGCTGAGCCGTGGTGTGCCGGGGACGGCTACCATGAGGCCACTTCAGGAAGGACATCCCGTGGAGCAGGGAACCCCACTGGGAGCCAACCACAGGCTGCTGGAATCAGTGGGTGTGGGAGCCTCCGGCGAGGTCTGGCGGGCAATCGACATCCGCAGCGAGGAGACCGTCGCTGCGAAGGTCCTGCACGTGCAGCACGCCCGTGACAACGAGGTGGTGGCCCGATTCGTCGCTGAGCGCTCCTTGTTGACCGGGCTGGAACATCCCTGTGTGGTGAAGGTGCGTGAGCTGATCGTCGATGACGGCCAGCTGGCCATCGTCATGGACTTCCTGCCCTCATCCGCCAGGCAGGTGCTGAGCGAGCTCGGCACCGTGCCTCCGGCCGCAGCGGTCGGGATCATGCAGCGGGTCCTGGAGGCCTTGGCCCATGCCCATGAGCAACAGGTCGTGCACCGGGACGTGAAGCCTGACAACATCCTGTTGTCGGAGACGTGGGGAGACCTGGACCAGGAGGATGTGCAGCTCTCCGACTTCGGGATCGCCCGGATCGTCGGCGACGGTGGGTCCTCGTCCACCTCCGGGATCGGAACCCCGGCCTACATGGCCCCCGAGCTCATCGAGACCGGGCAGGCGGAACCAGCCAGCGACGTCTACAGCGCAGGCATCACGCTCTACGAACTTCTGGCAGGGCGCACCCCCTTCGGCAATGGCGGCACCGCGATGGCCATCGGCCTGCGCCACCTCACCGAGATGCCCCTTCCGCTGCCGGTTCCCGAGCCCCTTGCCGAAGTGCTCAAGCTCATGTTGGCGAAGGATCCCGACGAACGCCCGACAGCGGCCGAGGCCGCTGGAAAACTGGGCGAGCTCCTGCCCGAGTGCAAGGACCTGCCGCCGTTGGAACCGACACCAGAGAACGAGCTGCGTCAGGGAACGATCCTCAAGGGGGTGACGCCCAGGCTCCTTCCCGGCGTTTCCCCGGGCACCCCGGCCTCACCTGCATCGGCGCCAACCCTGGGACATTCCGCGAGTGACACCGTGCTGAAACCGCTCCAGGAACTGGCGCCGAGCAGGCCGACCGTGGAAGCGCCGGAGGAAACAACCGGGAAGCTGAGCCGAGGCAGACTCATCGCCCTCATCGTGGCCGCCGTGATCGTGATCGGTGGGGCGGCGGCACTCATCATCCCCCGGGTCCTGAGCTCCCAGGCGGAGCGGAAAGCAGCGGAGGCCAGCGCGCCCCTCAGCGCGACCAAGGCGGACCAACCACTGCCCACCGGCCTCACCGTGGCTCGCACGGCCACCTATGACGCATCCCTGAAGCAGATCCGCCTCGAGATCCGCTACAGCGCGCAGAACTCCCCGCTGACCGGTCCCTTCCTCGAGGTGGTTCCAGCGTTCGGTGAGGATCCGGGCTGTGCGAAGGTGACCTGGGCGGACGATGCAGGGGCGGCGCACAGCCCGTCGGCAACGGGGATCGCTGTTCGCTGCGGTTGGAGTGTGACCCCGCAGCCTCTTCCCGCTCAGGGGGGAGAGACGGTCACCGCCACCCTTCCGGTCGAGACGGAGCCAACCAGCCAGGAACTCGACAGATGGCTCTCCACCCTGTCGAGCAGTACCCAGGCGATCATCACCGATGGTGGCCTCCACACCACCGCCTACCCCGTCCAACGGATGAAGGGGATTCAGCTGGTGGCGCCGCCACGGGTTTTCAGTCAGGTGCCGCTCGAGCTCACCCTGTTGCCCGTGTGGCCCTCAGGTGCGGATGAACTGAACCCACTGTTCCACTCGCCCTCCGTGGGGAAGCCGTCGAGCATGTTGACCGCCATCGCAGGCGAGTCGGGGGTGCGGTTCGCTGACGGCTGTGGGGGAGCGCTGCGGGTCTCACCGGATGGTCTCACCGTCTCCACGGTGTCGATCTCCCCGTCCTGCCGGGTGAACGCCCAGGTGGGTAACTTCTCGTTCATCACCAGCAACGAGTTCGTCATCACGGCCCGCAGGAACTGACCTCTTTTTGTCGGTAACGACTGAGGGTGACCCCTCGGGTTGGTAACGTGGGGCCCGTCCGCAATCCGCTTCGCGTCTGCGTAGGGGATTCCACCGACATCTGATAGGAGTCACATGTCTCGCGTTCTCTCAACCGAAGCGGCCAAGACGGCCATTCGGCAGACCCAGTCCATCATCTCCGGCGGGCTCACCGACCAGATCAACTCCCTGGACGCGCAGGGCCAGATCCTCTCGGACCCCAACAACTGGGACGGTCCTCTGGCCGAGACCTTCCGGAGCACCACCTGGCCTGAGACCAAGGCGGCTCTTGACAAGGCCACCCAGGAGCTCGAGGAACTACGTCAGCAGTTGGAGACGATCGCCAACAACATCTTCTCCGCTGGCGGCGGTTCCTGAGTTCCAGACTCAGGGCAACACGCTCAGGGTGGGTACCCAACGAGGTTGGGCACCCACCCTGAGCGCGTGTGGACGGAGAATCATCAGTGAGCGGGCCAGGCGCGCAGGCTGGGGGCCGAGCAGGAATTAGGGTCCCCTTTCTTGATAGGCTGCACTGATTCCGCAAGACTGGCGTAGGTAAAATCGCCGGGAGGGGGAGTGTCATGAGCCAAGCGGCGCGCGAGTCCGACCACTCCACGCGCGAACGTGTGATCCGGTCCGTGCTCGAACACGGACCGTCGACGGCGCGCGAGCTGGCGGATCGTCTCAATCTCACGCCCGCCGCGATTCGGCGGCACCTCACCGCCCTCATCGAGGCCGGTTCCCTGGACTCGCGGGAGCAACGGGTCTACGGTGGCCGAGGCCGGGGACGCCCTTCAAAGGTCTTCTTCCTCACTGATGCCGGGCGGGCGGACTTCCACCAGGGGTACGACGAACTGGCCATCGCCGCCATCCGGCACCTCGTCGAAGCAGCAGGACCGCAGGCCATGCACGATCTCGCGGCCGAACACGTCGATGAGATCGAGAAACGTTTCCATGAGCTGCGTGCTGAGGATCCGTCACTGTCCCCGATCGACGCTCTCACCCAGGCGCTCGGCGCGAACTACGCGCCATCGATCAAACCGGTACGATCCGGTGACCAGCTGTGCCAGCACCACTGCCCCGTCGCGCACGTCGCAGCCGAGTATCCGCAGTTCTGCGAGGTGGAGACCCAGTTGTTCTCCCGCCTGCTGGGCAGCCACGTTCAGCGGCTCGCGACCATCGCCCACGGCGACGGTGTCTGCACCACCCACGTCCCCAACCCCGTCATCCAGAACAAGACTAGGAAGTGACCATATGACGACCACCCCCCAGGCCCCGGGACTCGGTGCCACGCAGGACGAGCATCTGGAGGCCCTGAGCGGCTACCAGTACGGCTGGCACGACTCCGATGCCGCCGGTGCTGCAGCACAGCGTGGTCTGAGTGAGGCTGTGGTCGCGAACATCTCTGAGCTGAAGGGCGAGCCGCAGTGGATGCGTGACCTGCGCATGAAGGGGCTCAAGCTCTTCGACAAGAAGCCCATGCCGCAGTGGGGTGCCGAGCTGGACGAGATCGACTTCGACAACATCAAGTACTTCGTCCGCTCCACCGAGAAGCAGGCCCAGACCTGGGACGACCTGCCCGAGGACATCAAGAACACCTACGACCGGCTCGGCATCCCGGAGGCCGAGAAGGCCCGCCTGGTCGCCGGTGTCGCCGCGCAGTACGAGTCCGAGGTGGTCTACCACAAGATCAACGAGGAGCTGGAGCGCCAGGGCGTGATCTTCCTCGACACCGACACCGCACTGAAGGAGCACCCGGAGCTGTTCCAGGAGCACTTCGCCACCGTGATCCCCGCCGGGGACAACAAGTTCGCAGCCCTCAACACCGCAGTGTGGTCCGGTGGCTCCTTCGTCTACGTGCCCAAGGGGGTTCACGTCACCATCCCGCTCCAGGCCTACTTCCGGATCAACACCGAGAACATGGGCCAGTTCGAGCGGACCCTGATCATCGTGGACGAGGACGCCTACGTCCACTACGTCGAGGGCTGCACCGCCCCCATCTACTCCTCGGACTCCCTGCACTCGGCCGTGGTGGAGATCATCGTCAAGAAGGGGGCTCGCTGCCGCTACACGACCATTCAGAACTGGTCCAACAACGTCTACAACCTCGTCACCAAGCGCGCCATCTGCGAGGAGGGCGCCACGATGGAGTGGATCGACGGCAACATCGGCTCCAAGGTCACCATGAAGTACCCGGCGGTCTACCTGATGGGGGAACACGCCCGCGGTGAGACCCTCTCCATTGCCTTCGCCGGTGAGGGACAGCACCAGGATGCCGGGTCCAAGATGGTGCACTGCGCCCCGCACACCTCGTCGTCGATCATCTCCAAGTCGGTGGCCCGCGGCGGCGGTCGCGCCTCCTACCGGGGCCTGGTCAAGGTGGAGGCCGGGGCTCACCACTCCGCATCCTCGGTCAAGTGTGACGCCCTGCTGGTGGACAACGTCTCCCGCTCCGACACCTACCCTTACGTCGATGTCCGTGAGGACGACGTGTCGATGGCCCACGAGGCCACGGTCTCCAAGGTCTCCGACGACCAGCTGTTCTACCTCATGTCCCGCGGCATGGAGGAGGACGAGGCGATGGCGATGATCGTGCGGGGCTTCGTCGAGCCCATCGCGAAGGAGCTCCCGATGGAGTACGCCCTGGAGCTCAACCGGCTGATCGAGCTGCAGATGGAAGGTGCGGTCGGCTGAGCCCGGCCCCTGAGGAAGACAAAGAGGAAGAAAAAGTTGAGCACCACTGCTGCACCGAACGTGGTCGGCGCCGTCGAGACCGTCGCCTCCCACCTGCACCCCACCCCGTCGTGGAATGTCGCCGACCACCCGAAGCCCACCGGGCTGGAGGAGATCTGGCGGTTCACCCCGCTCAAGCGGTTCGCGAACCTACTGGCTGAGGGGGAAACCCTGCCGGGGCTGACCTGGGAGGGGGAGACTCCCGAGGGAGTCGAGTTCACCCTGCGGCCCATCAGCGAACTGCCGAAACTCGCTGTCGAACCGCCGGTGGATCGTGTCGCCGCCCTGGCAGTGGCCCGTAGCGCGGAGCTGGCGCACATGCGTATCCCAGCTGAGGTCGTGCTCGAGCAGGCCAACGTCCACGTCGGCACCGGGAACGGAGGCGAGGCCGCCGAGGTCTTCGTGCTGGAGGTCGGAACCCATGCCCGTGCCACCATCGTGTTCCACTACAAGGGCTCCGGTTCCTACGCCGCGAAGTACGACATCCGGGTCGGTGACGGGGCGGAGGTCAACCTCGTCTTCGTCAACGACTGGGAGGCCGATGCCCGCCACGGCGGCCAGATCAGCCTCGAGGTCGGACGTGACGCCCGGGTGCGCACCGTCCAGGCCTCGCTCGGCGGTGACGTGATCCGCCTCCAGGAGAACGCGCGTTTCGCCGGTCCGGGAGGTGAGCTGGAGCAGTACGGCCTCTACTTCGTCGATGCCGGGCAGCACGTCCAGCACCGCCTCTTCGTGGACCACAATGCGCCGCGCACCAAGTCCAACGTGGACTACCGCGGCGCGCTGCAGGGCGAGGGGGCCAACTCGGTGTGGATCGGCGACGTGCTGATCCGCAAGGTGGCCGAGGGCATCGAGACCTACGAGGCAAACAAGAACCTCGTGCTCACCGACGGCTGCCGCGCCGACTCGGTGCCGAACCTGGAGATCGAGACCGGCGAGATCGAGGGGGCCGGGCACAGCTCCACCACGGGCCGTTTCGACGACCTCCAGCTGTTCTACCTGCGCTCCCGCGGCATCCCCGAGGCAGAGGCCCGCCGCCTGGTGGTCCACGGCTTCTTCAACGACATCATCCGCCGCATCGGCGTCGCCGAGGTGGAGGAGCGTCTGCAGGAGCAGGTGGAGAAGGAACTTGAGGCCGCAGCCGAGGCCCTGGGGACTGCCTCGTGAGCTTCATCGCCGTCGGACAGGTTGATGAGTTGGTGGAGGACACCCCACTGGCCATCGACGAGCACGAGCTGGCCATCGTCCGCCACGAGGGCGAGTACTTCGCCATCCACAACCTGTGCAGCCACGGCCACGTGGCACTCAGTGAGGGGGACGTGGCGGACCACACCATCGAGTGCTACCTCCACGGTTCCCGCTTCGACCTGCGCACCGGCAGGCCCACCTGTCTGCCAGCCACCGAACCCGTCCCCGTCTACCCGGTCAGGATCGAGGGCGACCAGATACTGGTCGATCTCGACCACCCCATCTCGAACATCCAGGAGTCCTGATACCCATGTCCAAGCTCGTCATCTCCGACCTGCACGTCGACGTCCTCACCGAGGAGGGTCCCAAGCAGATCCTCAAGGGGGTCAATCTCACCGCCAACCCCGGTGAGGTCCACGCCATCATGGGGCCGAACGGCTCCGGCAAGTCCACCCTGGCCTATTCCATCGCCGGGCACCCGAAGTACGAGATCACCTCCGGTTCGGTCACCCTCGACGGTGTCGAGCTCACCGAGCTGAGCGTCGATGAGCGTGCCCGCGCCGGCCTGTTCCTGGCGATGCAGTATCCCGTCGAGGTGCCCGGCGTCTCGGTGGCGAATTTCCTGCGCTCCGCGAAGACCGCGCTCGACGGTGAGGCCCCGAAGATCCGCACCTGGGTCAAGGACGTCGAGGCCGCCCTGGGCGGGATGCAGCTCGACAAGTCCTTCTCCGCCCGCTCGGTCAACGAGGGCTTCTCCGGTGGCGAGAAGAAGCGTCACGAGATCGCCCAGCTGGAGCTGCTCAACCCCAAGGCCGCGATCCTCGACGAGACCGACTCCGGCCTCGACATCGATGCGCTGCGGGTCGTCGCGGAGGGCGTGAACCGCTACACCGCCCAGGGGGATCGAGCCCTGATGCTCATCACCCACTACACCCGCATCCTGCGCTACATCGAGCCGACCTTCGTCCACGTCTTCGTCGACGGGCGTATCGTCGAGGAGGGCGGCAAGGAGTTGGCCGAGCGGCTGGAGGCCGAGGGCTACGAGAACTTCATCAAGCTCGCCCGCTGAGCCCGGGCCGAGCGAGGAGGAACGAGATGGGATACGACGTGTACGCGATCCGGGAGCAGTTCCCGGTGCTCAGCCGTACCGTTGGCGAGTACCCACTGGTCTACCTCGACTCGGCCAACACCTCCCAGAAGCCGCGCGCCGTCGTCGAGGCCATCGAGGAGCACTACCTGCAGCACAACGCCAACGTCGCCCGCGCCATGCACCTGCTGGGGGCTGAGGCCACCGAGGCCTACGAGGGGGCTCGGGCGAGGATTGCCACGTTCGTCGGTGCTGCCTCTGCCGAGGAGATCGTCTTCACCAAGAATGCCTCCGAGGCCCTCAACCTGGCCGCCAACACCTTGGGTTCCCGCCTGCGGGAGGGCGACGAGGTGGTGATCTCGGTGATGGAGCACCACTCCAACATCGTGCCGTGGCAACTGGTGTGTGAACGCACCGGGGCGAGGCTTCGCTGGTTCGATGTGACCGACGAGGGCAGGCTCGACCTGGACGGCGATCCGGAGCTCATCAACGAACGCACCAAGGTGGTGTCGATCACCCACGTCAGCAACGTGCTGGGCACCCGGAACCCGGTGGCCGAGATTGCGGCCAGGGCCCACGCCGTCGGTGCAGTGATGGTGGTGGATGCCTCCCAGTCGGTGCCCCACGAACCCGTCGATGTCACCGCGCTCGGGGCCGACATGGTGGTCTTCACAGGCCACAAGATGTGCGGTCCCACCGGGATCGGGGTGCTGTGGGGCAGGGCCGAGCTGCTGGAGAGCCTGCCGCCGTTCCTGGGCGGCGGCGAGATGATCGAGGTGGTGCAGATGGAGCGCTCCACCTTCGCCGCGCCGCCCTACCGGTTCGAGGCGGGCACCCCGCCCATCGCTCAGGCGGTCGGGCTGGGGGCGGCCGTGGACTGGCTGCAGCACCTCGGCATGGCCGAGATCGCCGCGCACGAGCAGGAGATCACCCGGTACATGCTGGACAAGCTCACTGCCATCGACGGGCTGCGGCTGCTCGGGCCCAGTGAGGCAGTGGAGCGGGGTAGCGCCTGCTCGTTCAACCTGGCAGACATCCACCCGCACGACGTGATGCAGGTGCTGGACTCCCGGGGCATCGCGATCCGGGGCGGCCACCACTGCGCCCGCCCCCTCCACAAGAGGCTCGGACACCACAGCTCCACCCGGGCCTCGGCCCACCTCTACACCACGCGCGAGGAGATCGACGCCCTGGCCGATGCGCTGGTGTTCACCCGCAACTACTTCGGAGCGAGATGAACCTCGACGAGCTCTACCAGACCATCATCCTCGACCACTACCGGGAGAAGCACCACAGTGGGCTGCGCACCCCCTACCAGGCCGAGGTGCACCACGTGAACCCGTCCTGCGGGGACGAGCTGACGCTGCGGGTCCAGCTGGACGGTGGGACCATCGTCGACGTCTCCTACGACGGTGAGGGCTGCTCCATCTCCCAGGCCTCCACCTCCGTCCTCGGCGATCTCGTCATCGGCAAGGACATCGACCACTTCTCCGGGCTCTACGACGACTTCCTGGAGATGATGCACTCGAAGGGGACGATCACCCCCGATGAGGACCGCTTCGAGGATGCCATCGCCTTCGCCGGTGTCTCGAAGTTCCCGGCGCGCGTCAAGTGCGCCCTGCTCGCATGGACGGCGCTCAGGGACGCCGTCGCCCAGGCATCGAAGGAGAACTGATGTACACACCCGAACCCCGTCCCTCCGATCTGGTCAAGGACGAGCTGCCCGACGACGACGCCCCCCGCGCCCTGCCCACCGAGGAGGAGATCGAGGAGGCGATGAAGGACGTCGTGGACCCGGAACTGATGGTCAACGTCGTTGATCTCGGCCTGCTCTACGGGGTCACCATCGACGATCAGGGCAATGTCACGCTCGACATGACGCTCACCTCGCCGACCTGCCCGATGACCGACCGCATCGAGTACGACACGCGCTACGTCCTCGACGGTTTGGCCGCCTCGGTGACCATCAACTGGGTGTGGCTGCCGCCGTGGACCCTGGAGATGATCACCGAGGATGGTCGCGAGCAGCTGCGTGCCATCGGGTACAACCTCTGACCCGAGGGGGCCGCGGCGGGTAGACTCGCGGCATCGACTCTTCTGAAGGAGGGCAAGGATGCCGATGTTGACCACCCCCGATGGAATCTCGATCCACCACACCGACACCGGCGCGGGTCGACCACTGGTGCTCATCCACGGTTGGCCGCTGTCCGGGGCCGCGTTCGCAGACAATGCCAGGGTGTTCGCCGAGGCCGGGTACCGGGTCATCACCTACGACCGCCGTGGCTTCGGCGAGTCGGACAAGCCGGAGGGGGACTACTCCTATGACACGCTGGCCGCGGACCTGGATGCGGTGCTCACCCAGCTGGACCTGAGGGACGCTGTGCTCCTCGGTTTCTCGATGGGCGGGGGAGAGGTGGCCCGATACCTCGCCACCCGGGGCTCCGAACGCGTGGCCGGGGCCATCCTGTCCGGTTCCATCTGCCCGGCGCTGTGCATCACCGAGGACAACCCCGATGGCGCGATGCCGCTGGACGGCTTCCAGGGCATCGCGGACTCCGTCGCCGCCGACCACCACGGTTTCGTCGAGCAGTTCTGCACCTGGTTCTTCAGCAACGACGACGGCCTCACCGTCGACGAGCAGACCTTGGCCACGGCCGTGGCGATCGCCCGCCAGTCGGCCCCGTATGCGGCTGCGGCCACGGTGATGAGCTGGGCCACCGATCTGAGACAGGACTGCCGCAGCATCGACGTGCCGCTGCTGGTGATCCACGGCGACGGCGACC
>JAUNKV010000047.1 GCA_030532575.1 Propionibacteriaceae bacterium | reverse complement strand
TGGCCTCGGCGGCCTGCTGCTCCAGGTACTCCTGGTGGGCCTCCTCCTGCGCCTCCTGGGCGGCCTGCTGCTGCCACGCGGCCTGCTGCTGTTGCCAGACGGCTGCCTGCTGCTGCTGAGCCCAGGCAGCGGCCTGCTGCGGGTCGGTGGGAATCTTGTTGGGGTCGAAGGGCTGCCCGTTGGGGACATTCGGGGGCTGGGTCATTGGCCTTCCTTCACTCACTTTTGGGAACGCCTGATCGTATCGTCATCAGCCCCCGCCTTGTCCAGACGAATCAGCTCTCCTGCACCCGGTCGGTCAGGGCACCCCGGGTGGCCCACAGGAACAGGTCCCCGGCGGGGCCGCTCAGCCTGGGCATCGCGGTCCCGCCGCCGATGGTGCGCACCACGCCGTCGTCGCTCTCCAGCCGCACCGGTCCGATGGGAGGTTTGACGCAGGTCAGCTCGAAGTCCAGCAGCCGACGGGCGATGTCGGCATCCAGCTCCACCCCGCCGTCGGTGGGCTCCAGGTCGAAGTGGTGCAGCACCACCTCGCGCAGCCTCACCAGGGGCAGTTCATGGACGGCGATGTGGAGGCCCTCGCGCAGGTGGAAGGCCCCGGTCAGTTCCGCCAGGTCGGTGAGGGCGGCGAGGACCTCCCCGGAGGTGGTGTCCAGGGCGATCTGCATGTCGAGGCTGTCCGACATCGACAACACCTCGTCCTCGTCGCTCAGCCTCGGGTCCAGCAGGTCGGGGGTCTCACCGGCCCGCAGCTGCTCGGCGATCCGGGTGAGCTGGCGGGCCCCCGTGATGAGGTGCGCTGCGACGTGGGCGCGGGTCCAGCCGGGCAGCATCGAGGCTGCGCTCCAGTCGTCGGCGGAGTAGGTGATGGTGCGCCCCAGCAGCAGGTGGGTGTGGTCCCGGATGGCGCGCAGGACCGCATCGAAGGGGGAATGGTGCGGCTCAGGAGTGCTGCTGGGCATGGCGGCAAACCTATCAGTTCATGAAAATCGGGGGAACGGATCAGCGCAACACAGGAGCGACGCCCTGCGGGTTTAGCATGGTTGCCCGTGAATGCTCGACCCTCCTCGCGTGGCCTGCTCGTTCGTGGCGCTCGCGTCCACAACCTGAAGGACGTCTCCCTGGACCTGCCACGGGACGCGCTGATCGTCTTCACCGGGCTCAGCGGGTCGGGGAAGTCCTCCCTGGCCTTCGACACGATCTTCGCCGAGGGGCAACGTCGCTACGTCGAGTCCCTGTCCGCCTACGCGCGGCAGTTCCTCGGGCAGATGGACAAGCCGGACTGCGACTTCATCGAGGGGTTGTCCCCGGCGGTGTCCATCGACCAGAAGTCCACCTCCCGCAACCCGCGCTCCACGGTCGGCACCATCACCGAGGTCTACGACTACCTGCGGCTGCTGTTCGCCCGGATCGGCATCCCGCACTGCCCCGAGTGCGGGGCCGCCATCGGCAGGCAGAGCCCGCAGCAGATCGTCGATCGGCTGATGGGGATGCCGGAGGGCACCCGGTTCCAGGTGCTTGCCCCCATCGTGCGGGGCCGCAAGGGTGAGTTCCAGGAGACCTTCCGGCAGCTCATCACCGACGGCTACGCCCGGGTCCGGGTGGACGGCAGCCTCCACGCCCTGAGCGAGGTGCCCGCGCTGGACAAGAAACGCAAGCACGACGTCGATGTCGTGGTGGACCGCGTGGTGGTCAAGGAATCCGCGAAGCAGCGGATCACCGAATCGGTGGAGGCCGCGCTGCAGCTGACCCAGGGCGTGGTCGGGGTGGAATTCGTGGACCTGCCCGCCGACGACCCGGAGCGGGAGAAGCGGTTCTCCGAGAAGCTGGGCTGCCCCAACGAGCACGACGTGGCCATCGACGAGCTGGAGCCCAGGCAGTTCTCCTTCAACGGCCCGTGGGGGGCCTGCCCCGAGTGCTCCGGGCTCGGCACCATGCTGGAGCCAGACCCGGAGCTGATCGTCCCCGACGAGTCGCTGAGTCTGCTGGACGGGGCCATCGCGCCGTGGAACACCCCTCACCTCAAGGGGCACTTCGAGCACGTCCTGGAGGCCCTGGCCATGGAGTACGGCATGGAGATGCGGGCGCCCTGGCACAGCCTGTCGGCCGCGCACCGGAAGGTGCTGCTGCACGGGGTGCCGGGGGCGGTCACCGTGTCCTTCCGCAACCGCTTCGGCCGGACCCGCTCCTTCTCCCAGAAGTACGAGGGCATCATCCCGTTCGTGCGCCGTCGACACAGTGAGGCCGAGACCGACGCGGGTCGGGAACGCTGGGGCGGCTACATGCGTGAGATCCACTGCCACAGCTGCGGCGGCAGCAGGCTGCGGCCAGAGACCCTCGGAGTCACCGTCGAGGGACGCAACATCGCCGAGGTGGCGGGCCTGTCCATCGGGGAGGCCTTCGCCTGGCTCGACGGGCTGCAGCTCAGTGAACGCGACGCCCGCATCGCCGAGCGGGTGGTCAAGGAGATCAGGGAGCGGCTGCGATTCCTGCTGGACGTGGGCCTGGACTACCTCACGCTGTCGCGCTCCGCGGGCTCGCTCTCGGGTGGGGAGGCGCAGCGGATCAGGCTCGCAACCCAGATCGGCTCCGGGCTCGTCGGGGTGCTCTACGTGCTGGACGAGCCGAGCATCGGGCTGCACCAGCGCGACAACCTGAGGCTGATCGAGACCCTGGTGCGGCTGCGGGACCTGGGCAACACCCTCATCGTCGTGGAGCACGACGAGGACACGGTGCGGGCCGCCGACTGGGTGGTCGACATCGGCCCGGGGGCGGGGGAGTACGGCGGCGAGGTGGTGGTCTCCGGCCCGGTGACCGAGCTGCTGAGCTCCGAGGAGTCGCTGACCGGCAAGTACCTCTCCGGGCGGCTCAGCATCGACGTGCCCGCCGTCAGGAGGCCGGGCAACGGCAAGAAGGTCACCGTGGTGGGGGCCTCGGAGAACAACCTGCGCGGGGTGGACGTGGAGTTCCCGCTGGGGCGGTTCATCGCGGTGACGGGGGTCTCCGGCTCGGGCAAGTCGTCGCTGGTCAACTCCATCCTCTACACCGCGGCGGCGAAGCAGATCTACGGGGCGAAGGCGGTGCCGGGCAAGCACCGGGCGCTGAAGGGGCTGGAGCACCTGGACAAGGTGATCCAGGTGGACCAGTCACCCATCGGCCGAACTCCTCGCTCCAACCCCGCCACCTACACGGGGGTCTTCGACAAGATCAGGGGCCTGTTCGCCACCACCCCGGAGGCGAAGGTGCGCGGCTACCAGCCGGGCCGGTTCTCCTTCAACGTCAAGGGCGGTCGGTGTGAGAACTGCTCCGGCGACGGCACCATCAAGATCGAGATGAACTTCCTGCCGGACGTCTACGTGCCGTGCGAGGTGTGCCACGGGGCCAGGTACAACCGGGAGACCCTGGAGGTGCACTACAAGGGCAAGTCCATCTCCGAGGTGCTGGAGATGTCGATCGCGGAGGCGGTGACCTTCTTCGAGTCCATCCCGGCCATCGCCCGGCACCTGCGCACCCTGGAGGAGGTGGGGCTCGGCTACGTCCGCCTCGGGCAGCCCGCGACCACCCTGTCCGGCGGCGAGGCGCAGCGGGTGAAGCTGGCCGCGGAGCTGCAGAAACGCTCCACCGGGCGCACCCTCTACGTGCTCGACGAGCCGACCACGGGCCTGCACTTCGAGGACATCCGCAAGCTGCTGGCGGTGCTGCACCGCCTGGTGGACGCGGGCAACACCGTCGTGGTGATCGAGCACAACCTCGACGTCATCAAGGCCGCCGACTGGATCATCGACATGGGGCCGAGCGGCGGTTCCCGCGGCGGCGAGGTGGTGGCCGTCGGCACCCCCGAGCAGGTTGCGGCTACGGAGGGTTCAGCCACGGGCGAGTTCCTGGCCCTGTTGCTTGGAGGGTCCGCGAATAGGCGGAATCTACTGCGGTCGCCCTGGTGACCCCCTGGCTGCGTTGAACTCCTCGAACGCACGCTCCAGTGCGATCTTCGTCGTCCGCCTTGCCAAGTGGCCACCATGACGATCCTCGTGACGATCCCTCCTCACCGCGCACCCTCTTAGCCGTCAGTGACCAGGCGGTACGTCGCCCAGCCGTCGTGGAATCCGACCGTCACGATTGATCGGTGCGAGGTTCCAAACCGTTTGGAAGGAGGGTTGGGTGGTGGGTGGGATCCCAGAACCACAGCGCCCCGTCCGCATCGCCGACGACGAACCGGCCATCAGGCATGACGGCCATCGCGGAACAGTCGTGCGAGCTGCCCACCGGGCGGCAGCGGACCCGCCCGGTACCGGGGTCGAGGAGTCGGTAGCCCAGGACATCCCCCGCGACGGCGAGTTCCTCCCCCGATGCAGTCGGCAGGGCGGCCCAGACGGGGAAACCATCCCCCGTGGTCACCACCGCGACCCCTGAATCCTGCCGTGAGGGATCCAGGAAGCGCACCGTGCCGTCGTAACAACTCACCCCCAGCTGCTCTCCCCGGATGAAGACAGAGGTCAGGAACCCACCGCCCGGGTCGATGCTCTCCACCTGGGTGGTGCAGGTGAGATCCCACAGCCGCAGCCGAGCGTCCCCGCCGACGGTGGCCAGCCCGCCGTTGGCGAGGCCGACGATCCCGCTCACGATCCCATCGTGGCCGGGCAGCTCACCCGCCGGAGCGCCGTCGGTGATCCGCCAGGACCGGACCCGACCATCCGTGCCACCGGAGATCAGGGTCTCTCCCAAGACGTGGAGCACCGTGACGCCACCCGGATGCGCATCGGGAACCCGCCACAGCTCCTCCGCGGCATCCGGGTCGAGGAGCAGCAGGGTCCCATCGGCGAGCCCCACCGCGATGCCCTCGTCGGGAGCCGCGACCGCGAGGACCGGCGCCTCGAACCGGTGGCCGTGCAGGTCCAGGCCCCAGCTGGTGGGGGTCACGGCTCGAACCATGCCGTCCTCGGCACCCGTGACGAGCCGCCAGGAACCATGTGGACGGTGTTGGACCACGATGGCCCTGATCGCGGAGTCATGCACCAGGTGGTGCTGGTTCGGTGGGTTCGCGCACCCTCTTAGTTCACACACCTGCCGCCACGCCGTCGGAGTCATGGGGTGCGCAGCTGCCTGTCGAAGGCGGCCAGCGGGCGCTGCGAGATGAGGACGAAACGGATGAGTTGCAGGCTGCGGGGGGAGTCCTGGACGGTTCGGGCGGCGGCCACCGCAGCCTTGGCCACGTCGTGGATCGACCAGCCGAAGGCCCCGGCCGAGACCGCGGGCAGGGCAATGCTCGCGCAGCCGAGCTGTTCCGCCAGCCGCAGCGAGTTGTCGAAGGCGGCCCGCAGCAGGGCCGGGTCGTCCTGACCCGCTCCCCGGTTCGGCCCCACCGTGTGGATCACCCAGCTGGCGGGCAGGTCGAAGGCGGGGGTGGCGACGGCCTCACCCACCGGCAGGCCCTTCGGATGGGTGGTGCGCCGCAGCTCCTGGCAGGCCGCCAGCAGCTGCGGACCAGCGGCCCGGTGGATCGCACCATCCACCCCGCCACCGCCCAGCAGGGTCCAGTTCGCGGCATTCACCACGGCATCCACGACCTGCGCGGTGATGTCCCCGATCACGGCCTCAATCGTCGTCATCTCAACTCCTCACAGATGGGTGGCCAGCAGCTCGGCCAGGCTCATCGAGTCGCGGCCCGCCAGGCCCTTGAGCTGGGTCTGGCAGCTGAAACCGTCGGCCAGCACGATGGCCCCCGGGTGGGCCGCCACCGCTGGCCCCAGGTCGTGCTCGAAGACCTTCACGCTCACCTCGTGGTGGCCGAGCTCCACCCCGAAGTTCCCGGCCAGCCCACAGCAGCCCCCAACCCGGATCACCTCGGCCCCGGAGCGCTTCAGCAACCGATGGTCGGCCTGCCAGCCGATCACCGAGGCGTGGTGGCAGTGGGGTTGGGCAACGATGGTGTGCCCGCTGAGATCGGGCACCTGGAAGTCCGGGTCCTGTTCCAGGAACTCCGCCAGGGTCAGCACCTTGCCGTCGAGCGCCGCGACATCCGGGTCATCGGGCAGCAACTCTGGGGCATCCGAGCGCCACACGCTGGTGCAGCTCGGCTCCACCCCGACGACCGGCACCCCGGCCTCGACCACCGGGGCCAACACCTTCGCAGCCCGTTTCAACTGCTTCCTGGCCCCGTCCAGCTGCCCGGTGGAGATCCAGGTCAGGCCGCAGCAGGCGGTCTCGTCCAGCACCTTCGGCTCGTAGCCGAGCCGGGCCAGCACCTGCACCATCGCCGCGAAGGATGCGGACTCGAAGCAGTCGCTGAACGAATCCACCCAGACCAGCACCGGCCCCTTGGCCCCGCCGGTGGGCAGCGGGGTGCGACGGCGCGCCGCCCGGGAGGCGAAGCGTGGAATCCGCCGTCGCCCATCCACCCCGGCCCCCCACTTGAGCAGCGCACTGAGCCCGGGGGTGTTGCCGACCAGGTTGATGAGCGAGCCCAGGCCGGGAATCCTCGTGATGAGCCTTCCCCAGCGCGGCAACCAGCCGAGCGAGTAGTGGTTGCGGGGGCGGAGCCTGCCCTTGAACCGCTCATGGGTGACACGCGCCTTGTAGGCGGCCATGTCGATCCCGGTCGGGCAGTCGCGGGCGCAGCCCTTGCAGCTCAGGCACAGCTCCAGCGCCTCGGCCACCTCCGGGGAACGCCAGCCGTTGCTCACCAGCGACCCGTTGACCATCTCCTGCAGGATGCGGGCCCGTCCCCGGGTGGAGTCCTTCTCCTCGCGGGTGGCCTGGAAGGAGGGACACATCACCCCACCCGAGGCCGTGGTGTTCGACAGGCACTTGCCCACCCCTGAGCACTGGTGCACCTGGGCCACGAACTCCGGCTCCGAGGTGTTGAGTGGGGAACGGGTGGCCGCCACCATGCGCAGGTTCGCATCGGTGGGGTCGGGATCGACGAGCACCCCCGGGTTGAGCAGGTTCTCCGGGTCGAACAGGTGCTTCACCGCCCCGAACAACTTCAGCGCGGCGGGGGAGTACATCCTCGGCAGCAGCTCCGAGCGGGCCCGGCCGTCGCCGTGCTCGCCCGACATCGACCCGCCGTGCGAGGCCACCATCTCGGCCGCCTCCAGCATGAACGCCCGGTACCGGGCCTGGCCGTCGGGCGCCTCGAAGGGGAAGTCGATGCGGGCGTGGACGCAGCCGTCCCCGAAGTGCCCGTACGGCATCGAGTGCAGCCCGTGCGCCTCCAGCAGGGCCTCGAAGTCGCGCAGATAGGCGCCGAGCCGCTCCGGCGGCACCGCGGCGTCCTCCCAGGACCCGTAGGCCGGTTTCTCCAGCGACACCCCGGCCAGGCCCGCCCCGTCGGCGCGCAGCTTCCACAGCCCGGCGGCACGCGCCGGGTCCTCGACGATCCAGCCATCGACTGCCTCGGCCTCGGCCAGCAGCGCCTCGGCCCGCGCGCGCACCTCCGCCGGGTCCTCACCCGCCAGCTCCACGAACATCCAGCCCTCACCGTCGGGGAGCTTGCCCACCGCCTCGGCCCCCTGCTTGCGGAGCACCACATCGACGATCCTGCGGTCCAGGCCCTCGCAGGCGGTGGGGGAGAACCTCAACAGCCGCGAGATGTCGTCCCCTGCATCCGGCATCGACGGGTAGCCGAGAGCCACCATGAGTCGGTGCGACGGGTCGGGCGCGAGCCGGACCGTGGCCCGGGTGATGACCCCGAGCGTCCCCTCGGTCCCGGCGAAGAACTTCGCGACGTCGAAGCCCCGCTCCGGCAGCAGGTGCTCCAGCGAGTAGCCGGAGACCTGGCGGGAGAACCGGCCGAACTCGGTGCGGATCGTTCCCAGATTGGCCAGCACCAGGTCGCGGAGCTCCGGGAAGTCGTCGCGCCCCAGCACCCGGAGCTGCCCCTGGCCGTCGATGATCTCCAGCTCCACCACGTTGTCTGCCATCCGCCCGTAGCCGAGCGCACGGGGACCGCAGGCGTTGTTGCCGATCATCCCGCCGACGGTGCAGCGCGACGAGGTGGAGGGGTCCGGGCCGAGCCGCAGCCCGAACGGGGCGGCGGCCTGTTGCAGCGTCTCCTGCACCACGCCCGGGTCGATGACGGCGGTACGTGCCTCGGGGTCGATGCCGTGGATGTGGGTCAGGTGACGGCTGACGTCGATCACCAGGCCTTCACCGACGGCGTTGCCCGCACAGGAGGTGCCGGCGCCGCGCACCGTCACCGGAACCCGGCCGACCAGAGCGGCCCGCACCAGTGCGATCAGCTCGTCGCGGCTGCGGGGCCGGGCGACGGCCAGCGGCGGCACCCGGTACAACGAGGCATCGGAGGAGTACAGCGCCCGGGTCAGCGTGGAGTCGTCGATGAGGTGGGCCAGGTCACCCAGCGCAGCGCGCAGCCGGTCGGTCACGATGCGTCATCGTCGGTGATGGCGAGGATGGCCTCGCTGGCCCGACCGACGACCTCCAGGTCCTCCGGGGCAACGGCGTCGATGAGGATGCGCCTGACCGCTGCCACGTGGCTCGGCGCCACCTGCTCCAGGAAGGCCATGCCCTCCTCGGTCAGCTCAGCCAGCACACCCCTGCCGTCGGCGGAGCAGTTCTGCCGCCGGGTGTGGCCGCGCGCCTCCATGCGCTTGATGGTGTGGGTGAGGCGGGAGCGTGACTGGCTCACGGCATCGGCCAGCTCGCTCATCCGAAGCATCCTGTTCGGGGCCTCGGAGAGCCGCACGAGGATTTCGTACTCGGCAAGGTCCAAGCCCTCGCGACGCAGATCGGCATCCAGGTAGGTCTGGATGCGGTGCGTCGCGGACAGGAGATTGCGCCAAATCCGCTGCTGCTGCGCGTCGAGCCAGTTCACCTCAGTCATCAGGTCATCCTAACGGCACTCCTCATCGGGGTGACCACTCATGGGATCGGGTCCCAATCTTCCACGCTGGTGCGTTAGGCTCACACCGCGACACCACAAGGAGGGGCCATGAGCCTGCAGGACGAGCTTTTGGGTTTTGCCAACTCCGTTGGCGACATGTTCCGCAACCGGGTGGCCACCACCCCGGAGGCCTTGGCCTTCATGGACCCCGACCGGGCCCCGGAGGGCCCCAACACGTGGCGGCGGCTCACCTGGGCCGAGGCCAGGCAGGTGGTCGACCAGTTGGCGGCAGGTCTCCTGGCCAGGGGCCTGGGCCACGAGGAGCGCGTCGGGATCATCAGCTCCACCCGGCTGGAGTGGATCCTGCTGGATCTCGGTATCGCCTGCGCGGCCGGGGCCACCACGACGGTGTACCCGAACACGGCGAATGAGGACGTCGAGTACATCCTCTCCGACTCCGGCAGCGTCATGGTGGTGGTGGAGAACGCCACCCAGCTGGCCAAGGTGCAGGCCGCCGAATCGCTGCGTGAGGCGATCCACACCGTCGTGGTGCTCGATGCCGCAGGGGTCGAGCTGGACGAGCGGATCATCTCCTACGAGCAGCTGCTGCAGCTCGGGCGTGAGAAGCTGGCCGAGGACCCCGAGGCGGTGGACCGGGCCGTCGCCAGCACCACCAAGGACACCCTGTCCACCCTGATCTACACCTCCGGCACCACGGGCAGGCCCAAGGGGGTGCGGCTGCTCCACGCCTCCTGGATCTATGAGGGGGCGGGCACCAAGCACTGGGAGGTCATCGACCACACCGACCTGCAGTACCTGTGGCTGCCGCTGTCCCACGTCTTCGGCAAGGCGCTGATCGCCTGCCAGATCGCCTACGGTTTCGCCTCCGCCGTCGATGGCCGCATCGAGCGCATCGTCGCCGGGCTCGGCGAGGTCCAGCCGACGTTCATGTGTGGCGCACCGCGCATCTTCGAGAAGGTCCGGGCGGCGGTGATGACCGGCAACACCGGGCTGAAGGGCAGGATTGCGCGCTGGGCCTTCGCCGTCGGGCGTGACTCCCGCAGCTACCGGCTGGAGGGGCGGCCCATGCCCAAGGGGCTGGCCTGGAAGTACCGGCTCGCCGACAAACTGGTGTTCTCCAAGCTCAAGGCGAAGCTGGGGGGACGCATCAAGTTCCTGATCTCCGGATCGGCGAAGCTCTCGCACCAGGTCCAGGAGTGGTTCTACTCCGCAGGCATCCTCATCATCGAGGGCTACGGGGCCACCGAGACCTCAGCCATCGCCTTCCTCAACCTGCCCAGCGAACCCCGGTTCGGCACCGTCGGCAAGGTGATGCCCGGCATCGAGACGAAACTGGCCGACGACGGCGAGGTGCTGCTGCGCGGTCCCATCGTCACCCCGGGCTACCACAACCTGCCGGAGGTCACCGCCGAGGCCTTCACCGATGGCTGGTTCCACACCGGGGACCTCGGCCAGTTCGACGTCGAGGGCAACCTCACCATCACCGACCGCAAGAAGGACCTGTTCAAGACCTCCGGCGGCAAGTACATCGCACCGCAGAAGGTGGAGAACGCCGTCACCGCGAACATCCCCTACATCTCCCAGGCCGTGGCGGTGGGTGATGGCCGCAAGTACTGCTCCGCGCTGCTGGTGCTGGACCCGGTGCTGCTGCGGACATGGGCCGAGAAGCGTCAGCTCGGGCACCTCAGCTACGCCGAGCTGAGCCAGCGCCCAGAAATCCGGGACTCCATCGAACGTCAGCTGGAGAAGGTCAACGCCCGGCTGGAGCGGTGGGAGACCATCAAGCGGTTCGCGATCCTGGACCACGAGCTCACCGTCGAGAACGACGGTGTGACCCCCAACATGAAGATTCGCCGCGCTGCGGTGACCAGACGTCACGCGGAACTCATCGCCTCGCTCTACGACGCGGAGGACTGAGATGTTCCGCGTCGCGGTCCCGCTGCGCTGGTCCGATCTGGACGCCCAGGGGCACGTGGGCAACCCCCTGGTGGCGGACTACATGCAGGAGGCCCGCGCCGAGTTCTTCCGGGCGGGGCCCTGCTCGAAGCTGTTGGACGACGGGGTGGTGGTCGTGGGGCATCAGGTGCGCTACGACGCCCCCATCGGCTACGACGAGGCCGGGGTGGAGGTCGCGCTGGGGATCGCCCGGCTCGGCGGGGCCCGGTTCGAGGTGGCATACGAACTTCACCAGGGAGGCACACGGGTGGCCGTGGCCCGGACGGTGCTGTGCCCCTTCGATTTCCAGGCCCAGCGCCCCACCCGGTTGAGCAGCGTGGATCGGGCCTGGCTGGCGGAGCACGAGGTGACTGTGGAGCCGTTGCGGGAGCTCACCGCCCCGGCGTTGGGTGAGGCTGGCACGATCACGCCGTGCTCGGTGCGGTGGTCGGACCTCGACTCCTACGGGCACGTCAACAACGTCAAGGTCTTCGATCTCCTGATGCAGGCCAGGATCACCGCGACGACCTCCTGGGATCAGGCGATGACCCGCGCGGGTGCGGGGCAGAGCAGCCTGACCTGGCTCATCGCCCGGCAGGACGTGGACTACGTCAACCAGATCGGGTACCGGGTGGCCCCCTACCGGGTCCGCACCGCCCCCGTTTCGGTCGGGACCTCCTCGATCACCCTGGCGGCCGAGATCAGCGACCCGGATCAGGGCACCCTGTTCGCCCGGGGCCGCACCGTCCTGGTGGCGGCGGATCAGCAGCTGCGCAAGACCGCCCTGCCGGAGCCGCTGTGCCAACAGCTGCAGGCCCGCCTGGTCAGCCCTCGATGACCAGCCCCCGGGGATGAACCCGGGCCCCGGCCGAGCGCATCGCGGCCTGCGCCGGGTGCTGGGTGGCGCGTCCGCCGTCGATCTCCTCGATCCGGAACCGCTCCAGGCGGCCCCGACGCACCGCCTCGACCAGGCATTCGGTGACCTGGCGGGCCGTCTGCTCGGGGTCCTCGCCGGGGAACAGGGTGAGGTGGCGCAGTCCCCGGCCGAGATGGGCCAGGCACTGGCCGTCGGCGATCACGACCAGGGTGGTGGCGGTGCGGGTCGGTTTCGCCGTCGGGTGTGGAGGCCAGGGCAGCACCTGGCCGAAGGGGTTGGCCGGGTCGGTGGCCAGCAGCAGGTGCGGGCCGGGATGGGGGCGGGTGCGAAACTCTGCGGTGCGTTCCATGAAATCGGGCGGGGCGAACTGGGCCGGTCCCAGCCCCTCGACGAACACGCCCCGGTCCAGGACCCCCTGGGCCTCCAGCTGCCTCAGGTCACGATACACCGCCGACCAGCCGCCGGGCACCCCTTGGGCGATCTCCCGGGCCACGACACCGCGGGTTCCCAGCCAGTGACTGAGCAGCACATCCGGCCCGGTCGGCTCATCACCGACGGCGTACCACCGGCCGGGAAGGGTGGGGGTGGCACTCACCGGGCTGGCCGGAAGCCTCAGGCGACGGCGGATCGGTCGTGTCGTGGTCGGTGTGGGACGTGGGCGGTTGCGCAGCGGGGCCATCGAGGTGGGAGCGATGGCCCCGGCTGCGGCTGCCTGCCAGGCCTCGGTGGCTCGCTCGGTCGGGATCACCCCGTCACCCAGATCGGCCGCGAAGGCCAGGGCCATCTCGTCGGGGGCCTGCCGTGGGGGCAGCAGGTCGAGGTCGCTGGCCATCACGATGGCGATCAGCGGGTCCTCGTCGTCGCTGAAGACCCGGATCACGGCCTGGCCGTCGGCCAGCAGCAGGTCCAGCTCCCGGGGGTCGTGGTCCGGGACCCGGGCGGGCAGCAGATGCTGCTCCCAGCAGCTGGCGGGGAGCACCGTCCCCGCCAGCCGGTACAGGGCATCGGCCACATGGTCACAGCCGCTGATCCGCTGCAGCTCGGCGCACACGAAACGCACCCAGGCGCGCTGCGGCAGGGGAGTGAGTGCCTTCCGGGTGGCGGCCTGGAGCCGTCGTATCAGCCGATCCCACACCTCGGCGTCGCAGTACTGCAGGCCAGCCCCCGGGGTGAGCCTGCCCGTGGTGAGGGAACCGGATCGGACCTGCTGGTCCAGCAGCTGACGGGCACGATCCTCGGCCAGGTCGAGGGCTCGGGCCAGCTCAGCGACGGTGAAGGGGGTGTGGGTGCGGGCGAAGCGGGCCACCAACTGCACCAGCGGGTCGCGCCCGGGAGTGGTCAGCTCGTCGCTCAGCAGCGGCAGGTCACTGCGGGCGGTGATCCACGGCCCCAGCTCCACCCAGGCCTCAGGCAGCTCCTCAGGGATGGCGATCTCGGAGCGCTCCGCCAGCTCCTCGCGGGTCAGGGGACCCAGACGGCGCGGCAGATCGATCAGCTCGGCCAGGTCGCGGGCCTGCCTTCCCGGTGCGGTGTGCTGCAGCTCGGCCAGCAGCCCCGCCACGATCCCGGCGTCGAAGAGGCGGGTGAGGTCGCGGGTGATCCCGATGGCATCCAGCGAGGCCGGGTCAAGATCGAGGCCGACCCCGCGGTGATGCGGGACGGGAAGATCACCCTCGTACATGAAGGCACTCGCGTAGCGGTACATCAGAGAGGCCGCGAACGGCGACGGCGCGGGCGTGGTCACCTCCACCACCTGGGCCCGGCCCCACTCGATGCCCTGCAACAGATCACGCAGCGCAGGCAGATCCCACTCGTCGCGCAGCAGCTCCCGGACCGCCTCAACCGTGATCGGGAATCGGGGGTGTTCCCGGGCCACCTGCTGCAGCTGGGCGGCGCGGTTGCGTTGCTGCCACAGCGGCATCCGACGTCCGATGCGCCTGGGCAGCAGCAGCGCCCGGGCGGAGGCATCCCGGAACCGGGCCGCGAACTGCCCCGTCGCGGTGGCATTCGCCATCACGAGCGGTTCGATCCGATCCGCCGGGATGCGCATCACCCGGCCCACCTCGTCGACCAGCCTCCCATCGGGCAGTCGCAGGATGATGCCGTCATCGGCGACGATGGGACGGGCATCCACCCCGAAGTCCTGCTCGATGATGGCCGAGATCGCCGCCGCCCACGGGGCCAGCACCGCCCGGCCCAGCGGGGAGTGGATGATGACCCTCCAGTCGCCCAGCTCGTCCCGGCACCGCTCCACGACCACGGTCCCGCCGTCGGGGACCACTCCGGTGGCCTCGGCCTGGGCCTGCACGTGATCCAGCAGCTCGGCCCGGGTGGCCTCGTCCAGCCACGGCACGTCGAGGGAGTCCTCCCCGGAGACGATCTGCCGGTGCAGCTGGCCGATGCGATGCCCCAGTTCCGCCGGGCGGGAGGGCTCCTCGTTGCGCCAGAACGGCATCTTCCCGCTCAGCGGCGGGGCGGCCACCACACGCACCTGGTCGCGGGTGATCTCGACCACGGTCCAGGAGGAGGCCCCCAGCGTGAAGGTCTCGCCCACCCGGGTCTCGTGGACCATCTCCTCGTCCAGCTCACCCACGCGACGACTCCCGCCCGCCGCGTCCTCCAGGAACGCCCCGTACAGGCCGCGGTCCGGGATGGTGCCGCCGGAGGTCAGGGCGAGCCGACCGGCACCGCGCAGCGGGAACAGGCGTCCGTCCCGCAGCTCCAGGCGGGCCCTGAGCTCCGCGAAGTCCGCGCTCGGGTAGGTGCCGAGCAACAGGGAGAGCACATCGTCCAGGCTGTGGGCGCTCAGCTCGCGGTAGGGGTGGCTGCGGCGGCAGGCGGCCAGCCACTGCGCGACATCCAGTCCGGCATCCTGCCGGGCGGCAGTCTCGGCGACGGTGTGCTGGGCCAGGACGTCCAGGGGAAGCTCCGGGGTGTGCAGCTCCTCGATCCGTCCGTCCAGGAGATCGGCGGTGGTGACCACCGCTGCGGCCAGCTCGCCACGGTGCAGGGTCTCGATGCGGCCCCGGGAGATCGCACCCACCTGGTGCCCGGCGCGGCCGATGCGCTGCAGCGCGCTGGCGGTCGAGGGCGGGGCGCCCACCTGGATCACCTGCTCCACCGCCCCCATGTCGATCCCCAGTTCCAGGGTGGCGGTGGCGACCACGGCGCGCAGTTCGCCGCGCTTGAGGGCGGTCTCGATCTCCTCGCGCAGGTGCTTGCTCACCGAGCCGTGATGGGCGCGGGCGATGAATCCCTCACCGCCCTGCTCGGCCCACAGCTCGTTGAGGCGGCCGGTGAGGGTCTCGGCGGCCCGGCGGGCGTTGGTGAAGATCAGGGTGGAGCGTGCACCCAGGATGTCGTCGAGGATGCGCTGCTCCACCACCGGCCACGGATCGGACATCGGCGGGGTCCGCACGGCGACGTCCCAACGCTTGGCCGCCGGGGGATCGACGACGGTGACCGCACGGTCGCCGCCGAGGAACCGGGCGACCAGCTCGGTGGGGCGCACCGTCGCGGACAGGGCGATGCGCTGCACGTCGCGCCCGACCAGCAGATCGAGACGCTCCAGGCTGAGCGCCAGGTGGGAGCCGCGTTTGTTCCCGGCGATGGCGTGGATCTCGTCGATGATGACTGCCTCCACGCCTGCCAGGGTGTCGCGGGCCGAGGAGGTGAGCATCAGGTACAGCGACTCCGGGGTGGTGATGAGCACATCGGGCGGGGTGCGGCGCAGCCGGGCGCGTTCCCTGGCCGTGGTGTCACCGGAGCGGACCCCGACGGTGACGGGATGGAAGGTCTCGCCGAGTTCGGTGGCATGGTGCTGCAGCCCGGCCAGGGGAGGCTCGAGGTTGCGCTCCACATCCACCCCGAGCGCCTTGAGCGGGGAGACGTAGACCACGCGGGTGCCCGTTCCCTCACGCGGCTGGAAGGCCAGCCGGTTCAGCCAGTGGAGGAAGGCCGCCAGGGTTTTGCCGGAGCCGGTCGGGGCCACCACCAAGGTGTGCTCCCCGGTGGCGATGGCCTGCCAGGCGGCGCGTTGGACGTCGGTGGGGGAGTCGAAGGAGGCGGCCAACCATGCAGAGGTGGCGGGGGCGAACTTTGCGGGGTTGCGGGTCATGGGGTCTCCTGCGCGGCAACGGCAGGGTCAGTCTAGAGGGTGCGCGGTGAGGAGGGATCGTCGTGAGGATCGCCCTTGGCGGCCTTGACAGCGCAGTGGTGGGGGTCGTGTGGGGTGGGGGGCACGAAGCAGACAAACCCACGCGGGGGGGGTGGGGGGGCCGCGGGAGCGTCGTGAGGATCGCCCTGGGCGGCCTTCCCCGCGCTGTGGTCCTGAGAGGTCGGTTCTGCGACCTCTCAGGACCACTGGACAGGGGGAGCGTTCGCTCAGCCGCCGGTCTTCGGCAGGCCGGGCCGCTTCACCGGGGGAACCGGTTTCATCGGCTGCTGCGGTTTCCCACCACCGGGGATTCCCGGCAGACCGGGCGCCTCCGGGGTACCCGGGACCCGCAGCTGCAGGGTGATGCTGACGGTCCTTCGGGTGGTGTTCCCCGCCGAGTCGGTGGCGCTCAGCTCCAGCTCGGTCGCGCTGCCCGGGACCAGGCGGGTGGCGTCGAAGATCAACTCCACAGCGCCGTCCTCGGGGTCGGTGGCCTGGTAGGCCGCGCGGATCGCGACCCTGGGGTCCTTGCCCGCCTCGACAGTCAAGGTGTCGGGGCCGGTGATCGTGGGCGGCTCATCGAGGTTCAACACCGATGACGCCACGGTGCTGTTGCCCGCCTTGTCCGTGGCGAGGGCCGACAACACGTGCCTCCCGGAGGTCAGGTCGGGGTGTTCCTTCAACCGAATCGTGACCTGCTTCGAGGTCTCGCTGCTCCGGCTCGGTGCTGCGGCGGTGGCGACCACCTCACCCTGTCGGTACTCGATGGTGTTGGCATCGGGATGCGGCACCGTCGGGACGATCTCGGCCGCCACCTCTCGGTTGTCGAGGAGTACGGTCAGGCTCTCCAGGTGGTCGTCGGTGGCGGTGACGGTGAACTCCGCGTCCCGACCGACCACGCGGCCGGGGCCGTTGATGTCGATCACCGGAGCCTTGTCGTCCAGCACGATGGGAACCTTCTGGTCGAAGCCGTTGCCCGATTCGTCCTTCAAGCTGAGAAGCATGGTCTGTCCACCCTTCGCGCCACGGATCGAGGTGTTGAAGGGACGGCGGATGTCGGCTCCGGCATCCCACAGGTTGGTGAACTCCTCGATCACGTTGCCGTTGACCGCCAGGCGGTAGCCGAACTGGTTGTCCCAGACCTCACCGCTGAGAGTGACATCGGTGGGCTGCTTGGTGAGGTAGATCGCGCCGTCGGGGTGGAGACGGGGATCGACCTTGAGGTCCAGGCCCGGCAGGGCACGATCATGGACGAAGCGCCAGGACCCCTCGAACCGCTTTCCGTCCTTGTCCACCGCGACGTAGCCGACGTGGTTGATGGCGTTGTTCAGCTCGATGGGGATCGAGAACCGCAGGTTCTCATCCAGCTGCACCTCGTGCCCCGCGACCTGGAAGGATTTCGGTTTCTCGGTGAGCTTGCCCGTGACGGTGAGCCGGGCGGCGAGTTCCCCTGGACCGGCATCGGGGTTGATGATCTCCAGGTTCTGGAAGGCCGGGGTGACCAGATATGCGGCCTGGCCGAATCTGCCACCCCGCATCAGCGGGTCATCGAAGATGGCCTGCAGGCCGACACCCTGAGCGCGACCTGCGATGGGCCAGGCCTTGGCGGTCAGGTTCGCGTAGTCCTCCCGCTCGCGGTAGGTGGAGAGGTGGTCAAAGGCAGCCAGCACCACGAAGTTCTGATGCTCCTCGACGGGGAAGGTGTAGCTGAACCCGCCTTCGCCATCCAGCGGGATTTCGGTCACGCCATTGTCCATCAGACCCAGATCATCGACTGGGGCCAGGTCGTCGCTCACCTTTCCGACGATGGTGATGGTGCCGTCGGCTCCCACCTCCAGCTCACCGCTGTCGTTGACCGGGGCGGAGGTGATCTCCAGCGTCGGCGGGGTTGTGTCGTATCCCAGCCAGTGGGAGGCGCGGCCCAGCTCCCGGCCGTCGGCGGCGAAGGCGACGAAGTTCAACTCCATCCTGCCCTGGGTGAGTGGAACCAGCACCCGGGCCTTGCCGTCGGTGATCTCAACGGGCTTGCCATCCCATTCCACGCGGGCCACCTCGGGGGCCACGAGCAGGTCGATCACCGCTGAGCCGTCCTTGATCTCGGGACCGAGGAAGGAGACGCTCTCGGTGCCGATCCAGCGATCCAGCTTGTGGCTGTCCAGGACGCGAAGGGGACGGGTCTGGTAGAAGTCCCGCAGCTCCACGCTGTTGCCGGCCTGATCCATGGTCAGTATCTCGACGTAGGAGTCGCTGCCGGCGATCCCGGCGGGAATGGTGAAGCTGTACTGCCCAGGAGCGGTCTCGGTGGCCTCGAACACCGTTGCGCTCGAGGCATCCCTGGCGAAGACTCCGGCCGGGTCACCCAGACCGGAGCGATCATCCGAGGCGGTGACGGTGTACACGCGGGAGCCGTCGGGCTGCGTGACGACGCTGTAGGAGGCCTCCGGGGCGACGGTGTCGATGCCGATGGGTAGGTCCGTGATCTGCCAGTCGAAGTCCTCGGACAGGCGCGCCCGGATGCGGTAGTGGTAGGTCCCCAGATCCGCGTCAGGTACCCGCTCGAAGGTGGCGGTGTCAGGGTTGTAGAGGGTGCCGTCCCAGGCCTGGTTCGTCGCTCCTTCAGCAGCGGACTGCAGGGCCGGGGGCAGCGCCTTCAGCGGCGCGCGGAATGTGTTGCGTTCGGTACCGAAAGTGCGGATCACGGCACCGTCCTTGATGACCTCGAACTCGATCTGTCCGGCGGAGCGCAACAGCATGTAGAGCGGGAACACCTCGTCGAAGGACTGGTCGCCGTTGGGCGAGAGCCACTGGGTGCGGGTCTCCAACTTGCCCAAGGGACCGTACAGCTGGGTCAGGTTGGCCTGCTCCGGCCCGAGGATGCCATCGAGGATCGGAGTCTTTCCGCTGCCTCTGGGGTGGTCGATGATGGGTTCGGCGTTCCAGTCGCCGACGAAGCCGAGGTAGGG
>JAUNKV010000046.1 GCA_030532575.1 Propionibacteriaceae bacterium | reverse complement strand
TGTCGAAGAACCGGTGCTCCTGCTTGTTGTCAGGATCCCAGTGGTAGACCCCCATCACCTCCGGACCGTTGACCCGGCCCTCGGCGAAGTCGATCTCCGGCGGCCAGCCCTCGTCCTTCGGCCACAACAGGAACACGTACCCGATCCCCTTGGCCTGAGGCATCCGGGCACGCACCTCCCACCGGCCACGCGACGCGGTGAACACCTGCTTGGTGGACGCACCCCCGGCGCTCCACTCACCGTTCTCGTACTTCGTGCGCACCAACAGCTCCCCACCGGAGGTGAAGGTGTTCTCCAGGGTACGGACACCCATCGCGCCCTGCCCCACCTTCGGGTTGCCCCAGCCGTAGCGTTCCCAGCCGGTGTCCTCGATCGCCCCCTCGAAGCCCTCGAAGTAGTCCATCCGCCAGCCCGGAATCTCCGCGGCGCTCCGGTCCTGACCGCCACCACCGGCGACGTTCTCCCGCTGAGCCGCATCCTGGGCGCGACTGGCACGGTTCGCGGTCTCCCGCTCAGCCTTCGCGCTCGAGGTCCGTGCCGCCGGACTCGCCTGCGACGGTGAGGCCCCGGCACCCGCAGCCTCCGACGAGGCGGCCTCCTCGGGCGTGGCGGCCCCCGCCGCCGTCGCCTCCTCGGCCGCAGTGCTCGACTGCTGTTCTTCAGGTGTGGGTGCGGCATCGCTCGGTGCCTGGGGCAGCTCCGCGACGACCGTCGGTTCCGATTCCGGTTCCTCGGATGCACTGCGTTCAGGCGACGCGGCCGCGACGCTCGGCGCCGTCCGCACTGCGGGTTCGGCCACCGGCTCGGTCACGTTCGACCCGATGCTGGTGTTGACGGCAGCCGCTGCCACGGCAGAGGTCACCGCCAGTGCTGCGATGGAAACAAGAATTCGTTTCTGCATGTCCCTCCCAAGGTTGTACGTCGGCCACCCTAACCCAGCTCGTCAGACCTCCAAACCCCATTTTGTCGTCCGATCGATCAGCTGACCTCAAACCAGATACCATGGACTTTGGTTAATGACCGTTGAGACAAACTCCCAGGGGCAGAGGAGCCACAACTCGATGAAGAACACACCGACCGTCTCGGTCTGCATACCCGTCTACCAAGGTGCCGCCACCCTCGAGGCCACCTTGAAATCGGTGCTGGCCAGCAGAGATGCCTCCTTCGAGGTGGTGGTGCGCGACAACGGCTCCACCGACGACACCTCGGCGCTCGTTTCCTCCTTCGACGACCCGAGGCTCAGGCTGATCCGAGCCGAGCACACCGTCCCGCTGCCGGAGAACTGGCAGAAAACCGTCGAGGAGGCCCGGGGCGAACTCATCAAGATCGTCTGCGCAGACGATCTGATCGATCCGGACTGCCTCGCGGCGCAGGTGGCCGTGCTGGAGGACCCGACGATCAGCCTGGCCGCCGCCCGCCGTGACTTCATCGACGCCTCCGGCTCCGTGCTGTCCCGCGCCGCAGGTCTGCCCCACCTGCTGGGCCGCCGCAGCAGCGTCGAGGTGGCCCGCATCACCCTGCGCTACGGCATCAACCCGGTGGGGGAACCCGCCTGCGTGATGTTCCGCCGCGCCGACTTCGACGCCGTCGGAGGATTCGACGCCTCCCGGGTCTACGACATGGACATCGACCTGTGGCTGCGGCTGCTGGGCCGAGGCGATCTGTTCGGCTCCCCCGAGAGCCTGGCCTCGTTCCGCATGTGGCCCGAGTCCCTGTCCGCCCACCACACCCCACAGCAGCTGGCCGACCACCTGAGGTTCCTCAACGCCGTCGCAGCTGACCCCAGCAACCACATCCCCCGCGTCAACCGCTGGCTGGCCCCGCTGGCGGCCCGGCTCACATGGCGCGCCTGGGCGATGCGTCAGTGGTACTGGGCGAAGGGTCCGGGTCGCCCCCGCGTTGGAGCCGGATGAGGGCCCCGGCGAAGGGCACCAGGCACAGGCACGCGAGGACGAACCTGCCGATGTTCCACGCCACGCTCTGCGGGGCCAGCACCGAGGCCCCGCACAGCAGCACCGTCACGACGATCAACCCCCAGGTGCCGAGCCCGGTCGGGATGCGCGGGTAGCGACCCAGCACCGCGAACCGCAGCACCAGCGCCTGGGTGAGGAGCCCCAGGAACGTCGCGAGCGCCGCGCCGTCGATGCCGAGCGGCCCGATCAGGACGAGGGTGAGCACGATCTTGACCAGCACCGCCAGCCCGGAGGCCCACGCCAGCGGCACCGACCACCGGATGGTCACCAACATCTGGCTGCTGGCGGCGGCCGCCGCGACGGGGAAGGCAGCCAGGCAGACCAACGCCACCACCGTCACCAGGCTCTCCTGCCGGTAGCTCGCCGGGGCGAACAACGCCAGCAACGGCGGGGCCGCCACCGTGATCCCGATCACCGCCCACGCCACCAGCTGGAACAGCCCGTCCCGCGACGCTGCGATCACCCGCCATCGCTCCTGCTCATCGGTGACCCGCCCCAGTCGGGGCAGCCAGGCGCGGTTGGTGAAGGTCAGGATCAGCGCCACCACGTTGCCGACGGTGAAGGCCACCTGGTAGCGGGCCACCTCCTCCTGCCCCAGCAGCCGCTGGATGATGAACCGGTCCCCGGCGGTGAGCAGGAAGGCCGACAGTGCGGTCAACGCCAGCGGAACCCCCAACCGCAGCCCCCGCCGCAGCGTCGAGGTGTCGAACACCCCGGCGAGTCGAGGCCTGGCCCACAACGTCCCCAGCACCAGCGCGATCCCCTGCCCGATCACCCCGCCCAGCGCATAGACCTCAGGGGTGCGGTCCCAGGTGAACACCAGCACCAGCCCCAACACCTGCCCACCGACGGTGGAGAACAGGGAGACGGTGGCGAACCGGGCCAGCCGGTCCTCGGCCTGAAGCAGCGACAGCAGCAGCATCACGGCCGCGCCGGGCGCAACCCAGCCGAGGGTGAGCCACACCAGGGTCAGTGAGCTGAACCCGAGCACGGGGGCCCACCACCATGCGGTCAGCGCCGCCGTCGCCACCACCGCCAGCTCGATGGTGATCCCCGCCGCGATGAGGTTGCGGGCACGGGTGGAGTCCTGATCCTCCACCCGCTGCACCACCAGGGCCTGGTCCAGGCCCAGCACCGTCACCACGATGAGCAGCTGGAACAAGGCGATGGCCGCCGACAGCGCCCCGAAACCGGGCGGCCCGAAGATGCGGGTGAGGATTGGGGAGACCACGGTGGCGACGATCATCTGCATCGACCAGATCAGCACGTACAGCATTCCCCGACCGAACAGGTCGGAGGTCTGCCCCACCCTCGCCCTGGCGGCCTTCACGGCAGCGGCCAGATCTGTTCTTCGATGCGCTCCAGCACCTCGAAGGAGCCCTCGGTGAACTTCCGGGCGAACAGGGCTGGTGCGACCTCACGGGTCCTGGCCTCCCGCATCGCGGGCAGGTCCGCCAATCCCAGCTCGACGGGATGCGGGCTCGGGGCCTGGCCCCAGTCGATGTACCAGGCGTGCTGGCCACGCACGTGGCTGGACTCCCAGTCCATCCCGAAGGCCGGGGAGTTCAACAGGGTGGGGATCATCACCTCGTCGGGAATCCACGTCGTGGCGAAGTAGGCAACCAGGTCCGGGCGCTGATCCACCAGCTCCAGCAGCCGCTCAGCGTGGTGGCGGGCCAGGATCTTCAGCTGCGACCCGCCGGTCGGACGCACCCCGCGCGGCCAGGGCCTGGGGATCAGGTTCCACACCCGTTTGCGGTCGCGGACCTTGTTGCGGAAGATGAACCGGTCGTAGCCGCCCATCGGCCCCCAGTACTTCAGCGGCAGGGCCTTGGTCTCCGCCCACGACACCCCTCGCAGCCGCTCCAGCCGGTCGGTGATCCGGTGCACCGGGGCCAGCGGGTAGTCGGAGCCGGTCATCAGCACCAGGTGCTCCGCATCGGTCTCCAGCGCGGCCCGGTACCCGGCGAGTTCCGCCTCCACCAGGGTCATCGTCGCCCAGTCCGAGGCGTGCCGTTCCACCAGCGACACCCTCCCGGGCAGCCCTGCGGTCAGCTCCTCGAAGCGATCCCTCGGCACCCTGGAGTCGATGTGCAGGAAGACCGGCAGGTCGGCCATCGCCTGGACGATCCGCCGCAGCAGCAGCGGCTTGTCGTGGGCCATCAGCACCACGGCGACACTCATGAGGCCCCTTCCTGATGCAGCTCGTAGATGGTCACTCCGGGGCCCTCGTAGACCACACTCACCCCGTCCTTGGCCCGCAGCGCCTCCTCCAGCCGGGTCTGGTCGGCGACGCGCTGCTGGCCGTAGCGCTCATCGAATTTCTTCATCATGTCGGTGGCCAGCACGAAGCGCCGCTTCCCCGGCTCCTTCAGCCACAGCCCCATCAGCAGGTTCAGGTCCTCCTCAGGGTCGTAGGCCGCCCCCGTCGTCGCCGGGTAGATGGGGTTCGGGGTGTCGCGCAGCAGCAGATCCCTGGCGATGTAGTACTGCTGACGGCCCGATATCTGGAGTGGCTCAGCGAGCTGCGAACCGAGGGTGAAGGTCAGGTCCTCGTCGGTGACCTCCGCCTCCAGCCACCGGATCGCCGCCACGTGGTTGGTGTTGATGACCCGGGTCTGATCCATCCCGGTGGTGCCCAGGACGAACACGACGGTCAGGGCCACGACGATGACGTTGCGCACCGGGTGCCACGGCGCGGACCAGAACCTGCGTCCCGTCGTCGGCATGTTGATCGAGCCCAGGATCGCCAGCCACGGCAGGCTGAACAGCGCCACCCGGAAGATCCCCTCCGAGCCGTAGGAGGAGGCGAAGAACAGCCCGATGGGGCTGGCGGCGGCCAGCAGCAGACCAATCGTCATCCGGCCCCGGTAGCGCACCAGGGCCACCAGGGCAGCCACCCCGATCCCCACCAGCGCAGCCGCCGGAACCAGGAAGGTCAGCCGGTTCGTCAGGTCCGGGGACAGTGCCGTGGAGGTGGGTCGCTCCGGTGAGCGGAAGTTGGCCAGGATGTTGAACAGCTCGTCGATCTCCACGTAACGGGTCAGCACCCCCTGGTTCAGCAGCGCCCACACCACGGCGGGGGCGACGAGCAGCAGCGGTGTCCACCAGCCCTTGATGAAGCGGGAGAACACCAGAGCCGCGCACACCAGGGCCGCCATGAAGGGACTCAGCTGGTGGGTGGGGGCGACGACGACGGCCATCAGCAACACGAACCACAGCCTCGACCACTTGAAGTCCTTCGTGTTGCGCAGCAGCGCCAGGAAGGCGACGGTGACGCAGGAGAAACCGATCACCTGGGGGGCGTAGAAGCTGGTGGTCAGGCTCGATCCGAGGGCGAACACCAGGGCGGCCCACCAGGCGCGTTCCTCGTCGACGAAGTAGCGGGCCAGGGCCGCGACCACCAGGCAGTTGACCCCCGCCCAGGCCGCACCGAAGAAGGCGGCGTAGCCCAGCAGGTCGGCCCAGCCCGCGGCCTGCTGGATCAGGGCGCCGGAGGAGAACAGCCCCGCGTAGGCCTGGTAGATGCCCTGGCTGCGGTCCACCCCGCCCTGCTGGATGATGAGCTCGGTGACCCCGATGTGGCGGGCCGCGACCTGCACCGTCGGGGTGCCGTACATGAAGGCCTGGCTCATGGGGGTGACCATCGACAGCAGCACCACGGTCCAGCCGAGGCCCTTGGTGCGGGAGAAGGACCAGCACACCGCCAGCACCAGCAGCGCCAGCCCGATGAACCAGACGGGTCCGGCTGCCAGGGCCGCGCCGTAGGGGGCCGGGAGCTGGGGTTTCGCGGCGGCGGTCGCCACGGCGATGATGAAGCCTGCGGTGGCGAGCCCCGTCGGTCCGAGGAAGAAGTAGCGCATCGCCAGGCCGACGTGGGACAGGCGGAACCGGGCGGATTCCTGCCTGGCCCCCCACATCGCGGCCCCGGCGGAGATCAGCAGGATCAGCGCGGCCAGGGGGCGTGGGTACCAGAGGTTGGTGAGCGCGGCGGGCAGGCTCACCAGGATCAGCACCCCGACGCTGCCGACCAGCCAGGACAGCACCAGGTCGGTGCCGCGGAACTGGGCGATCAGCCCGATGGCGACCCCGGGCACGGTGTGCAGGGCGATGGCGATGACCACCCCCCACAGGCCGCCCTCCACCCCGGCGAGGGTGCCGACGGCACCCCACGCTCCGAGCATCGCGACGACCAGCCCCAGCCACACCCGGTTGACCCGAAGCTCGGTGTCCTCGGCGGGTTCGACGATGGCAGCCGGGTGCATCTCCGGCTCGGGGGCATCCGATGCCCTGCTGGGTCGGTTGACCGATGGCTGTGGGGGAGGCTGTGGGGTCGTCGTCGCGGCGGCAGCTGCCACCGGCACCGGCTGCGAGGCCTGCTGCGGGGTCTGCGACGGCTTCGGGCTCCGTTTCAAAGGCACTTTGCGGGTGCGGTTCCTGCGGGCGTTTCCACTCATCAATGGTCTCCATCCGTGACCACCTCGGTGATGTCCACGAGACGGTCGGCCAGCTGGGGGAAGGACTCCCGGAGTTCCGGGGCGAGGTCGGGGAGCAGCAGCAGCACCTCGTCGGGGTCGGCTGCGAGCAGCTGCTCGGGACTGATGACAGGGATTCGGGAGGCGGGCAGGCAGCGGCCCTGCTTCGCGGGTGAGGCATCCCCGACGGCGAGCACGGCGCGCGCCGCATCGCCCACCATCGCCAGTTCCGTCACGGCCTTCGAGGCCGCCGGGTAGGCGTACAGCCGGGTCCCTGCGGCTCGGCGCGCGGTCAGGAAGTCCCGCAGCCGGGCCACATGGCACTCCACCTCCTCGGCCAGCGGGGCCAGGCCGTGGGCGCTCCCCAGCGGAGCCTCGGCGGCGAGGGCGGCGGCCAGCTCGGCATCGGGAACCCCGCCCGGCTCGCACAGCACCAGCGCCACCCCACCGTAGAGCGGGTAGCGCAGCACGCGGGTCGGGACCAGGCCGACGGTGGCCAGCGCCGTCCCCAGGCTGGTCAGGGAGAAGTACCCGGGGTGGCCGTGACGCACCGCCCGCCACTGCCGGGTCCGCACGATGTCCCCCAGCGGCTGGATCCAGAACACCGCCAGCCCACCGTCGGCCAGGGCCTCGGCGCGCCGTCGCAGCGCCTGCGGCAGGTCGGTCTCATGCATCAGGGCGAAGTTGTCCACCACCAGGTCGGCCGGGCCAGTCGTCGGGGTCAGGTCCAGGTGGGGCAGCCAGCTCCCGCCGTGCGGGGAGGTGAACTCGGCGACGGTGCGCCGCCCGGCCAGGTGACCGAGCCGGTCGAGGTCCGCCACCGCCTGCCGGGCCTGCTCGACGACCGCCCGGGGTTCTGGCACCTGCAGCTCCGGCCCGCTGGTGTCGTCGCGCTCCAGCTGCACCAGGCCGCAGCCGTGGCACAGCCCCAGAGCCAGCGGGTGGGTCTGATCGGGCAGCGGGTCATCGGGCAGGGGCCAGTGCCGGACCGAGGGCTGCTCGCCGAGGTCCAGCACGATCTCCAGGTCACCGCCGCCACACAGCAGGCACCGGGCCGTGGCTGTGGTCACGGGGCCGCCCTGAGGTCGTCGTCCAGCAGGTTCGCCTGCCTGAGCTCCCGGATCCGGGCCAGGCGCACGAAGTCCTGCTCGAAGCGCTGCCGGGTCATGCCGTGTTCCCGGTAGGCCGCCACCAGTTCACGCGCGCCGTCGGCGATGGAGCGGAACTCCCCCAGCCCGGGCAGGGTGCGGCGCAGCAGCGAGAAGTCCACCCGGTAGGAGCGCGGATCATTGCCGGCCTCTCCGGTGATGCGCACCGCGGCCCCGGTCTCGGCGGCCACCACCTCCGCGATCTCGGCGACGGTGACGTTGTTGGCCTCGCTGCCGACGTTGATCTTCACGCCCCGCACTCTCTGGGCGGGGGCGACCAGCACTGCGGCGAAGACCTCCGCGATGTCGGCGGCATGGACCAGGGGCCGCCACGGGGTGCCGTCGGAGAGCACCAGCACCTCGCCGGTGAGCAGGGCGTGCCCGACGAGGTTGTTCAGCACGATGTCGGCCCGCAGCCTGGGGGAGAAACCGAAGGCGGTGGCGTTGCGCAGCGAGACCGGGCAAAAGGACTCATCCGCCAGGTCGTCGAGCTCCGCCTCGACCCTCACCTTGCTCACCGCGTACGGGGTGACCGGGGCCAGTTCCGCGTCCTCGGCGACCAGACCGTCGCCCGCCGCACCGTAGACGCTGCAGGTCGAGGAGTACAGGAAACGCGCAACCCCGGCCTGCTTCGCGACCTCCGCCAGGCGTACCGCCGCGTGGTGGTTGATGTCATAGGTGATGCCGGGGGCCAGGTTCCCCAGCGGGTCGTTCGACAGCGCCGCCAGGTGGATCACCGCGTCGAAGCCCTCCAGCTGCTGCGCGGTGACATCGCGCAGGTCCACCCCGAGCCCGGGCGGGTCGTCGGGGGCGGGGCCGAGCAGGCAGTCAGCGAACCAGCCGACGTCCAGGCCCGTGACCTCGTGGCCGTCGCGCCGCAGCACGGGGGCCATCACGCTCCCCAGGTATCCCTGATGGCCGGTGAGCAGGACTTTCATGGCTGGGCTCCGATCTGGACGAGGGTCTTTGACACCACGAAGGCCTCCGCGTGGCGCTGGTTGCACTGTATGCCGCGCAGCCTCATCAGCGCGGTGAAGGCCTCCTCATCGAACCACGGATGATCCGCCTGGCTCGGGTAGCACTCGGTGATGACCTGAAGCTTGAGCTTCACGATCTCCTCATCGACGGCGACGAAGGTGTTCGGCCTCGGCTGGTCGGACTCGTACTTGGCGATCTCGTAGCCCCACAGTGGTTGACGGCGGAAGGCCTGGGCGCAGAGCTCGGCCACCAGCCGGTGGTCCTGGTGGGCGTCGCCCGGCTGCGGGCAGATCACCAGATCCGGCTCCCCCGCATCACGCAGCGCCATCACCTGCTGCTTGGCCGCCATCCAGTGCCCGGGCAGTCGGTTGTCCGGCAGGTCCGCGACGACCAGGTCGAGCTCGGCGCCGTCGCACAGCCGCTGCAGCGCGGCCCGCTCCTCACCCTCACGCACCGTCCCCGCCCCGGTCAACACCAGCGCGCTCACCCGCAGCCCCGGGTGGGCGCGGCTGAGCATCGCGACGGTGGCCCCCGCACCGATCGCGATGTCGTCGCAGTGCGCCCCCACCAGCACCAGGTGGTGGATCTTCGGCAGGATCACCGGACCTCCATCCGCCTGGCCCAGCGGGCCTGACCCGAGGCCCAGATCTCGTCCAGCAGCGCTCGCTCCTTGAAGGTGTCGGCGGGCATCCAGAACCCCTCGTGCTGGTGGGCCAGGGCGCGCCCGGCCTCGGCGGAGACGGCGAAGGCGTCCAACAGGTCCTGACCCTCGGCCAGGGCGTCGAGGAAGGAGGGGCGCAGCACCAGATAGCCGCCGTTGACCCACATCGGCACATCCCCCATCTCGCTGAGGTGCGCGACCCGCCCCTCCTGGGTGAGGTGGACGATGTGGAAGGAGGCCTGGGGGCGCACCGCCAGCAGCATCGCCTCGGCCTCGGGGGCCGCGTTCAACTGCGCCACCATCGCATCGAGGCTGACGTCGCAGAGCACGTCGGAATAGTTGACGAAGAACATCTCCTGATCCGCCACGTGGTCGCGGACCCGCCACAGCCGCTGCCCGATGCTGGTGTCCTCGCCGGTGTGAACGTGTCTCACCCGCCAGGTGGCGAATTCCGGGTGCCGGGAGATCACGTCGTCGACGGCGTGCTGCACCTGATCGGCGGCGTATCCCAGGCACAGCACGAAGTCGGTGTGGCCGAAGCTGGCGTAGTGGCTCATCACGTGCACCACCAGCGGCAGGTCCCCCACCAGCTGGAGGGGTTTCGGCAGGCCCTCACCATCCCAGCCGCGCATCCGCATCCCGTGGCCGCCGCAGAACAGCACCACCTTCATCGCGGCTGCACCTCCTCGATCTCCAGGGTGGGTACCGGGAACACCAGCCGGGTGCCGGGCCGAAGCGTCGCCGACAGCTGGGCGGTGATCTCCGCCCGCAGGTTCCACGGCAGCACCACCACGTCGTCGGGGGCGTCGGCGACGAGGTGTTCCGGGGACACCACCGGGATGCGGGAACCCGGGGCGTGGCGGCCGTGCTTGAAGGTGTTCATGTCGGCTCCGTAGGCCAGGAGATCAGGACGGATGCCACAGTAGTTGAGCAGGGTGTTGCCCTTGCCGGGCATCCCGTAGGCGACGGCGCGGCGACCCTGACGGCGGGCCTCGATGAGGTGGGACACCAGGTCGTCGCGGATGCGGGCCACCCGCTCCCCCAGCCCGAGGTAACCCTCCGGGGCACCGAGCCCGGCCTCGCGTTCCATCGCCTCCACCTCGGCCACCGAGGGCAGCTCCGGCTGGTCGGAGTCCTCGGGCACCGCCCACAACCGGATGGAGCCGCCGTGGGTGGGCAGCAGCTCCACGTCCACCAGCCGCAGCCCACCGGCTGCCAGGCCGCGTCGGGCCGCCAGCACACTCCAGTACTGGAAGTGCTCGTGGTAGATGGTGTCGAACTGTGCCTGGGTGATGAGCGAGTGCGCGTGGTGGACCTCGATGGAGACCCAACCGTCACGGTCCACCAGGCCCGCGAGCCCCCGGGTGAAGCCGACGATGTCGGGGACGTGGGCCCACACGTTGTTCGCGACCACCAGCCGGGCCGGACCGTGTTCGGCACGCACCCGGGCCGCCAGCTCCTCGTCGAGGAAGGCCCTGAGCATCGGGATGCCCTTGTCACGGGCGATCTGGCTGCAGTTCAGGCTCGGCTCGACACCGAGGCATCGGATGCCGGCGGCAACGACGTGCTGCAGCAGGTAGCCGTCGTTCGCGGCGACCTCCACCACCAGGTCGTCCGGGGTCAGGCCCAGCCGGGTCGTGGCGTGGTCCACGAACCGGCGGGCGTGCTCCACCCAGGAGCTGGAGTAGGAGGAGTGGTAGGCGTAGTCGCCACCGAAGGTCTCCTCAGGCGTGATGAGTGCCGGGATCTGCAGCAGCAGACATTCCCGGCACAGCCTCAGGTGCAGCGGATAGGTGGGTTCGGGGTCGTCAAGCTGCTCAGCGGTCAGGAACGACTCGCACGGCGGGCTGGCACCGAGATCCAGCACCGAGATCAGGGCCTCAGCCCCGCAGAGACGGCAGTCACGCATCGGTCCTGCTCCCCGGTTTCTCCGCGACGAAGGCGGAACGGTCCTTGCGGATGGCGATCAGTCCGATGCCGTAGCCGATGGTGGTCACGGCCAGGCCTGAGATGATGGCCAGCGCCCCGCCGAGGCCGCGCAGTCCGGTGCGGGGCACCGATCCCAGTTCCCGCAGCACCCCGCGTGGCAGGATCGTCGTGGTGTAGCTCATCTCGGAGGACAGGGCGGCCTGGTGGGAGGTGCGTTCCGTGACGGCGGCCTTGGAGATGCCCTCGGCGTAGCAGCGTCGCCACAGGTAGTTCCAGCGCAGCCGGTCGGGGCTGACGCGGTGGCGCACCACACTGGCGGGGGTGAACAGGATCTTCCCCTCGGGTCGGCCCATCCGGGCGCGAATGCACAGCTCGGTCTCCTCGCAGCCGTAGGGCACCTTGCCGACCCGTCCCAGGTCCTCGCCGAACAGCCCGGCGACGGTGAACACCTCTGCACGGAAGGCCATCGAGCAGCCCATGACGTTGCGGATCGGGGAGAGTGTGGTGGGCATCCCCCGGTAGGAGCAGCCCACCACCCAGTCCAATTCGCCCCGCTGATCCTGGGCGGCGGGCAGCGACGGCGGACGGCTGGCATCGTCGGGCCACCGTGGGGTGGCGGCCCCGCCGGTGACCATGACGGTCTCGTCGTCGAAGGGGGCGAGCAGCTCGGTCAGCCAGCCGGGCTCCGGGGTGGCGTCGTCGTCGAGGAAGACCACCAGGTCGGTGTCGATCATCTCGATGGCGGTGTTGCGGGCCCCGGACAGGCCGCGACGGCGGGCGTTGGCCACCACGTCGACACGTGGGTCGTCGAACTCGGCCAGGGCCAGGGTGAGCAGGTCGTCGTTGTGATCGACGGTCACCAGGACCCGGCCGTCGCGCCCGGAGTCGCGCAGCTGCTGGGCTGCGGCGAGGACCCCCTCGCGGAGGTCCCTCCAGCGCTCCAGCGTGTAGGCGCAGACCACGATGGTCACGCTGTGGTTCATCGTGGGCCTCAGGCTGCCATGACGGTGGGGGTGGTGGCCTCCCAGTCGCGGGTACGCAGGCGGCACTCCGGGGAGTGGTGCCGGGCCGGGGCGGTGACGAGCCGGGCCGGTTTGGCGCGACCGCCGCGGTGGGTCTCGACGGCGATGGTGCGCAGCACGCGCTGCCCGTCGGCGAAGGTGCGCAGGTTGCTCTCGCCGTGGATGCGGTCCAGCTCGAAGCTGGGCACCTCGGTGACGGCGAGGCCTGCCTGGGCGACGCGCACGGCCACGAGGGTCTCGATCTCGAAACCGTCGCCCCAGATGCCACTGCCGTCCACGGGGGTCGGCTGGTTCGGGTCGGGCAGCTTCAGGGCGGGGAGGATGTCCCGCCAGAAGGCGTTGTAGCCGTAGCACAGGTCGGTGAAGTGGGTGCCGAGCCTCAGGTTGCTGATGCGGTTGAGCCAACGGTTGCCCGTGGAGCGCAGCAGGGTCAGGTCCACCGAGCCGCCGCCGGGGAGGTAGCGCGAGCCCTTGGCGAAGTCGGCACCGTCGACCAGGGCCTGGACGAAGGGTTCGATCTCGCAGGGGTCGGCGGAGCCGTCGGCGTCGAGGGTGACGATGACGTCG
This sequence comes from Propionibacteriaceae bacterium, assembly GCA_030532575.1. Lineage (GTDB taxonomy): Bacteria > Actinomycetota > Actinomycetes > Propionibacteriales > Propionibacteriaceae > Arachnia. The sequence goes on along the minus strand of JAUNKV010000046.1, from coordinate 6,690 downwards.
CCGGTGGCGGCGTGCATTCCGCACACCAGGGCGTTGCCCTTGCCCTTGCGGGTCTGCTGGACGACGGTGAGATTGTTCAGCATCCCCCGGGCCACATCGACGGTACCGTCGGTGGAGTTGGCATCCACGAGGACGACCTGGTGGACGTCGGGCAGGTCCGGGAGGAGGACCTCCAGGTTGCGTGCCTCGTTCTTGGTCGGGATGACCACGGAGACCCGTGGGCTGGATGTGCGATGAGTCATGGTGTGCTGCCCCCTGCTCCCGGGACAGGGGTGCTGCCCCACGGGATGTAAGAAAGGTGTTTCTCTGGCAAGGACATCTTGGCTGCTTCCCAGGGGTGTTCGCGCCCAAAATCCGCCCTCCCGGCCAAACGGATGACGTCGGAATTTTGCGTGTCAGCCGCATGGATGGCGGCACCGGATGGTTGACTTCCGTGAATTGCCGAAGGTTCAGCGCCCGAGGTCGCAGCGCACAGCCCCTGCAGGGCCTACCATCACACCATGCGACTGATCCTGATCCGGCACGGTGAGACCCGAAGCAACGTCGAGCACCTGCTCGACACGGCCTTCCCGGGGGCGCCGCTGACGAAGCGGGGTCACTCCCAGGCTGCGACGCTGCCGACGCGCCTGGCGGACGAGCCCATCGAGGCGGTGTTCGCCTCCACGCTGACCCGGGCGCAGCAGACCGCGGCCCCGCTCGCCGAGGCCCTGGGGGTGGAGGTCGAGGTGATCGACGGGGTGCAGGAGATCAGCGCGGGCGTGGAGGAGATGAGCCCGGACTGGGGTACCTACGTCGCGGAGCTGAATTCGTGGAGCCCGACGAACATGGACTCCAAGCTCGAGGGCGGGGAGTCGGCCAGGGAGTTCATGACCCGGTTCACCACAGCGGTCGCGGCGGTGGAGGCCCGGGGTCACGGCTGCGCGGCGATCGTCAGCCACGGCGCGGCGCTGAGGGTCTGGGCACTGGCCCAGCAGCCGGACTTCGGCATCGACAACGCCCCGCCGCTGGAGAACACGGCCTGGATCGTGCTGACCGGCTCAATGGCCGACGGCTGGACCATCGAGGACTGGGGCCAGCAGGCCCTCTGACCCACCGCGCCCCTCTCCCCCGAACCCCCCCCGCCCCTTCCGAGCACGAATCGCAGGCAAAAGACGCTGGGACGTCGGATGGCGACGGTGAACCGTCTTTTCCCTGCGGTTCCGGCCCCGCTGGTCGAGCCGGACCGCCATGACCCTGCCTGCTTAGAGGGTCCGCGAATAGGCGGAATCTACTGCGGTCGCCCTGGTGACCCCCTGGCAGCGTTGAACTCCTCGAACGCACCCCCAGTGCGATCTTCGTCGTACTACCTTGCCAGGAACCCACCATGACGATCCTCGTGACGACCCCTCCTATCCGCGCACCCTCTTACGTGGATGAGATTCTGGCCTCTGGTTTTCCCGGCATCCGCCCGCTGCCCGAGCGCGCCCGGACCGTGCAGCTGGACAGCTACATCGCCAGGATCATGGACCGGGAGCTCCCCGAGAACGGCATGGAGGTACGCCGTCCCGCAGCGGTGACCGCCTGGCTCACCGCCTACGCCGCCGCCACCGCGTCGGATGCCTCCTACACCTCGATCCTCGACGCAGCCACAGCCGGAGAGCAGAACAAACCATCCCGCTCCACCGTCGATTCCTATCGGGATCATCTGACCAGACTGTTCATCCTGGACCCCGTACCGGCCTGGCTCCCCGTGTTCAATCCACTGAAGCGACTGACCCGCTCCCCCAGGCACCACCTCGCGGACCCTGCACTGGCCGCTCGACTCGTCGGCGTGGGACGAGATGGGCTGCTCAGGGGCGAGGACAATCGGACGGTGGGCGCCACGAGCACCTGGCTTGGCGCGCTGTTCGAGTCCTTGGCGACCCAGAGTCTGCGCGTCTACGCCGAGGCATCGGACGCACAGATCGGGCACCTGCGCACGAAGGACACCACCCGGGAGATCGACCTGATCGTCGAGGGCCGGGATCGCCGCGTGGCTGCCTTCGAGATCAAACTGGCACACAGCGTCAGTGACAACGACGTCCGGCACCTGAACTGGCTCCGCGACCAGCTGGGCGACCGCCTGGTCAACCGCGTCATCGTCACCACCGGCCCCTACGCATATCGCCGCCCCGACGGTGTCGCCGTCGTTCCGCTGGCGCTGCTTGGACCGTGACCAAAGCTCTGCGGGCTGAGGGCGGCCCACCCCATTGGTTGGACCATTTGCCCTTGCGAGGTGCGGAATCGTCGCCAAAACGCACCCCGACGACGTGCCCCAGCACCGCTCGGCTAGGGTTGGACCATTGGGACCCGGTGTCCCGGAACGCCTTCCGGGGCTCGTCAGACCGATATGGATGGAGAGCATGAGCGCAGAAGAATCAAGCGCGGCTGACCTCAGCCTGGCCGCCGACTTCGCCACCCCAACGCTTGAGGCGTGGGAGAAGGAGGTGCTGAAGGTTCTCAACCGGAAGCGCCCGGAGGGCAAGGAGCTGAGCATTGAACAGGCCTACAAGCGCCTGACCAGCACCACCGTCGATGGGCTCGTCATCAAGCCCCTCTACACCCAGCAGGACGGGGCCGAGGAGATCGGTTACCCGGGCGTGGCCCCCTTCACGCGCGGCACGACGGTGCGCACCGGCGAGATGGACGAGGGCTGGTTCATCGCCCAGCTCGTCGAGGACCCGGACGTCGACGCCGCCCGCAAGGCCATCGACGAGGACCTGGAGCGCGGCACCTCCGCCGTGTGGGTGCGCGTCGATCCCGACGCCGTGCCCGCCGACAAGCTCGGCGACGTGCTGGGTGACGTGCTGTTCGACCTCGCCCCGGTCCACGTGTCCTCCAACACCGACGAGCTGGCCGCCGCCCGCGCCCTGGTCGAGGTGCTGAAGGCCTCCGGCAAGGACAACATCCGCGGCACCCTCGGCATCGACCCCATCGGTTTCGCCGCCCTGAACGGCGGCCTGCCGGACCAGTCGGTGGTGGCTGAGGCGCTCGAACTCGCCAAGCCGTTCCCCGGCCTGCGCCCGCTGGTCGTCGACGCCTGGCGCTACGACTCGATGGGCGCTGGCGACGTGCAGCAGCTGGCCTACGCGCTGGCCACCGGCGTGGAGTACGTCCGGGCGCTGACCGAGCTGGGCCTCGACGCCACGGAGGCCTTCGGCAAGATCGCCTTCCGGGTCTCGGCGAACACCGACCAGTTCATCACCATCGCCCGGCTGCGCGCGCTGCGCACCCTGTGGTCGCGGATCGGCGAGGTCCTGGGCGTGGCCCCCGAGCATCGGGGCGCGGTGCAGCACGCCGTCACCTCGCTGCGTGAGACCTCCCGCGACGACGCCTACGTCAACGTGCTGCGCGGCACCATCTCCGCCTTCGCCGCCTCCGTCGGCCAGGCCGAGACCATCACCGTGCTGCCGCTGGACGCCGCCATCGGCCTGCCGAACGACCTCAGCCGTCGGATCGCCCGCAACACCCAGATCCTGCTGGCCGAGGAGTCCAACATCGGCCGGGTCAACGACCCCGCCGGTGGGGCCTGGTTCGTCGAGTCGATGACCCGGCAGCTGTGCGAGCAGGCCTGGGAGCTGTTCGGCCAGATCGACGAGGCGGGCATGGCCAAGGCCATCGCCGACGGTGTCGTCGCGACCCAGCTGGCCGCCACGAACTCGGCCCGCGCGCAGCTGCTGGCCACCCGCAAGCTGCCGCTGACCGGGGTGTCGATGTTCCCGAACCACACCGAGGAGCTGCTGGAGCGCGCGCCCCGCCCCGAGGCCCCGAAGCTGGGCGGCATCCCCTTCGTGCGCGACTCGGAGGTCTTCGAGGCGCTGCGTGACCGGGCCGCCGCCGCGAGCAAGCGCCCGACGGTGCTGCTGGCCTGCCTCGGCACCCGCCGCGACTTCGGCGGCCGGGAGGGCTTCACCTCGAACCTGTACCACGTCGGTGGTGTCGACACCGTCATCGCGGAGGGCACCGACCCGCAGGTCTTCGTCGATGCGCTGAAGCAGGCCGGGACCAGCATCGCGGTGCTGTGCTCCAGCGCCAAGGTCTACGCCGAGCACGGGCTCGCCGTCGCGAAGGCCCTGAAGGAGGCGGGCGCGACGGAGGTCCGCGTCGCCGGGCAGTTCAAGGAGCTGGGCGACGACGAGGCCGCAATCAAGGAGGTCGTGGACGCCAATGTCTTCGACGGTATGAACGTGGTGGAGCTGCTGGCCGCCACCCTGGACAAGCTGGAGGCCTGAGAGATGACCACCATTCCCCGTTTCAACGAGGTGCCACTGAGCGGCGAGGGCATCCCCGCCGACGCCAAGGCCCAGTTCGACGACCACTTCCACCACGTCGGGCACTCCGCCGGGTGGCAGACCCCCGAGCACATCCTGGTGCCGCCGCTGTACGGCTCCGAGGATCTGGCGGGGCTGGACTTCCTGGAGACCCGCCCGGGTATCGCGCCGTTCCTGCGTGGCCCCTACGCGACGATGTACGTCAACCAGCCGTGGACCATCCGCCAGTACGCGGGGTTCTCCACCGCCGAGGAGTCGAACGCCTTCTACCGCCGCAACCTCGCGGCCGGTCAGAAGGGCCTGTCGATCGCCTTCGACCTGGCCACCCACCGCGGCTACGACTCCGACCACCCGCGCGTGGCCGGTGACGTCGGCATGGCAGGTGTGGCCGTGGACTCGATCCTGGACATGAGGCAGCTGTTCGACGGCATCCCGCTGGATCAGATGTCGGTGTCGATGACGATGAACGGTGCGGTGCTGCCAGTGCTGGCGCTGTACGTCGTCGCGGCCGAGGAGCAGGGGGTCAAGCCGGAACAGTTGGCCGGGACCATCCAGAACGACATCCTCAAGGAGTTCATGGTCCGCAACACCTACATCTACCCGCCGCAGCCGTCGATGAAGATCATCGCGGACATCTTCGCCTACACCAGCGCGAACATGCCGCGGTTCAACTCGATCTCGATCTCCGGCTACCACATGCAGGAGGCGGGGGCGACCGCCGACATCGAGATGGCCTACACCTTGGCCGACGGCGTGGAGTACATCCGCGCGGGCGAGTCCGTCGGGCTCACCGTCGATGCGTTCGCGCCGCGGCTGTCGTTCTTCTGGGCCATCGGCATGAACTTCTTCATGGAGGTGGCGAAGATGCGCGCCGCCCGCATGTTGTGGGCGCGGCTGGTGCGTGGCTTCGATCCGAAGAACCCGAAGTCGATGAGCCTGCGCACCCACTCGCAGACCTCCGGCTGGTCGCTGACCGCGCAGGATGTCTACAACAACGTGGTGCGGACCTGCGTCGAGGCGATGGGCGCCACCCAGGGTCACACGCAGTCGCTGCACACCAATGCCCTGGATGAGGCCATCGCGCTGCCGACGGACTTCTCCGCCCGGATCGCCCGGAACACCCAGCTGTTCCTGCAGCAGGAGTCGGGGACGACGAAGACGGTGGACCCGTGGGCCGGGTCGGCGTACGTGGAGAAGCTGACCGAGCAGCTGGCCCGCAAGGCGTGGGAGCGCATCCAGGAGGTGGAGCAGGCCGGTGGCATGGCCAAGGCCATCGAGCAGGGCATCCCGAAGATGCGCATCGAGGAGGCCGCGGCCCGTACCCAGGCCCGGATCGACTCGGGTCGTCAGCCGGTGATCGGGGTGAACAAGTTCCAGCTGGAGCACGAGGACGAGCTGGAGGTCCTCAAGGTGGACAACCGCGCGGTGCGGGCGTCGCAGATCGCGAAGCTGGAGCGGCTGCGGGCCGAGCGCGACGAGGCCGTCACCCAGCAGATGCTGGAGCGGGTGTCGTGGGCGGCAGCGAACCCGGACCCGAGCGACCCGGACCGGAACCTGCTGAAGGTGTCCATCGACGCGGCCCGCGCGAAGGCCTCCGTCGGCGAGATCTCCGATGCGTTGGAGAAGGTCTACGGGCGCTACACCGCGCAGATCCGTACCATCTCGGGTGTGTACAACAAGGAATCCGGTTCTTCCGAGAGCGTGCAGCGGGCCCGTGAGCTGGTCGAGGCCTTCGAGAAGGAGGAGGGGCGCAGGCCTCGTATCCTGATCGCGAAGATGGGCCAGGATGGCCATGACCGTGGCCAGAAGGTGATCGCGACGGCGTACGCGGACCTCGGCATGGACGTCGATGTCGGCCCGCTGTTCCAGACCCCGGAGGAGGTCGCCCGGCAGGCCGTCGAGTCCGACGTGCACGTCGTGGGTGCCTCCTCGCTGGCGGCCGGTCACCTGACGCTGGTGCCCGAGCTGCGTCGTGAGCTGGACAAGCTGGGCCGCGAGGACATCATGGTGGTCGTGGGCGGAGTCATCCCGAGCCAGGACTTCGATGAGCTGCGCGCCAACGGGGCCGATGCGATCTACCCGCCGGGAACCAACATCCCGGAGGCCGCGATCGATCTGCTGGAGGTCCTGAGCAAGCGCCTCCACGCTGAGGGCTGAGGCTCCCACCCGCTGGTCGAGCCGGGCTGCGAGCTTGCGAGCAGTCCGTGTCGAGACCCGGTGAGGGTGTACAGGGTCCATCCCCAGGTTGTGATGCTGCTTGGGGACTGCGACGACGGCCCGCCCCTGACTGGGGCGGGCCGTCGTCTTTTTCGTCATTTGTGGGTTTGGTCTGGGTTCTGTCAGGTTGTTCGGGGTACGGTGGTGGCCTTGGGTGCCTGTCTGGAAGGAGCGGGGGCTGTGG
>JAUNKV010000075.1 GCA_030532575.1 Propionibacteriaceae bacterium | reverse complement strand
CCTCCAAGCCGACCACCCCGAATACCAACACCTCACCCCCACCGACCTACCCGGCGTGCAGGTCATCATCGACGGCCGCGGCTGCCTCGACCCCGCCGTCTGGGAGGGCGTGACCTACCGCACCATCGGCAACGGCCACCACTGATGCCACGGCGAATCCGCCACCTCTCCTCAGTCCACGACATCACCGACACCCGCGTCACCCACAAAGAATGCGCTGGGCTGGCCGAGGCCGGGTACGACGTGGCGCTCATCAACACCCACGACGGCGACACCACCGTCGCGGGTGTGCCCGTGATCGGGTTGGGTGCGCCCCGCAACCGCTTCCACCGGATGCTGGGCAAGACGTGGGCGATCTTCCGCCGGGCGCTGAAGGAGAAGGCCGATGTGTACCACTTCCACGACCCGGAGCTGATGGGGGTCGGGCTGGCGCTTCGGTTGTGCGGCAAGAAGGTGGTCTACGACGTCCACGAGGACGTTCCGCTGCAGATCATGAACAAGACCTGGATTCCAGGCTGGGCGAAGCGCCCGGCGGCCTGGGTCGTGACGGTGCTGGAGGGGGTTTCGGGGCGGCTGCTCAGCGGGATCGTCGCTGCCACCCCGTCGATCGCGGCGAAGTTCCCGGCGAGCAGGACCGTGGTGGTGCAGAACTTCCCGGAGAAGGGCCTGGCCACGGAGCGCAACGAGACCCCCTTCGAGGAGCGCAGCCACGCCTTCATCTACATCGGGGGCCTGTCGGTGCAGCAGGGGTTGTTCGAGATGCTGGAGGCCGTCGCCCACCTGCCCGAGGATCGGCGCGGCTGGGTCGCGGGGAAGTTCAAGCACGAGCGGGAACGTGCCGAGGCCCACCCGGGCTGGAGCCGCGTCGAGTACGCGGGCCTGGTGCAGCGCGGGAAGATCGTCGCTGGGCTGCGCGACGCGCAGGTCGGGATCGTGCTGGACCATCCGATCAGCAACTACGTGGAGGGCTACTCCACCAAGATGTTCGAGTACATGGCCTGCGGCCTGCCGGTGCTGTGCTCCGATTTCCAGCTGTGGCAGAAGATCGTGGGCGAGGCAGACTGCGGCATCACCGTCGATCCCTTCGACACCGACGCCGCGGCCGCGGCCCTGCAGCGGCTGCTGTCCGACCCTAAGGAGGCGGCCCGGATGGGCGAGAACGGCCGCCAGGCCATCCTGACCCGCTACAACTGGGACGTCGAGTTCGCCAAGCTGACGACGCTGTACGAGCGGCTCTGAGGCCCCCGGCGAGCACGACTCGCAGAAGCAGGACGGTTCGCCGTCGCCAGACGACGTGCCAGCGTTTTTCACCGGCGATTCGTGCCCACATCTGACCGCCGCACCACCCCGAGCAGGAACCGCCGAGAACCGACGGTTCACCGTCGCCATGTGACGTGCCAACGTTTTTCACCGGCGATTCGTGCTTGAGGGGCGGGCCGGGACTCGCGTGGAGCGCGGTTGCTCACGCACCGTCGTGGCCCCTGGGGGCGCCCGGCGCGACAAGCGCTTCAGAGGGACACGCGGTAGGGTGCAAGGGTCCGTCCAGATGAGAGGTTCTCGATGCTGCTTCCACGCCGGGTACTGGTGCTGGCCCCGCACACCGACGACGCGGAGCTGGGGGCCGGCGGCTCCATCGCCAAATGGCTGGAGGCCGGGGTTCATGTGCACGTCGCGGTGTTCTCCACCGCCGAGGAGTCCCTGCCCGCCGGGTCCCGCCCGACCCAGCTGGCCGACGAGTGCCACGAATCCCTCGACGTGCTGGGGGTGCCACGCGACAACCGCACCATCCTGGGCTACCCCGTGCGCAAGCTCAGCTACCACCGTCAGGAAGTACTGGAACACATGGTCCAGCTGGGCCGCGACATCGACCCCGACTGGGTACTGGTCCCCTCAGGCGCCGACCTCCATCAGGACCACGCCACCATCCACGACGAAGCCCTGCGCGCCTTCAAACACAAGACCC
>JAUNKV010000045.1 GCA_030532575.1 Propionibacteriaceae bacterium | reverse complement strand
GGCGAGTGGCGCCGCCCCTGGCACCTGTCGGTGCCGGGACGACGCCACTCAGCGGATCAGAACCCACGCGAGAACTCCGAGATCAGGTTCGGAACGCTCAGGTCGAAACCTGCGACGTCCAGCATTCCCGCATCATCCGGGTCGGCGATGCTGAACCCGTTCGCGGTCATGCCGACCACGATGAGCCTCGCGTCGATCCCGCTCTGCTCGCGGTACCGCACCAGCGCCTGGTGCGGGTGGGTCCTCCCGCACCAGGTCTCGTTGTCGGTGTAGATGATGAAGGTGTCCACCTCCAGCTTCTGCTTGGCCGCGTACAGCATCGGCTGCGCGCAGTCGGTGGGCCCGAACGGCAGGTCGTCGGTGCGGCGCAGTACGTCGTCGAGACGCTGCTTCGGCGAGATGTCCAGGGGTACGAACTGGTCCTGGAAGGCCATCACCTGCACGGCGGGTTCGGTGGCGAGCTGCACCAGGCTGAGCGCCGCCGAGGCCTCCCGCGCGGTGAGCGGGGTGCCCGCGAGCCCAGCCCAGTCCATCGACCCGGAGACGTCCAGCCCGATCAGGGTCCGCTTCCCCGCCGGGGTCACGGTGCCGAAGGCGGCGTAGAAGGCCGCGTCCAGGGCGTCGCTCACCTTCGCGGTGGGCTCCCACGTCGAGCTGCCCCGGTGGGAGCGGCCGCTGGTGTAGGTGCGGGCCGCAGCCAGGACCGCGACGGGGTGGACCCGGGCGCGACGCAGGCGCTGCGGGTCGGTGAGCTGGGCGCACACCTCATCGGTTCGACCCCCGAGACCTGGCAGCAGCCCGAGCCGGGTCAGGCGCGGCAGCTGCCTGAGCAGCGCGGTCTGCGGGATGCCCGCATCGAGCAGGGCCTCCCAGACGGCGGGCTCGCTCAGGGCCTGGTCGGGCAGCATCTCCCAGGTCAGGCGGTGCCTTCGGATCAGCTCGGTCCAGGTCGCCACGTCGGTGGCCTGCTGGGCTCGGGTGAACGCACCGATCAGCTCCGGGGTGTCGTCGCCGAGGCTGGAGCGCACGATCCACTCGAAGGTGGCGCGAAGCTCAGGCACGGTCGTCGCCGGGTGGGACAGCCGCAGCAGGTCGCGGTGGCTCCAGCCCTCACGCTGGCGGTACTTGACCGCCTGATAGGCCAGGGCGTCGGCCTCCTTGTCCAGGTACCAGTTCCCGACGGCGCGCCGGAGGCCCCGCCCCCAGCCGCGGAACTGCTCCACGTAGCGGGCGAAGGTGAACAGGTGGGTGCCGGTGCGGGCCACGCGCGGCAGGGCAGCCAGGGCCAGCGGGGCGGCGTCGGCGACGGAGGTGGCGTAGGCCAGGGCGAACAGCGCAGGTCCTTGCTTGGGCGCGATGCCTCCCTCGGAGACCTCGACGATGGTGGCGACGAGGCCCGCCGGGTCGGCGGCAGCCACCCGGGCGAGCACCTGGGCGTTGTCGAGCGCCAGGTCACGCGGGGAGGCGTAGTAGGTGCCGCCGTCGACCCCCAGGGTCAGGAAGCGACGCAGCCGCGCGTGATCGTCGAGCTGGAAGGTGTGGCCGCCAGCGCTGTTGGGCACCTGACGCGAGTCCGCCGGTTCGTTCTGCGGCGTGGTGCGGGTGCTGATGGTGCGAAGGGGATCCATGACGTCGCCTCCTTTCTGATCTGAATGTCATGGCAGGGGGCCGGGCGGGCGTGGTGGTGAGAACCGGATTGGGCAGGGCGTACCCTGCCCGAGTGTTCTGGCCGCTGAACTACCCCCGAAGGGGGCGGGATTCGAACCCGCGTCTCTTCCGTGACAGGGATAACCGATCCTCCTCGGCCCGCCCGGCCGAGAATTGGGTGCTGCCCGGGCGTGGGGTGGCGTCCGGGATCAGAACGCCGGGGCGTTCTGGTGGGGAGTTGAACCCCGGTCCATGAGGATTTGCCGGTAACCGAACACCGTCGGCCCGGGCAGCAGGTATGGAATTGTGGACCGGGTAGGCGTGGTGGTGAGGACCGGAGCAGGGCGCTCTGCCTGATTGAGCCACACCGATGGTGACGGGATTCGAACCCGCAGCCTCCCTGTCCAGATAACCGATCCTCTGTCGGCCCGCCCGGAGTTTCAGTTGTGAGGCCGAGCGGACATGGTGTGAAGACCGGGTGGCTTTCGCCGACTGCTCTGACCAGCTGAGCTACCCCGAAGGGGCGGGACTCGAACCCGCGACCTGTCCATTATCAGTGGATAACCGATCTTCTCCGGCCCGCCCGGACCAGCTGTGTAGAACAGTACACAGCTGTCAGAGGGGTGTCAACCGGCTTCGGCGCCACCTGTCGCCCACTCCGACCTCCCCCAGTGAGCACGAATCAACGTTTTGCTTTGCTGGCAGCGTTGACACCAAAGCGAACAGACCCGGTGTGGGCAGCGCTACTCGTCGCCGTCGGCGTTGTTGCTCGAGCTGGGTTCTGGGGCCGGTGCCGGTTCAGTCGGGGTACGGCTCGGTCTGGGCTCCGCCGACTGAGTGGGTTCCTTCGACGGTTTCGGCTCCTTGGACTGTGTTGGTTCACGGGTGGGCTCTGCCGTCGGGGTCTGCGCCGTCGGGGTCGGAACCGGTTCCTCCGAGGGGGGCTGAGTGGCCTCCTCCGTGGGGGTGGGGGTCACCTCCTCCTCACGCTGCGTCTGGGCAGCGGTCGGTGATGGCGATGGTGAGGCCGATTTCCCGTCGATCTTCTTCGGGGGCTCGAAGTCCAGCACCTCCATCCCCTCGGAGGCGTTGGTCATGTGATCCACCCACGTCATCAGCGGGTACGACGATCCGAAGAAGGTCTTGTCCTGGGGTCGCTTGTAGAGGTCCAGGTCCTCGTTGCCGGAATCGCCCGCCACGTACATCACAGCGGTGGAGATCTGCCGGGTGTAGCCGACGAACCAGGCCGAGGTGATGTCGTCGCCCACACCGTTGGTTCCGGTCTTGCCCGCGACGGGGCGGTTCAGCGCCGACGCCTTCTTACCGGTGCCCTCCGAGACGACCGAGGTCAGGGCGTCGGTGACGTTGGCCGCGACGTTCGGGTCGATGTTCTGCGACGGCTCCTGCTTCGCCGCCTCGTAGAGGACGTTGCCGTGCCGGTCGGTGACCTTCGCGACGAAGTGGGTGGGCTTGTACTTCCCGCCATCGGCCAGGGTGGCGTACGAGTTGGCCATGTCCAGCGGGCTGACCTCGGCCGCCCCCAGCGCGATCCGGTTGTTCGGGTCCCAGCCCGGGCCCTCCGGCGCGCCCGCGTCGTTGGCGGCCTTGATGACCTCCTGCGGCCCGTCCTTCATCTCCTGGGTCATGTCCACGAAGGCGGTGTTGATGGACTCGGCGATGGATTTGCGCAGCGTCACGTCGCCGTACTGGTGGCTGAACTCGTTGCGGATCGGCTTCGACTCGCCCTTCGGGGTGAAGGTGTCGCCCTTGAGGATGCTGTCCAGCGAGTAGCCGTTGCGCAGCCCTGCGATGGCGGCGAAGGTCTTGAAGGTCGACGCTGCCGGGCGCGGGGTCGTCGCCCAGTTGCGGGAGTTCTCCACGTAGTCGGGGCCGCCGTAGAGGGCCAGCACCCCGCCGGTGGTGGTGTCCACCGAGGCGATGCCGACGTGCAGCTGCGCCGGGTCCTGCGGGGTCTCGGCGTCGGCTGCGGCCTGCTCGGTGTACTTCTGGGCGGTTTCGACGGCGCTGTTCTGGATGGCCTCGTTGATGGTGGAGGTGACGTGGAGGCCGCCGCCCTGGACCTGTTCCTCGCTGAAGCCGAGGGTGGCGAGCTCCGCCTCGATCCGGGTGATGAGGAAGCCCTTCGGGCCGCCGTAGCGGTTCGACTTCGGCACCTCGGGGAATTCGGGCAGGGCGGCCTGGTTGGCGTCGTGCTCGGCCTGGGTGATGTAGCCCTCGGCCAGCATCTGCTTCAGCACGTACTGGTAGCGGCCGAGCAGGCGTTCGCGGTGCTTGTCGCCGCCCGACGGGTTGAACCCGGCTGGGTTGTTGAGGATGGCGGCGAGGGTGGCGGCCTCGGCCAGGCTGAGCTCGGCGGCCGGTTTCAGGAAGTACGACTTCGCGGCGGCCTCGATGCCGTAGGCGCCACGCCCGAAGTAGATGGTGTTGAGGTAGCCCTCCAGGATTTTCTCCTTCGGTACCTCCCGGCCCATCTTGATGGCCAGCATCAGCTCCCTGATCTTGCGTTGCGCGCTGCGCTCGGAGTTGAGGTAGAGGATCTTGATGTACTGCTGGGTGATGGTGGAGCCGCCCTGCACTTCGCCGCCGCGGGCGATGCTCCACATGCCGCGCGCCATGCCGGTGAGGGAGAAGCCGGGGTCGGTGAAGAAGGACGAGTTCTCGGCCGCGATCACGGCGTCCTTGACCACCTGCGGCATCTCCGCGTAGTCGAGGGTGACGCGGTTCTGCACGGCGAGCGAGCCCAGCTGCGTGCTGCCGTCGTCGTAGTAGAGGAAGGTGGTGTTGGTGGTGAAGTCGCTGTTCGGGTCGGGCAGCTTCGTGGTGGCGTAGAAGTAGAAGAAGGTGCCTGCCCCGGCGAGTCCGAGCAGGACGAACAGGGCCAGGGCGCCCAGGGCGATCCGCCCCAGAATCTTGCGCACCCGGGACTTGCCACGGCGGGCCTTCGGCTTCTGCTTCTCCTCAGACATGGGGTCCAGACTACGGCCCGGGATCAAGGATTCCCACCCCGGGGGCGGTGATGGACATGTCACACCTGGCCGAAAGGCCAGTGACCTTCGATGTCACGCAGGGCCTGCAACTGTCCGAACGTGACGGCCAAAACGCCGTCGCGACGAGGGGCGATGGCTGGTCCAGAATGGTCCCCATGCCTGAGCTTCCCTCCCTGTCCTGCCCTCCCGCCGTCGCCCTGCCCGGCGAACATCGCGTGATCCCCGCCGTCGCAACCGACGACCCCACCCTGCTGCTCGATGCCAAGGGGGCTGTGGTCGAGGTCGAGGGCGGCGCGTTGCAGGAGTGCGGCTTCCGGCTGGACTGCGGTCCCGGCCCGGTGGTCGCGACGGTGCACGGCGATCTGCTGGTGGCCCAGGAGGGCGACGGCCTGAGGTGTCGTGACGTCTCCGGCGTTGAGCGTTGGGGGAGCGGGATCGAGGCCGAGCAGGTCTGCCTCGGCCTGGACGGCTCGCTGGTGTGGGTGGTGGAGCGGGTGGAGCCGGAGCACATCCGGCTGCACTGCCTGGATGCCATCAACGGCGGCAGCGTCGCAGTATCGGACATGATGGACCCGTTCTTCGCGTCGATCACGCAGCTGGATGTCGTCGCGGTGACCACCACGCCGGGCGCGCAGCAGATGATGCTGAACCTCGGTGGTGGGCAGGACGGCATCGGGTCGTGGCTGTTGACCCTGACCCAGGGGGTGGGCCGGAAGGAGATTCGCGCCACGCAGCTGTTCCCCCGCCAGGATCGGGCACTGGTGGCGTGGTCGCCGTCGGGGCGGCGGGCCTTGGTGTGGGACAACGACGAGTACCGTCACCTCAGCTGCGACTGGGCGGGGGTGAAGCCTGCGGTCACCGTCGAGGGCAACCCGGAGGTCTTCGTCGAGGCCGAGGGGGCCGGGTTCTGGGAGACCTTCCTGACCGAGGACGTGGCGCTGACGCGAAGTGGCGATGACCGCTTCTGGCTCCTCGACCCGGTGACCCTGACGCTCGGGCGCGAGTTCCAGGTCGAGGGATTCCCGCCGGTCCCCGTCCGCGAGGTCTTCGGCAACAGCAGCGACGACGTCATGGCCCCGTTCCACCGCGCCGAGCGCGCGGGTCACCACCTGGTGCTCACCACCTGGGCCAAGCAGGACGGCAGCCAACAGACCGCCGTCGTGGACATCGCGGAGATCGTCGCGGCGTTGTGAACCCCACCCACCCTCGGATGAGTACCTGGCGGGCTGAGCGGTTCACCCAGCTGCTCGACGACTCCTCGTGGCGTGACCTCCCCGAGCGGCTCGCAGCCCTCGGCGACGACGACCGCGCGGCTGCCGTCCGGGGCCTGCCCAAAGCGTTGTCCGCATTGCGGAAGGGCGTTGACAAGGCCGGACGCCCCGACCGGGGGCTCGGCCTGCTGCTCACCGTCGTCATTCTCGACGGCACGGTGAAGCAGGCGATCACGTCTGCGTCGTCGTGGTGGTTCGACCGGCTCACCCCTGAAATGCGTTATGTCATTTTAGGGAGATATTGGGTATGTTTTCGTAACAACGCATAACTGACCCCCGAAAAACCTATCGAATCGCGGCCATTTTGCGGCTCGCGCACCCTCTGACCTGCCAGCGTCATTCATCACATCACTCAAGGTCGATCACGGCCCAGCCGTTGACCAGCCCCAAGGCCACGCCTCCCCCGGGCAGCGCGCACAGGTCGTGGACCTCGTCCTGGTCATTTCCTTGAACGGGGTAGCTGATGGTGAGCGGGTCGAACCAGCGGCCGGTTTTCGGGTCGAGGACATGGACCTCCTCGCCGAAGAGGCAGACCCACCTTGGAGCCCCCTCGGCGTTCGTGCACGGCAGGACACGCCACAGGCCGTCAGCCGGGGAGGCCACGCTGAGCACGATCTCCCCGTCGGAGAGTCGGCGTGCCTGGAACAGACCATCATCCACCACCGCCGCGACCGGCCCGACCCCATCAGCCTCCGCGAGAACAAAGAATTCGGATGCCTCCCACGACTCCAATGCCCCACCGGTGAGCAGATTCCGACGCTCGAGGCGAGCATCATCACCGCTGACCGCAGCCAGACACGGGGCTCCATCCGCATCGACGAAACCCAGCACCTGCTCGGGAAAGAACTCGAAACCCTGCACCTCGCCGCCCGGGGTCATCGTCTCGGCATCCCACGCGACGACCTCACCGCGCCAGGTCACAGCAGCCAGCAGCTCCTTCTCCCCAGACACGAGGGCGATCTCCTCCAGCCCTGTCACGGGGGACTTCACCGACGGTTTCACCGCACGCCCGCTCAATGGGTCGATGACATGGACCCAACCGTCCTCCGTCGCGAAAGTCACCTCCCAACTGCCCTCCGTCGCGGGCCGCACCAGCAGGGCTTGAAGCCAGACACCGGGCTCCTTCCGCACTCGGTCCGGCGCATCACAGCGCTCCTGCCCGGTCCGCAGATTCCAGCACTCGACGTTTGTGAAGAATGCACTCACCACGACGTGCGGGTCACCGTCGATGACCACGCACTCCAGCAGGCTGTTCCAGTCCTGAGCCCAGTACGTCGACTCATGAGCCGTCGAGCCCAGTGGCTCCCGCAGGTCTGCGCCGCTGGCCGGGTCCAGCACCCGGATTCGTCCTGCCAGGTTCATCGTCACCACGCACGGCCGACCATCCAGCAGGCACGACGAGATGCTGGTGACCTCCGTGACGTACCCATTCGGCAACTTCTGCGACGAAGCGACCTCGGGGTCCTGGTCGAAGTACCTGATTCTCGGCGTCACGAACGAAGTCTATCGATAGATTTTTCGGGGGTCAGTTATGCGTTCTTACGAAGAGATACCCGATAACTCCCTAAAATGACATAACGTACGGCTGGGGCGCGGGTCAGGACGTCGGGGCGGGGGTTTTCTCCGGGGCGACCAGCTTGTAGCCGCGACCCTTGACCGTCACCAGGTAGCGCGGGTGCGACGGGTCCGGCTCGATCTTGCGGCGCAGGTTCAGCACGTGCATGTCGATGGTGCGCTCCAGGGCCGCGCTGTCGAGGCCCGCCACCTCCTCCAGCAGCCGGGCCCGGGTGAAGACCCGGCCCGGGTGGGCCGACAGCGTGATGAGCAGCGACATCTCCCGGCTGGTCAGGGCCACCGGCAGCCCCGCCACCCGCACCTCGTAGCGCTCCAGGTCGATCCGAATCTCCCCGACGGTGCGCACCTGCTCATCCGGCTCGTTGCGCGACGTGCGGCGCAGCACCGCCCGCACCCTTGCCATCACCTGGCGGGGGCTGTACGGCTTGGTGACGTAGTCGTCGGCTCCCAGGCTGAAGCCCAGCAGCTGGTCGTGCTCGGCGGCCCTGGCGCTCAGCACGATCACCGGCACCTCCCCCAGCACCCCCAGCTGCTGCAACACCTGCCAGCCATCCACCATCGGCATCATCACATCCAGCAACAGCAGATCGGGACGACGCTCCCGAATCCGCTCCAACGCCTGCGCACCGTTGGCGGCCACCACCACCCGATGTCCGTCGGCCTGCAGGTAGGCCTGCAACAGGTGCGCCTGCTTGGGATCGTCCTCAGCGATGAGTATGCGTGCCATGTGTGTCCTTCGTGGCATCTGGGGCCCCGCCGAGGGGGGCAGAGGACGGGGCCCCAGAAGATTTTCGTTGGGTCAGCCCTGGTACTGGTCCCAGAACTCGTCAGCGGCCTTCCAGGCGGCCTCATCCTTGCCGTAGTCGGTGTACTTGACCCCGTACTTGCTGGTCTTGACCTCGACCTCGAAGCCCCGCTCCTTGAGGTAGGCGGCCAGCGCCTCCTCGCCCTTGTTGTTCTCCGCGATCTCCTCGGGGGTCATGGGATTGTTCTCCCAGTCGTACTCCTCGACCGCGATCCACAGATCGACGTCGTCCCAGTCGACCACCAGCCCGAAGGAGCCGTGCTCATCCTCCTCGACGCTGGCCTCGAAACCCAGCGAGCGCAGGTGCTCGACGAGTTTGTACATCTCCGCCTTGTCCGCCTCCTGGTCCGGGGCCTCCAGCGGCTCCTCCTGGTCCGGGGTGACGGCCTCCACGAAGTCCAGCTTCACATCCAGCACCTCGTCGGGATCGCCCTTGACGTCCGGGTACTTCACGCCGTGGCTGGTGGTGACGATCTCGACCTCGAAGCCCCGCTCCTTGAAGTAGGCGGTGGCCTGGTCCACCCAGGCGTTGTGCTGCTCGAGCTTCGCGCTCGACCACGGCGCCTGCTCCCACTCGTGCTCAGTGATGACGACCAGCGCCGCCACGCTCAGCATGTCGTCGCCGACGGGATCGACCGAGTAGAGGCCCTCACCCAGCTCGACGACGGCGGCCTCGACGTCCTTGGCCTTCAGCGCCGCCACGAGCGCCTCGGCGTCGGCCTTGTCGGTGTAGGTCGGAACCCAGCCGATGCCCACCGCGTTGAACGGATCGGCCTCCTTGCCGAACTCGGTGACCGTGGTCACAGCGGGCGGTTCCTCATCGGCCCGGGCCGTGGCGACCCCTGCCATCGGGGTCAGGGCGAGGGCCAGGGCGGCGAGCCCTGCCACTGTCAGACGAAGTTTTCTCATCACTGCATCCTTCCTCTTGCGCAGGATTCTTGAAGAAACCCTTCCATCCCGATGTCAAAGTCGAATCAAGATCAGGTCAGGCTTGCATCAAACTTGAAAGGTTTCAAAAGATGCGCAGGCGGGAAGCCAGCCGGGAGCACCAGCTGTCCCCACCCGCGCGCTCTCTCAGCCCCCGAACTCCTCGTCCCAGAACTCCTGGGCCGCGGCCTCGGCCTCATCGCTGTTGCCGTAGTCGGCGTACTTCAGCCCGTAGCGGTTGGTCTTGATCTCCACCTCGAAGCCCTTCGTGCGCAGGTGGGCGGCCAACGCCTCCGTCTTCTTGTTGTAGTAGGCGATCTGCTTGGCGTCGTAGGACGCCTCGTCCCACTCGAACTCCTCCTTGGCCATCAGGACGTCCACGTCGTCGAGGTCGGCATCCAGGTAGTAGGTCCCGTCCTCGGTCTTCCCGAGCTTCGCCTCGAGCCCCTGCGCGTTCAGGTGATCGACCAGCGCCTGCATCTTGGCCCGGTCCTTCTCCTGCTGCTCCGCCGTCGGGATGATGGACACCTGGTTCTCACCCGTGCGCTTGGCCAAGCCCTTGGACTCCAGGAAGGCCACCTTGGCATCGTACTCGTCGCCCTCTCCCCCCGTCCGGTGGAGGAACTTCACGCCGTCCTTCGTGGCATGGACCTCCATCTGGAGATCCCGTTCGGCCAGGAAGGCAGCCAGCTCCTCGACAACTGCGTTGTGCGCCGCGAGCCGCGAATCCGACCACGGCTCGGCGGCCCACTGCCGCTCCCAGAAGCAGCTCGACTCGGCGGTCGGCTCTCCCCCGCCCTCGCTGCTGAAGATGAATCCCGGCTCCCCCTCGGTCTTCTCCTTGAGCGACGCCTTGACCCCGTGGGACTGCAGGCAGGCCACCAGCTCCTCGGCCTCGGCCCGATCCCGGTAGGCCGGCATCCCTGCATGGAGCTGCACGATCTGCACCACGTCCATCTCCTCATGGGTGGCCTCCGGCGTGGGCTCCACCTGGGGCGTGGATTCAGCGCTGGGGGTGCTCACGGGGGCAGGGGTTGCCGCAGGTCCGTTCTCGGCCTTGGCCGCACTGTTCCACAGCATCGGAGCGGCGACGGCGACCGCCGCCACTGCCAGGCCGGCCACAACGATTCGACTCTTCTTCATTGTCAAGTGCCTTTCGGATCAGATGCTCCCCTCCCATTGGAGCTTGACACACGAATGTCAAGATCGGGTCAAGAAGGCAGGTCGATGGTGAAGGTCGTTCCCTGACCCAAGGTGGAGGCGACGCTGATGGTGCCGCCCTGGGCGCGAACCAGGGTGTCCGAGATCGCCAGCCCCAGGCCGGTTCGGCCCTTGTCGCGGTGGCGGCTGGGGTCGGCCCGCCAGAACCTCTCGAAGACGTGCGGCAGGTGCTCCGGCGCGATGCCCTCGCCGGTGTCCGCGACCTCCAGCCGCACCCGTCCCGGCAGCCGCGCGATCCGCACCTCGACCCGTCCCCCGGCCGGGGTGTGGTGGATGGCGTTGCCCAGCAGGTTCGCCAACACCTGCCGCAGCCGGGTCTCATCCGCGATCACCGGGTGGGGGCCATCCGCGACCACCCCGAGCTCGATCCCCGCCGCCGTCGCCACCAGCGCCTGGGTGTTCACCGTCGCGGTCGCCAGCTCGGTCAGGTCCACCTCGGCGCGGGTGATCGGCAGGTTCCCGGTGTCGGCCAGCGCCAGCTCACGCAGCTCCGTCACCAGCCGCTGCAGGTGCGCGGCCTCCTCCGCCAGGGAGGCCAGCACCTCCGGACTGGGCTGGTAGATGCCGTCCTGGATGGCCTCCAGTCCGCCACCGATGGTCACCAGCGGATTGCCCAGCTCGTGGGCGATGTCCGCGACGAGCTGACGGCGGGCCTGCTCGCTGCGAGCCAGCGACTCAGCCATGTCGTTGAAGGTCTCCGCCAGGGCCCCGATCTCGGTGCGGTCCGGCACCTCCACGCGGACGTCGCGCTCACCGTCGCCCAGCTTCGTGGCCGCGACGGTGAGGGTCCGCAGCGGCTTGACGATCCGCGAGGCGATCATCATCCCGCCCAGCCCGGCGACGGCGATGATGCAGGTCGCGATGAGGGCCGTCTCCAGCGTCGCGAGGGCCTGGGGGCTGAGCATGGTGCTGCCCTCCGAGCCCAGGAAGAGTTTCACCGGCGGCGCGGTGACCCCTTTCAGCAGCCGATTCATGCACTCCCTGGTGTCCCGCTCCAAGCCCTGATCGGCGATGTTGGGGATGACCAGTGGTTTGGTCTCCGACAGGGTCCAGCCCAGCTTCACGAACGTGGACTCCATGCAGTCGCGCACCATGCCCATCGTCAACCCCAGGTCGGTGGCGGTCGCGCGCGGCAGGGGCTGCACCACGGGGATGAGGCAGTTCTTCACCTCCGGCCACTCCTCAGCCGATACGGGCTGGATCTCCAGCTGGGGGGCCTGCTGGTTGACCGCCGACGGCGCGTGCTCGAGCAGGCAGTCCTCGACCTGCTTGCGTCGCCTCTCCTGGTCCTGGGCGTCGCCCGGGTCCACCTGGATCACCTTCGGCATCTCCGCCACGTTCGTCAGCGGGTTGAGGGGGTCGATGATGACCTGCGGGTCGCTGTTGAGCTTCCCGGAGTCCTGGTTCAGCAGCACGTCGGAGTCGACGATGATCTTCTCCGGCTCCGTGCCGAGTGCGATCCGTCGCTGGTACTCCTCGGCCAGCGCGATCACCTCTCCCTCGACCCCCTCCCAGGACGGATGGGTGATGCCGTAGTTGAGCAGGCGCTGGTAGATGTCGGCGTCGCCGCGCAGCGTCTGGGCCCCTTGGTGGACGACCCGCTGCTGCGCCAGGGAGACCATGACGGCGGTGAGCGCCACCGAGATCGCCACCACCAGGATCATCAGCGCAACGACCCGGGACCGCACAGTACGAAACACCCCATCAGCCTCCCACACCGGGCCGCGCGTTCCCAGAGGGCTCGTCAATCGGATGACAGAACCCGGGGCAGCACATCATCGGATGCGCTGCCCCGGGTTCCGGGGGTCTGGACGGGGTGGCTCAGGCCTGCTTGCGCAGCGGCTTGTCACGCATGATGGCGGACATGCGACCGAGATCGACCATCGTCGGGTCCTCGTCCTCACCCCACAGGTCCTCGGCCTCGGTGGCCTTCGGGGAGACCGGCAGCTCGACGACGTTCTCGGTGGCCTCCGCGATGGACTCCTCCAGCTCAGCCTCAAGCTCCGCGATCCGGGTCTCCAGCGCGTCGATGCGGGCCTGCCGCTCCGCAACCTCGCTGCGCAGCCACACGGCGTTGCCACGCATCGAGCTGAGCTCGGAGTTGGCGGCACCCAGCTGGCGACGCAGCGCCTCGATCACCTGCTGCAGCTTCTCCGCGCGACCGTTGAAGCGTTCGATCATCTCCACCGATTCGGCGTGGTGCTTCGTGGCCTGCTCCTTGCGCAGCGCGATCTGGCGTCGCACCTCGACCTGGTGCTCGGCGCGCTCGCGGCGCAACTCACTCCACGCCACGTACACGGCGGCGAAGGCCATGCCGACGGCGAGCACCGCGCCAGCACGCACCACCCACACCCCGCCGAACAGCGAGGCTGCGACGATGAGGGAACCCACCCCCAGGATGGTGAGCGCAAGGGTGCGTTCCTTGGAACTTTCAGCTGCATGTCGTCCGGCCATGAACACAGGTTAAGGCCAGGGGACACGCCGTGAAGTGCAGAAACGCCGACCGGCGTGTCGTCCGCTCGGCCCACACGGCGGGCTCAGGCCGGGTCCGCTGCCGGTTCGCCGCCGGGCGGGGCGCCGTCGTCGTCATCGTCGCCCGCGATGCACTGCCGCTCCAGGTGGGAGCCCACCCAGCTGAAGACCGCCGAGACCACGATGGTCGTCACCCCGCGCAGGGTCCGGGCCGCCGGGGCCTCAGCTGCCAGGTGCAGCAGGGAACGGCCCACGTAGACCGCGTGCCCGCCCGCCAGCACCGCGCCGGTCATCACCATCGACTTCGCCACGACCAGGGCGGCGACCGCCTCCTGCGAACCCACCCGCTTGTCCTCCAGGCGCGCAGCCAGGCCGCGCGCATACCAGTGGACGGCCACCGCCAGCACCGCCAGAATCCCCGGCAGCGTCCACGGCACCAGCGGCGGGAAGGTGTTGAACGCGGCGAACGCGCTGAGCAGCACGACCCCGATCACGGCCCCGGACAACGCCGCCATCACGACGTCGCGGCCGCTGGTCAACGACAACTTGGGCGGTTTCGTCAACGCTGCGTCGGGTTGATGATGACGATGTCGTCGCGGCGCCGCACCCCGGAGACGTCCACGTCCTCCACCAGCTCGGCGATGCTGCCCTGCCCGGCGATCTCCCCCGTCGGGTCGATGTCCAGCCACGGCACCAGCACGAAGGCCCGCTCGTGGGCGCGCGGGTGCGGCAGCTCGATGGCCTCCTCCGAGATGCGCTTGCCCACCATGATGATGTCGATGTCCAGGGTGCGCGGCCCGTTGCGGACGACACGCTCCCGGCCGAAGCTCTCCTCGATGGCCTGGGTGCGGTCCATGATCGTCATCGGCTCCAGCGTCGTCTCCGCCACCACGATGAGGTTGAGGAAGTCCGGCTGCTTCGGCCCCACCCCCTCCGGGCGGGTCTGGTAGACCGGGGAGATGTCAACCAGGATCAGGCCGGGGGTCTCGGCCAGATACTCGACGGCCTCCCGCAGGATGGCCTCCGAATCACCGAGGTTGGAGCCGAGCGACAGCACCACCTTCGAGATCGGGCGCAGATTGCCAAGGGTGTCGACATCGATGTCGAAGGGGCCGTTGTTCATGATCTCCTCCTGGTGATCGTGACTGAGATGTCAGTGAAGTCGTGGGGCACGGGGGCCTGCGGCTTGTGCACCGTCACCGTGACCTGCTGCACGAGCGGCGCGGCGAGACACCGCTCGGCGATGCGTCCGGCGAGGGTTTCGATGAGCTGGCACGGCTCGCCCGCGATCTCAGCGCACACGGCATCGGCGATCTCGGCGTAGTTCACCGTGCCCGCCAGGTCATCGCTGCGGGTGTCGACGTCCAGACCCAGCTCGACGTCCACGACGAACCGCTGCCCGTCACGTCGCTCCTCGGGGAACACCCCGTGGAAGCCGACGGCGGACAGCCCGGTGATCGCGATGACGTCGATGCCCCTCACCTCCTCAACTGACGATGGGGATCGTGGCTGAAGCTTACCCGCGCCCCCAACCCGGGCATCACGAGGGCAGGCCCCGTGGCCAGGAGCGCTACCCGCTGCGGAGTTTCTCGGCCACCGCGATGGCGTCCAGCTGGGCGCGGACCTCGTGGGTACGCACCGCCCAGACCCCCTGCAGCGCACACCAGGCCGAGACCGCCGCCGTCGCATGATCCCGCTGCTCGGGCTCGGGTCGATCCAGCAGCTCGCCCAGGAAACGCTTCCGGCTGGCCCCGACCAGGACCCGATGTCCCGTCGCCCGGAATTCCTCGAGGCGACGCAGCAGCTGCCAGTTCTGCTCCCCCGTCTTGGCGAAGCCGATACCGGGGTCCAGGATGATCCGCTTGGGCGCGATCCCCGCAGCCCGGGCCGCATCACGCCGGGCCAGCACCTCGGCCAGGGCATCGGCCACCACGTCGTCGTAGTCGGTGTGCTGCTGCATCGTGGCGGAATGAGCCCGCCAGTGCATCGCCACGTAGTCCACCCCGAGCTCCGCGACGGTCCTGAGCATCCGGTCATCGGCCAACCCGCCCGAGACGTCGTTGACCAGCACCGCCCCCGCAGCGACGGCGGCCCGCGCCACCTCGGAGCGCATCGTGTCCACCGAGCAGGCCACCCCCGTCGCCGTCAGCGCCTCGACCACCGGGACCACGCGGGCCAGCTCCACCGTGACCGGCACCCGCGCCGCACCGGGCCGGGTGGACTCCCCGCCCACATCGACCAGGGCCGCACCGTCGGCCGCCAGCCTGCAGCCGTGGGCGACGGCGGCAGCGACGGTGTCGTGGCGGCCACCGTCGGAGAACGAGTCCGGGGTGACGTTGAGCACCCCCATCACCAGCGTCACGACCTCACCCGCCCCGGATCAGCCCCATCGCCTCGGCGCGGGTCGCCGGGTCGCGCAGCTGGCCGCGCACCGCGCTGGTGATGGTGCGGCTGCCGGGTTTGTTCACGCCCCGCATCGTCATGCACATGTGCTCGGCCTCCAGCACCACGATCACCCCCCGCGCGTCGAGATGGGTCACCAGGGCGTCGGCCACCTCGGCGGTGAGCCGTTCCTGCACCTGCGGGCGGCGGGCGTAGACATCGACCAGCCGCGCCAGCTTCGACAACCCCGTCACCCTGCCCGCACGTGGGATGTAGCCGACGTGGGCCACCCCGGTGAAGGGCAGCAGGTGGTGCTCGCAGCAGCTGGTGAGGCCGATGTCCCGCACCAGCACCAGCTCCTCGTGGGCGATGTCGAAGGTGGTGGCCAGAATCTCCGCCGGGTCCTGTCCCAGGCCTGCGAACAGCTCCTCGTAGGCCCGGGCGACCCGCGCCGGGGTCTCGGCCAGGCCATCACGGTCCGGGTCCTCACCGATGGCCAGCAGGATTTCCCGCACCGCCGCCTGGATGCGGTCCCGGTCGATGCTCACCGACGATCCTCGGGAGCAGGCGGCCCCCACTGGGGCGGGCCGGACTGCGTCGGGGGTGGCGTCGGCGGGGTGGCGGGCGGGCTCCCCCACGTCGGCGGCTGCCACTGGGGCGGACCGGGCTGGGCCGGACCGGGCTGGGTCGGGGCCGGGGGCTGAGGGCTGGGCGGGGTCTCCCGCTGCGCCGACGGGGCCGGTACCTCCACCGGCGGCACCGTCGAGGGCACCCGGGTCTCGGAGCCGGTCCAGGCCGGGCGACGGGGGCGTCGCTTCAGCGGCTTGAACACCTCCGCGACCTCCGCCTTGTTCAGGGTCTCCTTCGCGAACAGCTGCCGCACCAGCTCATCGAGGACCTCACGGTTCTCCGCCAGCACGTCGAAGGCCTCCTGGTGGGCGGCGTTGATGAGCTTGGCGACCTCCTCGTCGATCACCGCCGCCGAGGCCTCGGAGACCTCCTTGCTGGGCTGCGCGCCACGCATCCCCATGAACGGCTCCGAGTCCCCGCCGCCCAGCTGCACAGCACCGACCCGCTCGCTCATGCCGTACTGGGTGACCATCGCGCGCGCCACCTTGGTGGCCTTCTCGATGTCGTTCTGCGCCCCGGTGGTGGGGTCGTGGAAGATCAGCTCCTCCGCCGCGCGACCGCCCAGCATGTAGGCCATCTGGTCCAGCAGCTCGCCACGGGTGCGGGAGTACTTGTCGTCGTCGGGCATCACCATCGTGTAGCCGAGCGCCCGCCCTCGCGGCAGGATGGTGACCTTCTGCACCGGGTCGTTGCCGGGCATCGCGGCCGCGACGAGGGCGTGCCCACCCTCGTGGTAGGCGGTGATCAGCCGCTCCCGGTCGTTCATGAGACGGGTGCGTTTCTGCGGCCCTGCGATGACCCGGTCGATGGCCTCGTCGAGCTGCGGCTGGCCGATCACCTCCAGGCCGAGGCGGGCCGCCAGCAGCGCGGCCTCGTTGAGCACGTTCGCCAGGTCCGCGCCGGAGAAGCCGGGGGTGCGGCGTGCCACCTGGTCGAGGTCCACCTCGCTGGACAGGGGCTTGCCGGAGGCGTGGACCTGCAGGATGTGGGCCCGGCCAGCCAGGTCGGGGGCCTCGACGGCGATCTGCCGGTCGAAGCGGCCGGGACGCAGCAGTGCCGGGTCCAGCACGTCGGGCCGGTTCGTCGCGGCGATGAGGATCACCCCGCCGTGGACGTCGAAGCCGTCCATCTCCACCAGCAGCTGGTTGAGGGTCTGCTCCCGCTCGTCGTGACCGCCGCCCATCCCGGCGCCACGGTGGCGGCCGACGGCGTCGATCTCGTCGATGAACACGATGGCCGGGGCGGCCTCCTTGGCCTGCTCGAACAGGTCACGCACCCGGGAGGCGCCAACCCCGACGAACATCTCCACGAAGTCGGAGCCGGAGATGGAGAAGAAGGGCACCCCGGCCTCGCCGGCGACGGCGCGCGCCAGCAGGGTCTTGCCGGTGCCGGGCGGGCCGTAGAGCAGCACGCCCTTGGGGATCTTGGCACCGAGCCGTTGGAACTTCGCGGGTTCGGCCAGGAACTCCTTGATCTCCTCCAGTTCCTCGACGGCCTCGTCCACGCCTGCGACGTCGGCGAAGGTGGTCTTCGGCATGTCCTTGCTGGCCAGTTTCGCCTTTGACTTGCCGAAGCTGAGTGGCCCCCCGGCGCCTCCGCCTCCGACCATCCGCATCACGAAGAAGAAGCCGATCACGAGCAGCAGGATGGGCAGGAAGGTGTAGAGCAGTGAGGACAGGAAGCTCGGGGTGGGGTTCTTCGACACCCATTTCTCCAGGGTTCCGGCTGCGCTGCGCTGCTTGAGGACCTCGACGAACTCGTCGCCCTGGCGTCCGACCCAGCTGGACTGCATCCGCTCCCCGGAGGCGGTGGTGATCTGGATCACCTGCTCGCCGTCGACGAGAACGACCTCCTTCAGCGCCTCCTCACCGTTCAGGGTCGAGACGATCTCGTTCATGGGGACGTCCTTGAAGCCGAACACCCCGGAGATCAGCTGCATCCCCATCGAGCCGATCAGGATGAGCAGGATGATCCAGGTCAGCCACCCCATGGGGCTCTTCATCATTTTCTGCAAGGTTGTTCAGTCCCCTTGGAACGGTGAGAGGTCGAGCGCTGAAAGACTACCAGCGCCCACCAACAGTGCGCGGGAGCACACCTCCGCAGAAGCGCCCTGCGAGATGTCACGCCGCCCCCACCCGAGCACGAATCGCCGACGAAAAGCGCTGGCGCGTCACGACGCGACGCCGAACCGTCCCCGCCCTGCGATTCCTGCCGGTCTGGCCCCATCGCCAGGCCCGAGCACGAAACGCCGATGAAAAACGCTGACGCGTATGCAGGCGACGCCGAACCGTCCGTTCCCAGCGAGTCGTGCCGCCCCCTCTCCTCGCACCCCCACCGAGCACGAAACGCCGACGAAAAACGCTGACGCGTCACCACACGACGCCGAACCGTCCGTTCCCAGCGATTCGCGCCCATCTGGCCCCATCGCCAGGCCCGAGCACGAATCGCCGACGAAAAACGCTGACACGTATGCAGGCGACGGTGAGGCGTCCCCGCCCTGCGATTCGTGCTCATGGGCGCGACGGGGTGGGCGCGCGGGAGCGGCTCCGTCGAAGGCGCGTCGGACTCCTACTGGTAGACGTGCGGGGCCAGCACCGCCAAGTCACGCAGGTTGCGGTAGCGTCCGGCGTAGTCGAGGCCGTAGCCGACCACGAAGTCGTTGGGGATGTCGAAGCCGACGTACTTGACCGGCACCTCCATCTTCGCCGCGCCAGGCTTGCGGAACATCGCCATGATCTCCAGGCTGGCGGGGTTGCGGCTGGCCAGGTTGGACATCAGGTAGCTGAGTGTCAGCCCGGTGTCGATGATGTCCTCCACGACGATGACGTGGCGGCCCTCGATGTCGGTCCCCAGATCCTTGAGGATGCGGACCACGCCGCTGGACTGGGTGCCGGAGCCGTAGGAGGAGATGGCCATCCAGTCCATCTCGACGTGGGAGGTCATCTCCCGCTGCAGATCGGCCATCACCATGATGGCCCCGTTGAGGACCCCGACGAGCAGCACGTCCCGGCCTGCGTAGTCACGGTCGATCTCCGCGGCGATCTCCGCCAGACGCGCAGAGATCTGGTCGCTGGTGTAGAGGATTTCGGACAGGTCGGACTTCACATCGGCTGCATCCACGAGCGTGAGTGTATCCCGAAGCCGAGCACGAACTTGCAGGCTGCTCTGCCAACATCGCTCCTCCAGGGTTCTCGCGCAAGCAAAACGGTGATTCGTGTCCACCTGGGGCGGACGACGGGACCAGACCAGCATGAATCGCCGAAAACCGACGATTCGCCGTCGCATGACGACGCGCCAACGTCATTCACCAGCGATTCGTGTTTCCCACTGGTCGAGCCGGGCTCCCGATGCGGAGCGAGGGAGACCGTGTCGAGACCCCTGGCACACGGTGCAGGACCTGGCACCAAGCACAAACCGCCGAGAAGAACCGGTTCAGCGCAAACAGGCGACGCGCCAACGTCATTCACCAGCGATTCGTGCCCGAGCAGGGGCCACGGGGAAGACGGGCACGAACCGCGGGGCGAGGACGATCCGACGTCGTATGGCAACGCGCCAACGTCTTTCGCCAGCGATTCGTGTTTCCCGCTGGTCGAGCCGGGCTCCCGATGCGGAGCGAGGGAGACCGTGTCGAGACCCCTGGCACACGGTGCAGGACCTGGCACCAAGCACAAACCGCCGAGAAGAACCGGTTCAGCGCAAACAGGCGACGCGCCAACGTCATTCACCAGCGATTCGTGCCCGAGCAGGGGCCACGGGGAAGACGGGCACGAACCGCGGGGCGAGGACGATCCGACGTCGTATGACGACGCGCCAACGACTTTCGCCAGCGATTCGTGCCCACACCCACCCCGCGGCAAGGACGAGCAGGAATCGCCGAGAACAGACCGTTCACCGTCGCCAGGCGACGCGCCAGCGACTTTCACCAGCAATTCGTGCTCGGGTGGGGGCCGCGGGAGAGCGACAGCGCGGGCCGGGCATGGGGGCGAGTCGGGCGACGGCGTGGCGCGAGCCGGGCCGAGGTGGGGCGTGGGTCGGGCCGAAGTGGGGTGTG
>JAUNKV010000044.1 GCA_030532575.1 Propionibacteriaceae bacterium | reverse complement strand
TCTTCACGACTGTTTCCCTTTCCTACAAGACGCTGGCCAGAGTCTACCCAAGGACCCTCCTGGGTACCGGCCGGGAAGGATCGGGAGGATTCAGTTCTCAGTGGGCTGCGGGGCTGGTTCGAGCCCCTCGTCATTCGGCGACGGCGACGGCGCCAAGCAGATCGTGCCAGTGGTGACCGGGGTCTCGGCCAGCGGCTCCTCGGCCAAGCCGGGGAACTCGTTGCCCACCAGGACGTCGACGGTGCCGTCGATCCGGGCGTCGTTCTCGATCACCGCGTTCTTGAACTGACCACCGACCAGGGTGGCGGCGTCGGTGTTGTTGCTACCACTGCGGATGATGACGACCTTCTCGATGCGCTCCTCGGTGTTGCGCACCGTATCCACCCGGAACCCGAGGTCGGTCAGCTGCTGCCCGACCTTGCTGGCCAGACCGACGGCCTGACCGCCGTTGATGACACGCACCGTCACCTGGGCGGGGGTCAGCAGCTCGGTGGTCTGGGTGACGCACGGCGTGGGCGCAGGCTCCGGGAACGGGGCGGTGAGGTTGCGCCAGCCCCAGAACGCACCCCACACCAGCAGGGCGAGCAGACCGAGCAGAAGGAACGGGGTGGCGATCAGCCGGAAGATGCGCAACGTGGTCTCACTCGGGTCAGGCTCAGTCCAGTTCGAGCACTCGGGCATGCATGGTCTGGCGTTGCTGCAGGGCAGCGCGCAGGGCACGGTGGAGGCCGTCCTCCAGGTACAGCTCCCCCCGCCAGGACACGACGTGGGCGAACAGGTCGCCGTAGAAGGTCGAATCCTCCTCCAGCAGGGTCTCCAGATCGAGGGTGCGCTTCGTGGTCACCAGTTCGTCCAGCCGTACCTGGTGGGGGCCGATGGCAGCCCACTGCCGCTGGGCGTACCCATGGTCCGGGTAGGGGCGGGAGTCGCCGACGCGCTTGAAGATCACTTGGCCAGTGTAGCGATCACGGAAACCTCCGGCACCGTCGCACACACCCGGGATGTCCCAGCACAGCTGAGCAGCATCGTCGCCCGACCCCAGCCCACCATCGTCGCCCGGTCCCGGCCCACCGCCACCTCCCCACCCCGCGCCCCCAGGCACGAATCGCCGGTGAAAACCGTTTCGGCGTCATCGACCGACGCGCCAGCGTTTTTCGTCGGCGATTCGTGCCCACCCCCACCACCAGAACCACCCCAGCACGAACCGCTGAGAAACGACCGTTCATCGTCGCCCACCGACCCCGAGACGTCCAACCCCTGCGGTTCGTGCCGGTTCCTGTGAGGAAGATGGCAGTCTTGTACCTGTGAGTGAAGAACTTGTGGCAACCATCCGAGACGGATACGGATTCGACGCCGAGTCCGTGCAGCTGGGAGTGCTCCTCGACGGTGAACCGCGCGTGGACGCCCCCATCCGCATCCCCTTGGCGATGTTCAACCGGCACGGGCTGGTCGCAGGGGCCACCGGCACCGGCAAGACCAAGACCCTCCAACTCATGGCCGAGGCCCTCAGCAAGGCCGGGGTGCCGGTCTTCGCCGCCGACATCAAGGGCGACCTGTCCGGCATGGCCTCGCCCGGCGTCGAGAGCGAGAAGCTGCGGGCCCGCGTCGATGCCCAGGGCCAGCCGTGGACCCCGCAGGCCCGGCCCTGCGAGTTCCTGGCGCTCGGCGGGCAGGGCCACGGTGTGCCGGTGCGCGCCACCATCAGCTCGTTCGGCCCGATCCTGCTGTCGAAGGTGCTGGGACTCAACGACGTGCAGGAGTCGTCGCTGGGTCTGGTGTTCTACTACGCCGACAACAACGGCCTACCGCTGCTCGACCTGAAGGACCTGGTCGCGCTGCTGAAGTTCCTCACCTCGGACGAGGGCAAGGACGAGCTGAAGGAGATCGGCGGGGTCTCGGCTGCGACCGCCGGGGTGATCCTGCGCAACCTCGTCACCTTGTCCGAGCAGGGCGGGGACGTGTTCTTCGGCGAGCCGGAGTTCGAGCCCACGGAGCTGCTGCGCACCACCGCCGACGGTCAGGGCCTGGTGACGCTGCTGGAGCTGCCGGACCTGGCCTCGCGCCCGGCGATGTTCTCCACCTTCCTGATGTGGCTGCTGGCAGACCTGTACTCGTCGCTGCCAGAGGTGGGGGATGCCGACAAGCCGAAGCTGGTGTTCTTCTTCGACGAGGCGCACCTGCTGTTCAACGGCGCGTCGAAGGCCTTCATGGAGTCGATCACGCAGACGGTGCGGCTGATCCGCTCCAAGGGGGTGGGGGTGTTCTTCGTCACCCAGACCCCGAAGGACGTGCCCGAGGCGGTGCTGGCGCAGCTCGGCTCGCGGGTGCAGCACCAGCTGCGCGCCCACACCCCCAACGACGCGAAGGCGCTCAAACAGACGGTCTCCACCTACCCGAGGTCGGGCTACGACCTGGAGGAGGTGCTGCAGAGCCTCGGCATCGGCGAGGCCATCATCACGGTGATGAACCCGAAGGGTGCGCCCACCCCCGTCGCCTGGACCCGGCTGTGGGCCCCGGAGACGCTGATGGACCCGACCCCGGCCGATCAGCTGCAGGCCGCGGTCGCAGCGTCGCCGCTGATGGAACGCTACGGGCAGTCGGTGGATCGTGACTCGGCCTACGAGATGCTGGCCCGCAAGCTGGAGGAGGGGGCGAAGGCCGCTGAACAGGAGCAGGCGACGGCGGCGCAGCAGGAGGCTCCCGTGTCGTCGGGGCCGCTGAGGCGATCCAACTCCAGCGGTGTCGGCAACACGGTGGCCCGGGAGGCGGGCAAGGCGGTCGGTCAGGTGGCCCGGCGCGGGCTGATGCAGTTCGTGCGCACCGCGACCCGGGAGATCATCCGGGGACTGTTCGGCACGGGGCGTCGCCGCCGCTGAGCCACGACCCCAGGCGCTCGGCCGAGACGCGGCCGTCGTGCCAGGTGCGCACGAAGGCCAGGTTCCGCGCGGCCCGGTCCCGCAGCTCGGCGCGGCGGTCCCGGACCGAGACGATCACCTCGCGCAGCGTCTCGGGGGTGGCCTCCAGGAACTCGGGGGCTGCGGCCATGCGGTCGCGCACCGCGTCGATCATCCGGCCGACGGTGACGCGCCCGGCGGCCATCGCCTCGACGGCGGCCACCCCGTAGGAGCCGAACAGCAGCTGGTCCACCAGCACGTCGCAGTCGCGGACGATCCGGCGCAGTTCGTGATGCGGGACCCCGGCGGGGGCGATGTACTCGATGGCGCCTTCGTCGTGGAGCTGCCGCAGCACCGGATCGATGAACTGGGTGCCCTTGATGGGTGGGTTGCGCTGGGAGGGGATGTGGACCACGACGGGGCGGTCGCGCTCCAGCAGTGGGGTCGTTGAGGCCCAGGCGTCGATGTCCACGACGACGGGCAGCCAGGTGCTGCCGGGCAGGTCGAAGCCCATGTCAGGGGTGGAATGGAAGACCGGCCAGCCGGATTCGGCGGCTTCGGCGGCGAAGGCGCGGTTGCGTTCGGTCTGGCGGATCATGGTGGAGCGCCATGCCTCGTCGCCGACGGTGAAGTAGGACCATTCGTCGCGGGCGAGGTGGGCCAGCGGGTCGCGGACGTCGGAGCCGTGGGCGATCAGCGCCATCTGGAAACCCATCTCGGCCAGGCGGCGGGCGTCGGCGGGGAAGTCGGCGTGCCGGTCCCAGCGGGCGAAGGTCTTGAAGCCGTCGAGGGCGATGTGGTCGACCCCGTCGAACAGGCGTCGCGCCCGGGTCCGCCAGGCAACCGGGAGCCGGAAGCCGACGCGGGAGAGAACCTTGTCAACGTCGAATTGGAAGCCTCCGCCGCGTAGCGGGACCCCGGAGAAGGACCAGGCGGCAATGCCCAGGTGCCGGGCCGCGGCCCGGGCCCACGCGGTGGCCTGGCCTGCGTAGTTGGATGGCCCGATGGCCAGAGCTGGGGTCATGGTTTCAGGGTAGCGCGATCCGTTCGGCCGACGGCGTACGGGCGGCCGGGGTGGCAGCCCGACGGAGCCGTCATCAGTCTCAGCATTGGTGAGCGGCCCGGGGCGACCGGGGGGCCAGCTTGGGTGGGAAGTCGGGGCGAAATCCCCGCGCCTCCCAGGAGGCACGAATCGCCGAGAAAGGACGCCTCGCCGTCGCGTGGTGACGTGTCAGCGTTTTTCACCGGCGATTCGTGCTCGGATCGGGCGGCGGGACCAGACCGGCAGGAATCGCCGAGAAAGGACGCCTCGCCGTCGCATGGTGACGTGTCAGCGTTTTTCGTCGGCGATTCGTGCTCGGATCGGGCGGCGGGTTGGTGGGTTCAGGGGCGGTAGCCTGAGGGCATGAACTCGAGCGTGTGCTACCGGCATCCCGGGGAGACCACCGGCATCTCCTGCCAGCGCTGCCAGCGCCCGATCTGTCCGCGCTGCATGATCCCTGGCGCCGTCGGTTTCCAGTGCCCCCTGTGCGTGCAGACCGGAATCCGGCAGACCCGGCAGGCGGAGCTGCCCTACGGCGGTACCCGCAGCCGACGACCCGAGCTCACCTCGTGGGTGCTCATCGGCATCAACCTGGCGGTGTGGCTGCTGATCCTGCTCACCGGGAACTCCGCCAGCCCACTGCTGCACCAACTCGCCCTCCAAGCCGATGGCATGTGCGTGATCGACAACATCTACGTGATCGACGCGCAGGCCGCACAGTGTGCTGGAACTGGGGGGCAGTGGTGGCCCGGCGTGGCCAGCGGCGGCTGGTGGCAACTCCTCACCAGCGCCTTCGTCCACCTGCACCTGACCCACCTGGGATTCAACATGGTGGCGTTGTACTTCCTGGGCCCCCAGCTGGAACGCATCCTCGGCCGCGCCCGCTTCCTGGCCCTCTACCTGATCTCCGCCCTCGCCGGGTCAACGCTGGTGATGTGGCTCAGCGAACCCCACGTCACCACACTCGGCGCCTCCGGGGCGATCTTCGGGATGATGGCGGCCCTGCTCCTGCTGGCCTGGAAGCTCGGTGGCAACTACCAGCAGATCCTGATCTGGATCGGGATCAACATCGCCATCACCGTCTTCGGGGCGGGCAGCATCTCCTGGCAGGGCCACCTCGGCGGCTTCCTGGGAGGCCTGGCCGCCACCGCCGTGATGGTCCTCCTGCCCAAGAAACGACGTGGCCAGCAGTGGCCGCTGCTCGGTGCGGTGACGGTGCTCTGCCTGGCCGCCATCGTGACCCGGGTGTTCCTGCTCAGCTGAACAGCTGCTCGATCAACGGTGCGGCGGTTCCGGAACCGGAGTCACCGTCCTCCACGAACGCCGCCACCGCGTACTGCGCATTCCATGCGATCATCCAGGCGTGCGCGGTCTGCCCTGCCGCGTCACCGTACTCAGCGGTACCGGTCTTGCCCCCCGTCATCACCTGCCCCAGCTTGGAGCCACGCGAACGATTCAGCATCGCCTCCATCACCGCCTGCAGATTCTCGGTCTCGGAGGCCGTCAACGGCGTTGCGCTGGGGCTGGCCTCATGCCCCTTCACCAGCCACGGGATCGTCGTCCTGCCTGAGGCAACGCTGGCCGCCACCGAGGCCATCCCCAACGGAGACATGCGGATCTGACCCTGCCCGATCATGCTGGCCGCCAGGTCGATCCTCGAGTCGCGGGGCTCCACCGTCCCGAAATTGGAGGTGAACCCGGCGTCATGATCCACCCCGACCCCCAGGCTGGCGGCTGCGCTCTGCAGCTCCTCGGGCGTGATCTTGTCGTAGTTCAACCCGAACGCGGTGTTGCAGGAGTAGGCAATCGCCTCGGCCAGGGTGATGCTGCCGGTCTGGGAGCTCGGATAGCCCGGGTAGTTGTTCTGCGTGTAGTCGCCGATGGTGAAGCTCGGCGGGCACTCGACGGTGGAATTCGCCGTCGCGCCCTTGCGGATCATCGCCAATGAGGTGACGATCTTGAACGTCGAACCCGGCGCGAAGGAGCCAAAGGTGGCGTGCGGATACTCCCCGCCGCCCGGGGAGGTGGCCGCTGCCAACACCCCGCCGGTGTTCACATCCAGCACCACCAGTGCCGCCAGACCCGAGGTGGGGAAGTTCGTGGCCAGCACCGTCTCCGCCTTCTCCTGCAACGTGCGGTCCAGCGACAACTCCAGCGGCTGCCCGATGCTCGGCTCCTGGGTGAACAACGGCACCTCGGTGAATTTCACCCCCTGCCTGCCGACCTGATCGATGCTGACTCCCGCCACACCGCGCAGCTGCTCGTCGTATCGGGACTGCAGGCCGCTCAGCCCCACCAGGTCGGAAGCCGTCACGGCCCCGCCAGCCTTGTCGATCTGCTCCTGGGAGGGATTGCCGACCTTCCCCAGCAGCCCGACGGCGAAGGTTTCCGACTGTCCCGACACCGTCTTCACGTCGATGATGGCACCCCCGGGCACGTCACTGATGGCGGGGGGAATGTCCTCCTGGCGCACCGTCTGGGCCACCACGAACTGCTTCGGCCCACCCTTGAGCACCTTCTGGGTGTAGGCCTCCGGGTCGATCCCGAGAATTCCCGCCAGCTGCGCCGCTGCCTGCGGCCAGGCGGCCTCCTCCACCTTTCCCTTGTCGATGCCAAGCTGATGCATGGTCAGCTCCTCCACCAGGGCCAGGCCGTCGCGGTCGTTGATGGGGGCGCGACGCGGCTGGGTGCGGCGATGCCTCAGCCGGGTCTCCGCGGTCAGCTGTGGATGCACCACTGCGGGCGACCACACCGCCAGCCAGGTGTCGTTCACCAGCTCCAGCGGCACGCTCGTCTCGAAGCTCCAGCCCTCCTGGCCGACGGCGTATGCATGGCTCAGCCGTGCCGTCGCCGACTTCCCGTCCGGCGCGTAGGTGATCTCCCCGGGGGTGACGGTGGGGGTGATGTCATCCATGCCCGCGAAGATGGTCTTCAGCTCGGTGGTGGCATCCGTGGGTGAGGAGGTGAGCTGCACCCCGGCCAGATCCAGCTTCGCCAATCCCTCGGCCAGGCTGGCCACCAGCGGGGCCGCATCCGGTGCGCCATGTGGCGGCGCAGCGGGATCGTCACCTGACTGATTGCCTCCCGGGGCGCACGCGACAAGGAGGAACGCCGTGGCGAGCAGGGCCGCCACCCAGCGATGCATGGCCGATCGGCCGAACCCCGTCCTGGTCATGGACACACCTTCCTCGAAGCTCATCCATGAGAGTACCGGGAGGGGCCGACAAAAATGCCGCCGTCGGTCAGTTGGTCAGCTCAAGTGAGGCCGGTACCCTTGATGGGAGTCCCGCATCCCCGTGGGGATGCCCCACCTGGCCAAGGAGTGAATCCGGTTGTCCGTTCCCCTGTGGGTCTGGGCCCTGACCATCGTCATCATCGTCGGTCTGCTTGCCTTTGACTTCTTCTTCCATGTTCGCAAGGCCCATTCACCGACGCTGAAGGAGGCGGCCGTCTGGTCCGCCATCTACGTCGGTCTGGCCGTCGTCTTCGGCATCTTCGTCCTGGTCTTCGGCGGGCCCGAGATGGGGGCCGACTACTTCACCGGCTGGCTGGTGGAGAAGGCGCTCAGCGTGGACAACCTGTTCGTCTTCCTCATCATCATGGGCTCGTTCGCGGTACCGCGCGAGGACCAGCAGAAGGTGCTGCTGTTCGGCATCGTCTTCGCGCTGATCGCGCGTTCGGTGTTCATCGCGGCGGGCAAGGCGATGCTGGAGGCCTGGACCTGGACCTTCTACTTCTTCGGCCTGATCCTCATCATCACGGCAGGCAAGCTGTTGGCCCCCGAGAGCGGGGAGTCCGATGAGGCCGACAACTTCATCATCCGGCTGGCCCGCAAGTACCTGCGCACCACCGACCACTACGACGGCGACAAGCTGTTCACCGTCGAGAACGGGCGAAGGGTGCTCACCCCGATGCTGCTGGTGATGGTTGCCATCGGTGGTACCGACATCCTGTTCGCACTGGACTCGGTGCCCGCCATCTACGGCGTGACCACCAACGTCTACATCGTGTTCACCGCCACCGCGTTCTCGATGATGGGGCTGAGGCAGCTGTACTTCCTCATCGACGACCTGCTGGACCGGCTGATCTACCTCAAGTACGGGCTGTCCGCGATCCTTGGTTTCATCGGTGTGAAGCTGGTGCTGGAGGCGCTGCACACCAACACGCTGCCCTTCATCAACGGGGGCGAACCCGTGCCGGTCTACGTCTTCGGCAAGCTGGAGGCGCTGCTGGTGGTCGTCGGGCTCCTGAGCGTCACCGTCGTGGCCTCGCTGTTCAGCCGCAAGGGGGCTGTTGCCAGCGAGGTCAAGAGCCTGGACCGCAGGTGCCACGCCTACCTCCATGATGAGTACCACGGCGAGGAGGCGGAACGCATCGCCCTCTACGAGGAGATCATCGAGCGTGAGGCGAAGCTGAAGACGCTGGATCAGGAGCTGGTGGCCCACTACATGGAGGCCACCGGTGCGGAGCTGGCCCTGGCGAAGGTCCACACCAAGCACGGCGACACCGTCTGAGCCATGACTCCCGACCCGGCGCGGCGACGACTCGGGCGGCGCCCCGGGTTCCGGCGGCTGCTGGCGCTCAGGGCATTGTCGCAGGCCGCCGACGGGACGGTGCAGGTGGGGATGGCGGCCTACCTGTTGTTCTCGCCGACGGAGCAACCCGATGCGTGGTCCATCGCCGCGATCCTGGCCCTCACCTTCCTGCCGTTCACGCTGCTGGGGCCTTTCGTCTCACCGCTGCTCGACGTGTGGTCCAGGCGGCAGGTGCTGGTGGTCTCAGACCTGGTGCGGGCCGGGCTGTCGCTGCTGGTCGGGGTGCTGATCCTGACCGGGGCCACGGCCGGGGGCTGGCGGCTGGTGCTGTTCGCGACGCTGCTGGTGCTGCTCAGCGTCAACCGGTTCATGCTGGCGGGACTGACGGCGGGGCTGCAGCACGTCGTCGACGAGGACGAATACCTGGCTGCGTCGTCGATCCTGCCGATGGTCGGGCCGCTGGGGGTGGTGTTCGGGGCGCTGCTCGGGCTGGGGGCCAGGCTCGGACTGGCGCCGTGGCTGGGGCTGGAGGTGGCGAATGCGGTGGTGTTCTGGGCGGCGGCGCTGCTGTTCCTGGGCTCGGTTGCGCTGGGGCTGGGGTTCCGGCGCGACGCGCTCGGCCCGTCGCCCGGGGCGGCCAGGGTGCGGGTGGCGCAGGTGGGACGTGAGCTCGCCGTCGCGCTGCAGCACCTGGCGGGGCGGCCGGTGGCGGCCCTGGCGATTGCCATGCTGTTCGGGGTGCGGCTGATGTTCGGGTTGTTCTTTGTGGCGGTGATCCTGGCGTTTCGGAACCTGCTGAGCGACGATCCGGCGACGGCGCTGGCGGATCTGACGCTGTGGGGGACGCTGACCGGGGTCGGATTCATCGCGGCGAGCGCCGTCGTCCCAATGTTGGGGAGGTGGTTCGGGCTGCGCTGGGCCGCCGTGGCGGTGCTGGTGGCGGTGGGACTGGCGGCAGGGGTCGGGCTCGGCGGGGGACGGGTGGCCCTGCTGGGGGCGTCGGTCGCGGTGGGTCTGGGAACCCAGTGCTACAAGATCGCGGCTGACACCTTCGTGCAGGCCCACGTGGCGGAGGAGTTCAAGGGCCGGGTGTTCACCTTCCAGGACATGACCTTCAACGCGGCCTTCGTGCTGGCAGCGGTCGTCGCTGCGGTGCTGCTGCCGCAAACGGGCATCGGGGTGGGGGTCGCACCCGGGCTGGCGGCAGCGTGGCTGTTGCTCGCCGTCGCCTTCTGGTGGGCGTCATCCAGGATCGGCGCAGAGGAGTTCGAGAAAGGGACGAAGGACCTAGGGCCACGGTGACGCGCGAGGTCTCAGCTGGAAGCGCGCCGGATGCCGTGACGATGAAGATGATTGTTCTCGAGCAGGGTGTCAATGCGGTCGGCGAAGGGACGACGTTGGGAATCAGGGAGGAACGTGGCCAGGTTCATGAGTGCCCAGTACATCGACTTGGGGTCCGAGCCTCGCAACCGGCTCTCGAACAGGCGGGGTTTCTTGGGGCTGTCAGCGGTGGGACGCATCCACAGCCGTGCATGGTGCGCAACGCAGTTGCGAAGGTAGGTCAAGGACTTGAGCTGGGTCTCAAAAACCTGCTTGCTGATGTTGAGATCGTTTGCCACCGCCTTCCACACCGGCTGGGTCTTGTCCGTGTCGCATGCCATCACGAATCTTCCCAGCAGACCGAGGCTGAAGCTGTCCACCACAGCCCACAGGGGCAGGGAGTCCGCCACTTTGGCACAGTTCTGATGATTCGACTGGTCGTACTCCTTGGGGCAGGGAAGGCCCTTTTCCTCAGCCGAGCGTTTCAGGACATCCAGGATGTAGGGCTCATCGTGGCGAAAAATGTGGGTCAGGATCGCTTTGACGAGGTGTTCATCGCTTCCCTGTGAGGTCGCGAGATACTGGGACCGCTGTAGATAGGAGCCAGCAGGATCGAACTTCGAACAGTAGTGCTTGATGATCACGGCTCGCAGATGGCACTCAGCAACGCGGAGTCCCTCGTGGAGCAGGGCGGAAAGCTGGGTGTCCCCGTCGATCACACTGAGCACATCGCTCAGTGACTTGGAAGGGACTGTGATCTGTTTGCGGCCGACGAGTGCTCGGTAGTTACGGGCGTAGCCCAGAAGATGATGGAAGTTGAGTTCGGCCAGACGGGCCTGCTCATCGGGGGTGATGGAGTCAGGTTCAACGTAGTTCTTGGCGTACAGGTATTTGACCTGCTCGCGAGCAGTGAGGAAAGGTGGGACCTTCACAGTTCAACCCTTGACAAAGAAGGACCCCCGCAGGGTGCATCACCACGAAGGAGAGAGGCAGCGGGGGGGCTATTACCCCCCAGTGTACGGCAGGTGGAGGTTCTCGTCAAGCCGGCCGACTTGACTCAGCTAAAAGGTCCGGGAGCGGCAGCGTGTGCCTCACGTAGGAAGGTCCGCAGCGCCAGCGCCTGGCTGGCGGCGAACAGGGCGATGTCGATGGCGACCGCAAGGACCGCGATCACGGCGAGCGGGGTTGCAGCGGTCACCGACACGAAGCCGACGGCGAGGGCTGCCACGGTGTTGGCGACCATGACGATGCGAAGCGCCAGGCGAAGCCGCAGCCGGGTGAGCATCCACACGATGCCTGACGCCCAGACCACCACCGCCACACCGATGACGACGATCAGCGGGACGGGCAGTGCGACACCCTGGTTGACCCACCCCGCTGAACACGCCAGGGCCAGGCCCAACAGGGTGCAGTACCCGGCGTCGAGACCAAGGCTCCACCGCCCCAACCGGTCACCGTCGATGCGTCGTGTGTTCATGATCACTCCCAGAAGTTGTGCTCCTTCACCACGGTACCCGGAGGTTTGCGAGCCAGGACTCGCTGGCGTTCCTGTCCTCAGGTTGAGCTTTGATGTTCCATCCGCTCGAGGAAGGTCAGGACCGCCTCGGCCGCCGCATCGGGTTGCTCCAGGGGCAGCAGGTGGCCGACGTTCGGGATCACCCGGAGTTCCGCGTCACAGGCCAGGGAGACGGCGTGCGCCATCTCGTCCTCGGTGACGAGGGTGCTCTCGGCGCCGCGCAGCCACAGGGTGGGGCAGCGCAGGGCTGGTATCTCGTCGAGGAGATTCCAGGAGAGTCGGAAGGCTCCGATGGCATCGACCTGCCAATCATCCAGGTCGGCCTCGGTGTACCGGGCCTTGCCGTCGATCTCCTCCTTGATGATCTGCGCGAGTCGTCCGGGGGCGGTCGGCCTCGTGCCCCTGGTGAAGAACGAGGCGAGGGTACGCCCCAGAGCGGCGGCATCCTTGCCCTGGTTCAGCCGGTTGAACACCCGTCGGGTGCCTGGGGTGTGGAGGTAGAGCCAGGTGGGGAAGTGGTGCCTGAGGCGACGTCCGAGCCCGCCCGGCTCGAACAGCACCATGCTGTCGACCTGGCGGGGGTGGCTGGCGGCGTAACCGATCGCGAGGCCTCCTCCCATGGACAGGCCGACCAGATGGAAGGTGTCGAGGGCCAGGTGCTGGAAGGTCGCCTCGAGGATCGTCAGGAGGCGACGGTGCGTCAGGCGTCCCGTCCAAGGCCGTGAGGAGCCATGGCGGGGGGTGTCCACAGCATACACGTGGTACTGCTCGGCGAGCGTGGGGAAGAGCTGGTCCCAGGAGAATCGCGCCTCGTCGTACATCGCGCCGTGCAGCAGCACCACGATGGGACGCCCTTCCGCTCCTGCCTCATGCACCGACATCGGCCCTCCTGCGGCCTCGAACAGGTGGTGTCGCCATCCGGGTGTTGCGACGACGCCTCTGGTGTCGCTCCTTGTGGGCATCGGTTCCTCCAATCGTAGTGACCAAATCTATAGTATAGGTCACTACGGGGTGATGGATAATGACTGGATGGAACAACAGCTCGTGTCCCGGGAAGGCCAGTGATGCCACGTCCGACGATTCCCAACCGACGAGCGGTGCTGCTGGACGTTGCCGAGGAGCAGATCCTGCAGCAGGGCTTCGATGCGGTCCGGATCGCTGATGTCGCTCGTCAGGCTGGGGTCGGAAAGGGGGCCGTCTACTTGGAGTTCACATCCAAGGAGGCCCTGCTGGAGGCGTTGCTGACCCGCGCCATGGGGCGGATGGTCGACCACAGTCAGCGCGTCCTGGATGAGGTGCCCGACGATGAACTGAGTTTCACGCTGCTGTACCGGGCGGGCGTCGAAGCGCTGTTGTCGGATCGGCTCGCGACGGCCGCCCTGCTGAGTGATCGGAACGTTCTCGGGAAACAGGTCGAGGCGTTGGGGTCGCAACGTTACGCGTCGCGACTCGGCTGGGTGCGGGCGCTGCTGGGGGTCTTCGCGGAGGCCGGGGCCATCCCGTCGGGTCTTGACCTCGACGGGCTCGCCATCGCCCTGAGTGCTGCCACGCTGGGGTTGCTCCAGGCATCGTCCGCCTTCGGGCCGTTGTCGAAGGAACAGCTCGAGGGGGCACTGACGGCTCTGGTCCTGGTGGTGGAACGGGGCGTCTCGTCGCGTCCGGTCCGCAATCCACGGGCCCTGCGGCAGGCGGTGGCCGAGTTCCTGGGGCAACTCCGGGAGCAGGTCGAGGAGTGACCGGAGCCCCGGAAACAGGGAAACCCCCGGCCAGAGCTGGTTGGCCAGGGGTTTCGTGGAGCATAGGGGACTCGAACCCCTAACTTCCACCTTGCAAAGGTGGCACTCTACCAATTGAGTTAATGCCCCAAGGACCACGACAGCATAGCCGGTGTCGGGCTGAGGTGGGAACTTCACAGGTCCGAGGGCGCTGGACTGCTCGCGCGGTATTTTCTGCCATTCTTCGGCTCCGAGCGGCCTGCCGGGGGCGAAGAATGGCAGAAAATACCGCGTTCAGGCCCCGACGATCTGTCTGGCGGCCCGGACGGCCTTCGACGACGAGCGCCGCTTCGCCAGGGCCGTGATGGCGGACATCGGCGGTACCTCGGGGACCTCCGGGAGGTAGCGGAGGACCGCCTCCAGTGGCTCGAAGGCTTCCTTCGGGAGTGGGTCCAGCGCGGCGATCTCCTCCGCCGCCGCGACGAGCAGCGGCCACACCAGCTGCAGCCCGCCCGCCTCAGCCACCAGGATGAGCACCCGCGCCAACCGCAGGGGGTTCCGTCGCCCGCGCCACCACCGCTCCTGCCACCACGGTGAATGCCACGCGGTCATCAGGTCTTCCGCGGTGAGACGGCCTCGGTCCCAGGCCTCGAGCAACGCCGTCGCGGGCTCCTGCACCACCTCTCGGGGAGCACGTACCGCAGTCAACAGCGCAGCGAAGCTGCCGAGCCTCCCGAACCTGGGCACCGTCTCCCCAATGATTCCCAACCAGAGCGAGGAGAACGGCTCGTAGCAACAATTCGCCAGCCATCCCCACGCCTGGCCGGGATGGCGCGGTAGCAGGCGGGTGCCCCAGGGCAACACATCCAGCGACGGGCTCCACCACAGCGGGCGATCCCACGGGCTCCCCAGCCCCAGCACCTCCACCAGCGGCGACTCGTCGCCTGTCACCTTGATCCCGTACCGCTGCCCCTTCAACATCCGCTTCAGCCATGACCGCTCCGCGATCACCAGGTCCGGCTCCTTGGGGCGCGCGGCCCGCCAGGCCCGGACGACCTCCTCGGCGATGGGCGGGGCCGAGCCGTCGTCGTCGAAGACCCGCCCCAGCGCGACGTACAGGTCCGAGGCGATGGGCTCCACACCTGCATCCCGGTACCGTTCCAGTCGCTCCTTCAGCCGCTGCCAGGTGAGGTGACCATCACTGTGGGTCGGTGTGGACAGCAGACATGGCACCTCACCCACCGCACGCAGCACATCGATGATCCGCGCCTCGACCCACTGGTCCAGCCCCTGCCACCGCCCCTTGGGGAACTTGCCCACCCCGTGTTCGGCCTCGATCCAGGCCTGGAGGGCCATCCTCGGCAGGGAGCGGAGGTCGAGACCGCGCTCGAAGGTCTCCGACACCAGGGTGACGGTGTCTGCCCGACCGTGCTCGTGGCCGTGGGCGACCAGCGCCGCCAGGACCTGCTCCAGCCACAGGAGGTCCTCGGCCATGATGCTCAGATCACCCTCGGCCCCGCGCCGGAGCAGCAGCCCGGGCAGGTCCTGGGAACCCACCTCCGCGACCTCCTCCGCCTGCGGCAGCGACGGCTCCTGCCACAGCCCGAGCCCGGCCGTCCTCTGGCCACCCCACCGCTGGATGATCCCGGCGGCGAGCCCGGCGATCTCGGCATCCGGGTCCGATGCGGCCAGCTCCACGGCATCCAGCAGCTCCGGCGACGGCTGATCGACGCGCTTCAGGGCGCGCAGCACCCGCCGTCGATTCCCCTTCTCCTTGCGGCTCAGCACCTCCGGGGCCAGCCGTGCCAGGTACTCCGGCGAGGCCCCGGGCAGGGTCTGGGCCAGCAACTCCTGCACCACCGTCGAGTCCAGCACCGTGACGGCACCCAGCAGCAGATCAGCCTTCTCGTGAAGGCGGGGTAGCAGACCCAGGTCCTCCAGCCAGATCATGAGGTGGCGCTGATTGCTGGAGCGCTCGCCCCGGATCAGGGCGGTGACCAGGGCGTGCAGCAGGGCGTCGTCGTCGGTGGGCTCCACTGCGCGCAGCTCGTCGATGGTGACCAGGCGACGGTGCTCGTCGCGGGTGACCCACATCCCTTGGAATGCCTCGGGGGCAGCGCAGGCGGCAAGGAAGAAACGCTGCCAGTCGCGCCCGGGGCGGGGGTACGGGTCGGTTTCCATCCACCGGGCCCAGAACCGGGGCTCGGTGGGCAGCGGCAGGTCGAAGTGACGGATCAGCTCCTGCAACCCCTTGTGGGGCAGCGACTCCGGGGCGGCCGCGGCGGCGCGGCGCAGGTACTCCTCCAGCCACTCCCGGCCCCGGGCCTGGAGCAGGGCCAGAAACTCGGACCGGTGCTCCAGATCGAGGATGAGGTACCCCAGGTTCCCCTCGAAACCCACCCTGGTGAACTGCAGAGGAGTCAACGGCAGCGTCAGTGCGAGAGCCAGGAGGCGCACCTCGCGGCGGAACCTGACCATGTCGCCGTCGCGCCGGAGCCATTCAAGGATTGTGGTCTCCGCCGCCTCCTCCTGGATCGCCTGGAGCTGCTGGAGGCTCTGCTTCCCAGTGAGGTTCAGGTGTGAGGCGAGCTCGAGCAGCTCCGTCAGCGG
This sequence comes from Propionibacteriaceae bacterium, assembly GCA_030532575.1. GTDB lineage: Bacteria > Actinomycetota > Actinomycetes > Propionibacteriales > Propionibacteriaceae > Arachnia. The sequence continues at coordinate 4,429 of JAUNKV010000044.1, read as the reverse complement.
TCGCTCGGTCAGCACGAGGTCACGCAGATCAACCGGTTCGGGCGGGGTGGTGCTCATGGGAAGAGCATATGGATCGGTTCCGACAAAAATGTCAGTGCCGTGCCATAGCCTCTTGGCAGACTCGACGCAGGAGGTTTGAGATGAGAGGCACGACGGCGGTGCTGGTGGCCCTCGTGGTGGCCCTGGCCGGGCTGGTCGGGGTGCGGGCGGTCCCGGCCAGGGCGGCCTCCGACAGGCAGCTGTCGGTGGTGGTCCTCGGGGACTCGTACTCGGCGGGCAACGGGGCCGGGGCCTACTACGGCCCGAAGGGATCGTTCCGCAGCCGAAACAACTGGGGGCATCGCTATGTGGACTGGCTGAACTCCTCCGGGGTGCACGCGACCTTGAGGGTGCTGGCCCACTCCGGGGCCACCGTCGATCAGGTGCGCCAGCAGGTTGCCGAGGTGCCGGAGACCGCGGACCTGGTGCTGCTCACCGCGGGCGGCAACGACGCGGGCTTCGGCAACATCCTCTCCCGCTGCTTCGTGGTGGGGCTGAGGGATGCCAGCCGGTGCCGCGACGCCGTCGAGCAGGCGCGCTCCTTCGTCCGTGACGGCAGACTGCGGGAGCGCACCCTGAAGCTGCTGCAGGCCCTGGACGAGCGACTGCCCGGGAATCACGCCCAGATCGTGCTGGTGGGCTACCCCCAGCTCAGCCTGGAGCGCCCCGGCTATGTGCTGACCGAGTGTGTGAGGCGGCACTGGGGGAGGTGCCGGGAGCGGCTGAACTATGCGGCGGCGACCGAGGTGCGGGCCGTCGGGGTGGAGGCCGCCCGGGTCCAGGCCGGGATCGTCGAGGAATGGAATGCCCGCTCCGGGCAGCGGGTGCATCACGTGGCCTCGGTGCAGACCCGGTTCGCCGGGCACGAACCGGACCCCAGCACCGGGTCGCGCAACCCGTACCGCTGGGTCAACGAGTTCCTGGAGACCGAGGGGAGGCTCGGCGCCTCGGGGCTGACCGAGTCGCGGTTCTCGTGGGAGAGCCTGGAGTGGTACCACCCCAACCTGATCGGCCACGAGCAGCTGGCCGAGGCGGTCCAGCAGGAGCTGGGGGTCCCGGCCAGCGCCCGGCTGGTCACCGCCGGTCACGCGGTGACGAGCGCCGACGGTGAGCTGCTGCCAGCCTCGACGATGCAGCCCTTCGCCTGGATTCAGGGGCCGTACGTGGTGGCGACGGGGGAGGAAGTGGCGCTGGACGCCCGGGCCTCGTTCGCCCCGGCCGGTGCCCTGACGAGTTACGAGTGGGACCTGGACGGCGACGGGGTCTTCGAGACCCCGGGCGACGGCCCGACCCTCAGCCACACCTGGCAGGCGGAGTTCAGCGGCGAGGTGGGGCTTCGGGTGACCGATTCCAACGGCCAGGTCGCCGTCGCCACCACGGCGGTGGACGTCTCCCGGGACGGCGATGCCATCCCCGAGGCCCAGGACAACTGCCCGGATGTCGCCAACCACGGGCAGGAGGACTTCGACGGCGACGGGATCGGGGATGTCTGCGACGAGGACCCGGGCATCCCGACCACGGACCGGGCCGAGCTGACCGAGAAGGAGAACACCTCCCCGGCCCCCATGACGGAACCCACTCCGGAACCGCCGTCGGCGGCCCCGGAGTCGACGAGTCCTGAGCGTCCCGGCCTGCCGAGAACAGGAAGGAGGTGACGGGTTCCTGCCCAAGGTCACGGGGTCTCGAGCTGGGATTGCCTCGCTTCGCATCGGGATTCCCGGCTCGACCAGCGGAGAAACAGCCCGGCCCGACAGTTGCGACCCCAGGGTCTGGGAGTTGACGCTCAGTGGTGGGTCTGCCAGCCGAGCAGCGGGGTGACCGGTTCTCCTGCGAGGGCGTGACGCAGGTCGTCGCGCAGCCATGACGGGCCGTACGTCTCGAAGTGCGCCTCCTGGTGGGGCTCGGCCAGGATGCGCGGGGAGGCGACCATCGAGTAGCAGAACACCGCTTGGCGTACCATCCGAGCTGTTTGGCGGCGGTCCCGCCCGTGCGCCAGGTGCCAGCACGCCCTGGCCGCTGCCTGATCCCCAGCGGCGTTCCAGCCCTGCCGGGGCTCGGCCCCCAGCAGGACGGCGACCGCCAGGTTGTGAGTGGTGGCGATCTGCTGGCGCTCGATGATCGCCCCGTTGGCTGCAACTGACCAGTCGCCGGGGGCAGCCTGGTGACACCACTGGGTGAAAGCCGCCAGATTCGCCGTCGCCAGCCACGCGCAGTCGAGTCCGTAGTAGCTCTCGTGGAGCGTGCCGCGCAGCATCTCGGCGGCCAGCCGGGCAGCGTCGACGAAGGTCTGGGTGAACTGTCCGGTGAAGATGTCGGCGGCCAGTTCGTAGGTCCAGGGCAGGTCCTTCCCGGCCTGGGTGGTCAGGAACTGAAGCTCCTGCACCAACTGGTTCGGGAACGGCACATCGGGGAAGGCGGTGAGCGCCTCGGAGGCCAGATCACGGGCGGAATCCAGCAGCACGTCAGGGTTCAGCGCACCGCCCGGCAGGGCACGGACCCAGGGCAGTTCGTCAAGATTCACCTGGTGTTCCAGATTCAACAGCAACAGGCTGCGGCGACGGCTGAACGCCAGGTGGGTCGCGGCCAGCAGCCGCGCCACCCGCACGTCGGGTCCCTTCAACAGCTGCCATGCGGTGAGCTGCGGAGCGACCTCGGCCAGGACCTCGGCCGAGGGGATGACCCCGCGCGGATGGACCAGCGTGTGGGGGTCGCTCGCCGTCGCCCGGTGGAGGATGGTCTCCAACACCTCGGGAATCGGTGTTCCGGCGGGGACCCGAGGGGTCGCCTCCGCCGCGGTGACGGGATGGGCGAAGCCTTCAGTGGCGGGGCGGCCTGCGCGGCTGGGGATGCCCTCGTCGTCGCGGAGCTTGGCCAAGCGGGTGGCCAGTACGCCCCCGATCTCCGAGAACAGGGGGCGAGCAGCTTGCGCAGCCTGCGCGGTGCGGACCTCGACGGCGCGGTCGCTGCCAGGCAGACCCCGCTTGTCCTCGATGGCGGCCAGCACCCGGCGGGCGCGCTCGGAGGGCCAGGGTGCCGAGCCGAGCTGCGCCAGCTCCTCGATCAGGATCGGCAGGCTCTCACCGCGTCGTCGGTACTTGGCGCAGCAGGTGTGGCGTGCTGCCGCGTCGCGGTGGGTCGCCACCAGGTGGGCGGCGCGGGCGAGGTCCTCGGGGGTGGGGCGCGGCCGGGTGAGCAGTTCGGCCCAGAACTGCTCCACCTCGTCGCGCAGGGGAATCCAGACTGTGAGGGCTTCCTGTTGCGCCAGCACCTGGGCGGATGGCCGGTACTCGGTCAACGCCGCCTTGGCCCGGGCGACGGTGTGCCGGTGGACGGTGCCGGGGCGGGCCTGGGACGGGGTGGTTGCGAATGGCACGAGACGCAGCTGATCGGCGAAGGGGCGAAGATCGGCGACGAGGGCGTCAGCGGCTTGGTCGTCGCCGCGGTCCTGCAGGACGGCCACCACCATGAGCGCGGTGTGTTCGGGGTACTGGGCGCGGAAGGCGTTGTCATCCAGCATCTTCAGCAGCACGGAGCGGCCCTGTGGGGTCAGCCACCAGTCGAACAGGGAGCGACGATCCGGCTGGAGCCCGAGGGTTTCGGCCAGCTCCACCTCGTCGGGGTCCGGTGGGGTGGCGGCTGCGGCGCGGCCGGTGGCGAAACCGCCCCGCACCACCACCGGGGTGACCCAGGCGGGCAGGTCGGCGACAGGGGTACGGCTGCCGACGGTGATCCGGCCGGACAGCATCCCGGACAGCACCTCGCGCCACCGCTGCCCGCGTGCTGCTGCGCGTTGCCTGACCTCGGGGTCGGGGTGGTCCAGGGAGCGTTGGGCTGCACCATGCATGTGCAGCACGTAGTTGACGAAGCTCATCCCAAGTCACCCTAGAGGGTGAGCGGACAAGGCGTGCACGAACTGGCGGGTTGCTTGACTCTGAAACGTTTCACAGGGGTCTGGGAGGAGGATGGGGTGGGGGAGGGGCGAAACATCGTGGTCCTTGGCCGGCGTGGCAGGTGTTGATCCTGCTCCCCCGGGTCCGAGCCCGGTGCTCTTCCGATGAGCTACACGCCGTGGTGCGAGGGTAGCAGCTGGCAGAAGGTCGCCCTGCATGAGGTCCCCGTCGTCGCTGCTCACACGAAGGGCGTCCCAGTGTCCGACGGTGGAGCATTCCCCCTTTCCCGCTGGTCGAGCCGGTTCCGGAGCTTGGCAGGAGGAACCGTGTCGAGATCCTTGGCATACGGTGCGGGGACTTGTGCTGAGCGAGGGTGGTCTGGACCCAAGTCCCTGCCCAAGGTCACGGGGTCTCGACTCGGCCTGCTCGCTTCGCATCGCAGTCCGGCTCGACCAGCGGGGAAAAGGCCCAGCTCGACCAGCGGAGAAGTAGCCCAGCTC
>JAUNKV010000043.1 GCA_030532575.1 Propionibacteriaceae bacterium | reverse complement strand
AGCCTCACGCTCACACCACGTGAGGCACCAACCCACCCTTCGCGCTCATTCCTACGTGAGGCACCTCGACCAACGCCGATGCGCAGCATCTCCTTGGCCTTTCGGTGGGCAAGTACACTGGCTGGACACTGTGAAGGGAGCGCTGCCTTGTCCGACGGAAGATACTCCGGCGACCGCCGTGACGGCTCTCCGCGTCATGGCATCAATCCCGAGTCCACGCAGCGCCGCCCTCGTCGCAGCGCTCCCGACGACTACACCCCCACTCCCCGCCACGTCATGCCCACCCCGGAACCCGAGCTGGGCAAGCACGCCACACCCCCCGTCAACGACGACATCTTCCGCCGTCCCAGCGACGACCCCCACCATGATCGCAACCATGATCGTCGCCACCACGACGACCCCGCCCCCAGGCTCTCCTCCAGCAGAGTCCGACATGCGCGTGACGCATCTCAGAGTCAATCCGACGATGACCCGCAGATCGACCCGACACGGTCGTCGCTGCGCCGCAGCCTCCTGCTGACCACCGGTAGCGCCCTCCTGCCCGGGCTGGGACTGATCGGGGCCAAACCCCGCTGGGCGAAACTGCTGGGCGTGCTGGCCCCGCTGACCTTCCTGACCTGCCTCGGCATCATCGGCTACACCGCCGTCACCGACCTGCCCCGCCTGGCCGGGATCGCCCTCAACCCCAACTCGCTCATCATCGTCACCGCCCTGATGGTGACCCTCGCGCTGTCCTGGGTGATGCTGGTCACCGCCACCCACCTGCTGACCCGCCCGCCGGGGATGCGCACCGGCCGACGCGCGCTCGGCGCCTTCCTCGTCACCGCCCTCACGTTCTGCATCGGCGCACCGCTCGCCGTCGGTGCCCGCTACGCGCTGTCCAACCGGGATCTCGTTGACGCGGTGTTCAAGAACGCCGACGAGATCATCTCGACGAGCCGACCCACCATCATCCCCGGCAACAACCCGTGGAAGGACATCCCGCGCCTGAACATCCTCCTGCTCGGCGCGGACAGCACCGCAGTCCGCACCAAGGACAACAAGGGCGTCTACGTGCCCCGCACCGACACCATCATGGTGGCCTCCATCGACACGGCCACCGGCGCCACGACCCTGATCCAGATCCCCCGCAACGTGCAGTACACCCCCTTCCCGAAGGGCTCAAAACTTGCACAGCTGTTCCCGAAGGGCTTCACCTCCGGGCAAGGAGGCGACGGGGAGTGGTTCGTCAACGCCATCTGGGAGCGCACCGTCAGCGGCGACCGCCCGGACATGACCAAGGCCGTCAGCCCCGCCACCTACCCCGGTGCGGAGGCCCTGAAACAGGGCGTCGAAGGCATCACTGGCCTGCACATGCACTACTTCGCGCTCATCAACATCGACGGGCTGCAACAGCTCATCGACGCGATGGGTGGGGTCACCGTCAACATCAACAAGAAACTGCCCATCGGCGGCTCCGAGAGCGCAGGCATCAAACCCCACGGCTACCTGAAGCCCGGCCCCAACCAGAGGCTCGACGGCTACCACGCCATGTGGTACGCCCGCGGCCGCTACAGGCTGGGCGACTACGACCGCATGGCCCGCCAGTCCTGCCTGGTCGGCTCAATCATCCGCCAGGCCAACCCGCAGACCATGCTCACCTCCTACGAGGCCATCGCGAAGGCCTCGAAGGACATGGTGATGACCGACATCCCCCAGGAGGTACTGCAGCCCATCGTGGAACTGGCCCTCAAGGTCAAGGACGCCAACGTCACCCGCCTGCGCTTCGACAACGGCGCCCATGGCTACAACTACGACCGCCCCGACTTCCCGGAGATGCGCAAGTCCGTGCAGGAGGCCCTCGGCATCACCGTCGAGACCACCCCCTCGCCCACCCCGACGGCGGCACCGTCCCCCGAGACCTCGGCCCCGGTGGAGACCCAGCCGACGACCGCCCCGCCGAAGAGCGAGAAGAGCAGCAAGGCCAGCCAGCCCGCGACCCCGACCGAGACCGAGCCCCCACCGGCCGAGGTCGTCTCCGACGCCTGCGCCTACAACCCGGAGGAGTGAGAGGGTCCGAGACGTAGCCGGTCCTCGACGCTGTGGGCCAGGCCATCGACGACCAGGCTGGCGGCACAGCGTGCCAGCTGCGCATCGTCGGGCCAGACGACATCGGCCAGCAGTACCCCATCGGGGGCGGCACGCAGCGCCCCCATGATCCGGCCCCGGCACTGCCGGTCGGTCCCGGCCCAGCTCTGGCCGCGTCGCGCCGGACCCCGCCAGCTGGGCGCCCCCGCCTGACGCCAGGCACACCCCGAGGCGACGGGGCAGGCCCCACACTCGGGAGACCTCGCGGTACAGACCACCGCACCCAACTCCATCACCGCCTGCGACCATGAGGCGGCATCCTCGTCGCCGCCCGGTAGCCACTCCTCGGCTCGACGACGTTCCTCGGCCGTCTCGGTGCGCGGCGGGAACTCCTGCCCACAGACGAACCGTGCGAACACCCGTCGAATATTGGTGTCCAGCACCACCGCCCGCCTGCGAAACGCGAAGGACATCACCGCTGCCGCGGTGTAGCGACCCACCCCGGGCAGGGCCTGCAGCCAGGTCTCGTCCTCGAGCACCCGGTTGCCCGCCGCCGCGATGACCTCGGCCGCCTCCCGCAGCCGCAGCGCCCGTCGCGGATAGCCGAGGCTCCCCCAGGCCCGCAGCACCTCGGCGGGTTCCGCCCCCGCGAGATCCGCCGGGGTCGGCCAGCGCTCCATCCACTTCAGCCACATCGGCTCCACCCGAGCGACGGGAGTCTGCTGGCTCATCACCTCGCTGACCAACACGCCCCACACGCTGGTCCCGGCCCTCCGCCACGCCAGGTCCCTGGCATGTTCGGCGTACCACGCGACCACCCGTCGTCGGACCTCTGCCTGCTCCATTCAGCCCACTGTAGAAGGTCAGGCGCTGCAAATGTGCGGCGCGTTGCTGATGGGAGCGCTCCCAACCGGAACGCGCCGCACATTTGCAGCGGATTCACCTGAGACCGCAGTTCGCGACGGCGACCGCCAGCTGCACCCGGTTGCGCACCCGGAACTTCTCCAACAGCGCCGAGACATGAGTCTTCACCGTTGCCGCCCCGATCCCCAGCCGCTCCGCGATCTCCGTGTTGACCAGGCCCTCGGCCACCAGCACCGCCACCTGTCGTTCCCTCGCCGTGAGACCGGGCGGCTCGGCGGCCGGGGCCGTCGTCGCCGTGGTGGTGACCAGCTGCTCCAGCACCGTCTCGGAGAACCGCCTCTCCCCCTCGGCGACCCCATGCACCGCCTGGAGTATGGCCTCGAAGGCACTGTCCTTGAGCAGGAACCCCGCTGCCCCGGCCCGGAGCGCCCGGGCCACCAACCGGTCCGTGTCGAAGGCCGTCAACACCAGCACCCTCACCCCCGGCAGCTCCGCCGTGATCCGCTCACACGCCCACACCCCATCGCGACCGGGCATATGCAGGTCCAGCAGCATCACATCCGGCCGGAGCCTGCGCGCCGCATCGAAGGCTCCCTGCCCGTCGGCCGCCTCCCCCAGGATCACCACCTCGGGGTCACCCTCCAGGATCAGCCGCAACGCTGAGCGCACCAGGGCCTCGTCATCGGCGATCACCACCTTCACCCGCGCCTGCTCAGCCATCGGTCACCTCCTGTCTGACGGGAAACTCCGCAACGACGGTGAACCGCCCCGCCGAACGCTCCACCTCGAGGCGGCCACCGCACAGCCTCAGCCGCTCCCTCATCCCCGGCAATCCCAGCCCATGGCCGGGTGCAGGTGGGTTGAGGTGCCCCGCCCGGTTGTGGCATCGCACCACGAGACCGCCCTGCCCAGCCTCGAAGGAGATGGTCGCCTCGCCGTCGCCGTGCCGACGCGCATTGCTGAGCATCTCCTCCACGACTCGTAGCACAGCGTGCGAGATGCTGGTATCGGCCGCCTCGAAGTCAGCCTCCCAGCCGGGCGCGACCCGCACCTCCAGCCGTAGTCCGCCGTCGCGCTGCCGCTGCAGGTCCCGCTCCACATCCGCCCAGGTCACCACAGGAGTCGCCTCCGCGCCGTCGTCGTGGAGGACGTGCAGGATCTGCCTCAGCTCCCGCCCGGCCTCCGCGGTCATGGTCTGGATGGTGCGGGCCGTCGCTGCGACAACCTCGGGCGCCAGGTCCGTGCGATTCCCCAGCGCGGTGGCGTGCAGCGAGATCAGTGACAGCCGGTGTGCCAGGGAGTCGTGCATCTCGCGGGAAATCCTGGCCCGCTCCTCGGCACGGCTCTGCGCCACCCGGGCATCGGCCAGCTCCTGCTGACCGCGCAGCACCATCCCGAGCAGGGTCGCGGAGAACAGATAGATGGACATCGACACCAGGGCGAACCAGTCGCCCCGATCCTCCCGGAACGGGGTGACGAACCACGCCAGTACCGCCCCCACCGCAGCGGTGACACCGATGATGCACAGCGGTCGCCTGTGCCACATCCCGATCAGCCCCGCCCCAAGAACCGCCGAGGGGAACAGCGACCCGAAGAACATCATCCCGGAGAGGACTCCTGCCACCAGCCAGCCGAGTCCACCGAGGCCTGGGCGGCGCAGTGCCGGGACCATCAGTCCCAGCCCGATGACAGGGAACATCAGGTGGGTCAGCAGCAGTACCACGACCTCATCCGACAGGCCCCTGGCAGCGATCTCGCGCAACACCTCCGTCACCGGGTAGGGCAGGATTCCGGCGGTCACCGCCACCGCGATCCCCCACAGCACCCACGGCATCCGGGAGGCATGATCCTTGATGCTCACACCATGAAACCTACTGAAGTTCCCTGATCCCGCATCCCCCACCTGGGGGAGAAGGTTTCGGCCACTCGGCCGATGTGCGACGACGAAGACCCCCGTAGCGTCATCAGCAGAACTGAAGGAGAACCCATGAGAACCCTGAAACGCTGGCTGATCGGTATCGGCTGCACCGTGGTCGCACTACTGCTCATCGCGACGCTGGCCCTCACCGTCGTCGCCCGCGCACCCCTGCCGAAGTACGACGGCGAGCTGCGGCTGGCGGGGCTGAGTGGCGAGGTGACGATCCGGCGCGACGAGCTGGGCGTCCCCCACATCCACGCCACCAACGACCGCGACCTGATGTTCGCCCAAGGTCTGGTCCACGCCCAGGACCGGTTCTTCCAGATGGACATGCGGCGCCACATCACCGCGGGCAGGCTGAGCGAGCTGGTCGGCGAGGGCGGGAAGGAGTCCGACATCGCGGTGCGCACCATGGGGTTCAGGCGAGCCGCGGAGCAGGACTGGGAGCAGCTCTCCGACGAGACCCGTGGCCTGTACGAGGCCTACGCGGCAGGGGTGAACGCCCACATCCAGGGCAAGGCGCCGTGGCAGATCGCCAACGAGTACACGGTGCTGGGCCTGTCGGTGCCATTCGGCGAGATCGAGCCGTGGCAGCCCGCCGATTCGCTGGCCTGGCTGAAGGCGATGTCCAACTCCCTCAGCGCTGGTCACTTCTTCGACGCCGGGAGCATGGAGGCACTGGAGAAACTGGGCAGCCCCGCCGCCGTCGAGGAGCTGAGCCCTGTTGCCGACGAGGCCGCCAGCCGACCCATCGTCGTCAACGACGGCGTGAGCAACCTCCGACCCCGCGGCGACTACCCCGTCGCCGACCCCGTCCCGCTGCCGAAGACGGAGGCCACGGAGGTGGACTGCCCGCCGGAGATCGCGGCCGAGGCCACCCCGGATGCCCTCACCACCACCGTGCAGTCGGCGGGAGCGACGGTGAAGAAGGTGGCGGGTTCGCTCGGTGAGGGGCGCGGGATCGGCTCCAACTCCTTCGTGATCGGTGGGCAGCACACCGCCTCCGGCAAACCAATACTTGGCAACGACCCGCACCTGGAGATCGACCATCCGTCGGTGTGGTCGCAGGTGGGGCTGCACTGCACGGGCGACGGCGCGGGCTGCAGCTTTGACGTCGAGGGCTTCTCCTTCGCCGGGATGCCGGGCGTGCTGATCGGTCGCAACCCGGACCTGGCCTGGGCCTTCACCAGTCTGGGCGGGGATGTCAGCGACCTGGTGGTGGAGCGCAACGTCGGTGAGAACGCCTACCTGCGCGACGGCCGCTGCCTGGCCTACGCCACCCGCACCGAGACCATCCAGGTGGCGGGCGGCGAGCCGGTGGAGCTGACGATCAAGGAGTCCGTGCACGGCCCCGTCGTCTCCGGCCTGTTCACCCCGGATGAGAACTTCGCCCAGTTCCCGGGGCGGCCCGACGACTTCTCCGTCGCCCTGCAGTGGGTGGCGCTGATCCCGAGTCGAACCGCCGAGGCGATCTTCGACCTCAACCGGGCCAGCGACGCCGCGGGGGTCGCCGCGGCAGCCGCGAAGTTCAGCGACCCGGCGCAGAACATCCTGTTCGCCACCACGGCCGGGGACATCGGCTACCAGGCCCCGGGACTGCACCCGATCCGGCCCATCAAGTCGGAGGCGGATCAGAACCACGGTCTGCACGGGGCCGACGCGCTCGGCGCGGACGGCCGATGGCCGAGACCCGGCTGGGACTCCAGTTACGACTGGCAGGGCTTCTACGCGCCCGAGGACATGCCTGCGGTGCTCAACCCGCCGGATGGGATCATCGTCCCGGCCAACCAACCGGTGACCCCGAAGGACAGCGGCCCGTTCCTGAACGGCTGGTACCTCCACGGCTACCGCTCGCAGGCGATGTACGACGAACTGGCCCGGATGGCCAAGGCCGGTCCGATCAGCGAGGACCAGGCGTGGCAGGTGATGCTGCTGGATCGCTTCCCCGGCGCCGATGAGCTGGGGGCGGCCTTCACCGGCGTGGAGCTGGAGGACGCCCGGCTGCGGGAGCAGCAGGAGGTGCTGCGACGCTGGCTGGACGACGGCGCCCACATGGCCGTCGATCAGCCGGGGGCCGCGATCATGGCTGCATTGTCCGCCCACCTGGTCGATCAGGTGTTGAGCGATGAGCTGGGGAAGGGTACCTTCGCTGAACCGAACACGTTGGCGTGGCTGGTGACCAATCCCGATCATCGACTGTGGGACGACCGCACCACCCCGGAGACCGAGGACGCCACTGCGATCCTGCATCGCACCTGGGCGGCGGCCGATGCCGACCTGACCGCGCAGCTGGGCGCCGATCACAGCACCTGGGCCTGGGGGAAGATCCACGTGGAGACTCCGACCCACCAGGTCCTGGGTCGCGAGGGCCTGCCAGGGCCGATCAGGTGGTACTTCAACCGTCCGGCGCGCGCCGTCGGCGGCACCGGGGACGCACCGAACGCCTCCTGGTTCAATGCAACGGTCGGCGACGACGGTCGCGTCAACTACGAGGTGGTCTCCGGGGCGTCGATGCGCATGACGGTGGACCTGGCGGCCCTCGACCGAGCCCACTGGAGCACCTCATCGGGCGTCTCGGGACATCCGCTGTCGAAGCACTACGACGACCAGTTCGCCACCTGGGCCGAGGGCGGGAAACACCCATGGCCGTTCACCACGGAGGCCATCGAGGCGACGACGAGGCATCGTCTGGTGCTGCGCCCGGCCTGAGGGAATACCCCGCTGGTAACGTTTCCTGCACGACCACTGGAGGTGGCATGTCCATCAGCGCAAGTGAAGCCCGTCAGAATTTGTTCCCCCTGATCGCGCAGGTCAACGCGGATCGCGTTGCCGTCGAGATCGTCTCCCGGAAGGGCAACGCGGTCCTGATGCCTGCCGAGGAGTACACGGCGTGGCAGGAGACCGCCTACCTGTTCCGCTCACCAGCCAACACGCGCAGGCTGCTCGAGGCCTTTGAGCAAGCCAAGGCGGGTGACCTGGAATCGCACGACTTGGTGATCGTGGAGGAATGATGCGGCTCGTCTGGGTGCGTGCAGCCTGGGAGGACTACACGCACTGGCAGGTCACCCTGCCCACCTTCGGCGGCAGCAGGTTGTGTCCCGGCGTGGACCTCGACGACAGGGACACCCTCGCCGCACTGCTCGATGAGAGAACCCGGATCGACCAGCGCGGCTGGAAGGGGCGCGTGTAGCATCGTCCCACGAACACCCGAGATGTCAGCGGCGATGTGGAGGCACAGGACATGTCCGAGGAGAGACCGTCCCTCGAGAGCAGGCTGAACGTCATCATCCCGCTCGTCCTCGGAGTCCTGGTCCTCGGCCTGTTCCTCGCCCCGCTGGGCTACACGGCCTGGCAGTTCGGAGGAGGCTGGGACGGGATGCGTCCCGAGGCTGACCCGATGTCGCCCCCTGTTGTCGCCGCGCGTGAGGAAGCCGTCGCCGCGCTACCCGCCCAGCAGGACGAGCTGGATGCCCTGATCACACCGATCACGGGGGCGCCGCTCGCTCGAGGCACCCTGGATGGATGCACCCGCGGCCAGAACAGCTGGAAGATTCATGACGGCTACACACTGAGTTGCGCCACCACCGCCGTGACCGTCTACCCATGGCCCAGCGATGCAGCCGCCTTTCACAAGCTGACCGCCGCCCTTGCGGATCACGGCTACCAGCCCAAGAGTAAAGACTCTGCACTGAAGAACCCCGGCACCTCGGGGACCGCCGACGGTCGATATTCCTCAGCCATCACCGAGCTGTATCTCAAGATCCACCCGCCGAACCGCGCTCTCTCCCATGTCGTCTACCCGGGAAGCGACGCCCACCGCGTCGAGGACATGTATGACGTCAACACTGTGTTCCTCCGCCCTCCGCAGGCCATCCTCATCACGGTGTTCAGCCGCCTCTACTTCGAGGACTGAGTTGTGAGCAACGGAGGCCTGCGACCTCCTGACGTCGTCCCTTTGGTCGACCCCACATGCCGACGGGGCTTGGGACGGCTTCCCGGTGTTCTGGTCGGACCTTCCGTGATTAGAGTGGGCGGCGGCCAAGCAGTCTCCCACCAGGAAGCGGACCCAGATGGTACCCACCAGGACACTCAGGAAAGCACTCGTCGGCGCCGTCGCCCTCGCAGTGATCGGCTCTCCCGCGCACGCCGTGACTCCTGCCGACTCCACGGTCGGCACAATCGCGGACCTCATGAACGCCTCAGGCCTGTCCGGCACCGTCGCGACACGGGGCGAGGAGCAGATCGGCGACGGTGGGGCGATGTCCTTCCAGATCGCCGATGCGCAGCCATCGGACCGGTTGGGCAAGATCTCGATCCCGCTGGCGGACCAGAAATGGGCGGTGCCCAACAATCTGCCGACTGCACCACCGAGAGGGATCGACGAGGCTGCCGTCGCGGATGCCTTGAAGCGGGCGCAGACCTTCGTGGACGCGGGCAATGAATTGACCTGGGACGCCACCAGACAGTCGCCGCTGTCCGGGGTGAACGTCCACGCCACCATGAGCAAGCCGTACGCCATCACCTGCTCCCAGTTCCTCGGCATGACGCTCACCGGGTGGGACTACTCCCACACCACCTACGTCGCCGATGCCAACACCCGGGTGGGTCGTTGGGTGGACTTCGGGCACGACCCGGTCGGGTCCCGCATCTGGCAGGCCAACAACCTGGCCAGCTGGTTCTACGCCCATGGTGACCTGTGGTTCAGCCAGGACCAGCAGTACGCCCCGGGCGACATCCTGTTCTTCTCGAAGCAGAACCCGGAGGACTCGAACTCCCGGGTCCGGCAGGGACAGACCGGCGCGTATTTCGGCAACATCTACCACACGGCGCTGTACGTGGGTGACGGCAAGGTGATGCACGCCCGCTCGAAGGGTCTGGGAGTGGTGCTGGAGGACCTCAACCCCTCGCTGGCCAAGGACGTGACCTTCGTCGCCCGGCCGGAATGGGTCCCGGCAGGTGGCGGTGGGACGACCCCGACCCCCGCACCGGCCTCCTCGGTATCGCCGCCGGCATCCCCGACGCCGAGCACGGCGCCCTCCCCCACCACCGGCACGACCCCAGCGACCCAGACCGGGCGTCCCGGCCTGCCGAACACCGGAATCGACGGGTGAGAACGGTCCAGGACCACCCTTCTCACCCGGAGGACATGAGCGCAGCAGCACTGTGCACCCCGGCAGCGACGATGCCACCTGCACACATGCCCCAGATGCGGCGGTGCAGGCCGAGCCCCGCATCCCCGAGTTGAGCCAGCGCGGCACCCCAGAGAACGACCGGTGCCGCCTGACCACTCAAGAACGGAGCAAAGGCCGCGAGCAGCCCCAGCGGTACGGCCCGGAAGGCATACATGGCCGGGTAGAAACGGTCGGCCGAGGCCGTCGCTGCCGGATTGAGTGTGGCAGGCCGCACCCAGGCGACGAGTGCGAACACCGCACCACCAAGTCCGATCAATGCGTTGAGCACGAGAATGATCTGTTGCAGCATCAGTCCTCCTTCGAGGTCGCAGGAACAGGAGTCCCAGCAACACCGTTGATGAATGCCCGCAGCGACCAGTGGACCCGTTGCGCCGGGCTGGGGGTGAGCAGCGCGTCGATGTTGGCGCGGATGGTGGGGTGACGATCCTCATCGAGACCCTTCATGGCGGTGCGAGTGGCGTCGATCTGGTCCTCAAGGACTCCGGGTGCCCTTGTGGCATCATCCAGTTCGGCGGCATGGGCGACGATCATGAGCATGAGACCATCAGCCGCAAGCGCGGCTCGCTGGATGTCCACTCCGCCGCGCGCGAGACAGGCGAGAACAGCCTCGACTGCGTCAAACACAGCAGGTCCACGGGGGATGCGACCCAACTGTGATGCCGCGAGCCCTGGCCAGCGGGCAAGCTGATCGACGGCGGCGACGGCGAAAGCGAGGAGCTCGTCCGACCAGGAGGGGCACTGCTCTTTCGGAGTGGGGACCTCGGCCAGGGCTTCATCGAAGAGCGTGGTGATGATCTCATCCCGGTTTCGGAGGTACACGTACAGCGCAGCTGCGCCGGTGTCGAGTCGCTGCGCCAGGGCTCGCATGGTGAGCCCATCCACTCCCTCCACTCGAGCGATGTCGCGTGCCTCACGCAGGATCACCTCCCGGCTGAGGGGCGGTTTCGCCGGTCGCGCCCTCCTGGACCGAGGTGCTTCAGAAGTCATACGGACACACTAAGCAAGCGAACAGCGTTCGTCAAGAACAGTGTTCGTTTCATGGTGAGTCCTTGACCTCGAGTGAAAACCTTGTGGACAACGCCCGGATTCAGCTGCCGGAGCTACAGTCTCATCCCCAGCTGCCGGAAGGCCTCGAAAGGAGCCAAGAGACTGACCCCGTGGGCAAGGCACACATCCGGGATCTTGATCCGCTTCTGGGCATGTGGCGCGGGCTGCTCCCGGGTGACGACGGTGGCTCCCTGAGCAGCCGCCTCAGCAATCAGGTAGAGATCAGCAGAACCCAGGAACTCTTCAACCGCAGCACTCCGGTACTCGCGTTCCGGGGCGTAGGCCCACCGGGCGATCAGCTGCAGCTCGTTCAACGTCTGCTCACCCGGCGCAACCCAGAACGTCTTGTCCAGCTTCTGAACCCAGTCCACCAGACGATCTGGCTCCTTGTCCTTGTGGAGCAGCTCGTCGCGAACACGCTGGACGGAGCAGACCTCCCCGGAGCGGAACTTCTCCTCCAGCCAGGCCCAGAAGCTCGGCACCAGATCGAAGGCGTAGTAGAACCGGTGCGCTTCGATGAACACGTTGGCGTCGAGCAGGAACATCACGACACCTTCAGGTGTTCTGCGTAGCGATCAAAGGTGGCGGTCCGGTTCATCGACAACAGCCGCAGGGCCTGCGCAAGCTCGGTTCGCCCTTCGAGGGTGTCTCGGACCAGCGCCTTCGAGAACCTCTCCCCGATCTTCAGCGGAAGCCCCTGGTAGTAGTTGCCGCCCTCCCCGGCGGTTGTCCGCTCATGGCTCGCCAGCCAGTCCAGTTCACGCCGATACTCGGCATCGATGTCAGCAAAATGCATGAGCCCCAACCGGTGGATAGCCAACAGCACCACGACGGTGCCGCAGCGGTACCGCCCCGCGAGCCGATCCAGAAGCTCCCGCAGCGGAAGATCGCGGTACCCGGCCCACACCTCAGTCAAGTCCTCAGCAGGGACGAGGAACTCGGCCGCCACCTGGTTGCACCACTGCTCGATGGGACCGCTCCCCGCCGCATCCGGTTCCTGCTCATTCCCGATGCCACTGCTTCCCCGCCAGACATGGGCGAACTCGTGGGCCAGCGTGAACAACTGCCCGTTCGAGGTCTGGTTGGCATTGACGAACACCAACGGTGCCAGCCGATCCACCAGCGTGAACCCTCGAAACTCCCCGACATCCAGCATCCGATGATTGTTGTTGCCCACCATCGAGGTCACGACGCAGAGCCCGCCCAACTCCTCGAAGGCCCGCACCAAGTGCTTGCGAATCCTGTCCCGCTGCGGCCGATCCACCACCTCGAAATGCAGCCGCCGACGCATGTCCGCAGCTGTCCGCTCCACCGACCAGTCCGCTGCCACCCCCACCATCTCCGCAGGCGGGAGACCATTGGCCTCCGCATGATCGATGAACCACCCCTGCCGCTGCTGGCTCATCCGCAGCACCGCCGCCAGATCGGCACTCGGCTCTGCCAGCCTTCCCCTGATCCCGGCGCGAAAATCCGGGACCGGCAGGGTGAACCGAGGGCGCTGCGGCAACAGCAGCATCCCCACCGGAACCCCCGTCCTTCTGGCGAACTGTTCCATCTGGGTCAGCGTGGGCTGCTTCGCCCCGGACAACCAGTCCGAGACACGCAACCGCCCCGCACCCCGCTCAAGCTCCTCCAGACTCCGACCGCTGCGTTCCACCGCCCAGGTGAGCACCTCAGGAGCGACACTGACCGGCACGCCCATGCTGACTCACCTCCTAACGGCGTCTGACCGATGTGGCCCAGTCTGGCACGTCGCACCCTCATTTCTGGTGAATCGCCCGCCGTCACCCCTCAGGGGCGTGGAGCAGGTCGGTCCAGACCGGGAGCTCGCGGGAGCCGTCGGGGGTCGGGGTGTCGTGGAGCACCACGATGGACCACGGCTGCACCGTCGTACGGCCCTCGACGATCATGCCGGTGCCCTCCTCCCAGTGGTTGGCCACCGGCTCGGCCCACGACGCGGTGTCGATCAGCCTGCGCCACACCCGGCCCTCAGCGGCCGGGACCGGCTCGAACTCCACCTCCACGTCGGCCATGTTGAACATCGCGAAGAAGTTGTCCCCCGGCGAATTGATGTAGACGCTGACCGCCCGGTCCCCCTCCTGCGGGTGACCCTCCCGTAGCGGGGTGTGGAACAGATAGCTGACATCCGCATCATCGGGCACCAGATCGCCGTACTGCTTCGACTGCAGGCTGTCGTGACGCTGCCTCAGGTTCGCCAGGAACCGGGTGAAGCGGAACTGCCCGTTGACGTGCGGCTCCGTCTCGTAGACCCCGAGGTTGTCGTGATAGGACGCATCATCGACGCCTGGGGCCACCGGCACCTGCTGCGGCGCATTCGTCGGGATCATCGCATAGTTGTTCCACATCGCCACCGAGTGGAGCTCCCAGGGGTTGTTGTTGCCGTTCTGGGTGCGCCCGAACTCATCGCCCGCGACGAACATCGGCACCCCCCGCGACAGGTACAGCGCCGTCATGAAGTTGCGCAACCGCTGCCTACGAAGCGCCTGGTCACCGCCCGAAT
Organism: Propionibacteriaceae bacterium; assembly: GCA_030532575.1. Lineage (GTDB taxonomy): Bacteria > Actinomycetota > Actinomycetes > Propionibacteriales > Propionibacteriaceae > Arachnia. The sequence goes on along the minus strand of JAUNKV010000043.1, from coordinate 6,674 downwards.
CCCAGGACAGGTTGTCATCCGACCCCCCGTCGGAGGGTCCGAACGGATAGGGCTGGTCATTGACCTTCTGCTGATAGCTCACCAGATCAGCCAGGTTGAAGCCGTCGTGGGCATCGATGAAGTTCACCGTCTTCTGCGGGCCGCCGTTGTCGGCGAAGTGATGGTGATCGCCGTTGACCATGTCCAGGAAGGCGACGGTGTTGCCGTCGCCCTTGCAGAACCGACGCACCGCATCCCGGTAGCGGCCGTTCCACTCGCCCCAGCCGCGCGGGAAGTTGCCGACCTCGTAGCCCCACAGGTCCCAGGCCTCCGCGATCACCTCGATCTGCTCGGCCTCGGCGAACTCGGCGATGGCCACCAGCAGCGGATGGTCGTTGAAGAAGCGTTTCTGGTTGCCCCAGTCGTCACGGTCCGCCTCCGCGGGTTTGCGACCGAGCACCGTGGCCAGGTCGAAGCGGAACCCGTCCACCCCCATCTCCTTCGTCCAGTGGTGCAGCGAGTCCAACACCATCTGCTGCGCCGCCGGGGAGGAGTAGTTGAGCTGGTTGGAGGTGCCGGTGGCGCCATCGACCATCGCGTGAGTCGAGGTCATCACGTAGTAGTCGGCGGCCGCGAACCCCCCGAGCGAGGTGAAGCCGACGGTGTTGGGGTCGCCGTTCCAGTTGCCACCCTCCGCGGTGTGGTTGTACACCACGTCCAGGTAGACCTCCATCCCCGCGGCATGGAAGGCGCTGACCATCTCCTGGAACTCCCGGGTCGGACCGCCCGGGGACTTGTCGAAGGAGTAGTTCCGGTTCGGCGCGAAGAACGACAGGGTCATGTAACCCCACGAGTTGGTGTGTCCCTGGCGCAACGACTCCGAGTGATTGGTCTCGTGGATCGGCAACAACTCCAGGGTGGTCACGCCCAGCGCCTTGAGGTAGGGCACCATGAGCCCAACCCCCCGATAGGTTCCGATGTACTCCTCCGGGATGTCCACGACGTCCTCGAAGCCGGGTTCGCGGCGCAGCAGCTCACCGAGCTTGACGATCGATGGATGCCCGACCAGCTGCGAGACCGACGACTCGTAGATCGCCGAGCGCTCCGCTGCGAGCCTTGGCTTGGCGAACTCCACGGTGGGGAGCTGGATGACGATCCCCTTCGGCGCGATGCGTCCGGTGTCGATCTCACGACGAGGCCTGCCTCGGTAGTCGTCGCCGCCGGTGCCGAACGCGCCACCGTCGAGGCCTGCCTCCAGGATGAGGTCGGAGAACATCGAGTGCGTGACCTCGCGGGCGTAGGGGTCGAACAGCAGCTTGTTGGGGTTGAAGCGGTTGCCGCGCTCGTCGATGTCGCTGATGAATCCGGCGTCACTGCCGGGGCTCCACTCCGGGACGAAGGGCCAGTTGCCACCCCAGGCGCGGTAGCCGTAGAGCATCAGCGGCCGCACACCGTCGATCTCGGCCCGCCACACCCCGTCAGCCCCCTTGGCGGGCAGGAAGGTGGCGACGGTGTCACCGCCGGTGGCCTGGTCGTGGAACTCCAGGGCGAGCCGGGTGGCGTCGGGCGCGAAGACGGCGAAGGTGGCGCCGGTCGCGGTGAGGGTGGCACCCAAAGGCCAGGCGGCCTCGCCCCAGGACTCGGGCGCGACGGGGGTCAGTGAGGGGAAGTCCATGAGGTCATCCTCCCACGTCATCGCCACGTCAACGAGGGTTTCCGGGGCCGGTCGCAACCCTTTTCCCTGAGAACAGCGTGAGATTACGCCCCTTGCCACGTCGACCAAAAAGACATTTCTCAGCTGAACGCCTTGTCGTGGCGGAATCAGCGAACGGCAAAGCTGAGAGTAGCCCAATGATTTTCAGGAAACCATGGACAGCTCTCAGGAAACGTGCTTGGCTGGGGACAACCGGGGACGGCAGGGCGGTCGCCACCCGGGACATCCGCAACGACAAGCGAGAAGGGACTGCATGATGAGAACACGAACTCGCGTGGCAGCCGTCATCGCGGCGACGCTGACCATGGTCGCCAGCCTCCTGGCCACCCCCATGGTCGCCCACGCCCAGGACAACAACAAGACCGCCTTCGACTTCTTCGTCGGCCGCGGCCTGACCAACGAGCAGGCCGCCGGGGTCGTCGGCAACCTGATGGCCGAGTCCGGCGACCCGATCAACCCCAGGGCGGTACAGCAGAACGGGCCCGGCAGGGGCATCGCCCAGTGGAGCGTTGGGGAACGCTGGGCCGCCCTGGAGCGCTTCGCCGCGGATCAGGGCCGCGACCCGTGGTCACTGGACCTGCAGCTGGATTTCATCTGGCACGAGTTCAACACCACCGAGGGCATCGCCTTCACCCACCTGAAGGGCACCTCGACGGTGCGGGACGCGGCGCTGTCGTTCAGCTCCAAGTTCGAGCGCTGCGGCGTCTGCCACGACGCCAAGCGCATCGCCTACGCACAGCGCATCTTCGACTCCTTCGCCGGTGGCGGCGGCCCCGCACCACTGCCGGGCCTGGCCCAGGGCGTCACCACTGATGTCGTGAACCTGCGCAGTGGCACCAACACCCAGGCAGCCGTGCTGGTCGAGATCCCCGCCGGGGTCACCGTCGGCGTGGAGTGCCAGGCCAAGGGTGAGCTCATCAGCGGCACCTACACCTCCGACTGGTGGGCGAGGATCACCTACAACGGCAAGACCGGCTACGCAACGCGGGCCTACGTGCGCATCCCGTACGGTCAGCCGTCGGTTCCGGAGTGCAGCAACGCGGGCACCGTCGCACCGGCCCCGCCCGCGCCACCCGCCCCGGAGCCCCAGCCGCAACCGAAACCTGAGCTGGCCAAGGGCACCACAACAGACGTGCTGAGCCTTCGCGACAGCACCAACACCGCCGCCGCGCAGCTGGCGGAGCTGCCGCCGAACACCACCGTCGACGTGCAGTGCCAGGCTCAGGGGCAGTTGGTCAACGGCACCTACACCACCAACTGGTGGGCTAGGGTCACCCACGACGGCAAGACCGGCTACGTCTCCCGCGCCTATCTGAGAATCCCGGCAGGGCAGGTGGAGGTGGCGGTGTGTCCGGATGCCCCGAAGCCGCCGAGTGATTCCACGCTGAACGGCCCCATCTCGCGGGCCGAGGTGATCGGCAGGGCGCAGCACTGGCTGAACCAGCCCGTGCCGTACTCGATGGGTGCCAACACGGGTGACCCACAGGGCAGGCCGTACCGCACCGACTGCTCGGGCTTCGTCTCGATGGCCTTCCACCTGGACGAAAGCCTCAACACCGTTTCCCTGACGGGGCGGGTCACGGAGATTCCGAAGGATGAGCTGAAGGTCGGCGACATCGTCGGCAACCTCGGTCCGGGAACTGAGGGCATGAATGGCCACGTGGTGATCTTCAACGGCTGGGTCGATGAGGCGAGGACACAGTTCCGCACCATCGAGCAGGCCCCGCCGCACACCCAGTCCCAGGTCGCGACGTGGGGGTCGGCCTTCTACCTGCACCACGCCTACCGCTACAACAACATCACCGACTGACCGGTGAACCGACGGTGGGGACGGGTCCGCCCGCCCCCACCGTCTCCTGTTGGCCGAAAGTTCAGGAGGTGCGACTACGATGAGGAGTTGTGAGCGACCGCCGTTTGATGCTTGTCCATGCCCATCCCGACGACGAGTCGTCGCAGTCCCCGGCCACCATGTCGAAGTATGTCGACGAGGGGGCGCAGGTGACCCTGGTGACCTGCACCCTGGGGGAGCTGGGCGAGATTCTGGTGCCGGAGCTGGAGCACTACTCACCCGCACAGCTGGGTGAGCACCGGTTCGAGGAGGTGGCCGAGGCGCTGCGGATCGTCGGGGTCACCGATCATCAGTGGCTGGGCGGGCGGGGCCGCTACCACGACTCGGGGATGACCACCGACGACGAGGGCAACGTGATCCCGGTGCCGGAGCCGCCGGAGTCGGCGTTCTGGAACGCGGACCTGCTGGAGGCGACCAACCATCTGGTGGCGCTGCTGCGGGACCGCCGCCCGCAGGTCGTCGCCACCTATGACCCCATCGGGAACTACGGGCATCCCGACCACATCCAGGCCCACCGGGTGACGATGTACGCCACACAGCTGGCGGCCATCCCGTTCCACCGCCCGGACCTGGGCGAAGCGTGGCAGGTGTCGCGGGTGCTGTGGATCACCCACAACCCGACGGCGTGGCTGCGGGCCTTCGACGTGGCGAGGGAGCAGGGGCTGGAGCTGTTCGACGACTGGGACCCGGAGGTGTTGAAGCGTCGCTTCCACCTGGACCCGTCCGAGATCGCGGCGGTGATCCCGTTCACGGGTCGCGAGGAACGCAGCCTCCAGGCCCTGGCGGCACATCGCAGCCAGGTGGACATGGACTCGCCGTGGTGGCGGGCGTTCTCCCTGGTCCGCAGCGTCGAGGGGGCCGGTGAGGCCTACCGCCTGGCAGCAGGCGTCCCGTTCCCAGCAGGAGGCCCGGCCGACGACCTGTTCGCAGGCCTCGACATCTGAGGTCACATGAAAAGGTGAACGGTGGGCCACCTCCGCAGTTGCGTCGTGCCACTGTTGGAGCCATCAGATCCCCCACGCCTCTGCTTGGAAGCGCACTTGGGGGGATTTTCTTCATCGCAGAAACCGCCGCGATACCACTTTGATACCATCGGGTCATGGCGATGACTCTCAGGCTGTCCCCCAAGGACGAGGCGATCTTGGCGCGACTGGCCGCCGAGGATGGCATCAGCCGCCACGAGGCGACGATCCGGGCCATCCGCGAGGCGGCCGCCCGGCGCGGTCACGAGCGTTGTCTGGAGGCCCTGTCCGAGAAGGCACGGACCCGATACGCCGACCTGCTGGACCGGCTGGGAAGGTGACCATCCATCTCAGCCTGGAGGACCTCCTGCGGCTAGCTCAGCCACCGTTGGCGACACAACCGCCCAGCATCGACTCACAGTCGCCCGGCGACAAGTCAGCTGAAGACGACCTTGGTTCCGCTTGCTCTGCCTTATCACACATCGCACATTTTACTCTCACCAGCAACAGCGCTATCATACTTTCATGACAGATGTATACGATTACCTTCGAGGCCATCTTGAAGAGCTGGCAGCACCGTACCTATTCATCGGATCAGGCCTATCTCGCCGTTATGCCCAGCTCCCCAGCTGGGAAGAACTTCTACGAAATTTTTGCACCCCCCTCAAGCAACCTTTTGAGTACTATAGGGGACTCTCCGAAAACGACCTTCCCAAAGCTGCAACAGCAATAGCAAAAGACTTCTACGATATTTGGTGGCTGAGCGACGAGTTTGAGAATTCACGGACACAACACAGGTCATTAGTAACAGACCCAAGCCTGCCCCTTAAAATCGAAATAGCAAACAGCTTCGAAGCGGCAGTCAGAAACTTAACCATCCCCGAAGAACTAGAGAAGGAATTTGACCTTTTCAAGAAAGTTACCGTGGATGGAATTATAACAACCAACTACGATCGTCTTTTGTCAACTGCATTCCCAACTTTCACTGTGTTCACTGGTCAAGATGAACTGCTTCTAGCCGACCCTCATGGAATCGCAGAAATTTATCAGATACACGGCTCCTCAGACTCCCCCTCAACACTCATCCTCACAGAGGAAGACTACAATAAGTTCGCCGAGCGCGACGCATACTTGGCTGCCAAACTCATGACCATATTCGTAGAACACCCTGTGATTTTTTTGGGATACAGCATGAGCGACCCCAATATACTTCAAATCCTAAATTCCATACTGAAAGCGCTACCAGAAAAGCACCAAGACTATTTAAAGAAACGCCTTATATTTGTTCGCTGGGATGCAACCTGTACACCGCGGATTACAACTAGGACAATGCAGGTCGGCGAGGCCTCCCTTGAAACAACGGAGATTTCGACATCACACTTCATTGACATCTTTCAGGCCCTCGGAGCTCGCGAACGAGCATTTCCCGCAAATATACTGCGGCACCTTAAGTCCCAGGTACATGAGCTCGTGAAGTCAAACGACCCAGAGGGGCGTCTAGCAGCGTCAACTGACATAGACTCACCTAACGACAAGCTGAAGATTGTTTTTGGCGTTGCAGCAGAGCTGACAACCAAAGGACTCGTTGGGCTCAGTCGATTTGAGCTGTTCGAAGATGTACTTAATTGCCCTGATCGCGGCCTTCCCGCGAGAAATATTCTCGAAGAGACACTGCAGTCTGCGGCCTTTCGCAGGAATATGTACGTCCCCTATTGGAAGTATTTGCGAAACGGCCACTTTTTAAACGACGAAGGCTCCCTGAAAACAGGATCAAAAATTCCAGACCGGATCATTTCGTACATCGAGCGCGAAACAAAAAACTTGCCCCCGAAAGGGTGTCGCGGCATAGAGAATATGCAAGACATAATAGATACCAAGGGGAAAGATTGGGTGCTCACACATCCTTGGGAGCTACTAAACCACACCCAAGACACTGAAGGCCTTAGGGAATTTCTGATAGCTAACAAGGATCTGAGGAGCGACCATAAAACAAGCACGAGCTACGCCAAGCTTGTTGTGGCATACGACTGGCTGATGTACGGCCCGCCTCATATCGCCTCTCAACACACTACCCATAAAGAGCAAGAACATCACTAATGGTGACACGCACAGCTTAGGGCGTTATTCATGAGGGTTAGCCGTATAGCTGTGGTGACCCCCGGGTAGGGCA
>JAUNKV010000074.1 GCA_030532575.1 Propionibacteriaceae bacterium | reverse complement strand
TGCCCTACCCGGGGGTCACCACAGCTATACGGCTAACCCTCATGAATAACGCCCTGAGAGCAGCTCTTTGGTGGTGTGCCCGGAGTGAGCGAGAACCTTCAGGTATGTGCTAACGCCTTGGTCCGCAAGCCAACCCGCGTAGCGATACCCCCAACTCTCCCTGCTGCGATAGGCCTTTTCCGCCTTCTCTCCCGAAGCCTCCCTCGGGTCATACATGTAGCTACCCGCCCCATTACCAGCCGAGTAGGAATCTCCCATCACGACCAAAGTGATCTCTCGGAACTCCCTCTCCCTGAGGTCCGGAGTCTCGTCGGCACCAACAGCCGACTTGGCAAAGAAGGACAGAAGTACCGTCGCAGCCAACAACGCAACACAAAAAGCTTTCTTGACGAACAAAACACTTCCTTTCAATAATCAACCAGCATGACAGTAAATTCGGTGTCGGGATAACTATTATCACAGTAGGGAGATTCGGTAGCGAGGCGCAATACCACCCAAGACCCATTGACTGTCTTGTCCGCTTCAAAGTAGTCCGCCGTTTTCACGTCAGCATTTGTCACCCAGCCATACTGCCACGCAGTCTCCTTGGCCTTTTCGAAGGCCTCCTTCAGCGAAACACCGAGCTTGTAACACCGAGTGATTCGGGGACTCGGTGACTTGTAGCTGTCATTACTCGTCTCCACCGTTCCCAGCAGATCCAGCCCCTCCCAGCTCGCTGAGGCCATCGGATCATCCCGCAACGCCTGCATCCGACGCTCCCACTCCGAGACACACCCGGCCAGCAACAGGCACACCGCGACCATCACGGTCGCCACTGGCCGCCAGCCACGCATCCTCGCCACCTCCATCGTCGGGGTATGACCCCAACCCTACGCAGACCGCAGGTGCCACGTCCAGAGTGCGGGAAGGGGTCCACTGTCAGCCAGATGGCCTACCAACTGGCTGCAGCGCCAGGCAGACCCCCGAACACGCAAAAGGCGCCGGACCACAGTCCGGCGCCTTTCGATCCAGTTGTTCGAAAACATGCAGTCGGGGTGACAGGATTTGAACCTGCGGCCTCGTCGTCCCGAACGACGCGCGCTACCAAGCTGCGCCACACCCCGATGGCAAAAGAGCCAGCGGCAATGTTAGCCCACAGTGGGCGGCAGTGCGAAATCAGGGCTAGTGTCAGAGCATGATCGTCACCGTCCCTGACCAGAACCTGCTCGACGCCCTCCTCGCGCACACCCCCGCGGACCAGCTCGGTGTGACCCTGCGCGTGTGGGACTGGAACAGCCCCGCCCGTGACGTCCTCGGCGACGAGGCCGACGACGTGGTGTGCACCGTCGTCCCCTACTTCCGTGCCGCCCCGGCCTGGCGCTCCCTGCAGGACCTGCCGAAACTCCGCCTCGTGCAGGCCCAGTCCGCGGGCTACGACAACCTGCTGAAAATCGTCCCCGACGGCGTGCACCTGGCCAACGCCTACGGCGTCCACGACGCCTCCACCTCCGAGCTCGCCGTCGGCCTCATGATCGCCGCCCAGCGCGAGTTCCCCCGCTTCGCCCGCGACCGCCGCTGGCAGACCGCCAGCACCCGCGCGCTCGCCGACTCGCGCGTCCTCATCGTCGGGGTCGGGGCCATCGGCGACGCCATCCGCCGTCGCCTGGAGCCCTTCGAGGTCCAGATCACGCGGGTCGGACGCGCCGCCCGCGGCGACGAACACGGCGCCATCCACGGCATCGACGAACTGCCCGAACTGCTGCCCGACACCGACATCCTGGTCCTGATCGTGCCCCTGACCGACGACACCCGAGGCCTCATCGGGGCCGCGGAACTCGCCCTGCTGCCCGACGATGCCCTGGTCGTCAACGTCGCACGCGGCCCCGTCGTCGACACCGACGCCATCACCGCCGAGGTCACCTCCGGGCGGCTGCGCATGGCCTCCGACGTGTTCGACCCCGAACCCCTTCCCGATGACCACCCCCTGTGGCAGGCCGACGGCGCCTTCATCACCCCCCACATCGGTGGCAACTCCACCGCGATGCACCCCCGCATCGTCGCCCTGCTGGCGGATCAACTGCCACGGCTCGCCGACGGCCGTCGCCTCCAGCACCTGGTGGCCTGAGAGTGCACGCCACCAGGGCACGAACCGTTGTCCCCTCCTGAAAGCGCTGCAATTGTGCGGAGCGTTGGTGTTGGGGGCGGTCCCCACAGCCAACCAACGCACACGAGCCGCGGCGGGCGGCCTCAACCCC
>JAUNKV010000073.1 GCA_030532575.1 Propionibacteriaceae bacterium | reverse complement strand
GATCCCAGGGCCTTCGCCATCATGCTCGGCCCCGTCGCCGCCGTGTTGTTCTTCTTCTACATCCACAGGCGTTACCGCAACACCGACAAGTCGTACCGGTACGAGGACCGCACCCGGATCGAGCTGGAGAACATCGAGTACCACGACGAGTACGAGCGCCACATCTCGCGTACCCGGAACCCTCGGGTCGACGGCATGGAGCAGTCCGCCGATCCGAGGCGACGACTCACCGGAGGGCCGCGGAGCTGGTGGGGTTGAGCCCGGGTTCCCGGAGCCAGATCGTGACATCGGGTCCCCACCCGGCCAGGGTCGTGACCCCTCCCAGGCAGGGAATGGGAGCGTAGGCACAGTCCAGGTAGCCCAACTGGGTGACGTGGACGGCGTCATGGGACCGGGCCACCTTCGCCCAGTCCGGCTCCACGATCCGATGCCCTGAGAACCACTCCCCCAGGAAACTGTCACCGTCGTCCGGGAACCACCACGGCTGCGCCTCGACCAGCCGAACCCAGTCGTGCACCGAGGTCACCTCGAAGACCCTCGGGGCGAAACCCATCCGAACCGGCCGCCACGGCACCTCCTGCTCCAGCAGGTGCCACGGGTCGAAGAAGGCGTCTTCTGCTCCCCAGAACTCCACTGCCGGTGCCCCGCACCACGGCCCGCTCGTCGTCCTCAGGCACATCCGATACGGCGGGGCCTCACCCGCGGCGGCTGGGACCTGGTGGACGGGTTTGGTCCACCAGCGGGAGTTCACGGCGTCCTGCCCCACCGGATGATGCTGGCTCTGCCGGAACTCCTTGCGCGGCCCCGTGGCCAGCTCCACCTGGGAGTCGGGCTGGAAGGGGCGCGACCATGCCCGCCGGACCGGTTCGGGTATCACCTCATCGACCGACAGCTGCGGCCAGGCCTGAGGGTCGAAGGGCTCCGGCCCCATGGGTGGCAGCTCCTCCACCATGACCTCACCCAAGGCCTCCTGCCACCGCTGGATCTCAACCCCCTGGACCCGTTCAGCCGCAAGCAGCGCCAGCAGCGGGCGCGGGAAGCCCTCAGGTCCCACAATTCAGCACCGTTTCACGAGTGTACTGCCTGGCGTAGTATGTCTCCCCATTGCTCGCCTTGATGGTAGAAGAAGTTTTACCTCGCCAGCGAGAGGAAGTTGAGTTTTTGCACACCTTGTCGATATTGGTATAGGTGAAGCCCTTCCTATACGTCACCCTCTTCAGGTCAGCAGTTCCGAGGAGATAGCTCTTTTCCTGCTCAGTGTTCCACCAAGGACCCACGATATGCTTTTGAAGCTCATTTCTCAGAGAGACAGCGATCGGCCTGGTTCGACACTTAACCGTCGGCTTGTATCCAATATTCCCAGTGGACTGCCGCCTATGGACGCTAGCCACCGTAAGCTTACAGCCATCTGGATTTCGCTCGACCGCTTGCGGCCGGACAGCTTGGACATGCACCCTGCGCTTCGACTCGTAGTACCCATCCATCACCGAGTCATCACCAGCCTCAAGAGCCTTCGCCTCGCTCTCGCTGACCCGAATCCAGCCCTCCTGATCCAACAGGTAGTCAATCACCGCGAGCTGAGTTCCCTCGCCTAGCTCCACCAAGCCCGCCTGCCCCTCCTGCGCAGCACTCGAAGGCGCCACAACAACGAGCACGACGCAGGCCACCAACACGGACCAGACCTTAGACCAAACACTTACCATGCGAGCATGATACCCACGGAAGATGCGCCACGCGACCCTTTTCCTCAAACTTAGACTTTAGTTACCCCCCCCCTGGCCAGCAAAGCCACAAACCCAGGGCAAGAAGTTAATCCCCAAAAGCAAGGACAGCATTCACCACAACCCACCCCACCCTTCACCTACTGGCCGAACGGACTATGGGCGTTATTCATGACGGGCTGAGCCAGCCCCGCCACCTCCACTGGTTGAGCCGGACCGCAAGCACCAGCGAGCAGTCCGTGTCGAGACCGCTGACGGCGCGCAGGGACTCTCACCGGGTCTCAACACGGGTTCCCTCGCTCCATATCGGGTCCCCGGTGTGAGCAGCGGATTAAGGACATGAATAACGCCCTATGCTCCCTCAACCAGCCAGGCCTTGCACAGAAGGCATCCCCTTCTCCCCCTTCTGGCTGCGCGGGAAACCGTCACCCATCCAGTTCGGCCAGGAAGTCCAGGACCGCCCGGTTCCAGTGGTCGGCGTGGGAGACGTTGACCCCGTGGGGGCCGTCCTTGATGACCACGAGTTTCGTCTGGGGTGCGAACTCGCTCATCCGGGCGCTGGACTTGGCCAGTGGTACGTTCTGGTCGCCGTCGCCGTGGATCACCAGCAGCGGCACGTCGATGCTGCGGCAGTCCTG
>JAUNKV010000042.1 GCA_030532575.1 Propionibacteriaceae bacterium | reverse complement strand
GCACGAATCGCCGACGAAAAACGCTGGCGCGTCACCACACGACGGCGAACCGGCCATCTCCGGCGGTTCCTGCGCAGCGGCAGCGCCGCAAAGCGGCGCAGTTTTCCACAGCTGAGGGCTGTTTCGGGCTCAGGTGGTCACTTCCGGGGTCTTCGTTCCCACGATGTTGACATGAACCTCTACAGAACCACGCCTCAGTTCGGCATCACCAGCCGCCGGGACATCCTGCTCTCCGGCATCACTCGACGGGAGTACGATGCTGCCCTCTCGGTCGGAGACCTGATCCGTATCGACCGGAGCCGCGTTGCGCTCCGCGGTACGCCCGAATCTCTGATCACTGCGGCTCGCGCGGGAGCCACTGTCTCCTGCCTCTCCGCTCTGGCCCACCATGGGGTTGACACACTTCCCACACAGCTGCTCCATGTACGGCGCTCCGCCTACTGCAGCCGCACTCGCCCCCTCCCTGCGGGGATGCTGCGCTGCAACCTCCCCACACCGCCTGAGGACGAGATCATCGACTCACTGGAGACCGCCCTCCGAGCCACCCTCAGCAACCACGGCAACGAGCACCTTCTGGTCTGTCTGGACAGCATCCTCAGGAAGGGGCTGCGAACTCGGCAACAGCTCACTCCGTGGGCCGAGAGCGTGAGCGCACGAGCCGCTTGGCTGGTCTCACTTGCTGACGGGCGCAGCGACTCGCCCCTGGAAACAGTCATCCGGTTCCGTCTCCACAAGGCCAGAATCCATGCCACTCCCCAGGTGGAGCTGCCCGGCATCGGGCATGTTGACCTGCTCGTGGGGAAGAGCCTCATCCTCGAAGCTGACGGCCGACAACACCACAGCAGTCCTGAACAGTTCGAGAAGGACCATCTACGTGATCAGCAAGCTCTGATGCTCGGGTACCGGACCATCCGCATCACCTGGCAGCAAATCCGTGACGACTGGCCCCGCCTCCATGACATCATCCGCAACATCGTCCGGTCCCGGCTGCACCTGCGCGCCCCCAGGCCCTTCTTCAGCCCCGCCCGAGCCACTGCCCCCTGACCTGCCCCGAGCCGGAATCGCCGGAGCTGGACACTTCGCCGTCACATGATGACGCGCCAGCGTCCTTCACCAGCGATTCGTGCACAGGGGCGGACCCGAGCGCGGGGCTGAGCAGGCCAGGCAGGCAACGAGTCACGCACCGGGGACGTCCGTACCGACGACAGCAGGCCCGCCCCTTGTCGGGACGAGCCTGCTGTGAGATCTGCGCCGGTTGCCCGGCTGGGATCACTTGACCTCGACGGAGCCGCCAGCGGCCTCGAGGGCAACCTTGGCCTTCTCGGCGACGTCCTTCTCGACCTGCTCGAGAACCGGCTTCGGAGCGCTCTCGACGAGGTCCTTGGCCTCCTTCAGGCCGAGGTTGGTCAGGGCGCGGACCTCCTTGATGACGGCGATCTTCTTGTCGCCACCGGAGGTCAGGATGACATCGACCTTGCCGGAGTCGGCATCGTCGGCACCGGCGTCGTCGCCACCACCGGCGGCGGGGGCAACGGCCTGGGCGACGGCAACCGGAGCGGCGGCGGTGACGTCGAAGGTCTCCTCGAACAGCTTCACGAACTCGGACAGTTCGATGAGGGTCATCTCCTTGAAGGCGTCAAGGAGCTCTTCCTTGGTGAGCTTCGCCATGATGGGCGTTCCTTTCGGTTAAGAATCGCAAGCGGTCACGCTGCGACGGATCGGTGGTTCCGCAGCAGGTGCTGCTCAGTTGGCCTCGTCGGCCGGGGTGACGTCGCCAGCGGCGGCGTCCTCGTTCTTGGTCTCGGCGACAGGTGCGGAACCTGCGCCACCGATGATGTTCGGGTCCTCGGCGGCCTTGCTCTGCAGAGCACCGAGGGCGCGGGCACCCTTGGACAGCGGGGCTGCCAGGGTACCGACGGCCTTGGCGAGGCTGCCCTTCATGGCACCAGCCATCTTGGACAGCAGGACCTCGCGGGACTCGAGGTCGGCAAGCTTGAGGACCGCCTTGGCGTCGAGGAACTTGCCCTCGAGAACACCACCCTTGATGACCAGGAACGGATGTGCCTTCGCGAAGTCGCGCAGCCCCTTCGTCACCTTGGCGATGTCGCCGGAGATGAAGGTGAAGGCGGTCGGCCCCGTGAGCGTCTCCTCGACGCCCTCGATGCCGGCGTCCTTGGCCGCGAGTGCGGCCAAGGTGTTCTTCGCAACGGCGTAGGTGGCCTCCCCACCGAAGGACCGGCGCAGTTCCTGCAGGTCCTTGACGGAGAGACCGCGGTACTCGGTCAGCACCACGGCAGCGGAGTTGGTGAATGCCTCACTCAGCTCTGCGACCTTGGCAGCCTTCTCCGGCCTCGCCATTGGGTCTCCTTCCATTTCTGTGTCCGCCGTCGACCCCAGAAACGAACAACGCCCCGTGCCGGTGGCGCGGGGCGGGCAGGCACGGCCTGCTGGCTTGCGGTCACCTGCGCGGGCTCCTTGCGGAATTGAGACTTGTCGTCACCTGCGGTCTTCGGCGGAGCAAGCTTAGGCGAGAACCGGCGTCGCCTCCAAATCCTCGTCCCTCACACCTCCTCGGGAACCGCCGAGACATCGACGACCCCGATCTCGTTGTCATCGGTGTCGTGGATGACGGCCCGGTCACCGAGATCGATCATCCAGTGGTGCCCGTGATCTGCGATGACCTCCCCCGGCCGGTGATCCTTTCCCCGTCCTCAGTCGATGAGGAAGCGGTGCCCCGTGGTCTCGATGGCGATCACGTCCAGCCAGGGTGCCAGCATCGCGACGACCATGCACACCACGTAGGGTGCGCCCAGCAGCGCCAGCAGCACAGACAGCCCGAGCAGGCCCAACGTCAAACCGAGCAGCACCAGGCTTGCCCGCCGGGTCCGCGGCTTGACCCGGGTGAGACCCACCAGCATCCCCACGGTGATGATGAACAGGGCCAGCGGCACGACCAGGAACAGCAGACTGCTCAGCGTCGACAGATCGGCCTCCCCCTGCTCGCGCAGCGCCATGACGTGGAGCCCCGCCCCCACCGCCGCGATGGAGGCGTAGATGAAGAAGTGCAGGTAACCGAAGTGGAAGGCCAGGTCACGGCGACGGTGCAGGGCCTGACCGAAGGGCAGACAGAAGTAGATCCACCACATGCTCACGGCGATGGAGATACCGCACACCAGCACCCCGGCCGCGCTCGGCCACCAGCCGTGCAGCTCATGGAGGGTGCTCACGGAACCAGCGGTCCCCACCACGATCTCCCCCAGCGAGATGATGACCAGCAGGCCGTGACGCTCCGCGATGTGATGGGGGTGGAAGGAGGTCCCGCCGTACCTTCGCCACAGCAGCAGGACCGGGGCAGCCACCTCGACGACGATGAGCAGCACCGCGACCCACAGCCGCGACGCGAACCCCAGGTCCACGAAGCAGCTCACCACCCACAGCACCTGCACGACGCCGGTCCAGGCCGCGTTGGCGCGGAACACCCTTGCCCGTTCCGGGTTGGCGCGCGCGGCCCGCAGCCACATCACCACCATCGCGACCCGCATCACGACGTACCCGACCACCATGACGATGGGGTCGAAACGCCACCCGTCGGCCATGTTGCGAAACAGCGCGGGAATGTCGGTGGCCAGGATCAGGATGCCAACCATCTGGAAGCCGACGCACAGGCGGACCCCCCAGTCGTCGGTGTCGAAGGCGGAGGCGAACCAGCTGTAGTTCATCCAGGCCCACACGGTCGCGAACTGCACGATGCCGAAGGAGACCAGCCCCGGCAGGACCTGCCCGACGGCGATGGCGTGGGCCAACTGCACACCTGCCACCCCGAAGGCAACGACCAGGGTCAGGTCGTAGAGCAGCTCCAGGGTCGTGGCAACCCGGTTGGGTTCCTCATGGTCACGCTCCGTCATCGGTTGCAGACGGTGCAGGAGATGTCGCATCGAGGCTCTGGGCTCAGTCACTCCCTCATCCTGACAGACGACCCCGAGGGTCACGGCCCCAACAGCCCGAGCGGCACGACACCGACGCCGTCGCGACGCCGACAGGCCCGGGACCCCGTGGTCAGGATGACCACATCCGCAACCCGGTCAGGCGCCTTGTCCCGCAACCACCGTAGGTGCCGCACATCGTCGTCATCCGGCGTCGCGGTGAGTTTGACCTCAATGCCCAGACAACGACCGTCGAAGCGCTCCACCACAAGGTCCACCTCACGCACCCCGTTGCGGTGCACATGTGGTAGGTCTGCGCTTCAGCTGCCTGCGCGAGCACACGGACCGTCTGGGTGGCCAGGCTCTCAAACAGGGCACCGAGCAGGCCTCCACTGCGACAGGCCGCCTTCCCCTCCCGCATGAGCATCGCCGGGTCAAGCGACATCAGTCGCATCACCAGGGCTGGGTCCGCGAGTTGGTGTTTCTGCGCCTGCTGGAGTTTGCCCAGCCCTGCACCCACGGGCAGCCATGCAGCCACCGGGTCCAACAACCACAAGGCGGTGAGCCAGTCACGGTAGGTGACTGCACTGCCACGGACCATACATCTGCACTGTTGTGAACAGTCCATCTGCACTGGGGCCATGGGGGGTGTTGTGAGCTACCGGTCCTTCGTCCAGAGGTAAAGCTTCTTCTCGACGATGAGCAGGGCAGCGGCTTGGCTGCCGAGGATGGCGGCGGCGAGGCAGGCGCCACTGCCCATGCCGATGTGCCCGAGGAGCCAGCTCGCCTCCAAAGCGGTGGTGTGTACCGTGGTGGCGACGACGCTGGCGGCGGCGGCCAGGATACCGGCCGGGAGCGCCCAGCAGGCGGTTTCCAGAACGAGCTGGAGTCGCTGCTGGGTGGCTCGCACCCCCAGATGCTGGGCGAGGCTCAGCTCGACGCGTCGGGTGCGGATGAGCACGAAGCCGAGGGCTGCGGCGGCGGCAGCACCAATGGAGAGGAGCCAGCGGGTGGGGCGTTGCTCCAGAAGCGTGAGGGTTCCGATGGCGGAGCCGAAGGACGGGTTGAGTTGCTGGCGGGTGGCGTCGTTGACGCCGGGGACGAGCACGGTGTCGAGGAGGGCGAGGCTCGCGGGATCGTGGGGCCAGATGGTGACCCAGCAGGAGTCGAAGACGCCCATGGGCGGCACGGGGGCGAGGGCGGCGGAGGCGAGCTGGCTGTTGCGACCGTCGTCGGGGTAGGGGAAGACACCGGCCACGTGGGCGGTACCGCCGTCGGCCATGGGGAGTGGGCGGGTGCCGAATCGCTTGGCCATCGCCTCCGAGAGCCACACGCCTGCGGGCTGCGAGGGGTGTGCGCCGAGGGTGCCACCGACGTCACCGGTCACCTCGTACAGGGAGGGTTTGGAGTGCGGGTAGGCGAGGACGGCGAATCTGCCTGGAACCTCGCGCAGCGCCATGGAGCCTGTCACGCCGTTCAGGCCGGTGAGTCCGACGCAGCGCTCGCCGTCGATGCCGTCCGGGGCGGAGATGACGTGGGTGGCGCCGCCGCCGGAGCGCACGGCTCGCTGGGAGGCGAAGATGTGCTGGACGGCCAGCGCATCCTGCACCACGGTGCCCGCGAGGATCATGATCATCGCCAGCGCGCCGAGGAGCGCGCGAGTGGTGCCCGAGGCGACGTTGCGCATCGCCTCTGACCAGATCGAGCTCCACCTCACGGTTTCTCCTTGGCGATGCTCAGCAGCTCGTCACAGCGCTTCTGGAGCAGCTCGTCGTGGGTGGCGAGCACGACGATGCGTTTCTCGGAGACCATTTCGCGGATGACATCGCTGATGGAGTGGGCGGTGTCACGATCCAGTTGCGCCGTGGGCTCGTCGATGAGTATCGCGTCGTAGTTGCTGGCGGCGGCCCGGGCGAGGCAGAGCCGCTGCGCCTCGCCGCCGGAGAGCCTCCGGAACTCTCGGCCCGCCACCTCGCCCAGACCGAAGCGCTGAAGCAGCTCCCAGGCCTCCGGTTCGGCCTCGGCACGGGTGCGCCCGCGGGCGAGGAGGGGGATGACGATCTGATCGAGGGCAGTACGGCGCGGGGTACCGACGGGGTTCTGCATGATCCACCCGATGCGTTCCACGCCGTCGGCCGTGATGCTGCCTGAGGTCGGAGTGAGGCCGCCGGAGAGGATGGACAGCAGGGTGCTCTTGCCGGAGCCGGATGGACCGACGAGCCCGTAGAGGGAGGCAGGTGTGAGTTCGAAGGAGACGTCGGTGAACAGCGGGTGCTGGCCCGGGAACCGGTGTCCGAGCCCCTCGGCTACGAGCCGCACGTGGCTTCCTTCGCAGGGTGGGCGTCGACGGCCGACGGCGGGTTGCCGTCGATGCGCACGTAGCTCAGGCCCAGTGCGGAGCTGACCACCTCAGCGGCGTGCGGTGTCCCACCGCTCAGCACGCACACCCTCCCGGAGGCGTCCCTGACCACCGACGACGGCGGCACCGCGTGGACGGGGATGGGTTCAGCCAGGCGCAGCCTGCCGCTGACCTGCACGGCTTCCCCTTTCGCTCGCTGGGTGGCGGAGGCCAGTTCTGGGGTGGCCAGGAGGGCGTCGACGGCGCTCGGGTCGGCCACCAGGAGGTCGTCGGTGAGTGCGATGCTGATTTCCCCGATGGCAAGGGTGCGGGGGCCGTCGAAGAGGTCTGCCGGCGGGGTGAGGGTCATCGTTGAGCGGCCCGATCCGGCTTTCGCCAGTGCCTCACCGGCGGCCACGTCCTGGCCGACGGTGAGCGGGCACTCGGTGATGGTCACCTCCGCCTCCGGTAGCCACACCACCTGGCTGAGTAGGAAGTCACCTTCTCCCGCGGGGAGGTCGGCGGCGGTGAGGACCTTCTTCCAGGCTGCGCGGGTGGCGTTGTCGAACGTGCCCGTGACCCCCACATCGGTGCCGAGGGCGTTGATGGCTCGCTGGAGGTTCGCCACGTCCTCACCCTTGTCGTCCTGGGTGAGGTCGCGGTACCACGGGGCTGCGGAACTCAGGAGCAGTATCCTCTGCCCATTCACGGCGGCCGGGGAGGAACCTTGCGCCCACTGACCACCAGGAGCGCAGTCGAGGGCCGTGATGGTGCCGCTGGCGCGAGAGACGAGGGACTGCCCGGCCTCGGGGGTGATGGTGACCTCCACCGTGCGCTCGTCGGCGAATTCGCTGAGCGACAGCTCATACGACGACTCCGCCGCATCGGCCTCGGCGGGCTCCGTGATCGGTCGAAATGCGGTCGCCCACACCACCCCCGCGCTCACCCCGGCCACGGCCAGCCAAGAGAGCACGAGGGTGGTCAGGCGCGTGTGGGAGGTCATCAGCTCTGGCCACCGCCAGCAGGGTTTTCCTTGCAGTTCGATGCCGCCTCCGAGTCCTCGATCACCTTGGCGGCCGGGTCGATGGGGACATCGGATTCGTCAACCGGATCACCCACGTGGGTCACGTCTCCGTTGTCATCCATGTGCACCGGTATCTTCTGCATCCCGCCGGCAGCCTCCAGCAGGTTGAGCAGATCCTGCCCACTGAACGGGGCCTCCACAAGGCCTGCAGTCACGTAGCATCGAGCCACCGCCTCTTCCCACATGAGCTTCTCGGGGTTTGTGAGTACCCCAATGAACAGGGGTCCGACCAAGCGTGTGGTGCCGATGTCGCATTCCGCAGTGGCGGCGTCGTAGCGCTCTGTACTGCTCGAACTCTCGTAGACGTAAAAGCCGTGCCTCTCGACTGGGGTGATGCTCACTCCCTTGCCCCTGACGCACTCGACGAAGCGCTGCACTGCTTCCTCGTACTCCTCGCGGGTGATCCTGTCGTCCTCCAGGACGGCGCGCTCGAAGTCGGAGGAGGCGAGTTCCCGGGCCTGCCGAAAATCATCAGCGTAGGGGTTGCTCGCGGCGGAGTTCGCTGAGCAGCCCACGCTGAGCCCGACCGCGAGGCTCAGAGCGCCACACAGCAGGCTGCGCAGCACGTACGGCACCACTGCTCCCACCTTTCCCTGAGGACCGTCTCACAATATCATCACAGACACCCAGTGAAGCGCAGACCTCACGGAGCGCTGAACCGCATGGTCTCCTGCTCGTCACCATCCAGCAGCACCGCCTGCTCACCCAGTACGACGGCCCTGTACCGTCGGCCATCGCTGACCAGAAATGCCACGGAGTGTCGCGGCTCCCCTTCGAAGCAGAAGCTGGGGTCGCGTTCCTGGATGCCCACGAGTTCCAGACCTGCAACGGCGCACGCCTCCCGCACCACTGCGACGTACCGCCTCACCGGACGGTGGGGCCGCGTCGGGAGCGCCTCGGCCTCGACCAGCAGTGCCCTCAGCTCCGTCTCGGGCACGATGGCAAGATCCGCGTGATCCGCCAGGAAGGCCTCGTTGAGGTCCAGCACGTCGTAGAGATCCGCCTCAATCTCAGCCGTCCACAGCCCGCTCAGGTCCCGACCCAGGGTGTCGGGGAGCACCTCCCACTCCAGCAGCAGCTCCCGCTCCTCCTGGTCCGCATCGATCCGGGCCACGACGGCCCGGAAGGCTGCCTGGTGTTCCAACGCCCCAACCCGCCCCAGGGTCCGCTCCACCGCCGCCACCTCGTCGGGCTGCCAGCCGGAGTTCCAGATGTATCCCAGCAGACCTCCCCGCATCACCAGCCCGATGAAGGCATCGAGCTGGTGGACCCCCACCGCATCCGGGTGCAGGGCTGAGGGATCGACCACCTCACCGTCCCGGCAGCTCAGGAACTCCCCCACCACGACGCCATTTGCCCAGGTCAGCGGCCAGTCGTTGCCCGAGGCCCGTTCATCGGCAATCGTCTGCGCCCCGAGCCAGATGTGTGTTCCGATGCTCATCTCGTAGCTGGCCTCCTTGTCTCGCCACAAGGGTGCCATGCAGTCACCCAACGTTCAGCACCGGGGCAGGGGCGACCGGTTCATCATCGCAGCTTCCCCGAACCTCCTGGACACGTCCGTCGCGACGCACACCGTCGAGGCGTACCAGCGGTTCCTCGAATCCCTGCCCGACAACCACTGAAGCCACAACCCGCCAGCCGATGCTCCCCCCACCCCGGGGACCAACGCACTAGAATCCCTGCTGATCGCCGAGTGCAGCTTCGACAGCTGCCGTTCAGGAGGAAGATGTACCGTCGCCGCACCGTGGACACGCTGCTGGACAGCCTCCTGCCGAACTTCTCCGCCGTCGCGCTGGATGGTGTCACGGGGGTGGGCAAGACCAGCACCGCGCTGCAACGCGCCGATCACGTCTTCCACCTGGAGCACCAGGACCAGCGCAGCCTGATCGGGGCCGACCCGAGCACGATCAGACGCCCCGGCACAACACTGCTCGACGAATGGCCCCGGATGGCCAGGGTGTGGGACCTCACGCGCAGGCACATCGACGACGGCGCCCCTCCGGGAACCCATCTGCTCACCGGTCCTCCGCGCCCGAGAAGCGACGAGCACATCCCCGTGGTGCGGATGCGCCCGATGAGCCTCCATGAGCGCGGCCTGACAACCCCCAGCGTCTCACTGGCCACACTGCTGGCCCAGGACTCCCCCTGCACCGCCACCATCGACGGCCACACCTCCTGGACGCTGACCGACTACCTCCAGGCCATCGAGTCCAGCGGCTTCCCCGGCATCATGAACCTCGAGCCCGAACAGCGCACCGACATGTTCGCCGCCCACATCCGCCGGGTGATCGACCACGAACTGCCCGAGGCGGGACACAACATTCGCCGCCCCAAGGCGCTTCGCCGCTGGCTCGCGGCGTACGCCACCACCGTCTCCACCACCGCGAGCTGCTTGAAACTCCTCACCACCACCGAGGGCGAGCGCCCGCCGAGCCATGACGCCGCGCTGCACTACCAGGACCACCTCACCGAGCTCGGGGTGCTCGAGCCGGTCCCGGGATGGAACCCCCGCGGGGAGCCCATCGCCCGGCTGCAGCAGGCCCCGAAGCACCAGCTGGTCGATCCCGCCCTGACCGCCTTCCTGCTGGGCGCGACAGCTGCCTCCATGTCCACCCCGCACCACTCCCATCTCGCGGGTCCCCTGTTCGAGTCCCTGGCCACCCTCACGGTGCGGGTCGCCGCCGAGGTGCTCCACGCCCGGGTCGGCCATCTGCGCTCACGCAACAGGGACCGGGAGGTCGATCTCATCGTCGAGGCCCCGGATGGTCGGCTCGTCGCCATCGAGGTCAAACTGAGCACCACCGTGACCGAGCCCGCTGTGCAGCACCTCCTCTGGCTGCGCTCCAAGCTGCCGCAGGAGGTCGCCGATCTCGTGGTCCTCACCACCGGCAACACCGCCTACCGCCGTCGCGACGGTGTCGCCGTCGTTCCGTTGGCGCTGCTCGGGGCGTGAGTGTTCCACGGCTGACCGTGCGGAACGGGAATGTGTCGCGACACCAACGCGCCTTGGGTCAAAGGTTGATCGGCTGCTCCTCGGGGCGGGACTCCGGTACCTGGTTGCCGAAGATCGGAGGAACAGTTCTCCCGGTGAATCGCCCTTCGGAGTCAAGGATTCTTCCCGCCGATTTGTGACTGCGCAGGTGCACGATCATCTCGTCAGGATTCAACTCCGGAATTGCCGCCGCCATACGTGACTCAAGGACACCGAGCGCGCCCTGGTAATTCACCCGGAAATTGATCCTCAGATTGTTCCTTCCCGTGACCCACATGCACGACCGCAAACCTTGTTGCTTCTTCAACAACTCGATCACCTTGCTCTTTCGACTCGACACCGTTGCCAGCCAGGTGCACTCCAGCAACCACCCGGCCAGTTCCGGGGCGACATCACAGCGCATGATGATGCTCCTCTCGGAGAGCAGGCGCTTCAGACGACGCTGGACCGTGCTTGCCGGCATGTCGAGCTGCTCGGCCAACGATGCGACGCTGGCCCTGCCATCCCATGCGAGAGCCTCCGCCAGGGCCAGGTCCGTGCCGACGAGTTCCCGTGGCCCTTGATCGGGCAGCAGCTCCGGACTCGCCTGCTGGATCTGCCCCTTGGCCAACACCCCCAGCCTCCAGGCCTCCGCTCCCGTGATGACGTTGGTCACCAAGGAGCTGCGCGTGCCGTGGACCCCCTCCAGGCTTCCGATCCAATCGATGATGAGATTCGTCAGCACGTTCATGTTGGGGGCCATCACCGTGAGCAGGATGTCCCGGTGACCCGTGGTCTCGTCAACCGAGGTCACCAGCGGATGGGCACACAGTTGTTCGATGACCGATGGCAGATGCTCGGTGCGACAGTCGACGTCGACGATCGCGGTGAAACGGTTCTCGATGTTGGGGTACGCACTCACCCAGGCCAGCCCGTGGGAGTTCAACCGCTGCCAGTGGTTGGCGACGGTGGTCGGGGAGACCTGCAGGATCTCCGCGGCCCGCGCCCATGACATGCGGGGGTCGATCTGGAGCAGGTTCACCAGCCTGAGGTCGGTCTCCTCCTGCATCCCTCACCACTCCCGGGGCAACGCAACTGAGCAGGACCTCATCTGCCGGGGCGGCGAGTGGGCGATTCTCCAACAAACCCCCCTTCCACTGCGGGTTTCCCTCGATTTCCCAAGGCCTTTCGAACCCCGGGGATATATTGAGACCGAAGCTGTCAGCGATGACCACTTCGAGACAGACATCCGACGGGATGACCGCCGGATACCCACCAGTTGAGGATCAGTGAACATGCGGAACATGATAGCCACATCACCGGTCGGGAATCGAGCCTTGTTCCCCGTCCGACAGGGGCTCAGGAGGTCTCCGCTTCGGGGGCCACACACCATGTTCTCACATCTTCTTCGGCCGTAAGGCTGACTGAATCCTCTCCTCGCTACCCAAAGGAGTGAAGTGAACGAGAATCATCGAAAAATCCGAGTGGCCCAGTGGGGTCTCGGCGCAATGGGGCAGGGCGTGGCACGCCTCATCCAGGCCAAGGAGGGACTGGAGTTGGTTGCCGCCTTCGACATCAACCCCGCCCTGGCTGGCAAGGACGTCCATGAGGTGCTCGGCGGCGAACCGACCGGCATCCGGATCAGCGACGACCCGACCAGTCTGCTGGATCCCGACAGGATCGACGTGGTCACCATCGCCACCACCTCCTGGGTGGAGCGTCAGCTGCCGGACCTGAAACGACTCCTGGCCGCCGGGATCAACGTGGTCAGCATTGCCGAGGAGATGGCCGCCCCCGAGGCCCAGAGTCCGCAGGCCGCCGCCGAGCTGGACGCCCTCGCCAAGGACAACGGGGTGTCGATCATCGGGGTCGGCGTCAATCCCGGTTTCGTGCTCGACCACCTCGTCGTCGTGCTGAGCGCAGGCAGCCAGGACGTCACCCACATCGAGGCCCGCCGGGTCAACGACCTCAGTCCTTACGGCGAGACCGTCCTCACCACCCAGGGGGTCGGCACCACGCCCGAGGAGTTCGAGGCCGGGGTGGCCGACGGCTCGATCGTCGGCCATGTCGGCTTCCCCGAGTCCGTGCGGCTCATCAGCGACGCCCTCGGGCTCGGTGTCGACCGCGTGGAGCAGACCCTGGAGGCCATCATCGCGACAGCTCCGAGGCAGGCCCGGGACCGGGTGATCGCTCCCGGACTGGTCGCCGGGTGCAACCACATCGCCGTGGGTTACCGCGGCAACGACGAGGTCATCCGCCTGATCCACCCGCAGCAGGTCGACCCCGGCGCCGAGGGTGTCTCCACGGGCGACTACATCACCATTTCCGGTGTTCCCGAGGTGCAGATGACGATCTCCCCGGAGATCGCAGGTGGCAAGGCCACAGCCGGGATCGCGGTCAACACCATCCCCAGGATTTTTGCCGCAACCCCTGGCCTGAAGCGGATCATCGATCTGCCCTCGCCCTGTGCGCTGATGGGCCCCGAGGCGTACGAACGCCGCTGACCGACCGATGGAGGCGTGACAGCCATGAATTCGACACGAACCGCCCCGGCAGGCACCTGGGCCGAGATCCAGGTCACCGTCCTGACACCACGGGACAGGGCCGCCGGGATACCCGCCGACACCGCAGCCACCCCGCTGCTGCAGTGGGTCGACGGCTTCCTCACCCATGCGGCTGCGCTTGGTGAGCAGGCCACCATCCGCACCGTCATCGGGCGCACCCACACCGGGACACTCAGCCGGATCAACCCGGGCTATGACCACAGTTTCGGCGAGACCGTGCCCGAGATCCTGACGATCGGAACCGAGGTGGAACGATGAGTGACAGCTCCTACCAGGCCGTGATGGCCCGCAGGAACGAGATCATGCGGGCCTCACTGGGCCTCGACTACGACCAGTTCACCATCAGCCCCATCGCCTTCGACTACGAGGCGATGATGGACTCCACCGGCTACTCCCTCGACGCCGTCGCCAAGATTCAACGCGACTCCAAGGTCGGGCAGACCCCGCTGCACGAGCTGCACCGGCTCACCGAGGCGGTTCGTGCCATCGCGGGCCCCGGCAAGGGGGCCAGGATTTTGGTCAAGGATGAGGCCGCCAACGCATCGGGCAGTTTCAAGGCCCGTCGCGCCTCCCTCAGCGCCCACAAGGCCCAGCAGATGGGTTTCAAGGGCATGGTCACCGCCACCAGTGGCAACTACGGGGCAGCCGTCGCGTCCCAGGCGGCACAGCGCGGCCTGGCATGCATCGTCGTGCAGGAGGTCTACGACTCCCGGCACGTGGGGCAGCCCGAGATCGTCGAGAAGTCGCGGGCCTGTGAGGCCTACGGAGCCGAGGTCATCAGGCTCAGCGTCGGACCCGAACTCTTCTACGTGCTGCTGCGCACCCTGGAGGAGACCGGCTACTTCAACGCCAGCCTGTACACCCCGTACGGAATCGCAGGGGTGGAGACCTTGGGAGCCGAGATCGGGCGCGAGGTGCAGGAACGGTTCGGCCGCCAGCCCGACGTCGTCGCCGTCACCCACGCCGGTGGCGGAAATCTCACCGGCACCGCCCGTGGCCTGCGGAAGGTGGGGTGTGACCAAACCCAGGTCGTCGGTGTCTCCGTTGACCTCACCGGCCTCCACATGGCCTCGGACACCGACTTCAACAACAAGTCGTTCACCACGGGACACACCGGTTTCGGGGTGCCGTTCGCCACATGGCCCGACCGGGTGGACGTGCCACGCAACGCCGCCCGCGCCCTGCGCTACATGGATGCCTACCACCTGGTCACCCAGGGCGAGGTGTTCTACATGACCGAGCTGTTGACCAAGCTCGAGGGGCTGGAACGCGGTCCGGCGGGCAACACCAGCCTGACTGCCGCCGTCGCGCTGGCGATGCAGCTGGACCAGGACCAGATCGTCGTCGTGCAGGAGACCGAGTACACCGGAGCGGGCAAGCACCACAACAGCCAGTTGTCCTTCGCCCGGAGTCGTGGCATCGAGGTCCGGCGCGGCGACCCGGCGGGCAACATCCCCGGCAGGGCCATCGTGATCCCCGAACGACTCGATCAGGTCAGCAGCAGGCCCGTGGACCTGGACCGGTTGCGGGCCAGCTACATGAGGAAGGCGGCTGAGGTGCACCCGGTGAGCGAGTGGAGCGATGAGGACGTCGAGTTCCTCGCAGCCGACATCAACGGCACCCCCGATCAGGTGCGCTCCCTGAGCGCCACAACCCAGTGAGGAAGAACGACATGAACACCGATGAACAAGAGCGAATGCAGCGGTTCGAGACCCTGCGCGCCGAGTTGGCGACGATGGACGACGCCGCCCTCAAGGCCAGGTTCTGGGAACTCTGCCAACAGGTGATGGAGCCTGTGGTGGAGCTCTCCCGCACCCACACCTCCCCCTCCATCGAGCGTTCCGTGCTGCTGCGGATGGGGATCGACTCGGTCACCACCCACGCTGTGGTGGAGAACGTGCTCAATGCAGGGCTGCTGGGCAAGGGTGCCGGTCACGCGGTGCTCCGGCTGGCGCAGCGCGACGGCATCTCGATCCGCGACGCCGGAACCGCCATCGCTGAGGATCCGACCGTGCTGGCCGGACTGTTCGAGGAGAGGAAGCAATGACCGACAAACTGGATCCGAACACCAAGATCGACGTCGAGAAGATCCTTGAGGATCTGGAGAACTACCACCCGCCCCGCAAGGGCTGGACCTGGCGCACGGTGCCCGAGGAGGGCGTCGACATGGGCGCATTCCACTACCGGAACATGTCGGAGCCACTGAAGCGCAGCACCCCGATGCTGACCGCCAAGTACTTCGACAACATCGATCCGCAACCGCAACCGGTCATCACCTCGGAGATCGCCTCCGGCCACTTCGAGGATGACATCCGCCGGATGCGGATGGCCGCCTGGAACGGGGCCGACCACATCATGGTGATCCGCACCACCGGGCAGAGCCACATCGACGGGCTGATGGAGGGAACACCGGAAGGGATCGGTGGGGTGCCGATCACCCGCAAGCAGATCCGCGCCAGCCGCAAGGCCTGTGACCTGATCGAGGAGGAGGTCGGGCGTCCGATCAACTTCCACAGCTACGTCTCCGGGGTGGCCGGGCCGGAGGTCGCCGTGCTGTTCGCCGAGGAGGGCGTCAACGGCGCCCACCAGGACCCCCAGTACAACGTGCTGTACCGCAACATCAACGCCTATCGCAGCTATGTCGACGCGGGTGAGGCGAAGAAGGTCATGACCGGGGCCAGGATCTTCCAGATCGACGGCGCCCACAACGCCAACGCAACCGCACGGCACGGCTGGAAGGTGATGCCGGAGCTGATGGTGCAGCACGGGCTGAACTCCATCTTCTCCGTGATGGTGGGGATGCCGAAGGATCTCATCGGGTTGTCGACGGTGCCACCGAGCGCCCCGCCCGGCCCGAAGCTGTGGTTCGACCTGCCCTACGCGGTGGCACTGCGCGACTTCTTCTCCGAGTACAAGATGCGTGCGCAGCAGAACACCCGCTACATCGAGTCCGATCTGAACGAGGCCATCCGCACCCACGTCGTCGACACGATCATCTCGATGCTGACCAGCGCGGACATCCAGAGCACCATCACCCCCGACGAGGGTCGCAACCTGCCGTGGCACCACAACTCGGTGCGGGGCGTGCAGACGGTCAAGCAGACCTGGGCGGCCCTGGACGGGATCAAGGAGATGCTCACCATCAACCGGGACGGCCCACTGGGCGCGATGGTCCGGGACCTGAAGGAACGGGCCATCGGTTTCCTGGCGGAGATGCTGCACGTCGGAGGCTACTTCGCCGCAGTGGAGCAGGGGTTCTTCGTCGATTCGGCGGAGTTCCCGGAGCGCAACCACGACGGCATCGCCCGCGACGGTGAGGGCGGCATCGCCGCCGACACCGTGGTGGAGCGTGACCCCGACTACCTGGCCCCGGTGTGCGACCACTTCGGCAACAACTCCCTGCCGGAGGGGCTCACCAAGCCCTGCGACCTGATCGACGGGTGCACCCTGTGCAAGCCGGAGAAGATCGTCTACATCGACGAGCTGGACCCGGAGGACACGGTGCACCAGCGTCTCGAACGGACCCGTCCGTACCGCAGTGGGAATCTGCTGCGGCCGGAGGCCGAGTGGGCCGGTGACGGTGTGGCCCTGGTGGAGCTCATGATCCCCGACCGGGCCGAGATCGCGGTCGAGGCGGCCCTGGAGATGGCAAGGCGAATGGGGCTCACCGAACCCGAGGTCATCAACCTCCAGGTGCTTCAGCCCGCCGAGGGGTGCTTCGTCGAGGTCAAGGGACACGTCGGTTTCGAGATCGACAGGACCCAGCTGACCATCCCGGAGAAGGTTGAGCTGCTTCCCGAGGAGGAGTTGCGCGCCTTCGTCGCGGAGCACGGACTGACCGTGGTGGCCGGAACCGTCGGGGAGGACGAGCACAGCGTCGGTATGCGCGAGATCCTCGACATCAAGCACGGTGGGCTGGAGAAGTACGGGGTGAAGTACCACTACCTCGGCACCTCGGTTCCCATCGAGAAGATGGTGGATGCCGCGATCGAGACCGGCTCACAGGCCATCTTGATCTCGACGGTCATCAGCCACAACGAGGTCCACCGCACCATGATGAAGAAGCTGGCCGAGCTGTCCCGCGAACGGGGCATCCGCGACACGATGGTGCTGATCGCCGGTGGCACCCAGGTCAGCCGCGACATGGCCGCCGAGACCGGACTGGACGCCACCTTCGGGCGGGGCACCAAGGGAATCGACGTGCTGGACGCCATCGTGCGCACCATGCGGCAGCGTGAGGCCGGGTGACGAGGATGCGGGTCGTCACCACCCTTGAGGTTGGCTCCACCATCACCAAGGCCAACGCATTCGCGCTGGATGACGGCAGGTTCCGTCACATCGGCCAGGCGTTCGCCCCCACCTCGGTGGCTGAGGGGGATGTGAGGATCGGGATGGATGCCGCGATCACCGCGATGCGTGACAGCTCCGGCATCGAGGTGGACCAGACCCAGGTCTTCGTCAACAGTTCCGCCGCGGGCGGCCTGCGGATGAGCGTCCACGGCCTGACCCAGGGGATGACGGCCCGCGCCGCTCGGGAGGCTGCGCTCGGTGCGGGCGCGATCATCTGCCACACCACCGTCGGGATGATCGACGACTACGACGTGGCGGACCTGCGGGAGGCGCGACCGAACATCGTGCTGCTGGCCGGTGGGGTCGACTACGGGGAGAAGGAGATCGTGGTCGGCAACGCGAAGCGGTTGGCGGCTGCGAATCTCGGGGTCCCGGTCATCTACGCCGGAAACGTCGCGGTGCGCCGCCGGGTGGAGGACATCTTCGCCGAGCACGATGTCGAGTTGATGTGCGCGGACAACGTCTTCCCGGATGTCGACGTGCTGCGGATCGATCCAGTGCGACGGTTGATCCACGAGGTGTTCAACAGGCACATCATCGCCGCCCCCGGCATGACCCGGCTGGCGGAGATGTCCTCATTCGGCATCCTCCCCACCCCCGGGGCGGTGCTGCTCGCCACGGAGATCTTCGCTGATCGCCTGGGCGATGCGCTGGTGATCGACGTGGGCGGCGCCACCACTGACATCCACAGTGTCACCGATGGTTCCCTGGAGTGGACCAGCCGCAGCATCGACCCCGAGCCACGGGCCAAGCGCACCGTCGAGGGCGACCTCGGGGTGTACGTGAACGCCCGCCAGGTGGCGGCGATGGTGGGGAGTTCCGAGGACGAGGAACGCCTCCAGTTCCTGCGCGCGATCCCCGGGGAGGAGCGGGAGGAGGCCGTGACCCGATGGCTCGCCGAGCACGCCGTCGATGTTGGCATCCGACGACACGTCGGCACGGTCAGCGACCTGTTCACCCCCACGGGAAAGAAGCAGATCGTGCGCGGCAAGGACCTCACCGCGGTGCGGTGGATCGTCGGCACCGGTGGTGCCCTGACCCGGATCCCCGGTGGGGACGAGATCCTGCGTGGCATCCGGTTGGGTGCCGGTGCCAGGCTCATGCCCCCTCCCGAGGCCGAGGTGCTGATCGACCGCGACTACCGGTTCTCGGCCCTGGGCACGCTCGCCCAAGCCTACCAGGATGAGGTCGGTGCCACGTTCGAGGCCTGGGTCGCAGCCGAGACCGGGAAGGAACCGTCGTGACCCCCGAGACCCCACGGCTGGAGATCTTCATCGATCGCATGGCCCGCAACGCCCGCCAGGTGGTGGGGCAGTGTGCGCAGCACGGGGTCCAGGTCG
Organism: Propionibacteriaceae bacterium; assembly: GCA_030532575.1. GTDB lineage: Bacteria > Actinomycetota > Actinomycetes > Propionibacteriales > Propionibacteriaceae > Arachnia. Next base: position 3,677 of record JAUNKV010000042.1, on the reverse strand, counting down.
CAGCGGTGACGAAGGTGATGCAGGCACACCCAGCCCTGTTGACCGTGTTCGCGGATTCAGGAGCAGCCATGATCGCTGATTCGCGGATCGACAACTTGAAGCGGGTGGCCGAGGCGGGGCTGGGCCTGCCGACCATGCTGCTGCGTACCCCGGCACCCAGCAGGGCCGCCGAGGCCGTACGCTGGGCCGACCGTTGCCTGGTCTCCTCGGTTGCCGCAGCCACCGCCTTGTCGCGGGCTGCGGAGGCGGCGGAGGTGACGCACCAGGTGGTGGTCATGGTGGACGTGGGCGACCTCAGGGAGGGGGTGTGGCCGGATCGGGCCGTTGAGGTGGTCACCGAGATCAGCCGTCTGCCCTGTCTGGAGGTCGTCGGCCTGGGCACCAACCTGGCCTGCTACGGAGGCGTCATCCCCACCCGGGAGAAGATGGAACAGCTGATCGAGATTCGCGACCGGTGCCGTGAGGCGACGGGACTGGCCCTTGACGTGCTGTCAGGTGGCAACAGCGCGAACCTGCCTCTGGTGATCAGCGGAGACCTGCCCGAGCAGATCACCCAGCTGCGCATCGGTGAGGCCATCATCCTGGGGCGCAACGTGCTGGACCGTTCCCCGTGGCCGGGGACCCGGCAGGACACCGTTGAGCTCGTGGCCGGTGTCATCGAGGTGGAGCGCAAACCATCGGTACCCATCGGCCGGATCGGTCAGGATGCCTTCGGACACACCACCGAGTTCATCGACCGCGGGTGGCGGCTGCGCGCCATCTGCGACATCGGCAGGCAGGATGCCGACCCTGCGGCGCTGACCCCTGTGGACCCGGGAATCCAGGTGCTCGGGGCCAGCAGCGACCACCTCATCATCGACGTCACCGACGCCGAGACCCCCGTCCTCGTCGGCAGCGAGGTGCGGTTTCGTCCTGACTACGGGGGGCTGCTGGCACTCAGCACCTCCCCCCACGTCAGGTCACTCATCGTTCATGACAATGCATGAACGCTCATTTTCCAACGGAGGAGAACATGCGAATTTCAGTCCCGAAAGAGATCAAGCCCCAGGAACACCGTGTGGCGATGACCCCTGCCGGGGTGCATCAACTGACCACTCACGGCCACCAGGTGCTGATCGAGCAGGGCGCAGGGCTCGGCTCGGGCATCAGCGACGAGCAGTACCGTGACGCCGGGGCGACCATCGTCCCCGAGGCCGCCGAGGTGTGGGGACAGGCAGAGCTGCTGGTCAAGGTGAAGGAGCCCATCGCTGCGGAGTACCCGTACCTGCGTGACGACCTGGTGCTGTTCACCTACCTGCACCTGGCCGCTGATGAACCCCAGACGAGGGCACTGCTCGATTCGGGCACGGTCTCGATCGCCTACGAGACGGTCCAGACCGATCAGGGCGCACTGCCACTGCTGCAGCCGATGAGCCAGGTCGCGGGTCGGCTGTCCACCCTGGCCGGAGCCCAGGCCCTGCACAAGCAGAGCGGCGGCATGGGTCTGTTGGTTCCGGGCGTTCCCGGAGTTTCCCCGGCCAAGGTCGTGATCCTGGGTGGCGGCACAGCTGGCCACAACGCCGCCCTGGTCGCCCACGGGCTGCGCGCGGATGTCACGGTCCTCGACATCAACGCCAACACCCTGGCCGCCCTCGACGTGGAGTTCAACGGCCACGTCAAGACCATGATGTCGACGCCATACGCGATCGAGCAGGCCGTTCGTGAGGCCGACCTCATCATCGGCGCCGTACTGGTGCCGGGCGCACGGGCACCGAAGCTGGTCCCGAACGAGCTGGTGGCGCAGGCCAAGCCCGGGTCGGTGTTCGTGGACATCGCCGTCGATCAGGGCGGCTGCTTCGCCGACACCCGTCCCACGACGCACCAGGATCCCACCTACCGGGTTCATGACTCCGTGTTCTACGCGGTGGCCAACATGCCCGGAGCGGTCCCGGTGACCTCGACCTACGCCCTGACGAACGTGACTCTGCCCCATGTCACGAAGATCGCCGACGCAGGCTGGCAGGAGGCCCTGCGGGCCGACCGGACGCTCGCCCGTGGGCTGTCCACCATTCACGGAAGGCTCACCAACGAGCCGGTGGCAGCCGCCTGGAATCTCGACCACACCCCCATCGATCAGGTCCTGGAGTGACCTGAGCCGGATGCAACCGGCGCAACAGACCGAACAAAGGAGTTCAGATGACTACTTCGCAGGAAAACCGGGCCAAGGGTGCCGCCACCGAACCGGCCCAGGAGGAACAGCAACTGCAACGCGGGCTGAGCAACCGGCACCTTCAGCTCATGGCCCTGGGCGGTGCCATCGGCACCGGCATGTTCATGGGGTCCAGCAAAACGATCAACCAGGCAGGCCCCTCGGCCATGCTGGTCTACGCGGTGATCGGCTTCTTCCTCTACTTCATGATGCGGGCGATGGGAGAGATGCTCCTGTCCAACCTGAAGTACAAGTCGTTCCGTGACATCGCCGAGGACATCCTCGGCCCCGCCGGTGGTTTCATGGCGGGCTGGACGTACTGGTTCGCCTGGATCGTCGCCGCGATGGCGGACCTGGCGGCGATCACCGGATACGCGCAGTTCTGGTGGCCGGATGTGCCGTTGTGGCTGCCCGCGGTCGCGCTGGCAGTGGTGCTGTTCGTGCTCAACGTCGTCGCGGTGCGTTTCTTCGGTGAGGCGGAGTTCTGGTTCGCGCTCATCAAACTGGTCGCGGTGGCGGCTCTCTTGATCGTCGCGATCTGGCTGCTGGCCACCATGTTCGTCTCCCCCGAGGGCCACGCCGCGCGGATCGACAACCTGTGGAACGACGGTGGTTTCTTCCCCAACGGCCTGATGGGCTTCCTGGGTGGATTCCAGATCGCATTCTTCGCCTTCGTCGGGCTTGAGGTGGTCGGCACCGCGGCCGCGGAGACCAAGGACCCCACCAAGACCCTGCCCAAGGCGATCAACGCCATCCCGGTGCGTCTCGCTCTGTTCTACGTGCTGGCGCTGGCGGCCATCGTCGCGGTCATCCCGTGGCGTCAGGTGGTGCCCGGGGTGAGCCCCTTCGTCACGATGTTCGGGCTGGCCGGGTTCGGCGCGGCGGCCTCGGTGATGAACTTCGTCCTGCTGACCGCGGCCGCGTCGTCGGACAACTCCGGGCTGTACTCCACCTCCCGGATGATGTACGGCCTGGCGGTCGACGGCCAGGCACCGAAGACCTTCGCCCGGTTGTCGAGGCGCAGTGTGCCGCAGAACGCGCTGATCTGTTCCTGCCTCCTGCTGCTGTGCGGTGTGGTCTTCCTCTACACCTCGGAGAGCATCATCGCGGCGTTCACCCTGGTGACCTCGATCACCTCGATCCTGTTCCTGTTCATCTGGGCCCTGATCGTGGTGTGCTACCTGGTCTACCGGCGCAAGCATCCCGAGCTGCACGAGAAGTCCAGCTACAAGATGCCAGGCGGCATCGGCATGGCCTGGGCGGTGATCGTGTTCTTCGCGGTCAGCGTGGTGGTGCTCTGCTTCGACGAGGAGACCCTGCAGGCGGTCATCGTCACCCCGTTCTGGTTCATCCTGCTCGGCGTCTGCTACCTGGTTCACCGGGCCAGGCACGGCAGCCAGCGAACCACGAACTACCAGCAGTGATTTCATGGGGTCTGCCGCGCCGACCCCGGGGGCGGGGCGGGAGACCCCCAGCCCGCGAAGCACCG
>JAUNKV010000041.1 GCA_030532575.1 Propionibacteriaceae bacterium | reverse complement strand
AGGTAGCCCAGCAGGAAGTCGATGTTGAGGCTGCGTTCGTGGGCCTCGTCGATGATGATGGTGTCGTAGCGACTGAGGTCACGATCATGGGAGAGCTCGCTGAGCAGCACCCCGTCGGTCATCACCTTGATCCGGGTGGATTTGCTGACCCGACGGGTGAAACGCACCTGGTAGCCGATGAACTCGCCCAGCTCGGTTTCGCACTCGTCTGCGATCCGGCGGGCGACGGTGCGGGCCGCGATCCGTCTGGGTTGGGTGTGGGCGATCCGCTCCCGGCCCGCCATCAGGCAGATCTTCGGCAGCTGTGTGGTCTTGCCGGAGCCGGTCTCGCCTGCCACGACCACCACCTGGTGGTCACGGATCAACGACGCGATGCGCGGCGCCTCCGCCGAGATCGGAAGCGCCGCGTCGAAGGTGAGGACCGGCTGGTTCACTGACCGTGCGTGATGTGCAGCGGGCACAGGGCGTGGGCCATGAGGCCGCGCAGCAGGCCGCCCAGCCCGAAGCCCGGAATGGCCTCCTCGCCGGTGCCGAGCACCAGGATGTCGTAGTTCTCGGAGCGGGTGACCAGCTCGTTGATGGGGGTGGCCGCGACGACCACCACCTCGTAGTCCACCCCTGGGTAGGCCTTGGCCTGCTCCGCCGCCATCGCCTCGATCCCGCCCCGGGTGAAGCGGATCAGCTCATCGAGGTCGGCGGGGCCGAGCTTCGGCCCGAACAGCCCGATGGGCGGCTGCAGGGCATGGACGATCTCCAGCCTCGCCCCCCACTGCGCAGCCTCCTCGAAGCCCGCGATGAGGGTGGAGCGGTTGCCCGGGCTGGTGTTGAGCCCCACCCCGACCAGGCCCTTGTGCCCGACGTCCTTCGGGTGGGCGGCGGCGGAGATCACCAGCACCGGGCAGGACGATCCCGCCACCACCGAGACGCTGGTGGACCCGACGAACATCCGCTCCAGACCGGAGGTGGAGCGTCGACCCACGATGATGAGGTCCGCCACCTCGGACAGCCGCCCGAGCACCCCGCCGGGGGAGCCCAGCACCACCTCGGTGCGGATTCGTTCCTCGGGCAGCCCGCACTCCTTGGCGATGGCGGCGGCAGCCTCGTTGGCGGTCACACCTGCGTTCTGCAGCACCTCCGGGTCGTAGACCACTCCCCAGGCACCGGCCAGCATCGCGTCATCGACCGCATGAACCAGCAGCAGCTCCCCGCCGATCTCGGCGGCGTAGGAGGCCCCGTACTTGACTGCCCGCAGGCCGTCGTCGCTGCCATCGACGCCGACCACGATCAGCTTCGGCTTGGTCTCAGTCATCATGGATGAACTGTAGCCGGATGTGGGCCCGGATGGGGTGGTTCACCCAGCCGTCGGATAGGTGGTGTGCCCACCCAGCTTCTGTGCCAGCTCGTTGTCGATGCCGTCGGCGACGTGGGAGATGGATTCGAGGGCCTGGTGCAGGTGGGCGGGCACGAAGGGCTGGGCCGGGACCGAGACCTGCACGAAGACCCGGTCCTGGTGCAGCGCGAATCGACAGTAGCGGAACTGCACGTTGAGGTCGTTGAGCACCTCGCAGGCCCGGGAACGCCCGTTCACGTCGTGGACCAGGGCGGCGAAGAGCACCAGCTCCCGGATGTCCGGGGTGGATCGGCAGAACACGACGGTGGAGCCGACCCGGATCGCGACATCACCCTGGGCGTTGCGCAGCGCGGGCCTGCCGAACAGGCGTCCCAACTCCTCGTCCACGACTGCATCCAGCTGGGCCTGGTTGGCGGGCATCACGATGCCGTACTGGCCGGGGGCAGGTGGGGTGGAGCCGCCCTCGCGGGGGGTCAGCACCTCGGCCAGTTGATCCGGCTCCAGGAAGATCGGGTGCAGCACCCCCACGATGTCAGCCATCGTTGCAGTGGTGAGCTCGGCCAGCTCCTGCAGCTGCTCCTCCCCCCGCCGGGCGACCCAGCCGTGTTCGTCGCTCTCCCAGCCGATCGCCTCCAACCGGGAGGACTCCACGTGGCTGAGCCGGGCCAGGATCATCTTGTCAGGGGTGGCGGAGAACCGGATCGACGGGGCGTCCTCCGGGTGCTCCTCCCCCGCCACCGAGATGGTCAGATCCGCGCTGGTGTCCATCACGGACAGCACCTCGGTCAGGCGGTCAGTGAACTCGATCCATGCCTGGCGGGTGGTCTCGTCCAGATCGAAGTCCTCGATGTCGGCCACGGCGGCAACCTCCTTCGGGCTCAACCTAGCAGAGGGCATAGGGTGATGGTGTGACTGAGGTGGTGACAGGGTTCGCGACGATCTTCGTGGCCGTCGCCGTCGGCCACCTCGTCGGGGGGATGCGGGCCTTCCCGGAGAACGCGCAGCGCACCGTCGCGGCCCTGGCCTTCTACGTCGGTACCCCGGCGAAGATGTTCCAGATCGCCTCCCAGGCGGACCTGGCGACGGTGTTCAGCTGGCATCTGCTGCCCTTCATCGGGGCCTGCACCCTGGTCATGGCCCTCACCCTCGCCACCTCGTGGCGGTGCCGCGCCGAGCAGCGGGTGATGTACTGCATGGCCGCCGCCTACACCAACTCGGGCAACCTCGGGCTGCCCATCGCGCACTACGTGCTGGGGGCCGCGGCCTGGGTGGCCCCGGTGTTCCTGCTGCAGGTCAGCCTGCTGCAACCTGCGATGCTGCTTGCCATCGACACCGCCCGCGCCAAGGGGGCTGCCAAGCGGTTGGGACCCCGCGTGATCGCGGCCCTGGTCTACACCAATCCCGTCACCGTCGGCACCCTGCTGGGCCTGGCCGTGGGGCTGAGCGGGATCGTCCTGCCCCCACTGGTGATGGACCCGATCACCCTGCTGGCCGAGATCTCGATCCCGCTGATGCTCATCGCCTTCGGGATGGGGCTGCGCTCCTCGGGGATTCCGCGCCGGTTCCCGGGACGCGCCCCGGCGCTGATCGCCTCGAAGTGCCTGCTGATGCCCCTGGCGGCCTGGGGCATCGCGACGCTCGCCGGGATGTCGCCCGAGCACATCCGGGCCGCCACCGTGCTGGCCGCCCTGCCCACCGCCCAGGTGGTGCTGGTCCATGCCATCCGCTACGACCTGGAGCAGGAGCTCACCCAGCAGGTGCTGTTCGCCACCACCCTGCTCAGCGTGCCCGTGATCGCCACGGCCTCGTTGCTGTTGATGTGAGAGCGTGCGCGGGCTGGGAGCGCCCCGACGTTTCGCCCCCACCCCTCGTCCGCGCACGCCCTTCGAGGGGACAGGCGAACAGGCGTAGACTGCCCTGTCGGCCAGCAGAGGCCCCCAGGAGGTGAAAGATGTCCGAGTCCAGGCGTAGTCTGTTCCGTCCCTTCGGTCGCCGTCCCAGCTCTCCCCCTGAACCCTTGGAACTGCCCTCCCCGAGTGAGCCCGAGCAGACCGGAAGCACGCTGGTTGCCGCCCGTATCTACGCAGCCGGGCGCTGCATCGCCCACCCCGAGACCCTGGATCAGGCCTACTCGCTGCTGGACGAGCACCCGGGGTCCTTCGCCTGGATCGGGCTGTACCGGCCGAGCAAGCGGGAGCTGGCGAGCCTCGCCGCGGAGTTCCGGCTCAACCCGCTGGCCGTCGAGGACACCATCGTCGCCCACCAGCGTCCGAAACTGGAGCGCTACGAGGACACCTTGTTCATGGTGCTGCGGGCAGCCCACTACGTCGATGAGATCGAGCAGGTGGTCTTCGGCGAGGTCCACGCCTTTGCCGGGGAGCGTTTCGTCATCACGGTGCGTCACGCCAAGTCACCGGACCTGACCCGGGTGAGGCAGGACCTGGAGGATCACCCCCAGCGGTTGGCGAAGGGACCGGCCACGGTGCTGCTCCGGCTGCTCGACATCGTCGTGGACGACTACGAGCCGGTGGTCAGCGGCATCGAGAACGACATCGAGGAGATCGAGACCGAGGTCTTCAGTGGCCACGCCCAGGCCAGCAAACGCATCTACCAGCTGTCTCGGGAGGTGCTGGAGTTCCAGCGGGCACTGCGCCCACTGCGCCAGATCATCGACGGCCTGCGCACCGACAAGGTGTTCACCGCGCTGGGAGAACGTCGACTCCAGGAGCTGCGCGACATCGAGGACCACGCCATCGCGTTGAACGAGCGCACCGATTCACTGCGGGAGAACCTGCACGGCATCCTGCAGGTCAACCAGTCGTTGCAGACCGAACGCCAGAATGCGGAGATGGCCGCGATGACCCAGGCCTCGCTGCAGCAGGGCGAGACCTCCAGGCGTATCGCCGCCTGGGCCGGTGTGCTGTTCGTCCCCTCCCTCATCACGGGAACCTACGGCATGAACTTCCAGCACATGCCAGAACTCAGCTGGGCGTGGGGATATCCGTTCGCCCTCATCCTGATGCTGGTCTCCGGGGTGGCGATGTATCTGATCTTCAAGTCCCGCGACTGGCTGTGACCGCGCTGGCCCCTGCGGTAAGGGTGACCTAAAATTGAATGTCACCCGATGTGAAAGGCCCCCATGAACCCTGCGGACTGGCAGCTTCCCTTCTGGTGGACGGTGTTCGCCTTCTTCGTGATCGTGATGCTGCGGGCCAACGGCACCTACTGGATCGGGCGGGGCATCATCGCCGGGACCGGGCACACCCGTTGGCGTCGCGCCCTGGGCAGCCGGGCCTACCAGAGCGCCTCCGCGCTGATCAACCGCTGGGGTCCACCGGCGATCAGCCTGAGCTTCCTCCTGGTCGGGGTGCAGACCATGACCAACCTGGCCGCCGGGGTCACCCGGATGCCGTTGCGCCGCTACCTGCCCGCCGTCACCGTCGGGTGCGTGATCTGGGCGCTGATCTACGGCACGGGAGGCGTCATCTCATGGGCTCTGCTCAGCGCGGCCTGGCAGCACAACCCGATCCTGACGGGCATCGGGGTGGCGCTGCTGGTGCTCACCCTGGTGCTCTGGCTCACCCGGCGCGACAAGGGCAGCGCCTCGGACACCGAGCCCTCAGAATCTGAGCCCTCAGAACCGTCGGGCCGCCCCCTTGTCCGCTGACTGGGCCAGGGAGCCGTAGATCCGAAGCGCGGTGGAGACCTGACGCTGCCTGCTCGCCGGTTGGTAGCCCTGCCCGGCCTCCAGCTCGGACCGCCTGGCTGCCAGCTCGTCGTCGGACAGTTCAACGGTGATGCTTCGCTCCGGGATGGAGATGGTGATCTGGTCCCCGGTGCGCACCAGCGCGATGGGGCCGCCAGAGGCCGCCTCCGGGGAGACGTGCCCGATGCTCAGCCCCGAGGAGCCCCCGGAGAACCGGCCGTCGGTGATGAGCGCACACTTCGGGCCGAGCCCCAGACCCTTGAGATAGCTCGTCGGGTACAGCATCTCCTGCATCCCCGGGCCTCCCTTCGGTCCCTCGTAGCGCACGATGACGACATCACCCTCCTTCACCTTCCCACCCAGGATGGACTCGACGGCCTCCTCCTGGGACTCGGTGACGAAGGCGGTGCCGGTGAACTCCCACTGCTGCTCCGGCACCCCTGCGGTCTTGACGATGGCCCCGTCGGGCGCGAGGTTGCCGCGCAGCACCGCCAGGCCACCGTCGGCGGTGTAGGGGTGGGCGACGGAGCGGATGCAGCCGCCCTCGGCGTCGAGGTCGAGGGACTCCCAGCGGTTGGTGGAGCTGAACGCCTCGGTGGTGCGCACTCCCCCGGGTGCGGCGTGGAAGAGCTCCACCGCCTCGGCCTTCGCCCGGCCGCCCCGGATGTCCCAGTCGTCCAGCCACTGCTGGAGGGAGTCGGCGTGGATGCTGTGCACCCTGTCGTCGAGTTTCCCGCCACGGTGCAGCTCGCCGAGGATGGCGGGGATACCCCCGGCCCGATGGACATCCTCCATGTAGTAGCGCTCCGAGTTCGGGGCCACCTTCGCCAGGCACGGGGTGAGGCGGGAGATGGCATCGATGTCGTCCAGATCGAAGTCCACCCCGGCTTCCTGGGCGGCGGCCAGCAGGTGAAGGACGGTGTTGGTGGAGCCCCCCATCGCCACGTCCAGCCGCATCGCGTTGGTGAAGGCCGCCTTCGTGGCGATGGCCAGGGGCAGCACCGTGTGGTCGTCCTCGTCGTAGTGGCGACGGCACAGTTCCACCACCAGGCGTCCGGCCTGGAGGAAGAGGTCCCGGCGGGCGGCGGCGGTGGCCAGGGTGGAGCCGTTGCCGGGCAGGGCCAGCCCGATGGCCTCCAGCAGGCAGTTCATGGAGTTGGCGGTGAACATCCCGGAGCAGGAACCACAGGTGGGGCAGGCGCTCTGCTCGATCCGGCCCAACTCGTCATCGGTGACGTTCGGGTCGACGGCGGCGGTCATCGCGTTGACCAGGTCCAGCGAGGTGGTGGCCTCGCCGTCGCGGATGATCGCCTTCCCGGACTCCATCGGGCCACCGGAGACGAAGACGGTGGGGATGTTGAGGCGCAGCGCTGCCAGCAGCATTCCTGGGGTGATCTTGTCGCAGTTGGAGATGCACACCAGGGCATCGGCGCAGTGGGCGTTGACCATGTACTCCACCGAGTCGGCGATGAGTTCCCGGCTGGGCAGCGAGTACAGCATCCCGCCGTGGCCCATCGCGATGCCGTCGTCGACGGCGATGGTGTTGAACTCGCGCCCGATGCCCCCGGCCTCCGTGATGGCCTGGCTGACCAGCGCCCCCATGTCCCGCAGATGGACGTGCCCGGGCACGAACTGGGTGAAGGAGTTCGCCACCGCGATGATCGGCTTGCCGAAATCGGATTCGGTGATCCCGGTGGCGCGCCACAGGGCACGGGCACCGGCCATGTTGCGGCCGTGGGTGGAGGTGCGGGAACGCAGCGCGGGCATGTCTCTCCTTGGTGCGATGGACCCGCCAAGTGTAGTCGGAGCCGCTACCCTGAGCCCATGTCATCGGTCCAGTTGCGCAACGTCACGCTCGGTTGGGGCAGACCGAAGGTGATCGTTCCCCTCGTCGGGGGTGACCTCGATGCCCTGCTGGCCGAGGCCGCCACCTTGGCTGGGGCACAGTTCGACATCCTGGAGTGGCGGGCCGACTTCCTGGCCGACTGCTCCCCCGGTGCCGTCTGGGAGGTCGCGGCCCGGCTGCGGGAGGCCATTGGGGATCGGGCGCTGCTGTTCACCTTCCGCACCCGCGCCGAGGGCGGGCAGCGCCGGATCAGCCCGGAGCAGTACCGGGACCTCAACTGCGAGATCATCGGCTCCGGTCTGGTGGATGGCGTGGATGTGGAGCACCGTTTCGACAGGGCTGCGGGCGACGCGGTGATCGCGGCTGCGGCCTCGGCCCGGGTACCGGTGATCGGCAGCCTCCACGACTTCACCGCCACGCCGCCCGCGGCTGAGCTGGTGGCGGAGCTGACCGCGATACAGCGTCGGGGGTGCAGCGTCGTCAAGGCCGCTGTCATGCCCCAGAACCCCGGAGACGTGCTGGAACTGCTGGCCGCCACCTGGACGATGACCAGCCAGCATCCCGAGACCCCGGTGCTGACGATGGCGATGGGTGGGCTGGGGATGGCCACGCGGCTGGTCCCGCAGCTGACGGGGTCCTGCGCCACCTTCGCCCAGGGAGGTGCCGCCTCGGCCCCGGGCCAGATCCCGCTGGATGAACTCCAGCCGGTGCTGCGGCTGATCGATGAGCACCTGCCCGCGCCCGCCGTCGCACTGATCGGGCTGCCGGGGTCGGGGAAGTCGACGGTGGGGCCACGGCTTGCGTCACGCCTCGGGGTGCCGCACCGGGACGTGGACCAGATTCTGGAGCAGCGTCAGGGACGCAGCATCCCCGAGATCTTCGCCACGTGCGGGGAGTCCCACTTCCGGGAGTTGGAGCGAGACCTCACCCTGGAGCTGTTGACCCTTCCCGGGGTGTTGAGTCTGGGGGGCGGGGCCCCGATGACCCCGGCGATCAGGGCGGCGTTGGCCAGGCACCCGGTGGTCTGGCTGCGGGTGGACCCGAGGGTCGCAGCCAGACGGGTCGGCAGCGGTGGGGGTCGTCCCCTGCTGGCAGGGGAGGATGCGTTGACCCGGCTGGTGCGGTTGTTGACCGAGCGAGGCCCCACCTATGCCGAGCTCGCCACCGTCGGCATCGACACCAGCGGCTCCGACGTGAACGCCGTGGTCGAGGCCGTGGCGGCCCGGCTCACCCGTTGATGCCGAGAATCTTGTTCTTTGCCGCCTTGAACTCCTCGTCGGTGATGAGGCGCTCGAAACGCAGGTTGCTCAGCTTGCGGATGCGCACGTCCACCGGCTCGTCGGACTCGTCCACGATGATCCGCATCACGGTCTCGGTGCTCTCGGCCTGGGTCTGCTGGGCAGGCTGAGCGGGTTGGACGTACTGGGGGGCCGCCAGCTGCACCGGCTGGGGCTTGGGGCGCTCCCCCTTCCCGCGCAGCAGGTAGATGCCGAGCAGGAGGAGCCCGATGAACAGCACCATCGCCCCGTATCCGGAGGGCCTGGCCGCGAGCTCCCCGGTGACGGCATCCTGGATGTAGGCGGCGGTCATCACGGCACCGAGAACGGTCAGCCCCCACCCCCAGCCGGGGTGGCGGTACTTGGCTGCGAAGAAACGGCGCGGGGCGTCGTCGGAAGAGTCAGGACTGGTTGTCACAGCAGAACTGTAGCGGGCCGCAGGGCCAGCACCACCCAGCTTCCATCATCCGCGCCGACATCCCTCGCGGGTACCAGTCCTCCCGTGCCCAGCGGCTCCTGCAGGTACGGTGATGGGCACCTCCACACCCTTCACCGACAGGAGTCTTCCGCCTTGCAAGTCACCCCGTGCTATTCCGGCCTGCGGTTCACCTTTCTCTTCGCCGATCAGTACCGGTTCACCCGGGCCTGGGTCTTCCCAGCGTCGGTGGTGCCGTACTCACTGCTGCGCCTGGTCCGCTCCGGGCGGGCGGAGTTCACCCTCGGTGACGAGGTGCAGCAGGTCCTCCCCGGGGACATCGTCCACATCCCCGAGGGAACGACCCTGTCCTGCCGGGCCCTTTCGGACGATCTGGAGTTCATCTCCATCCGCTTCATGGCCTCGGTCAAGTACGGCGAGGCCGATTTCCTGTCCGAATATCTGCAGGTCCCCTCCGTGACCCGGTCGGCCGAAGCGGCGGCTGCCCACTTCACCGAGATTCTTGACGCCGTCCGCAGCTCCAGCCCCGGCCGGGAGTTTCGGGTCCGTGGTCTGCTGGAACTTCTCGTGGCCTCCCTCGTCGATGCCAGTGGTGGCCCCGGCACCAAGCCGGTCGAGAAGGCCGCTCCGGCCGCGCGGCGCAACGACACGGCCCACGGCCACGACCCACGGATCGACGCGGTGGTCTCCCATCTCATCCACCATCCCTCGGAGCCTCTGGTGATGGATGAGCTGTGCCTCATCGCCACCCTCAGCCCCAGCGCGCTTCGTCGCCTCTTCAAGGCCCAGATGGGCATGACCCTCAGCCAGTTCAGGGCCGAACTCACGATGACGACCGCCGCACGCTGGCTGCTCGTGACCAACGACCGGGTGGGAGAGATCGCACTGCGGCTCGGCTTCAGCGACCAGAACTACTTCACGCGGTGCTTCCGGCAGGTCTTCGGGGTCCCCCCGCTCCGGTACCGGAAGCTCTCCCGGGAACAGGCCTGACCCCACTTTCTGAGCATCCTTCAGCCATATTGGATCGTGGAATGCTAAAAATTGTCTGATTTCATCGAGATTTCCCCTTCCACTCACTCCTAAGGTCGTGTCATCGGGTCGCGACGCCGCGTCCGATACATCTCTTAGGAGGACCGATGAGGAAACTACTGACAGCACTGATCGCTGGTCTGACGACGTGCAGTCTTCTGGCAGGGTGCACGAACCCCGGGAGCCAGAACACGAACGAGACACCCACGGAACTTTCCGGTGAAATCACCTTCTGGCATTCCTTCACCCAGGGACCCCGCCTGGAGACGATCCAGCAGGCTGCCGACAGCTTCACCGCCAAGCACCCGGATGTGAGCATCAAGATCGAGACCTTCTCCTGGTCCGACTTCTACACCAAGTGGACGACGGGTCTGGCCTCGGGCAACGTCCCCGACCTGTCCACCGCCCTGCCCAGTCACGTCGTCGAGATGATCGAGTCCGAGGCGATCATCCCCCTCGACGACCTGATCGACTCCGTCGGACGGGACCGCTTCCAGGAGGCCCCGTTGAAGGAGATGACCCTCGACGAGGCCACCTACGCGGTGCCGTTGTACTCCCACGCCCAGGTGATGTGGTACCGCAAGGACCTCCTCGCCAAGTACGACCTCACGGTCCCGACAACCTGGGAGGAGTTCGCCGCAGCCGCGAACACCATCACCGCAGGAGAGAAGGGCGAGGCCTACGGGGTCTCGGTCCCGATGGGGACCAACGACATGATGGCCACGAGGTTCCTCAACTTCTACACCCGCAGTGCCGGGAGTTCCCTGCTGACCTCGGACCACAAACCCAACCTGACCAGCCCCGAGGCCATCGAGGGCACCACCTACTGGACGGACCTCTACCGGAGCGCCTCCCCCAAGGACTCCCTCAACTACAACGTGCTCGACCAGGCCACCTTGTTCTACCAGGGCAAGACCGCGTTCGACTTCAACTCCGGCTTCCACATCTCAGGAGTGAAGGAGAACCGTCCCGATCTGCTGGAGCAGATCGACGCCGCCCCCATCCCGAGCGTCTCAGGCACCCCGAAGGCTGGTTACGAGACCTCGAACATCCCCCTGGTGGTGTGGAAGAACTCCAAGCACCCCGAGATCGCCAAGGCCTTCATCGAGCACCTGTACCAGGACGAGCAGTACATCCCCTTCCTGCTCTCCGTCCCGGTCGGCATGTTGCCCGCGCTCAAGGATGTCGCCGAGAACAAGACCTACCTCGCCGACCCCACTGTCCAGGAGTTCCAGGAGGAGCTGAAGGTGATCTCGGAGGCCGTCGGTGTGGGCTCCGCCATCGGGATGGAGTCAGGCCCCAATCCTGAGGCCGGTCTGCTCACCTCCCAGCACGTCGTCGAGGAGATGTTCCAGGACATCATCGTCAACTCGACCGCTGTCCCCGCAGCCGCCGAGTCCGCAAACAGCAAGCTCGCCAAGCTGTTCGAGTCCCTTGGCTGACGCCCACGACAGGTGGGGCGGGCGACCGCCCCACCTGCACCCAGGAGCCTGACATGAAAACTCGCACCCCCAACCACCGACGCAGTTCGGCACTCGCTGGAACCCTGTTCCTGCTTCCCGCCCTGCTGGTGGTCTCCCTCCTGCTGTTCTACCCCGTCGTCTCCAGCATCTACTACAGCTTCACCAACAAGCACCTGACGAAGTCCCGGCTGGAATTCGTGGGCCTTGCCAACTACCAGGCCATCTTCACCGATCCCGACTTCCTCCACGCCTTCCTCGTGTCGGTGAACTGGACGCTGGCCTCGCTGGCAGGGCAGATCCTGGTGGGTTTCACCGCAGCCCTCGCCCTGCACCGGATTCAGCACCTCAAGGGGCTCTTCCGAACGCTGCTCATCATCCCATGGGCATTTCCTCCCATCGTGATCGCCATGTCGTGGAAGTGGATCCTCAACGGGGTCTACGGCTTCCTGCCGAACCTGCTGATGCAGACCGGCCTGGTCCAGGAGCCACCGGAGTTCTTCTCCAGCCCCAATCTCGTCTTCCCCACCCTGGTGTGCATCAACATCTGGTTCGGCGCCCCGCTCATCATGGTCAACGTCCTGTCCGCCCTGCAGACGATCCCCCGGGACCAGTACGAGGCGGCCCAGATCGACGCGGCCACGTCATGGCGGACGTTCAGGCACATCACCCTGCCGCACATCCGGGTCGTCGTCGGGCTGCTGGTGGTGCTGCGCACCATCTGGGTCTTCAACAACTTCGACACGATCTACCTGCTGACCGGCGGCGGACCGGCGAACCTCACCCAGAGCGTTCCCATCTACGCCTATGACACCGGTTGGGGGTTGAAGCAGCTCGGACGTTCCTCGGCCGTGACGGTGGTGCTCCTGGGCTTCCTGATGATCGTGACCACCTTGTACTTCAGGCTCTTGAACAAATGGGAGAAGGAGGCCGACTGATGAAGCGCCCAAGGAATCGACGGGGCTGGTTGAGCGCAACCATCTCCTACACCTACCTGTCCGTCCTCGCGGTGGCCGCCGTCTTCCCCCTGCTGTGGGTCGTGCTGTCCTCCGTCAAGGGCAAGGGCGAACTGATCGCAGACCCCACCTCCTTCTGGCCCAAGGAGATCACCTTCGAGTACTACCGCACCGTGTGGGATCAGCTCAAATTCGGTACGGCACTCACCAATTCCGTGGGAATCGCCCTCGTCACGACGGTGATCTCGCTGGCTTTCTCGGCGCTGGCGGCCTACGGGATCGTCAGGTTCACCCCGCGTTTCGGCAAGGTGGTCACCCGAACCATGATCGCCACCTACATGTTCCCACCGATCCTGCTGGCCATTCCCTATTCAATCATCCTCGGCCAGCTGAAGCTGACGAACTCCCATCTCGGCCTGGTGCTGGTGTACCTGTCCTTCTCCGTCCCCTTCGCGGTGTGGCTGCTGATCGGTTTCTTCCGCACCGTCCCGCTGGAGATCGAGGAAGCCGGATACGTCGATGGCGCCGGTCGCCTGGCCGTGTTCTGGCGCATCGTGATCCCCATCGTCGCGCCCGGTCTGGTGGCTGTGGCCATCTACACCTTCATCAACGTGTGGAACGAGTTCCTGTACTCCCTGATCCTGATAAATGACACAGCGAAGATGACCGCCTCGGTGGCGCTGAAGTCCCTGGAGGGTCAGGAGGTCCTGGACTGGGGAACCATGATGGCTGCCTCAACGCTGGTCGTCGTTCCCTCCGTCATCTTCTTCGCCATCATCCAGAACAAGATCGCGGGCGGTTTGGCCCAAGGATCCGTCAAGTAAGGAGAACCCTCTGTGGAAACCATTGGATACGCCATCGTCGGTACCGGATACTTCGGGGCCGAGCTCGCCCGAATCCTCAGCTCCCTGCCCGGGGCGGCAATTCGCGTCGTTCACGATCCCGAGAATGCCGAGGCCGTGGCCCGGGAGCTGGGCTGCGAGGTTGCCCAGGACCTCACCTCCCTGCTCAGCCGCGAGGACGTGGATGCGGTCATCGTCGCCTCCCCGAACGGCAATCACCACGAGGCCGTGATGGAGGCTGCCCGCCACGGCAAGCACATCTTCTGCGAGAAACCGATCGCGCTGTCCTACAAGGATTGCAACGAGATGGTCAATGCCGCCGCCGAGGCAGGGGTGACCTTCATGGCCGGGCACATCATGAACTTCTTCAACGGGGTTCGGCTGGCCAAGAAGTTCATCGCCGAGGGCCGGATCGGCGATGTGCTGTACTGCCACTCCGCACGCAACGGCTGGGAGGAGATGCAGGAGAGCGTCAGCTGGAAGAAGATTCGTGACATCTCAGGAGGTCACCTCTACCACCACATCCACGAGCTGGACTGCATCCAGTTCCTCATGGGACCGGCCGAGACAGTCACGATGACCGGCGGCAACGTGGCGCACCAGGGAGCCGGTTACGGGGATGAGGACGACATGTTGTTCCTGACCTTGGAGTTCGGGGGTGACAGGTTCGCCATCTGCGAGTACGGCAGCGCCTTCCACTGGCCCGAGCACTACCTGCTGATCCAGGGCTCCAAGGGAGCCATCAAGCTGGACATGACGAATGCCGGGGTCACCCTGCGCTCCCCGGAGGGGGTGGAGCGACATCTGCTGCACCGCTCCTCCGAGGAGGACGCCGAACGCACCCGCATCTATGCCGGAACCATGATGGACGGCGCCATCATGTACGGCAGCCCCGGTGTCAAGCCTCCGCTGTGGCTGCAGGGGATCATGATCGAGGAGATGACCTTCTTCAACGCCCTCATGCACGGCGAGCAGGTCGGGCCGGAGTTCACCCCCCTGCTGACCGGGCAGGCCGCCCGGGACTCCATCGCCACGGCAGACGCCGCCACCCTCTCCCTGCGCGAGAACCGCAAGGTACGCGTCTCCGAGATCAAGGAGGCCCACCGCGACTGGGTGTGGACCCCCTGAGCTACCGAGGGTGCAACGGCCGGGCCGGGCTGCGCCGTCCACAACGGGCAGCCCGGCCCATGTCCTCCCCACGTCACCAGGACTTCCCGAAAGATGATCCTGACAAGGGCTGGGGCTAGTGTGGTGTCGCACCAACAGGAGGTTTCGTGGACACCACAGGTTATGCCGTCGTCGGTACCGGTTACTTCGGGGCGGAGCTCGCCCGCATCCTGGCCACCCTGCCGGGGGCCCGCATCAGCGCCGTGCACGACCCGCACACCGCGGCTCCCGTCGCGGCGGAGCTGGGTTGCGACGTCGAGCCCGACCTGGCCGCGATGCTGGAGCGCGACGATGTGGACGCGGTGATCGTCGCCTCCCCCAACCATGTGCACAAGGAAGCCGTGCTGGCGGCTGCCGAGCGCGGCGTGCACATCTTCTGCGAGAAACCCATCGCCCTGAGCTACGACGACTGCGACGCGATGGTCGCAGCGGCGAAGGATCACGGCGTGGTGTTCATGGCCGGGCACATCATGAACTTCTTCGACGGTGTCAGGCGGCTGAAGCAACTCATCAACGACGGCGTGCTGGGTGATCTGCTGTTCGCCCACTCGGCCCGCAACGGCTGGGAGACCCCGAAGGCCGAGGTGTCCTGGAAGAAGGGACGCGCCACCTCGGGGGGCCACCTCTACCACCACATTCACGAGCTGGACTGCATCCAGTTCCTCATGGGGCCCGCGCAGCGGGTCTCGATGAGCGGCGGGAACGTCGCCCACCACGGCCCGGGCTCGGGCGACGAGGACGACCTGCTGCTGCTCCAACTGGAGTTCCCCGGCGGCCGCCATGGTCTGTGCGAGTACGGCAGTGCCTTCCACTGGGGCGAGCACTACGTCCTGGTGCAGGGCACCCGAGGCGCGGCCCGGCTCGACCTGATGAACTCCTGCCTCATCCTGCGCACCCCTGAGGGTGAGCAGCGTTTCGGGTTGCACCGCAGCGCCGAGGAGGACGCCGACCGGTCCCGGCTCTACCGTGGCCAGGAGTCCGAGGGGGCCATCCGCTACGGCTCCCCCGGGGATCGGCCACCGCTGTGGCTCCAGGGCGCGATGCTGGAGGAGCTGACCTTCTTCAACGACCTCATGCACGGCGCGCAGGTCGGCCCGGAGTTCACCCCCCTGCTGACCGGGCAGGCCGCCCGGGACTCCATCGCCACGGCGGACGCCGCTACCCGCTCGCTGCAGGAGCGGCGTTGGGTCGATGTCGCCGAGGTCACCAATTCCTGAGAATCCCCTCAGGTTGGCCCCAGCCAGCTCGCGGGGGCTATTGTCGTGGTGGGGGATGTCCCGGCGACGCCGGGGCTCAGGTCACCCGCCCGGGTGGCCTGATCGAAGAACCCAGCCTGGAGGTGTGTGAGTGCGTAGTCGAGTCATCCGCCTCAGCACGCCCACCGCACTGGCCGATCTCATCGCCTCACGCCTGTTGCGTCGGCTGTGTGAACTCCAAGGGGACAAGGACGAAGTCCATCTCTGTCTGACCGGGGGCAGCACCGCCGACCTGGTCTACGAGAGATTCGCCGAGCTCGCCCCCGCCTCCGGGTTGGAGCTGCCCCGGCTGCACCTGTGGTGGGGGGATGAGCGCTTCGTCGCCGCCACCGACCCGGACCGGAATTCGCTGCAGGCCATCAGCCGCCTCGCCCGGACCCTGCCGGTCCAGACCGCCAAGATTCACATGATGGCAGCCAAGGAGGGCCGCGCCGACCCCCACGATGCGGCCTCCGAGTACGCGGCCGAACTGGGGGACGTGTGGTTCGACATCACTCTGCTCGGCAT
Organism: Propionibacteriaceae bacterium; assembly: GCA_030532575.1. Classification (GTDB taxonomy): domain Bacteria; phylum Actinomycetota; class Actinomycetes; order Propionibacteriales; family Propionibacteriaceae; genus Arachnia. The sequence continues at coordinate 7,259 of JAUNKV010000041.1, read as the reverse complement.
GGGACCCGACGGCCATGTCGCCTCGATCTTCCCCGATCACCGCAGTTTCGAGCCCACCAGCCGATCCGTGATCGGGGTCACGGACTCCCCCAAGCCACCCTCGGAGCGCATCTCGTTGACCCTGCCCACCCTCAGCCGCTCCGACGAGGTGTGGTTCATGGCCACCGGAGCCAAGAAGGCAGAGATACTGACCCGGGCCATCGGTGGCGATGCCACCATCCCGGCCGCGCACCCCCGCGGAGCCGCTGCCACCTACTGGTTCCTCGACGACGCCGCCGCCTCCGCGCTACCACCCCGCTTCGACTGCCAACTCTAGGCCCAGTGGTCCCTCACCTCGAGCGGAAGATACCGACTGCCCTCGTGGTGGTGAACCCGAGCGTCTCGTTGACCGCCCGCATGTGCCGGTTGGCTGCTGCATTCATCGTCACCACGCCCGGGCACTCGGGGACCTCCCGCTTCAGGAAGGCCAGGTTCGTGGCCTTGATCCACAGGCCGAGCCGGTGCCCCCGATAGGATGGCATCACCACCGTGAACAGCTGCTGCCCCATCCCTGCCGGTCGCCGCCTGGGGGAGCTCAGCTCGGTCAGCGCCACGACCTCCTCGCCCGCCATCACCAGGGTGAAGAACACCCGATGCCCGGTGACCAACCTCTGGTAATGCGTGGCGACCCGCTCGGCATCCCAGCCCTTGCCGGTGTATGCGACGGTGCCCTGGGGAGCATCCTGGAGGGTCTGGTTTTTCGCCTCCGCAACCGCGCTCTGGAACTCCTTCGGAGGCACCCCCTCGAAGCAGTGGGTGGTCCAGCCCTCATCCTGGGGCTCCCGGGCTGATCTCAACACCTGCTCCAGGGGCACCATCGGTTTCTCGAGGTCGTAGCGGCCGAGCTCGTAAACCACCCCGAGCTCCAGACCGAGGCTGAGGGCCAACCTCACCCCCGGATGATCGGCGTCAACGAAACCACCATCCGGCCCGGCCAGACCGCCTGACCCGACAGCCGAGGTGAACAACCGAGCCGTGATCCGTCCCGATTCGCCAGCCCCACACGCGGCCTCCGCCAAGCGACGACCCACCCCTCGGCTCCGGTGCTCCGGCCGGACCCAGGCGTAGACGTCGGCCCCGTCGGGATTGTCCGGGTGCCCCGTGACCGACCGGGCGAATCCGAGCACCCGGCCCTCCGAGACCGCCAGCCACCGCCTGATCCTCGCCGGTGACCCCTGGGCCTGGGTCAGCAGCTCTGCCGGGGTGTGTCTTGACCCGTAGGCCCCGAAGCTCTCCGTGATGTCCGCGCAGACCAGCTCTGACAACGCCTGCCAGGTGGTCTCGGTGGCATCAGGAGGCAGTTGGTACTCGACGATCTCAGCCATCGCCGCCTCTCACGGTCTGGAACAGCCCCAGCACCCCACGGCGCTCGAAGCCCAGCTCGTCATTGATCGCCAGCATGTGCTGGTTCTCGTGTGCGTTGAAGGTGAACACCGCCGTGGCTTCCGGAACGGCCGCGTGGGCTGCCATCAGGTTCGCGGCCTTGACCAGCAGTCCCAGGCGGCGGCCTCGATGGGAGGGGAGGACCAAGGTGTCCTGCTGGTGCAGCGGCGCATCGGGTCGCAACCGGGCGGACATCAGTTCGTTCAGTGCCACGACCTCCCCCGTCGGCCGGTGGACCACGACGGCGAGCAGCACCCGCACGGTGAGCCCCATCGACTCGTAGCGGTCCGCCACCCGATCCGCATCCCATCTGGTCTCGGGCAGGATCACCTCGCCGCGGGGTGCATCGGTGGACATCCGCTGCTTGAGGACCGCGATCCCGGGGCGCAGTTCCTCAGGGGGCACCCCCTCGAAGGTGCGCACCTCGTAGCCCTCCCCTGCCACGGCACGGGCCTTGGCCATCAGCGGCTCCCAGCGCGACGCCGCGGCCGCCAGCTCCAGGCGCTGGAACCACAGCGCCTGGGCCAGGGCGAAACCGTTGTCCAGCGCCAACCGGACCCCCGGGTGGTCGGCTGCCACCGCGCCGCCGCTCACCGCCGGGACGGTCCCCTCGCCCTCGGCGGGAACCGAGCTCATCACCTCGGCCCCCAGGTGATCCGCGGTCGCGGGTATGGCCTCCCGCAGGGTGCGGGCCAGTGCCTTCCCGAAGCCCCGGCCCCGGTGCTCCGGCTCCACATGGACCAGCACCGTGCCGCCGGTCGGGTCGTCGATACGGTCCACCACCAGGCGTGCGAACCCGACCGGCTCACCGTCGAGGTGGGCCAGCCACCGCCTGACCAGCAGATTCCCACACTGTTCACCGGGGCGCGCCTTGGCCAGCAACTCCGCCGGGGTGATGACTGTTCCCGACGGCCCCAGGGCTTCTTCGGAGCTGCGGGCACTCATCCGGGCATAGGCCACCCAGCCGGGATGTGTCGCCTCCTCAGGAAGGGGAACCTCTGTGATCTCGATCATGGTTTCTCCCTCGAGACGCTGAACGCCCCCTCCAGGTGGTGGGTGCGGAAACCCAAGGCCTCGTTGACCGCCAGCATCGGCTGGTTCTCGGCCGCGTTGAAGGTGGTGACCAGCCACGCCTCGGGTACCGCATCGCGGACGGCCTGCAGGTTCGCCGCCTTGACCAGCATCCCGAGTCGGCGGCCCCGATGCTCCGGCAGCACCAGGGTGTCCCACTGGTAGACGGGGTTCTCAGGTAAGGCGCGACTGCTCAGCAGCTCGTTGATCGCCACCGCCCGGCCGCTGGTCTGCTCGATGGCCACCGCGATGAAGACCCGACACACCTTGTCATGACCCGAGTAGAAGTCGACGACTCGGGCCTCGTCCCACTCGTGCAGAATCCGGGGCATCTCCCCCAGCGGTTCGTCCAGCGACATCCGCCCCTTGAGCACCGCGATGTCCGCGCGCAACTCCTTCGGCGGCACCCCCTCGAAGCACAGCACCTCGTACCCCTGGGCTGCTGCCCTGGCCTTGGCCAACGCCTCGGCGAGCGGCACCGCGGGGTTCGCGAACTCGTAGTGGCCGGTCCGCCCCACCTGTCCCAGCCGGAAACCGTGGCTCAAGGCCAGCCGAACCCCTGGATGGTCGGCCGGGACGGCCCCGAACCCGGTCGGCGAGGCCAGCACCTCAGCCTGGTCGTCGGGCATCGGGGTGCTGATCTCACTGGCCAGCCGCAGGGTCTGCTCCCCCAGATCGGAGCGCAGCCGATTCGCGAGCTGCCGCCCGATACCGCGACGGCGGAACTGCGGGTCCACGAACACCGTGACGAAACCGCCCTCAGGCTCGTCGATGACATTGACGTCCAGGCTCGCGAACCCGACCGGTCGGGATTCCAGCCGGGCCAGCCACTGTCGGCAGGTGAAGCTCTGGTCGGCCTTCCTGCTCTGCAACGCCGCCTCAGGGCTCACCCGGTACACCCCAGCCCCCAACTGCTCGTCGCGGGCCATCTGCACCAGCTGGCAGTAGGCCACCCAGTCGGCATCGTCGGCCCACTTGGGAACGCGCACCTCATTGATACTCAGCGTCATGCACCCACAATACGGCCACTCTGCCGCAACGACCGGTATCGAGCCTCCTCGGCCAGCTGCTCGTGCATCCGCAGCATCCGAGCCACGCTCCGGTCCCACGGGTACTGCTCGGCCCGAGCCCTGGCGGAGGCCCGCATCCCCGCCCCCAGTCGGGGCAGCAGTGTCAAGGCGGCATCGGCCAACCGTGCGGGCTCCGGGGGCGCCCAGGCCCCGGATGCGGCATCCAGCAGCTCGACGGCGCCGCCACGATCCGCGGTCAGCACCGGGGTGCCGCAGGCCAGAGCCTCCAGCACCGCCAGCCCGAAGGTCTCCGCCGGGCACACCGACAAGGAGAGGTCGGCCTGTGCGATCCGCCGGGCCAGTTCGTCACGGCCCGACACGAAGCCATGGAAATGGACCGGGGCTCGACCTGCGATGCGTTCCAGTTCCGCCCGGTCGGGCCCGGTGCCGTAGCAGTCCAGGCGGACCGGGTGCCCCCGACGGTGCAGCTCCACCGCGACTGCCACAGCGAGCTGCGGGCTCTTCTCGTGGCTCAGCCGCCCCACGTGGACCAGCTTGAGCACCCCGTCCTCGACGGGGCGACCCCGCCCGGGGTGGAAGGTCTCCAGGTCCACCCCCAGCGGCACCAGCTCAAGCCGGGCCGAGGTGTCGCCGAACTCCTCGGCGGCGAAGCGGCTGGTCACCACCACTGCGTCGAAATTCCTCGCGAGCCTGCGGTTCAGCGCCCCGACGCTGCGGGCCACCCCGGTTCTTCGCCGCATCCACATCGCCAGCATCTCGGTCAACTGCTCGTGGCTGAACAGCACCGAGCCGATACCGCGCCGGGCGGCCCAGCCGCCCACCGGGGTCAGCGTCCACTTGTCGGAGACCTCCACCACATCGGGGCGGAAGCGCTCCAGCACGTCGAGAACCCGCCAGGGTTTGGCGACCATCCGATACTGCCTGGTGAGCCTGGGGGCTTTGACCTCAACCTCGATCCCGTGCTCGGTCTCGACGACGGCGTCGCGCGGCCCGGGCCGCACGAAGAGCCGTTCATGCCCGGCCTCGGCATAGCCCGCCCCGAGTTGATCGATCACCACCTTCATTCCCCCCGAGGTGGGGCCGACGAAGTTGGCCAGCTGCGCGATCCGCATGTCCTCGATTCTGCCAGCGCCCTCGCTCACCCCCCACCGAGCACGAATCGCGGAGGAAAACCGCTGGGGCGTCACCATGCGACGGCGAACCGTCCGCCGCCAGCGATTCCTGCCTGTCAGGGACCGCCGGTTTCCTCGGACGGGCCAGGAGCGGCCCCGCCCGGGAAACCTCGTCTAGACTCCAGGACATGGAGGTGCTGCCCGCGTTGGAGAGGATCCGTCAGGCCTCAGCCGACGGCTCCCTCGCCGAGCTGTGCCGATCCCAGGGGATCGAGCTCCTCGTGCTGTTCGGCAGTGCCGTCTCCTCCCCCACCCCTGGTGACATCGACCTGGCCGTCGGCTTCGAGCCTGCCGGAGCCGGGAACCTGCTGGATGCCGTCAATGCCCTCAGCGAGGCCTTCGCCACGGATGCCCTCGACGTGATGGACCTCGACCGCGCTGGCCCCGTGGCCCGCCAACGTGCCCTCACCCGCGGCGAAATCCTCCACCAGTCCTCCCCGCGGGCCTTCTCGGAGCGGCACCTGTGGGCGCTGGCCGAGTACATGGAGACCGCCGGTCTTCGCCAACTGCAACGAGAGGTGCTGGCCGGTGGGTGAGTTCGACGTCGAGGTCGTCACGCGACGGCTGACGATGATGAGAAAGCTGCTGGGGGAGCTCCAGCAGCTCCCCGTCTCGCCGGAACGCCTCGTTGAGGACGCCATCATGAGGTACGCCGTCGAACGGATGCTCACCCTGCTGGTGGACCTGGCCGTCGGCATCAACACCCATTTCGCGGCCACCCTGGGAGCGACGACACCCAGCACCGTTCGGGAAAGCTTCACCGTGATGGCTGACCTCGACGTGCTCGACCGCGACCTTGTGCATCAGCTCGTCCGCTCGGTCGGGATGCGGAACATCTTGATCCACCAGTACACCGACGTCGATCTCGGCATGGTCGCCGCCGCGGTTGAACATGCCTGCCGGGACTACCTCGACTACGTGACCTCGGTGGCCAACCACCTCAAGGGTGCTGTTCCGGGCCGCGACGCCCGGACGTAGAACCGGTGACCCTCACAGCTTCCAGGTGTACCTGGTGAGCTGATTCGTGATCCACTGATCCACCACCTCCAGGCTCAGCTGCCCAGCGGTCTTCTCCAGGATCACCATGCAGCCCGGCGGCAGCACCCCCGACGGGGTGAACTCCAGCTCCTTCACCTTCACCGACTCGGTGACCCCGTTGCTGGCCATGCCCCGGGTGAAAGGGGCTCCGGTGTGACCGTAGAAGTGAAAGCCGAAGGCCACGTGGTTCAGCAGCTCCCGCAGCTCGACCATCCCGTAGCCCTCCGGGTCGGCGGTCTCCTGGTCGTGTGAGATCAACACGTCCACGTCCTCGCGCAGCTTGTGGAGTCGCTTCATGGCAGCGCGCTCGTGGGGCTGGATGAAGGGGGCATGGTCGCGGCCCTTGCGGTCCCCGATCCGCCCGACCCCGACGAAGCTCAGGACGTCTTGTCCCACCCGCAGCTCCTGGCGGACCCCCGACCTGCAGACCAGCACCCTGCCGTAGGCGTCGATGGGGAACCGCGCCTCCTCGCTGCGCTGCTCCAGCCGGTCGAGGAATTCGTGGTCCTCGTGGTTTCCCCGGACACAGATCATGTCGATGCCCAGCTCCGCCAGGAATTCCGCGATCCCAGGTCGTGGGGTGACGAAGTCGTCGTGGAACCCCAGCTCGTCACGGTCCCACCTGGCGTGGCGCTGCGTCGCCTTGTCCAAGGAGTCCAGGTCCGGATAGGCCCCCATGTCGCCGCACTGCAGGATGGCATCCACTGCCCGCCCCGTCTCCTGCTGGTACCGATGAACCAGCTTGAACGGCAACAAGAACTTGCCGTGGATGTCGGCGAACACTGCAACGCGCATCCGCCCATCCTAGAGCAGCAGCCCCATGACGCAGTTCGGGGAGGCACCCCGAAGGGCACCTCCCCGAACCATCAACCCTGGTGGGTCACTTGGCCTCGTCGGTCTCCTCGACCTCGGCCTCAGCGGGCTTCTCCTCGGCCTTCTCCTCCTCCTTGGCAGGCTTCGGAGCGGTCTTCTTCTCGACCTTCGGCTGCTCCTTCTTCACCACCGGCTCGGTCACCAGCTCGATGATCGCCATCGGAGCCGAGTCACCCTTGCGGATGCCGATCTTGGTGATGCGGGTGCAGCCGCCGTCGCGCCCCTGCAGCTCAGGAGCGATCTCCTCGAACAGCTTCGCCACGACGTCCTTGTTGGTGATGGACTTCAGCACCAGACGACGGGAGTGCAGGTCACCGCGCTTGGCCTTGGTGATGAGCTTCTCGGCCACCGGCTGGACCCGGCGCGCCTTGGTCTCCGTCGTGGTGATGCGGCCGTGCTCGAAGAGCTGGGCGGCCAGGTTGCGCAGGATGATGCGCTCGTGGGTGGGGCTACCGCCGAGGCGGGGACCCTTCGTCGGCTTGGGCATGTTGTTGCGTTTCCTTCAGTCTCGTCCCGAGCAGGGCTCGGTTGGGGTTCTCAGTACTGCTCGGTCTCGGCGAAGTCCTCGTCGCCGTCCAGGTCCTCGTCGTCGCCCTCGTGGTCCTCGTCGTAGCGCTCGATGGCCTCCATCGGGTCGAAGCCCGGGGCGGCG
>JAUNKV010000040.1 GCA_030532575.1 Propionibacteriaceae bacterium | reverse complement strand
TCACCGTCGACTACCACTCCTTCACCCCAACCCCCTACCCACAACCCCACGGCGAGTTCATCGGCGGCCTCAGCATGATCGACCACCTGGCCTGCGCCGCCGACCCCTGGTGGTGACCCCGACGCGAGCGCAGGAAAAGCGTGCAGGAATCGCCGAGGTGGGACGGTTCGCCGTCGGCGGGTGACGTGCCAGCGTTTTTCATCGGCGATTCGTGCTCCGGGGGTGGCCCAGGCGATCCACTCTCCGGACCGCCCCCGGCGAGGCAGGGCGCCGATCTCAGTCCGCCCAGGTGGTGCGACCTGTGACCTCGGGGATCTGGTGCCACTGGCCGTCGGCTGCTGAACGCACCGCCGCCTCGTCGATCTCGGCCGCCGCCCAGCAGTCGGCCGCCGACGGGGCCAGCTGCTCGCCGGTGACCACCGAGCGGATGAACAGCGACGCCTCGACCGCCTTGAAGTCGTCGAAGCCCATCGACGTCCCAGCACCCGGCTGGAAGGTGCTGAACTGCGGGAAATCCGGTCCCGCCATCACCCGGGTGTAGCCCTGGAACTCCTGGTCCCCGCCGATGCAGACCTGCAGGTCGTTGAGGTGCTCGAAGTTCCACCGCAGCGACCCGTTCGTGCCGTAGACCTCGACGACGTACTCCGCGCGCGGCCCGACCGCGATCCGGCTGGCCTCGAGCGTGGCGAAGGCCCCGCCCTCCAGCTTCGCCAGCACCGCCACGAGGTCCTCGTTCTCCACCGGCCCCATCTCGTCGGAGACCTCCCAGCCGGAGTGCCCCACCCCCATCTTCGTGGGGATCGGACGTTCGGTGATGAACTGCCCGGTCGTCGCGGTCACCGCCTCCACCCGGCCGACCAGGTACTGCACCAGGTCAGCGCCGTGGCTGAGCAGGTCCCCCAGCACCCCGTGCCCGCACTTGTCGATGCTGTGCCGCCAGGTCAGCGGCCCCGTCGGGGAGCTGGCGTAGTCCGCGATCAGCCAGCACCTCACGTTCGTGATCCGCCCCAGCCTGCCACCTTGGATCAGCTGCCTGGCCCGCTGGATGGCCGGGGTGTGCCGGTAGTTGAAGCCGACGGCGCTCACCAGGCCCGCAGCGTCGGCCGCCTCCGCGATCTCCCTGGACTCGGCCGCGCTGACCCCCATCGGCTTCTCGATCCAGAACGGCTTGCCCGCCTGGATTGCGGCCATCGCCATCTCATGGTGCAGGAAGTTCGGGGAGCAGATGCTCACCACGTCCACCTCGGGATCGGCCAGCAGGTCGCGGTAGTCCCGGTAGGACCGCTCGAAGCCGAGCGCATCGACGGCCTCGGCGCACACGCTCTCCTGCGCATCGGCGGCGGCGACGAGCCGGACCTCGGCACCCAGGTCCTGGAAGCGTTCCTTCAGCGCCCGGTAGCTGCGGGCGTGCAACCTGCCCATCCAGCCCAGGCTGATGACCCCCACCCCGATGACCTTGCGTTCCATGTCTTCCTCCACTTCATCGCATCCCCAGCGGTGCAATCTTGTCCGAACATTATCAGCCTCCCTCATCCCTCGCGAACCCCCGGCCCAGGCTCCGACAGCGAGGCCACGCGCCGCCGTCCCGAAGGCCCCTGAGTCAATTGACAGGACATATTGGGCTGCCTAGGCTGTGCTGAGCAAAGGCGCATCTCCTCCAGGAAGGCCCACGATGGACAAGTCCCGCAACCCCGACCCCCGCTACCACAAGCTCACGCTCGGTGTGTGTCCCGACCAGTGGGGAGTCTGGTTCCCCGAGGACCCGCTGCAGATCCCCTGGGAACAGGCCCTCGACCAGATGGCCGAGGCCGGGTTCTCCGTGATGGAGACCGGCCCCTTCGGCTACTTCCCCACCGAGCCTGAGCGCCTGGCCGCCGAGATGTCAGCCCGGGGCTTCCGCGTCGTCGCCGGAACCGCCTGGGGCATCCTCCACAAGGCCGAGGCATGGGCCGAGACCGAGGCGCTGTTCCGCCGGGTCGGCGAGACCCACGCCGCTGTCGGCGCCGAGTACGTGGTCCACCTGCCCCCGATGTTCCGCGACGAGCACACCGGCGAGTTCACCGACGTGAGGCATCTCGACGGCGAGGCCTGGCGGCTCTACATCGACAACGCCAACCGGCTGGGCCGGATGATGAAGCAGGACTACGGGCTGCAGCTGGTCCTCCACCCCCACGGCGACTCCCACATCGAGACCCGCGAGGACATCGACCGCATCTTCCAGGCCACCGACCCCGAGTACGTCGGTTTCTGCCTCGACACCGGGCACATCGTCTACGGCATGGCCGACAACATCGAGCTCATCAAGGACTACCCGGAGCGCATCTCTTACGTCCACATCAAGGCGATGGACCCGAAGATCGTGAAGCAGGCCCACGACGAGGACTGGCCCTTCGTCAAGGCCGTGAAGGCGGGCTGCTCGGTACCGCCGCCGGAGGGCGAACCGGACATGCCCTCCCTGGTGGAGGCCTTGGCCGACCTGGACAAGGAGCTCTACGTCATCTGTGAGCAGGACATGTACGGCTGCGATCCCTCCTATCCGCTGCCGAACGCAATCCGGGTCCGCGAATACCTGGCCTCCATCGGCCTGGGCGTGAAGTGAGGTGTGAGATGACCCTTCGTATCGGAATGATCGGGCCCGGCGGCATGGGGCAGGCCCACATCGAGCGCATCCACTCCGTCATCGCGGGCGGCCGCGTCGTCGCCGTCGCTGATCTCAACGCCGACAACGCGACGAGGGTGGCCACGATGATCGACGGCCGCGCCTTCACCTCCGCCGCGGAACTCATCGCCAGTGACGACGTGGATGCGGTGATGATCTGCAGCCACGGTCCCGCCCACGAGCCGGATGTCATCGCCGCGATCCAGGCGGGCAAGTACGTGTTCTGCGAGAAACCGCTCGCCCCCACGGCTGAGGCCTGCCTGCGCATCATGGAAGCCGAGCAGCAGGCCGGGAAACGCCTGGTCACCGTCGGTTTCATGCGACGCTTCGACCCGGCCTACCAGGAGCTGAAGGCCCTCTACGACGCCGGTGAGATCGGCCAGGCGCTCATGGTGCACAACGCCCACCGCAACCCCACCGTGCCCGAGTTCTACACCTGGGACATGGCCATCAACGACACCGCCATCCACGAGATCGACACGATGCGCTGGCTGCTGGGCGAGGAGTTCACCCGGGTGCGCGTCGACAAGCCGAAGCGGACGACCCTTCGGTTCCCGCACCTGCAGGACCCGCTGGTGCTGATCCTGGAGACCACTTCCGGGGTGCGGGTCGATGACGAGGTCTTCGTCAACTGCCAGTACGGCTACGACATCCAGTGCGAGCTGGTGGGTGAGACCGGCGCGGTCAGGCTCGGCGACCAGGAGCTGGTGCAGCGCGTCGATCTGCAGGGTCGTCGCAACCGGCTGCCGATGGACCACAACCAGCGCTTCGGCGCCGCCTTCGTGCGGGAGGTCCAGGAGTGGATCACCGCCGTGGCCCAGGACCGCCACACCGGCTCCAGCAGCTGGGACGGCTACGCTGCTGCCGTGGTGTGCGACGCCGGGGTGAAGGCCCTGGCAACCGACGGCTGGGTGGACGTCCAGCTGATCCCCAAACCCGATTTCTACGCCTGAAGGAGACGATGATGGTCAAGATTCTGCTCGACCCGTCGATGTACCACCCGCACCTGAGCGTGGCCGAGGAGTGCTTCAAGGCCGCGGAGCTGGGCTACCGCTACATCGAGCTGTCGCCGCGCGCCGACTTCCACGAGTGGCACCACTACCCCAAGGTGGACGACTTCGAGATCGCGAAGGTCAAGAAGGCGATGCAGGACTCGGGGGTGAGGATCGAGACCTTCAACCCGGTGTTCAACTGGGCCTCACCCGACGAGCAGGAGCGGCAGGCCCAGGTGCGCAACTTCCGCAGGCTGCTGGAGATCGCGGAGGAGCTGGAGGTGCCGCTCATCGCCACCGAGTTCTCCGGCGACCCGAACGAGCCCCTGAAGTCGGAGCACCAGTTCTACCGCTCCATCGAGGAGCTGATCCCTGACTTCGAGAAGCGCGGCATCGAGTGCACAATCGAGGCCCACCCGTACGACTTTGTCGAGACGAACGAGCGGGCCGTGCAGATCGTGCGCGGGGTGAACAAGCCGTGGCTGAACTACGAGTTCTGCCTGCCCCACATGTTCCACCTGTCCGAGGGTCGGGGCGATCCCCGCCAGATGATGGCCTACGCGGGGCCGCGGCTGCGCCATGTGCACATCGCCGACGTCTTCAACCACCTGGCCAACGTCGGCAACCGCTACATCATCAACCCGCCCGGGGTGGATGCCCGCATCCACCAGCACAACGAGATCGGCAACGGCGAGGTGCCGTGGGACGAGGTCTTCGGCTACCTGCGGGAGATCAACTACGACGGCCTGGTCTCGGTGTGCGTCTTCGGCTGGGAGGAGGATGCCGACGCCATCCACGTGCGGATGAGGGAGCGGATCGAGAAGGAGCTCATGGCCTGAACCACAGCCGATCCGATCACCGACACGTAACAAAGCAGCCATTTGTATTGACATTTATGGCCCGGGTGGGGGAGGATCAACCCGTCCCACGGCCCACCCGGGTCGGAAGCCACACAAGGAAGTGAGAAGCACATGAAACTCGCACCGAAGCTCACGGCACTGCTGGCGGCTGCCGCCCTCGGGCTGACCGCCTGCGGCAGCACCGCTGACACCGCGCAGAACAACGGTGGTGGCCAGGACGGCAACGCCCCCTCCTCGGGTGAGACCGTCAAGTACACCCCCGGCGACGTCGTCAAGCCCAAGGATGGCAAGACGGTCAAGATCGGCGCCTCGTTCCCGGTCCTCGACCAGTTCCTCAAGACCGTCGCCGACTCCATCGAGGAGCGCGGCAAGGCGGCCGGCGTCGAGGTGAACATCACCTCCGCCGAGGAGAAGGTCGAGGTCCAGCTCAACCAGATCGAGAACTTCATCGCCAACGGTGTCGATGCCCTGATCGTCCTGCCCCAGGACACCGCCACCACGCAGCAGATCACCGAGAAGGCCAAGGCCGCCAACATCCCGCTGATCTACGTGAACCGCCGCCCCGACAACCTGCCCGCAGGGGTCCCCTACGTCGGTTCCGACTCGCTGTACGCGGGCCAGATCGAGATGGAGGAGCTGGCCAAGCTCGCCGGTGAGAAGGGCAACGTCTTCATCCTGCAGGGCGACGCCACCCAGGAGGCCGCCCAGATGCGCACCAAGGGCTGCGAGGAGACCGCCAAGAAGTACCCGAACATGAAGGTGGTCGCCACCCAGTCCGGGCTGTGGCAGCGTGACAAGGGCCTGGCCATCACCGAGACCTGGCTGCAGGGCAGCGACGAGGTCAACGTGATCTGCTCCAACAACGACGAGATGGCGCTCGGTGCCATCCAGGCGCTGAAGAACGCGGGCAAGCTGGACGACGTCATCGTCGGCGGCGTGGACGCCACCAAGGACGCCATCGCCGCGATGGAGGCGGGCGAGCTGGAGGTGACCGTCTTCCAGGACGCCAAGGGCCAGGGACAGGCCGGTGTGGACACCGCCATCAAGATGATCAACGGCGAGACGGTGCCCGCCGTCGTTGATGTTCCCTACGTCCTGGTGACCCCGGAGAACATGGCCGAGTACAAGTGAGTGATACGGGGGCCGGGCCACAAGCCCGGCCCCCGTTTCCCAGCGAGGTGAACCATGCAGGAGACAATCCTGAGGATGCAGGGCATCCGCAAGACCTTCCCGGGCGTCGTCGCCCTGGACAACGTGAACCTTGACGTGCGCAGCGGCACCGTCCACTCCCTGATGGGGGAGAACGGGGCGGGCAAGTCCACGCTCATGAAGTGCCTGATCGGGATGTACACCCCCGACGAGGGCACCGTCGAGCTGGCGGGTGACATCGTCAATTTCAAGAACACCAAGGACGGGCTGGAGCACGGGATCTCGATGATCCACCAGGAGCTCTCCCCCGTTCCCGAGATGATGGTGGCGGAGAACATCTGGCTGGGCCGTGAGCAACGCGGACGGTTCGGGCTGCTCAGCCCGAAGGCCATCATCGACAAGACCCAGGAGCTGTTCGACGAGTGGGAGATCGACATCAACCCACGCACTCGGATGAAGAACCTGACGGTGGCGAAGCAGCAGATGGTGGAGATCGCGAAGGCCATCAGCTACGACGCGAAGATCATCATCATGGACGAGCCCACCTCCGCCATCCCGGAGCGTGAGGTCGCGCACCTGCACAAGATGATCAAACGGCTGACCGACTTCGGGGTCGCCATCATCTACATCACGCACAAGATGGACGAGGTCTTCAAGATCTCCGACGACATCACCGTCTTCCGCGACGGCCAGCACGTCGGCTCGTACGAGGCCAAGGAGCTGAACCGTGACAAGCTGATCCAGTTGATGGTCGGGCGCGAGCTGACGGACCTGTTCCCGAAGCTGGAGGCCGAGATCGGCGACGTCGTGCTCAGCGTGCGGAACCTCAACCGGGGCAAGATGGTCCGCGATGTCAGCTTCGACCTGCGCCGGGGGGAAATCCTTGGCCTGGCGGGGCTGATGGGTGCCGGGCGCACCGAGGTGCTGGAGACCATCTTCGGCATCGAGCGGGCCGATTCCGGCGAGATCTGGATGGACGACAAACCGCTGAACATCAAGCAGCCCGCGGATGCCATCAAGGCCGGGATGGCACTGCTGACCGAGGATCGCAAGCAGAGCGGCATCATGGGGGTGCTGTCGGTGGGTGACAACATCACCGCCGCCGCCCTGCCGCGCTACAGCCCGGGCGGCATCCTCAACATCGCGAAGATGAAGCAGGACTGTGAGGAGCAGCGCGAGAAGCTGCGCATCAAGACGCCGTCGCTGCGCCAGCTGATCCAGAACCTCTCGGGCGGCAACCAGCAGAAGGCGCTGATCTCGCGTTGGCTGCTCACCCTGCCCGAGGTGTTGATGATCGACGAGCCGACGCGAGGCATCGACGTCGGCGCAAAGTCCGAGATCCACCGTCTGATGTCGATGCTGGCCCAGGAGGGCAAGGCGATCATCATGGTCTCGTCCGAGCTTCCCGAGGTGCTCGGGATGAGCGACCGCATCCTCGTCATGCACGAGGGGCGCATCTCCGGTGAGCTCTCCCGCGAGGAGGCGAACCAGGAATCCGTCATGCACCTGGCCACCGGAGGCGACGACGCCCCAGCGTTCGAAGGAAACACCAATGACTGACACTGCAACCACCACCAGCCCCTCCTCGCGTTTCGACTGGGGCGAGTTCCTGCGCACCTACTCGATCCTGTTCATCCTGATCGGTTTCGTGATCCTGTTCACGATCCTGACCCAGGGCCGGTTCTTCCAGACGCAGAACCTGATGAACCTGGTGGTCCAGGTGGCCCCCATCGGCATCATCAGCCTGGGCATGATGGCCGCGATCATCACCAAGGGCATCGACCTGTCCGTCGGCGCCACCGTCGCCTTCGTGTCGGTGATCGTGGCGGCCTTCGCCCAGGTTCCCGGCGAGGGCACCCTGATCCCGAATCTGCCTCCGATGCCGATCTTCGTCTCTCTGGCGATGGGGCTGCTCGCAGGTGCACTGGTTGGTGGCACCGTCGGTAGCCTGGTGGCGATCTTCAGGATTCCACCGTTCATCGCCACCCTCGGCATGATGACCGCGGCCCGCGGTTTCGCGAACATCATCACCAACGGCCGCCCCGTCAGCAACCTGGCCCCGGGATTCACCGCCATCGGGCAGGGCGTGTTCCCGATCATCATCCTGGCGTTGCTGGCCGTGGTGATGTGGTTCATCTACAACCGGACCCGGTTCGGGCGTCACATCTACGCCATCGGTGGCAACGAGCTGGCGGCGAAGGTCTCCGGTATCTCGGTGGCGAAGAACCACTTCAAGATCTACACGATGATCGGCCTGCTGGCCGCCGTCGCCGCCATCGTGCTGACCGCCCGCAACACCACCGGCAACCCGGGCTTCGGCGTGATGCTGGAGCTGGACGTCATCACCGCCACCGTCATCGGCGGCACCTCATTCAACGGCGGTGTCGGCACGGTGTGGGGCGTGATGGTGGGTACCCTCATCATCGGCGTCATCAACGTCGGCCTGACCATGCTCGGGGTCTCGCCGTTCTGGCAGATGGTGGTCAAGGGCGCGATCATCATCCTGGCGATCATCATCGACGAGCGGAAGAACCGCCGCCGCTGACCCAGAATTCGCGCACGCGCTGAGCGAATCCGCGCACCCCATGGGGTGCGCGGATTCCTGCTTCTCAGGGGCGTCTGGGGATCGCAGCCAAGGGGCCACGAGGGCAACCGCAGTGGATTCGCCCTCACCACGCGCCCTCTTGTTGCCCCGCCCTCTCAGCTGTGCGCGACTGCTGCGCGTTCGACCTCGAGGGCCGCCAGCTGCCGACGGTGGTAGGTCTCGAAGCCTGCGACCTCCGTCGGGTCGGGTTCGATGACGCTGGTCGTGGCCCCGGCGAAGACCTGGGCCAGGAAGTCACCCAGCGACGACTCCTGCCGCACCAGGGCCGCGAGCAGCGCGATCCCCCAGGCCCCGCCCTCGGCGGCGGTCTCACCGACGGCGACCGGCACCCCGGTGGCGGCCGCGAGGTGACGCTGCGCCACCCCAGGGGTGGTGAAGATGCCGCCGTGGGCGAACAGCGAGTCGATGTCCACCCCACCCTCGTCCACCAGCACGTCGAGCCCGACCCGCAGCGTCGCGAACACCGAGTACAGCTGGGCGCGCATGAAATTGGCCAGGCTGAGTTCGCTGTCCGGGGTGCGCAGCACCAGGGGCCGCCCCTCGGCCAGGTCCACGAGGTGTTCGCCGGAGAGGTAGTTGAAAGCGACGATCCCGCCCGCGTCGGCCGCGCCGTCGAGGGAGGCCGTGAACAGCGCCTCGAAGACCCGCCCGGCCTCGGCGTCCACGCCGAGGCGCTGCGCGAACTGCGCGAAGACACCCGCCCAGGTGTTCACCTCCGAGGCGCCGTTGTTGCAGTGCACCATCGCGACGGGGTGCCCGGCGGGGGTGGCGATCATCTCGATGGCCTCGTGGGTCAGCGTCGGCGGCTGGTCGAGGACGATCATCGCGAAGATCGAGGTGCCCGCCGAGACGTTGCCGGTGCGGGGAGCGACGGTGTTGGTGGCCACCATCCCGGTCCCGGCGTCGCCCTCGGGTGGGCAGGCGGGCGCCCCGGGCTGGAGGGTGCCGGTGGGGTCGAGGAGCAGCGCCCCCTCAGCGCTCAGGGTCCCGGCCTCGGTTCCGGCGGGCAGTGGCTCGGGCAGCAGCTCGGCGATCCGCCAGGCCAGGCCTCGTTCGGCGGCGAGCCGGTCGAAGGCCGCCACCGCATCGCCCCGCCACGACACACCGTCGAGGGGGAACATCCCGGAGGCCTCGCAGGCCCCGACGACGCGCCTGCCGGTGAGTCGCCAGTGGACCCACCCGGCCAGGGTGGTGATGTGTGCGACCTGCGCGACGTGCGGCTCGTCGTTGAGGGCGGCCTGCCACAGGTGGGCGATGGACCAGCGCTGCGGGATGGTGCGGCCGAAGAGTGCGCTGAGTTCTTCGGCGGCGGGGCCGGTCATGGTGTTGCGCCAGGTCCGAAACGGCGTGAGCAGCCGGTCCTGGGAGTCGAGGGCCAGGTGGCCGTGCATCATCCCGGAGATGCCGACGGCCCCCAGCCGGGTGAGCTCCACGCCGTGGCGGGTCCGCAGATCGGCGACCAGGGCGGCGTAGGCGGCCTGCATCCCGGCGACGGCGTCGTCGAGGTCGTAGGTCCAGATGCGGTCGATGAACTGGTTCTCCCAGTCGTGGGAGCCGGTGGCGATCGGCTGGTGGTCGTCGCCGATCAGCACAGCCTTGATGCGGGTGGAGCCGAACTCGATGCCGAGCACGGCCCTCCCCTCAGCGACGGCGGCGGCAGGGTCGAGGTGGTTCGTCATGGGCGCTCCTTCGGGCGATGCGACACAGCCTAGCGGTACCACCCCTCGACCCCCACCCGCTGGTCGAGCCGGACCGCGAGCGCCAGCGAGCAGTCCGCGTCGAGACCTGGTGACTGTGCGCAGAGACCCGACCCCGCCCAACCCTGCTCAGCTCAAGTCCGAGCACTGGGCGCCAGAGGTCTCGACACGGGCTCCCTCGCTCCGCATCGGGACCCCGGCTCGACCAGCGGAAGGGCAGGAATCGCGGAGAAAAATCCGTTCACCGTCGTGTGGCGACGCGCCAGCGTCTTCCACCTGCGATTCGTGCTCACCCGAGAAGGGCCAGCGGGACCACCCCGATCCCGTCCGGGCGGCGGTATGCGTGCTGGCCGGTGGTCACGATGATCGCGTCGGTGAGCGCGGTGCCCAGTTTGGATTGGAGCCAGGTGAGATGTCTCACGTCGTCATCCCCGACCGCCCCGGTGAGCTTCACCTCCACGGCGACGATCTCGCCGTCGGGTCCTGTGACGATGAGGTCGATCTCCCGGTCACCGCGTTTGGTCCGCAGGTGCGCCACCTCTGCCCCGCACTGCTGGGCCGCGACACGCACGCTGAGCGTGGCCAGGGCCTCGAACAGCCTGCCGAACAGGGGGGCGGTACCGACGTGGACCTGACTCTCCCGCCCTCTCAGCAGCGAGCCCGCCGAGCCACCGAGCAGCCTCAGTGAGAGCGCAGGATCGGCCAGGTGGTGCCGCGGGCTCGTGGCCAGGGCTCCGAGGTTGATCCCGAGCGGCAGCCAGGGTTCCACCGGGTCGAGCAGCCAGAGGCTCGTCAGCCAGTCCCGGTAGCGGATGGTGGTGCTTCGCGACGGCGCGGCTCCTTCGCCCGGCGCGGCACCGGCCCGGATCTTCTCCCAGGACGTGGTGGTCGCCTCCGCGGCGGCGAAGGAGCGCAGCCACGCCGCCAGCGAGGCGGGGCGTCGCAGTCGGCCCTCGCCGGTCTCCTCGACCTCCTTGCTCATGACCCGCTGCAGGTAGCTGTCGAGCTGGACCCGTCGCAGCTGTTCGGGAAGCCCCGCGATCCCGGGAAACCCGGAGCGCGCGATCTCCTCCGCGTAGAACGCCAGCGAGGTGTTTGTGGTTCCTGCGAGCGCGGCCCGATCCCCGACCAGGAGATCGCGCAGCATGACGGTGGGGGCTGTGGTGCCGCGTTCCTGCAGGGCCATCGGCCTCATCCGCAGGGAGACGATCCGGCCCGCGCCGGAGTGGATACGTGCCTGCTGTGGGGCGGTGGCGCTGCCGGTGAGGAGGAAGGACCCCGGGGCGGCGTCACCGTCCACCGCCCGCCGCACCGCGTCCCACACGCTGGGGACCAGCTGCCACTCGTCGATGAGGACGGGCGGGTCCTCGAGGGCCTGGCCTGGCCGGGCCGCGATGATGGCCTCGTGGGCCGGGTCGTCCAGGCTCCACACCGTGCGGGCCCGTCTGGCCGCGGTGACGGTTTTCCCCGCGCCCTTGGGGCCCTCCAGCGCAACCGCCGCGAGTCCTGCGAGGTACTCGTCGAGCACTGTATCGACGCTTCTGATCAGATACCGCATAGCCAAATGATACATTTTGGACGCGCCAAACGATACAGATGGAGCAGAGTTGGCGATACAGATGATACAGCCGTGCCCCTGCTCACCCCTCGACGACGATCTGCACCACCTGGTCGCGGCCCTGCCAGTGGGCCCGCCACAGCTCGACGCTGTCGATGAGTTCCAGGTGAAGGGCCGGTTCACGCTCGGCCAGGGCATCCATCCCGCGCAACCGAACGACGATGTGGCCCTCCTGCAGCCACGCGAGGTCTCGCATGCAGTCGTCGAGGGCAGACCAGTTGCCGCCGAAGTAGCCGGGGAACCGGAAGGTCGTGGCGAACAGCCGGATGAGCTCCCCCGCGCCTCGGACGTTGCGCAGGGTGAGCACGTACTCGGCGGGGGCCGTCTCGGGCTCGACCGGCATGCGATGGGCCCGCTGGGCGTACTCGGTGAGCTGGTGGACGAACTCGGCGACGGCCTCGCGTCGCGTGACCCGGTTCCGGGACAGGTACAGGTCAAGTTCCGGCAGCTCCTCCACCTGGCAGCCGTAGGCCTGCTCGTCGTCGAGGTCGTCCCCCATCCCATCTGTGACATCGAGCCGCAGGGTGAGTGGCGGAACCGGCAGGAAGTGGTGCCGCACCACCCACTGACCGCCCTCCTCGTCCTCGATGACATCCCACCCGGCGTTGTGCAGGGCGGAACGCAGCTCGTCGACACGTGACATCACGGCCACAACCTGGCGGAACAGCCCAGGGCTCCTGAAAGCGGCTGGACTCTGACGCAACGTCAAGATGTTGACTGGCTCCCATGAAGAGACCGATGAACGGCACATCAGGTCGCCGCCTCCCGTGAGGGGCGTCTGACGTCCGGTGTGCTGTTCAGGCTTGGGAGAGGAGGTGACACATGCTGCGCGTTCTGGACAAGGTTGAGGAGAAGTATTTCGCCTCTGATGCGACGGTGGCGCCTGGCGGCTGGTGCTGCTGGTGTTGGTGCTGCAACTCGGCTTCCGTCTGGGCCTGATGATTTCAGCCCCCTTCGGTGACCAAAGGCATCCCGGGTCGGGATTCCGCCCGACCCGGGATGTCCCCCAGAGCATTTTCAGCCATACCGACAACAAACAGAAGCAGCGGAGGGCAACATGACCCAAACCATCGAACCGACAAAGCGACTTCAGCTCAGAACCGGCCTCCATCTCCTGCCGCACGGGGACGACGAGATCTTCGTACGCGATGGGAGCCGGGCAGCTTTTTCCAAGGTCATCCGTGACGAGGACCAGCGGAGGCTCCTCACCCCAATCATCCAACACGCCACTCAGCCCATGGACGTGACGGAGCTCGCAGCCCTGTTGGAGGCCACCGAAGCGGATGTCCGAACCCTCACAGAACGACTGGAGGAGGAGGGCATCCTGGAACACAGGCAGCAGCTGCGCTCACTCCAGACCTTGGTCATCGGTGATGGTCGCATCGGGAACACGCTTCGGAGCATCATCAGCGACATGCCAGGTGTCCACGTGGCAGATGCTGTCAGCGAAGACGAGGGTGAGGGTATCGAAGCCGCCATGGCGGACGTGGGTCTGGTCATCGTGGCCACTGACATCCTGCGCCCGCGTCTCAATCATGAGGTCAACACCGTGGCTCACGCCCTCCGTGTTCCAGTGCTCTACTGCTATGCCGACGGCCCTGATGTGCAGGTCGGCCCCCTGGTCCACCCCGGAGAGACTGCGTGTTACAGCTGTTTCGAGGTTCAGGATGAAGGTGCCCGCCACCTGCGCGACGAGTTCCTCATCTTCAAGGACGATCTGGGCCATGCACAGCACACGGTTGAGGTCTCCGGCCCTGCTGCGGCCATGGCTGCGGCATGGGCCAGCCTGGTGGTGCAGGATGTGCAGACCCGGGAGATGTCTCGACTGGCTGAGCGAGTGATTCGGGTGGAAACCGAGCGATTCGAGGTCGCATCACATCGTGTGCTCCAGATGCCGCGCTGCCCCGAGTGCTCTCGTCAGCGTCCAGAGCTCCAGCACACCTTCCTTTGAGGAGGAGCCGACATGACTGTCACGACTGAAAATGCAACCCAGAACCCTGTCGTCGAAGCCAGCTTCGAGCATGGCCTGGAGCAGACGGTACTGCCGGGCCGTGGATTGACCCTCTGCGCCCCGACCCGACGCGACCTCTACCAGAACCGGCTCGCCGACACCACCGGCGATGTCGCCGAGATGTTCCAGGTCAATGCTCGCTGGCGCCGTGGCGCTTTCCAGGAGCTGCCCGATGTCGAGGAGCAGAAAGCCCTTCGACGATGGTTCCTGAACGCGGGGCGGGTGTTCGACATGGTGGGCTCCGGTCCCGGACCGATGCTCCCCCTGGCGCAGATTTCAGCACCACTTGGCCCCGCTCTGGCCACCATGGCACGCATGGGCGCTGACAGCGGCCTACTCTTCGCCGCCGACATCATCGTGATCGCCGACGGCTGGTCCCATCTCCTGCCCGCTGGCCAGGAACATCTCGTACGGCTGCGCACTTTCACCCAGCAACAGCGCCGCGATCTCGTGGCCGCGATCTCGCCTGATGCCCGTCACGCCTTCGACGAGGCGTCGTGCCACGTGGCTGTGGTGGCCTCCCCACAGCGGGTGCAGGTCACCCATGGGCCTCGTGGATACCGCAACGCTTTGATGGAGGTCGGGATGCTCATCGGCAACATCGGCTCCCTCATGGCCACCCGCGGCCTTCATCCCACCGTGGCGGTGGACTTCATCGACACCACCGTCGACCACATCCTGGACCAGGACGGGGTCGAGAGGTTCGTGGCCGCCTTGATCTCCCTGAACCCGCAAGACCCGAAGGGCGATGATTCCCATGACCATCACTGAAGTACCCGTGGCCGACGAGCTCGCGACGACAAGCTGTTGTGATCTCAACTCCTGTGATGACGTTCATCCGCTGCAGCTGCAGCTGCGCAAAATCCTGCGCGATGCCCGCGAGCAGGGAGAGTGCACCGACAGCTATGCCCATGCCGTGGAGCGAATGATGGCCGAAGGGCTGTCTCTCAGGACAGACGACACCGTGCGTGTCGGACACCTGGTGCATCGCTGCCTGCGCGCCGAGGCCAACGTCGATGGTGCCGACCTGTCGAAGACGCTGCGGGCGCCCGATTTGAAGGTCGGTCGTGATGGGGTTGGCCGGGTGAGCCTGCCCACCGACATTCCCCCGGAGGCCAAGGAGTTCCACGAGCTGACACGGCTGCGGCGCTCCACTCCCGTGTTCTCCTTCGACCCCCTCTCCCTCGAACATCTCGCGGCAGCGTTGGAGATGAGTTTCGCAAGCAAGGGACTCGACCGCGCCTACCAGCGTCGCGACATCCCCCGCCGGGTTTTCCCGTCGGCCGGCGGCCTGCAGTCCTTGGACGTCCACGTTCTGGTCAACAACGTGGCGGGGTTGGAGCGCGGTCACTACGAGTACGACCCGTTGGACCACAGCCTGGTGCTGACTGAGGCCGGAGACTTCCGGGGGCCTGTGGTGGAGGCGAGCTTCGCAACGAACTGGCTCATGCACGCCCAGGTTGTCATCGCAATCGTCGGTGACTACGAGCGGGTGGCGTGGAAGTACGGTACTCGAGGCTACCGCTACATGGCCATGGATGCGGGAGTCGTCTGTGGTCAGCTCTACCTGGCGGCGGCTTCCCTCAATCTCGCGGTCAATGCAGTGGCGGCCTTCCAGGATGATGCGACGAACCGGCTGTTGCGGCTGGACGGTCGGGATCAATTCACCCAGCTGCTCGTCACCCTTGGCAACAAACCAGGTGTGAGACGATGAATGCCAGCGCTTGGGCGCTGGCAGTGACAATCGGCATTCTGCCCGCTTTCGGGATCACGATGATGGTGATTGATCGCCTTGCCAAGCGCTTTCCTGTATTCGCCCCCTGGGTGGTTGAGCGTGCTGCTTCGATCTACCTCGGTTTCGTGACAGGTGGCGTGGTGGTTGCAGCAGGACTTGGCCTCCTGCCAGCAGAGGTGTTCTGGCCGCACTCAGGGTGGGGGGTGGCCGTCGGGTTGCTCCTGACCGCACCGGCGGCCGTCATTCCCTACCTTCTCGAGCTGGCGTTGGTGTCAGCGAAGAATTCCGACTCACAACCAACGCTCGCGACGGCACTGTTCATGCGTGAGGCTGAACCAACCGTGACCGCGCTGCTCCGCACACCCACCCAGTGGTGGATCGTTGCCCTGGGGACAGCGGTCACGGAGGAACTACTGTTTCGCGGAGCCCTCCTCCATGCGATCCTCACCGATGTCGGTCCGCTGCAGGCGTTGCTGGCCTCAGCCCTCGTGTTCGGGATGCATCACGTCGCCTTCGGCGTCAGAGCGATCATCGGCAAGGTCGTCGCGGGGTTGTTGTGGGGCTGGTTGGTACTGATCTCCGGGACCGTGGTCGTCTCCCTCATCGCTCACCTGGTGTTCCAGTACTTGGTGTGGCGCCGCTATCAGAAGGTGGAAGGTTGGGCAGCGTCATGTTGATCGACGTTCACGGCTCGGGCGCTGGCTATGTTGCAAGCCCTGCGGACGGCACGCTGCATGATGTGGTCGCTGGCACCGCTCGACTTGCTGACGGGGTTCACATCGCCAGGCGACTCGGGGTCTCTGTCGAGTACGCAGCCCATGCCCGAGCGAAAGGACTCACCTTCGCCTGGGGTGGCCCCTGGGTGGATGCGACGCCTCGAGGACTGCGTCACTCACTGCCCGAGACAGTGGAGGCCAGAGTCATCGCGGGACTCGCACACTGCGGTATGTCCTGGCTGTGCTTGGGGTCATCGGTTTCCCACAGCGATGTTGCTCGGCTCACCGAAGTCGGTGTGAGGCACGGCCTTGGATGCGCGGTGGAAGCTGGTCTCGGCACCCTGGAGTGGCTGGAACGCGAAAACACAGCACGGGTGACCATTGAGGGCCTTCTCACCGCAGTTGTCTCCGTTGCCATCAGCATCGGCATGTTGGCGGAACGCCCTCTCCCAACCGCCCAGGATTCCCTGCTCGCACTGGGAGGTCACGCCATCGACGCAGCGCAGGTCGGCGACCGAATCCACTCTTGGGGAAAGCCCGTTGTTCCACTCCTGGCCGCCACCCGGTATGCCGCAGATCTGTCCGCCCTGGTCGCAGCAGAAGGCTTGCCGGAGCTCGCCACGGTCATGCCCCATCACCAACGGATTCTGGCGCTACGGCAGCCAGGGGCGATGGCCATGGGACGGCGGGAAGCCCTGCGACACCTCGGGTTGCGGGCCCTGTCCTCGGGCGAGCGCCGCCAGCTCGCTGACGGCTGGGCAGTGCTGCACCAGGTGCTGGCGCACCTCGCCGCCAAGGAGCACCCCCTGCTCGGTGGTTCCGGAGCTCCGGGCCTGGGACTGCATCCACGCTACGCTCTTGAAGAGGAAATCCGAATCTGGCAATCCGCCGGAGTCACTGAAACTGCCATCCAATCAGCTTTCTTCGATCCGGCAACTGCCCAGAGTGTGAAGGAGCAACCGTGCATGTCCTGACAGCCAGAAACATACGAAAATCCTATGGCAGCGTTCATGCTGTCGACGATGCGAGCATCGAGGTTGCTCGAGGCGAGATCGTCGCTCTCCTGGGGCACAACGGTTCAGGCAAAACCACCCTACTGGAATGCATCGAGGGATTGCGCAAGCCAGACTTCGGTACCGTCACGATTTTCGGGACCGATCACCGGCACGGACAGCGCCTCCCGTCCCGCATGGGCGTCCAGCTCCAGGAGGAGCAGCTCCCATCGCGGATCAAGGTCCGCGAGGCGCTCTGGTTGTACTGCCGAATCTACGGCGTCGATGCACCACCGCCAGATCTCATGGCCGCAATGATGCTCGAGCCCCTCCTCGGCAAACGTTTCGACACGCTGAGTGGCGGCCAGAAGCGTCGCGTCAACCTTGTCCTGGCCTTCATCGGCGATCCCGAGTTGGTGCTGCTGGACGAACCCACTGCGGGCCTCGACCCA
The DNA here is from genome assembly GCA_030532575.1 of Propionibacteriaceae bacterium. Taxonomy (GTDB): domain Bacteria; phylum Actinomycetota; class Actinomycetes; order Propionibacteriales; family Propionibacteriaceae; genus Arachnia. The sequence goes on along the minus strand of JAUNKV010000040.1, from coordinate 5,838 downwards.
GAGGCAAGACGGGCCCTCGTACAGGTGCTCCGGCGACGCAGTGCCGAAGGCATGAGCATCCTCATGACACTTCACGAGGTTGATCACGCTGCAGAGCTGGCGGATCGGGTGGTCATCATGGCCCACGGCGCCATTGCAGCCGAGGGAACAGTCGATGCTCTCGTCCACGGCTTGGGCGCCAACGCATGTGTTGTCCTCACGGAAAACACCGATGTGGCGCCTTGGCAACAGTTCGGGGAGGTACACCCCGGTACTGAAGGCACGTGGCTCGTCTACGGCGACCGGCGTTTGCTCCAAGAAGCTGTTGACTCCCTGCCAGGTGGTCAGAGCGCCACGCTTCGCCCAACCAACCTTGGTGACGTCGTGACCCGCGCCGCCAGAAAGGACAAGGTGTCATGAGTGGTCCACGTTCAGCTACGGCCCTCTCCGTCACGGAGATCCGCCTCTTCGCCCGGGAGCCCTTCGCAGTTTTCTTCTCACTGGCCTTTCCTTTGGTCCTCCTGCTGTTCGTCGGCTCCATCGGAGGGGTGGCCGAGTTGCCTGAGGGGGGACGTTTCATCGACAGCTACATGGCCGTCATGGTGGGCGTCACATCCGCGAATGTCGGGATCATGGGGATGTCCATCCACGTCGCGGAGAACCGGGGCCAAGGTGTCTTGAAGCGCTACCGTCTCTCACCAATGCCTGCATGGGCGTATTTCGTGGCCCAGTTCGTCACGGCACTGGTGGTCCTGGTGGTCTCGATCATGGCGCTCGCAGGAATCACACTGCTGCTGTACGGCCCTCCGACCCAGGTGAACCTCCCGGTCTTCATCCTCGTCAGTCTCATCTCACTCTACGTGACACTGAGCTTCGGGCTGCTCCTGGGCGGTCTCCCGCTGCCCGTCCGTAGTGTCCAGGTGATCTCCGCAGCAGTTTTCTTCCTGGCATTCTTCGCCAGTGGCGCTGCACTGCCCCGGGATTCATTCCCCGACTGGCTTCGCCGAGTCTCGGACTTCAACCCTTTGACCATCATCAACGAATCACTCATGAATTCCTACACTGATCGCCCGGTGGCCTGGGCCTCTCTGCTGGTCCTGATCGGGGTCACCGTCTTTGTCAACCTCATCACCCTTCGAACCTTTGACTGGGAAGGAAACCACTGATGTCCACAGCAACCTACACTCCCCCCACGATCACCAGCCGCCAGCAAGGCGACGGCGTCTCATCCCACACATTCAACAACCGGCGACCGGTGATCAAACCCACGATGGACCGTGACGAGGCAGCCGCCCTGGCTGAGGTCGAGGAGCTCTACTGTCCCAGCGGTTTCATCCGGCTGCTGACGACCTACTTCCGTCCGGCCTCTGGGGCTGGCCTCAATGTCGGACACGGCCAGTACTTCGACTTCGACCACATCACGAGTCGCCTGCTGGGTGTGGCAGGTCTCAACTCCTCCTACGCCAGCCAGGTCTACGGGGGCGGCAAAGGACTCGATCTGCATGAAACCTACGTCTCCAGCATGGGCGAGGGAATCGAGCGGGTTCTCGGCTCGTTCGCCTTCCTGTCGTGGGCAGATCGCCTACAGACCGGCACCCGCCGGGAGATGGAGAACCGGGGGAACCGGTGTCTCGGCCCCGAGGACCTGCCGATCTTCTCCGAGGCCCAGCACTCGGACCCGCACTTCGCCTTCGACCGGTGGGACGATGACACCGAGATGGGCTGGATTCCGGGCAAGCGTCTCTACTCCGGGGAGACCGTGTGGGTACCAGCGCAGTTGGTGCTCTTCATCTACTACCGCCCCGACGACGAACCCCTCATCGGGCTGGCGCCCTCGGGCGGCCTGGCCAGCCACATCTCCACGGATCGTGCGGTCTACCATGCCTTGGACGAACTGATCGAACGCGACGCCGTCAACTTGAGATGGCACTCCCGGGTGCCCCTCGACACCGTGGTCATGGACGTGGCTCCCCGAAGCCCACGCATCCGGAAGGCACTCGAACAGCTCGAGCGAGGCGTCGGTGCACCGACGTTCTACCTGCAGAACCTGGATTTCTTCGAGTTCCCAGTCCTGACCGCAATTGAATTCGACAACTGGCTGCCCGAACTGCGATACAACGCCGGTGGCGGTATCGGGGCCAGCCCAGATGCAGCGATGCGCTCGGCGCTGGGGGAGTACTGCCAGTCGGAGAGGTCGCTGCGCATCTGCCAGTTGGCCGACAACTGGCAGTTCGAGACCGCCTTCCAGCGGCTGTTCGGCATCCACGCCGAGGCAGAACCCTACGAGTTCACCCGCTTCGTGCAGGCGATCACCTACTACGGCCATCCTCGCAACCAGGAACGCGCCGATTGGTACTTCAACGGGGGTGGCGAGATCGCTCTGAGCGAGCTGTACGCCCGCTGCGACGCCGCGGACCCTGACCCACATCGTCGCATCCACCTGGCCATGCAGGCCCGCGGGATCGATCCGATCATGTTCGACTTCACGCCGAAGGACTTCTCCCAGACCAAGGTCTGGAAGGCCTTCATCCCTGAGCTGTCCCAGCCATATCCGCCGCAGTCCCCGGCCTTGGGGCACCCGCGATATCTGACCTGCCCCGTCACGGCGGGCTACCGCGAGACCCCCATCGACCAGGCGGATCTGTTGACGGACCCCCTGCCCTATCCCTGAGGAGATCACCATGACCACTACGGCAAAGCATCGCCACCGGGTTCTCGGCTCAACCACCATCTTGTGGCTTCTCGCCACAGGAATCAGCGCCATACGCATCGGAACCCTGCTCGGACTCTTCCCGCGGTTGGTGCAGGCCACGGGGATGAGTGGTCCCGTTGCGATGCTTCTCCTGCACATCGCTGGAGCCTTCGCGACGCTGGTGGCACTCCTTGCCCATTCCCGGCTCGGGCTGCTCCTGGCTGTGCTGTACACCGGTTATTCGACGGTGGTGCTGGCCCTCGGTGCCCCAACCCCGAGCCTCCAGGCACTGACATGGAGCGTGGGGGGCCTCACCTTCGTCTCGGTTCTCGCCTGTGCCGCTTCCACGAAAACGCCACCGCTGAGCCGTGGACTGCCAGCCATCGCTCTGGCAGCAGGCGCGATGCTGCTGGGAGTGGTCCTTCTCCTGGTTCTCCGCTGACAGCTGGGGCTGGCCTCGGCATTCGAGGTCAGCCCCACGTCATGAGGTCAGGGACAAGAGGGGGAGCGGTGAGGCAGGATCGTCGCGAGGCTCGTCATGGTGGCCACTGCTGCGCCGAAGATCACGCTGGAATGTGCATTCAAGGAGGAGGTCCGCTGTCAAGGAGGCAGCAGAGCGAGAATCACAGCAGGGTCTACTCTCACCGCGGCTCCTCTGGGGACAAGATCAACCAGCACCATCGACATGAGCCATGAGAATCGCGATGGCCCGCGTCAGAACGTCGCGCTGCTGAGCATTCGTCGCAGAGTCAACCAACCCAATGGCCTCAACCAGGTCACTGCCAGAGGCTGGGTTCAGTCTCAACTGAGAGTTGGCAGCGTGGAGCTCCTGGAGCATCAGCCCGTAGTCCTTGGCCAATTCGACCAGCTCAAGCTCATCCGAGTCATCGCCGAGCCGTCGCAACCGTTCCTCAAGGGCGGACAGTCGGGAGAGCATCGGGTCGTGGATCACCTCGTCGACCACCTTCGCGATCTCTCCGCCGCCGTACCCGGATGCCAGCTCCTCCAACGCCTTGTCCGCGGCTGAGGTGTCACAGCTGCTCAATCGTCGCAGAGCAGCAAGATGGCGTGCGAACCTGGGAAGGATGTCCAGCGGTGTGTTACCCCGCAGGCACTCCGCGATCACGCGGCGCTGGCTCTCGATCTCCGCGGCACGGTCAGCCAGGGCCTGATCCAGCTCAAGGAGGACACGACGGGCGCGAGGACTCGTCGGCGCATCGATGATGTCAGCGATCTCGTCAAGCGTGAGCGACATCATTGCAAAGCGCTTGATCCGCAGCAACGTGAGCAGATGGGTCTCGTCATAAAGAAGCCCCCTGGACGTCCGCTGGGGGTCAGGGAGCAGACCGATCTGGTGGTAGTAGCGCAAGGTGCGCACCGTGATGCCCACCAACTCGCTGATCTCCTGCGTGCTCCACGTGATCCCTGTCACGGCGACATGTGCCGCGGGCCTGTTCGCGGACCGCTCGGTGGAGGGCACCTCGTCGGTCGGGTCGATGGGGGTCATGCCGCAAACATCCATCATGACGTTACGTCAAGGTCAATCCATCTCGGGGTAGACTCTGGACAGGTTCGAACAACGGGGAGGAGAGCTCGGGCATGGACTTTCCCATCAAGGAAGCCGCTCGCATGGTTGGTCTCACCCCACGCACCCTGCGCTACTACGAGAGCATTGGCCTGCTCCCTGAAGCAGAGCGGACCTCCGGCAACTACCGTCTGTTCACCGTCATGGACATCATCGACCTGATCCGGATCAAGCGGCTGACCGGTCTCGGGTTCGATCTTCAGCACGTCCGTCAGATCATCAACGACCCGACAAGCCCGGAGGCGCTCGCGGCGCTGGAGGAACAGCACCAGCTCCTCACCCAGAAGATCGACGAGCTCAAGGCGAAGCGAACCAAGATCGAGGAGATCCAGAGCTCCCACGCCCCTCTCGATGTCGCCATCGAGTTTGCCGATCTGGTGCACACCTGGACCGAGACGCATCATGACCTCAAGGACGAGGACCGTCTGAAACTGCGGCTCGAGTTGCTCGCCGCGTTCGCAGATGAGCGTGATCGTCTCAACTACGAGACCCTCATCCGGGACTCCATCCAGAAGCAGGATGATCCGAGCTTCCAAGCGCTCCGGGAGCTGGATGCAAGGCTGGAGGTCCTCGAACCTGACTCCTCTGCGGAGGCGATCCGGGAACTGGCCGACGCCTACGTCGAGGTTCTTGGCCCAATCCTCGCAGGATTCCCACGGATGAGCGAAAAAACGGTTGAACTCAACTCCGCCATGGAGGAGTTCACCTACAACGAGGCCCAGCTCACCGTCATCACACTTGCCCGGGAACAGTTGCAGTCAACCAGCAACGACCCCCGCCCCTCCAGCGCCCCCTGAAGGCCCTGACCCTATCCGCGCACTCCTGCCGCTGTACGCCAGCCCCACGTGACGCCATGTCACACCGCGGGCTTGACCTTGACGCTACGTCAGCATGTTGACTCAAGCCCAAGAGATCAGCCACTGAGGGCGAAGGCCTCAACGCTCGAGAAAGGAAGATGCACAATGCTCACGATCACCATCACGACCGGCACCACCGAAGATGTGTCTTTCCCTTGGAATTGGTGGCCCATCATCTGATTCGGGGTCCACACCGGGGATGCAGGCAGGCACGAACACTGGCGGGCGAAGGGGTGACTGACCGTCTTGGCCCAGCAAGGTGTTCGCGCCTGCCATTCCACTGCTTCAAGTGTTGAGTTCAGCAGCAGGGTCACTACGCTGATCGATGGGATGAAGACCCTCGTCAGAAAGGAAAACCATGAGTCTCAGCGCTGAGGTCCTGGCCCGCATCCGGGCTCTGGGTGGCGACACCTCCCGCGTCGCGGGCGAGTCCTTGGCCGCTGACCTGCAGGCCATCGCCTTCAGCACCGTGCTTCACGAGGCCCCGCGGGACACCCCGTGGGCCACCGCTGAGCAGACCGAGCCGATCCCCGGCCTCGGCTCCTTCCTCGAAGCCCGCAAGGAGCAACTGAGGTCCGACCCGGATGCGGTCCACGCCGAGATGATCGCCCATTTCTACCGCCTCCCCGAGGACCCTGACGAGGACTTCTGGGACTTCTGGGTGGGGCAGCTGTTCACTCCGTTCAAGGAGGGCACCGACGACCACGAGGAGTGGTACGAGGACT
>JAUNKV010000009.1 GCA_030532575.1 Propionibacteriaceae bacterium | reverse complement strand
TGAGAGCGCTCCCACGAGCAACGCTCCGCACATTTGCAGCGCTTGCGAGGGGTGAGCCGGGAGTCAGCCCAGGAAGGCGACGGCTTCCCGGGCCGTGGTGACCGTCGGGATGCCCTCGGGGGTGGGGGCGCGGCGCACGACGATCACCGTCACGTCCAGCTCGGCGGCGGCCCAGAGCTTGGCCTCGGTGAGCCTGCCGCCGGAGTCCTTCGTGACCAGGGCCGTGATCCCGGCCTCGCGCAGCAGCGCCCGCTCCGAGTCGATGTCGAAGGGGCCGCGGTCCAGGCGCACCTCCCAGCTGGCGGGCAGGGGCTCCGGCGGGAGCTCCACCATCCGGGCCAGGACGTGCGGGAGCGCCCGGTAGTGGTCCAGGGACTGCCGCCCCACCGTCAGCAGCACCCGGTCATGCCCGGCTGCGGCCCGGGCGGCCTCGTCGTGATTGGTGACCCACAGCCAGCGAGCGGCCAGGCGGTGATCGCGCCAGCTCGGCCGCTCGATCCGCAGCAGCGCGACCCCACTGGATCGGCTCGCGGCGACGGCGTTCGCGCTGATCCGTTCGGCGAAGGGGTGGGTGGCATCCACCACCAGATCGACGCCCTCGGCAGCCAGGTGGGCGGTCAGCCCCGGGATGCCGCCGAAGCCGCCGATGCGCACCGCACCGGCGATCTCGGCGGGCCGGGTGACCCGCCCGGCCAGGGAGGTGGTCACGTCGTGACCGGCCCGGTGCAGCAGCGTCGCCAGCTCCCGGCCCTCCCGGGTGCCGCCAAGGATGAGAACCTTCATGATCGCCATTCAACCGCACCGCCCCAAGGACAGTAATCTTGGGGCCATGAGTGTGAGCCTCGGTATGCCTGCCCCCGTTGCCAAGGTCCTGGCGCCCCGCCGCAAGACCCGCAAGATCAAGGTGGGCACCACCTGGGTGGGAGGCGACGCCCCCATCTCGGTGCAGTCGATGACCACCACCAAGACCACCGACATCAACGGCACGCTGCAGCAGATCGCGGAGCTCACCGCCACCGGCTGCGACATCGTGCGGGTGGCCGTGCCGTCGGCCGACGACGCCGAGGCCCTGCCGATCATCGCGATGAAGTCGAAGATTCCCGTCATCGCCGACATCCACTTCCAGCCGAAGTACGTCTTCGCCGCCATCGACGCCGGGTGCGCGGCGGTCAGGGTCAACCCCGGAAACATCAAGCAGTTCGACGACAAGGTGGCCGAGATCGCCAAGGCTGCCGCCGAGGCCGGGGTGAGCCTGCGGATCGGCGTCAACGCCGGGTCGCTGGACAAGCGGCTGCTCGCCAAGTACGGCTCGCCCACCCCGCAGGCCCTCGTCGAGTCGGCCCTGTGGGAGGCCTCCTTGTTCGAGGAGGTGGGCTTCCATGACTTCAAGATCTCGGTGAAACACAACGACCCCATCGTCATGGTCCAGGCCTACGAGCTGCTGGCCGAGAAGTGCGAGTACCCCCTCCACCTCGGCGTCACCGAGGCCGGTCCCGCCTTCCAGGGCACCATCAAGTCGTCGGTGGCCTTCGGGGCGCTGCTCAGCCAGGGCATCGGGGACACCATCCGGGTCTCGCTGTCCGCCCCGCCCGCCGAGGAGGTCAAGGTGGGCACCAAGATTCTGGAATCGCTCAACCTCAGGCCCCGCAAGCTGGACATCGTCTCCTGCCCGTCGTGTGGTCGCGCCCAGGTGGACGTCTACACCCTGGCCGAGCAGGTCACCAAGGGCCTGGAGGGGATGACCGCGCCGCTTAGGGTCGCCGTGATGGGCTGCGTGGTCAATGGCCCGGGGGAGGCCCGCGAGGCGGACCTCGGGGTGGCCTCCGGCAACGGCAAGGGCCAGATCTTCGTCAAGGGCGAGGTCATCAAGACGGTGCCGGAGGACCAGATCGTGGAGACCCTGCTGGTCGAGGCCCGCCGGATCGCCGCCGAGATGGGCGAGGTGGGCGAGCCCCAGGTCTCGGTCTCCTGACATGGGGGCTCGGCTCAGGACCCTTGGCCCGCAGGATGTCGGTGCCCTGCAGGAGTTCCTGGCCGAGCGTCCCGTCGAGAACCTGTTCTTCGCCTCCAAGCTCGCCCAGAGCGGGATGAGCCGCTACGCGCTGGGAACGGTGCACGGTTTCGAGCGCGACGGCGTGCTGACGGCTGCCTGCCTCGACGGCGGCACCCTGTTCCCGGCCGGAGTCGACCCGGAGGCGATCCCGCACTTCGTCCAGGCCGTTGGCAAGGTGCGCTCCTGCGCCTCGATCCTGGGCAACTGCATCATGGCGCTGGGGCTCTATCTGGGGCTGTCCACCCGGTTCCGGGGCGGCTGGACCCGGGTCGTCAACGTGCGGCGCAGGCAACCCCTGATGGTGCTGACCGGGGCGGCGAAGGTGGCCCCGGACCCCAGGGTGAGGCCGCTTCGGATGGACGACTTCGAGTCCTACCTGGAGGCCTCGGTGGCGATGTACACCGACGAGATCGGGGTCTCGCCCTTCAAGTACGGCCCCGGCTACGCCTCCTTCGTCCGCAGCCGCCTGGAGTTGGGCGACGCCTGGGGCGTGGTGGAGCGGGGCCGAGTGATCTTCAAGGCCGACATCGGCCCCAGATTCGGCAACCAGACCCAGCTGCAGGGGGTCTGGCTCGCCCCCGAGATGCGCGGCCAGGGCCACTCGGCGGCCCTGCTGTCAGGGATGCTGCAGCAGGTCCAGCAGCAGTTCCCCGTGGTCAGCCTCTACGTCAACGACTACAACCTGCCAGCCATCCGGGTCTATGAGAGACTCGGGTTCCAAGAGGTCGGAGCCTTGGCGACGGTCCACTACTGAAGACGTTGTTCATCACGGACTGAACCCGCCCCGCCCGCTGGTCGAGCCGGACCGCGAGCGCCAGTGAGCAGTCTGTGTCGAGACTTGGCGACGGTGTGCAAGGACGTGTCCCCAAGTCTCGGCACAGGGCTTCCTCGCTGACCCTTGGGGTCAGGCCCCGGTGTTCGGTAACCCTGGTCGTGGCCTGCCGGGGTCAGAAGGCGCAGACAGCGACGGGACCGGGACTGGTGGCAGTTCCGGGATTGCTGGCTGTGGTGTCGTCGGCACCGGCGCACTGGTCGGTGACGGCACCACCGGCGGGGCTGTCGTGGGCTGGGCCGTGGGAGCTGGGCTGCTGGTCGGATCAGGGCTCAGCGTCGGCGGAGGGGTCACCGTCGGGGCAGTCGTCGCGGAGGGCGAAGGCTCCGTCGGCGAGGGCGACGGCGAGGCCGTGGGTGAAGGCGTCACGCTCGGCTCCACTGATGGCGACACACTCGGCGACTCCGAAGGTGTGGGTGATGCCGTGACTGACGGGGACGGACTTGGCGAGGGAGTCGTGGAGGGTGTCGGCGATGGGCTCGTCGTTGGGGATGCACTTGGCGAGGCGGTGGCCGTCTCGGTTGGTGAAGGTGTTGGGGTCGGTGACGGGCTTGGATCAGGGGTTGGGGCTGGTCCTTCGCCAACTCCTGGCCGGTCCTCGGTCGGATGCCCAGGGGTTGGGTCGCACTCATCCCCGATGCCATCCCCGTCCTCGTCGGTCTGGCCGTGGTTGTTCACCTCAGGGCAGTTGTCGCGCGCATATGGCGTGGAGTCGCCGTCGTTGGTGATCATGGCCTCGGTGGAGCCGGTGGCAGTGGCTCCGGTGTCGGTGGTGATCCTCAGGGTGATGTCACCGACGAACTCCTTGTCCCAGGCGTGGGTCAGGTACGGTGTCTTGGTGGTGCGATCGAACTGCTTGTCGCCATTCAGGTCCCACTCGTAGGTGACGATCTTGCCCTCCGCGCTGTAGGAGCCGGTTGCGTCCAACAGGAGGAATTCGCCTATGGGGTGGGCGTAGGGGCCTTGAATCCAGGCCAGCATCGGCTTCCGGGCCCGTGCGTTTGGTTCGGCATCGGGGGAGTTCGGCGGCAGTTCCTGGCGGGCTGCTCGCGGGATACCGAGGTCTTCGCTCAAGGCCTTGGCGATTTCCTTGTGTCCAATGATGTTTGGGTGATACCATTCCATCTTGTCGTACGAGGTGAAGGAATCGGTGGTGCCGTTGCCTCTGGTGGACAGGTGTCCTCTGGTTTCGAAGAACTCGTTGATCCAGCGGTAAGGGTGCTTGTACCAGACGCTGGGCTGGGGCTCATGGCCATGGAAGCGCTCAGGGATGGAATCGATATACCTCGCCTTTGCGGGGCCCCAGGGAACCGGGTTCATCAGCCTGTTCCAGTTGTTCACTGCCTTCCACTGAGCGTCGGCCATCTCTTTGGCAGCTTCAAGGATGGCCGCGCCTGCCTCAAGTCGGCATACCTGAGGCAAGAGAACCATCCCGCTTCCAGGCATTCGTGGAGGATGTATTTCTCGTCGCTGTCGGGCAGCAGTAGGTTCGGGTAGCCGACCAGGATGATCTGAACATCCGTCCTGCCCATCGACTTCACCTTGGCCTCGATGGCATCGAGCACCTTGATCGTTCGGGCGACGACGCCGTTGGGTCCGGGATCACGGATGATGCCGCGAGCCTGCTCCACAACATCCTTGCACCCCAGCGGATGACGGTAAAGCAGAGCAAAGCACTTCTCGATGACCTTCTCGAAGCCGATGTCGTTCCCGCCGATGGTCATCATCACGATGTCAACATCTTCCGGAATGGCATCAATCTGGTCTTTAATTACCTCCTCAGTGGTGTGGCCGGAGTGGGCCAGGTTCACCAGATGCGGGGAGACTCCTTGCTCCACCAGCCACTTTCTGTACCAGTGCGCCCAGTTCCAAGCGCTACGATACGCCCCGGCAGGAGCGCTGTCATAGTTTCCAGCGCCATTTCCGGCCGAGTAGGAATCTCCCAGCAGAACCATGCTGAGGGTCCTTGAGGGAGTCTCCTCGTCGGCGGCAGCTGGCGTTGGTGACACTGTTGCGAGCAGCAGTGCGGCAACCGCCGCCAACCTCAGCAGGATTGATCTGTCAAACATGTGAAACCCCTTCATCGGTAATTGATGGTGATTCGGAACTGAGGGTCGAAGCTGGGGTCACAAACCCCTGATCTGGTGCTGAGAATCAACGAAGCCAGCGCGTTGTTGATGGTTTTTCCTGCCAGCGCACTCTCCTTTGTTCTTACTCCAGTTTCTTCAGTCCATCCGTGCTTTTGGGCAGTTTCGATGACTTTGGAGAATGCCTTTTCGGGCGGAATCGTCATTTTGTAGCATCGAGTGATGCTCGGTGGTTTCGGCTTGTGTCCCTCGTTGCTCGTTTCCTCATGGCTCGTCAGCTCCAGTCCCTCCCAACTCGCTGAGGTCATCGGGTCGTCCTTCAGGGCCTGCATGGCCTGTTCCCAACCCGACTCCTTGACGCATCCGGCCAGTAACAGGCACATCGCGACCATCAGGGTCGTCACTGGCTGCCAGCAGCGCATCATCGTCACCTCCGTCCACAGCAGCCTAGGCGAGCCCCTGTGGCTGCGTCCATAGGAAGAGGAGGAGGCGTTGTCGGCCAGATGGCCAGGCGTGAACCTATTGGTTTGTCAGTGCTTGTGAGACAGCTTCTGGTTGGGTCATGGCAAGGCTGAGAAAGGGGGACGGTGGGGGAGGTCGCGCCATAGGGGGGAGATCAGAGGGGGAATTTCAGGCTGACTACGGAGGATTCAAGGGTCACCCCGCAGATCGATCAACGGAATAGTGCTGGGCAGGCGGTAGGATACCCCTGTCCCAGTCAGGAAGGTTCCTCAGAAGTGATCGCTCGTCTCAGCCAGTTGTTCGTCCGTACCCTGCGGGACGACCCGGCCGACGCCGAAGTGGCCAGCCATCGCTGGCTCGTGCGCGCCGGGTACGTTCGCCGCGTCGCCCCGGGTGTGTACTCCTGGCTGCCGCTGGGGCTCAAGGTGCTGCAGAAGGTGGAGGCCATCATCCGTGAGGAGATGGAGGCCATCGGCGCCCAGGAGGTGCGTTTCCCCGCCCTGCTGCCCCGCGACCCCTACGAGGCCACCAACCGGTGGACCGACTACGGCGACAACCTGTTCCGCCTCAAGGACCGCAAGGGCACCGACATGCTGCTCGGCCCCACCCACGAGGAGATGTTCACCCTCATGGTGGGCGACATGTACAGCTCCTACAAGGACCTGCCGCTCAGCCTCTACCAGATCCAGACCAAGTACCGCGACGAGGCCCGGCCCCGCGCGGGCATCCTGCGCGGCCGCGAGTTCATCATGAAGGACTCCTACTCCTTCGACGTCGACGACGCCGGTCTGCAGGCCAGCTACGACGCCCACCGCCAGGCCTACATCCGCATCTTCGACCGGCTCGGCTTCGACTACGTGATCGTGCAGGCCACCTCCGGCGCGATGGGCGGTTCGGCCTCCGAGGAGTTCCTGGCCATCCTGCCCGCCGGTGAGGACACCTTCGTGCGTTCCCCCGGCGGATACGCCGCCAACGTCGAGGCCGTGGCCACCCCCGCCCCTGAACCGCTGGACCACAGCGGCGAGCCCGAGGCCGTCGTCCTCGACACCCCGGACAGCCCCACCATCGCCACCTTGGTGGATGTGTTCAACGAGCGCCACCCCCGCGCGGACCGCCCCTGGAGCGCAGCCGACACCCTGAAGAACGTGGTGCTCAAGGTCACCGAACCCGACGGCCGGACCTGGCCGCTGGTCATCGGCCTGCCCGGCGACCGCGAGGTCGATCCGAAGCGCCTCGAGGCCGCCCTGGCCCCCGCCGAGGCCGCCCCCTTCGAGGAGGCCGACTTCGCCGCCCACCCCGGCCTGGTCAAGGGCTACATCGGCCCCCGCGTGCTGGGCAAGGACTCGGCGACGGGGATCACCTACCTGGTCGATCCGCGCGTGGTCACCGGCACCTCCTGGGTCACCGGGGCCGACGAGCAGGACAAGCACGTTGCGCACCTGGTCTGCGGCCGTGACTTCACCCCTGACGGCGTGATCGACGTCGCCGAGGTGCGCGAGGGCGACCCCGCCCCCGACGGCTCCGGCCCGCTGACCCTGGCCCGAGGCATCGAGATGGGCCACATCTTCCAGCTGGGCCGCAAGTACGCCGAGGCCCTGAGCCTGAAGGTCCTCGACAGCAACGGCAAACTCGTCACCGTCACGATGGGCTCCTACGGCATCGGTGTCTCCCGCGCCGTCGCCGCCGTGGCCGAGGCCACCTGCGACGACAAGGGCCTGGTCTGGCCCGCCGAACTGGCCCCCTACCAGGTGCAGGTGCTGGTCACCGGCAAGGGCGAGGAGCTCTTCGCCGCCGCCGAGGACCTGGCGGGCCAGCTCTCGGACACCGGGCTCGACGTCCTGCTCGACGACCGCAAGGCCAGCCCCGGCGTGAAGTTCGCCGACGCCGAGCTGCTGGGTATGCCCGTCATCGTCGTGGTGGGCCGCGGGCTCGCCGACGGTGTGGTCGAGGTTCGCAACCGTCGCACCGGTGAGCGCCGCGACGTCCCCGTCGCCGAGGTCATCAGCGCGGTCCAGGAGCAGCTGGCCAACTGAGCCGGTCCGCGAACGGGTGGACAGCCCCCTTCTTCCTTGGCAGGAATCGCTGATGATGGACGGTTCGCCGTCGCATGGCGACGTCCCAGCGTCTTTCACCTGCGATTCGTGCTCGGAGGGGGTGGTGTTTTCTCCGTTGGTCGAGCCGGGTTTCCGATGCGGAGCGAGGGAAGCCGTGTCGAGACCTGGTGAGGTTTCTGTCCAACTTGAGTTCCAGCACCGTGTGCCAGAGGTCTCGACACGGACTGCTCGCTGGCGCTCGCGGTCCGGCTCGACCAGCGGAGGGGCAGGAATCGCGGGGAAAAGACGGTTCAGCGTCGGTATGTGACGCGCCAGCGTTTTTCACCTGCGATTCGTGCTCGGGTGGGGCGGGGATTTCGCGGCTCGGGATGCGGGGAGCCGGAAACGTGGGGGTGGGCACCTCACCGCGCGCGGTTCCCGACGGCCTCACTGCCGGTCGTCGGGATGGGAGCCGGTGCGCTGCCCGTTCTCCAGGGCGGCGATCTCGGCCATGTCCTGCTCGCTGAGGGTGAAACCCTCGATGTCCCGGTTGCTGGCCAGCCGCTCCGGTTTCGTGGAGCGCGGTAGCACCGCCCCGCCCAGCTGGACGTGCCAGCGCACGATCACCTGGGCCACGCTCACGCCGTGACGCTCCGCGATGGCCGCCAGCCTCGGCTCGCTCAGCAGCCGCCCCCGCCCCAACGGACTCCACGCCTGCGTCACGATCCCGTGCTCGGCGTGGAAGGCCCGCAGCTCATGCTGCGGCAGCCACGGGTGGGTCTCCACCTGATTGATCGCCGGAGCCACGCCGGTCTCCTCGATGATCCGCCTCAGATGAACTTTGGTGAAATTGCTCACCCCGATGGTGCGGACCCGCCCGGCCTCGCGCAGCTCGATCAGGGTGCGCCACACATCGACGTACTGGTTCCTGCTGGCCCTGGGCCAGTGGATCAGGTAGATGTCCAGGCCACCCAGGGCCTGCTCCGAGGTGTCGAAGGAACGCAGCACCGCGTCGCGGTCCTGGCTCTGTTCACCCCAGAACTTCGAGGCCACCCTGAGGCCACTGCGGTCCACCCGGGCCAGCGCCCGCCCGGCCTCCACCTCGTTGGCGTAGAACTCGGCCCCGTCCAGCAGGCGGTAACCGGCGGCGAAGCCGTCGCTCACCACCTGCTCGGTGATCTCGGGCGGCACCTGGAACAGGCCGAAACCGACGGCGGGCAGCAGGGAGGAGTCATTCAGCACGAGATCAGCGATCATGGCCCCGATCCTGCCATCCCAGCCGGTCAGATGCAGTTCAGGCGACGGCGCGGAGCAGCCCCGTCAGGTCCTCGGCGGTGACCGCAACCGGGTTCGGGGGAGTGCAGCCATCGGCCAGGGCTGCCTCGACGAGGGCGGGAATCTCCCGGTGCAGATCCGCCAGGGCAACCCCCGCCTCGCCCAGCCGGGTGGGCAGGCCCAGCTGCTCGGAGAGCTGACGCACCCTGCCGACGAGGATTGCGACGGCGGCCCGTCCCGTCGCCGAGGGGGACAGGCGACGACCCAGCCGCGCGTAGCGGTCGAAGGCGTGCCGGGAACGTTCCGCGTTGAACTCGATGACGTGGGGCAGCAGCATCGCGTTCAACCGCCCGTGGGCGATGGGGAAGTGCCCGCCCAGGGCATGGGCCAGGGAATGGGTGATCCCCAGCCCGACGTTGTCGAATGCCATCGCCGCCATGCAGGAGGCGTTGTGCATGTGGGTGCGGGCCTCCAGGTCGTCGCCGTGGCTGTGACAGCGCGCCAGGTGGGTGAAGATCAGCTCGGTGGCCTTCTCCACCAGGGCATCGGAGAAATCGCAGGCCTCGCGGGCCACGTAGGCCTCGATGGCGTGGGTCAGTGCATCCATCCCGGAATCGGCGGTGATGTGGGCCGGTGCTCCCATCACGGCGTGCGGGTCGAGGATCGCCAGGCTCGCCACCATGTCCGTGGACACGATGGGAATCTTGACGTGGGTCTCCTCGTCGGTGACCACCGCGAAGGAGGTCACCTCGGAGCCGGAACCGCTGGTGGTGGGGATCGCGACGATCCCGGCGGGGGCCCCGAAACCGGCGTCGAGGGCGGCCTTGTGCATCACCTTCGCGGCATCCATCACCGAGCCGCCGCCGTAGGCCACCACCACGTGGGGCTCCGCCTTGATGTAGGCGGAGACCCCCAGCCCGATCTCCTTGGTGGCAGGGTTCGGCAGCACCCCGGTGAACACCGAGACCCGATTCCCCAGGCGCTCCAGCACCCGCGCGTAGACCGGGGTGGTGGTGAGGAACTCGTCGGTGACCAGGAACACCGAGCGGTCCTTGAACTGGTCCAGGGCGGTCAGGGCTTCAGCGCCCAGCCGCACCGTCGTCATCAGCCGGAATTCCTTCATCCCTGCTCCTTCCCTCTGCTTCCTGTGCTCCGTGTCATGCCGTGGGTACGCTCAAGGCCCTGCGGACCTCGTCGAATCCATCCCCCGTGATCGAGTCCACGGTCAGGATGGGGTGGGCCCCTGCCCGCTCCAGGTGAGCGACGGCCTGGGCGATCTGCTCCTTGGTGGCCAGGCCGGTCTTGGTGACCACCCCCAGCACCTCGCGGTTGAACGAGGTGGCGAACCCGGGCGGGCAGCGGGTGTCCTCGTTGTCCGCGGCCTGGATCAGGACCACCGTGTCCACGTCGTAGGAGGCCAGCATCAGGGCGTGCTTGTAGCGCCCCACCTCCAGGTACTCGCCCGGGGTGTCGATGGTGGTGCCGAAGGTCTCGATGGCCTGGGTCTTGGCGTACTCGATGGGCATCCCCTGCAACCGCTGCATGAAGGTGGTCTTCCCGGCCCCGATGCTGCCGACCAGCAGAACCGATCTCATGTCCGGGTCACCGGCGCCGGGGTGAAGGACAGCACCTCCTGCAGGGTCGCGACGATTCCCTTCACGGCGGACTCGACATCGGCCAGCTGCCCGGTGATGAGCAGGGAGCCGGAGAACCGGTCCACGAAGGCCAGCTCGACGCCCGCCGCCTTCGTGGCGATGTCGGCGGCGATGACAGCCGACTCCCCGGGGGTGAGGGTGAGCACGCCGATGGCCCCCTGGGTGCCAGCGGGGAGCCCGATCTTCGGGTACAGGTGCTGGTCAGGGTTCGCTATGACGTGCGCGAGCGTGACCTGTTTGCCAGGGACGAACTCCTGGATGATCCGCTGCTTGTCACTCCACTCGGTCATTGACCACTCCGTCTCGAGAAATCCACGATCCACCCTAGGTGCCCTGCCCAGCCCGCGCAATGCCTTGCCGGAGCCGTGGCAAGGGGTTTCGTGGTGGTCGTGGTTTTCAGGTCAAAGTGGTCCGGTGCCACCCCGGGGCAGGGTGGGCTAGAGTTGCGGGCAGGGCCAGCGACGACGTGAGGAGCCGGGCAGATGAGTGGAACAGCCGCCAGCCGGGAGAACCGGCGCCCCTACGTCCTGGTGCTGTTCTCCGGTGCACTGCTGGGCTTCGAGGACGCACTGGAGAGCCTGCGCAGACTCACCCAGCAGGGCTGGCCGCTGGACTGGAACCAGACCCCGGCCGCCAGCCGTATCCTCGACCAGGAGGCCATCGCCTCGGTCGGGATGACCGCAGCCGGGCCGGAGCTGGTGCGCAGCCACGAGGCCCTGGTGATCCCGACGATGACCGTCAACCTCGCGGCCAAGGTGGCGAACGGTATCGGGGACTGCCTGGCCTCCAACGTGATGGCCGAGTTCATCATGACCAACAAGCCGGTGATCGCCTCCGTCTCCGGGGTCTGCCCGGACGCGCCCGAGAAACGCAGCTGGTTCCCCGACATGCCCGAGGGCTACGCGACGATGCTGCGCACAACCTTGGGGCGGCTGGCCTCCTTCGGCGTCCACCTCGCCCCCGCGAAAAGCCTTGACAAGGCACTGAACCGGGCTTTCGAGACCGAGGCAGGAGCCGGGGCCGAGTACCGGGGCCAGGTGCTCACCGCCGCTGCCGTGGCAGGCTTCCCTACGGGCACGACGGTGCAGCTGGCGGCAGGAACCAGGGTCACCGCGCTGGCCCGGGACGCCGCCCGCGAACGCGGCATCACGCTCAGGCAGACCTGACCCACCCCGGCCAGGTCGGCAGCTGGCCACCGATGGCCTGCGCCTTCGCCACCTGCTCCACGGCCACATCCACCCAGCCCCCATCCGTGGCGGCCAGCCCCAACAGTCCGTGCAGCACCGTCAACTCCAGCCCGGCCCAAGCCGTGGAGAACGTCGTCGCGTCGAAGGCGGGCAGCTCGTAGTGGGCGTCCTGGAGAGGGCGATCCGCCCCGATGGCAGCGGTGATCCGGTTCCTGAGGAAGCGCACCTCGCCACGTCGCTGGGCGGCCTGGGCCTTGAGCGGATCATCACGACCCAGCAGGCCGAGCCCGCGCTCCAGTCCCTGCTGCAGGGCCAGAACCCGGGTCAAGGTGGCGGTCAGTGCCTCGCCGTTGGCCACGTCGGCGAACCGGGCCGGGGCTGCGTCGTCGGCCACCGGGGCGAGGGCCGGATTCGACAACCCGGTCACCCCGGCCAGGATCGACAGCTGAAACAGCCGGGCCGCCTGCCCCGTGGCTGCATCGACGGCGCGTCGGGCCGCATCCGTGGCAGCCGCGAGCGCGGGGGACAGCTCCTCGGAGGCTGCGGCACTGGGGGCGGGAAACGCGGGTTCGCCCTCGCCCAGGGGATCGGCCAGCCTCAACCGCTCGAGCCAGGCCCCCACCTGGGCCGAGGCGGCACCGCGCCACGGGTCCGGCTCGTTGCCGATGCTCTGCTGCACCCGGGTCAGGGCGGCGGCGAGTTCGGCGACGGCCGGGGCCTGCGTCGGCTCGGGAGGCACCAAGGCTCGCTCCGGGTCGCCGTGGATCGTCGGGTCAGGGCTGCAGCCACCCAAGGAGACGACACCGATCAGGGCGAGCAGGTGGCGACGGGGCAGTGGCATGGGCCGAAGTCTATCCCCGGTGACCGTCATGGCACGTAGGATGGAGTGACAACCTGACCCCACAACCGAATCGGAGTGCGATATGCAGGACAAAGAGCTCGTGGCTCTCGTCGAGCCCATCCTGGCCGAGGCCGGGCTGGAGTTGGACGGCCTTGAAGTCACGCCCATCGGGAAGCGGCGCCTCCTGAGAATCACCGTCGATGGCGACGGCCCGATCGGACGAGGTCCCCTGCTCGACGACATCTCGGCGGCCTCGGCCAGAATTTCGGCTGCGCTGGATGCCACGGACGCCGTCGGGACCGCTCCCTACACCCTGGAGGTGTCCAGCCGTGGGGTGGGCAAGCCCCTCACCGAGCTCAAGCACTTCCGCCGCAACTACGGCCGCCTGGTGAAGGTGAGCCTCGCCGAGGAGGGCTTCACCGGCCGTATCCTCGGTACCACTGAGACCGGCGTGAGGCTCCACATCGACGGTGCGGAGCGAGAGGTCCCCCTGGGCGACATCCGCAAGGCCGTCGTGCAGGTGGAGATGAACCCGCCCAAGGAGTTCGCCCTGCCGGGGGATGACAACGAGGAAGAGGAGGCCTGAGATGGACATCGACATGGCGGCGCTGCGCATCATCGAGCGTGACAAGGAAATCCCGATGGACTACCTGGTCAAGACGCTGGAGGATGCGCTGCTGAATGCCTACCAGAAGACCGACCATCCGCTGCGCGGGGTCAAGGTCGAGGTGGAGCGCAAGTCCGGCAAGGTCGCGGTGCTGGCCCCTGAGTTCGACGACGACGACAACGTCATCGGGTACTACGACTGCACCCCGGAGGATTTCGGGCGGGTGGCGGCCTCCACCGCCAGGCAGGTCATCTTCCAGCGCATCCGTGAGGCGGAGGACGACCAGAAGTACGGTCACTTCTCCGGTGCCGAGGGAGACATCCTGACCGGGGTCATCCAGGCCGACCGGGACTCCCGCGCGGTCAGGGTGGACCTCGGTTCGCTCGAGGCGATCATGCCCCTGGCGGAGCAGGTGCCGGGTGAGGACTACTCCCACGGCAAGCGCATCCGGGTCTACGTGGTGAGCGTGCGCCGGGAGTTGCGCGGCCCGCAGGTCGTGGTCTCGCGCACCCATCCGAACCTGGTCCGCAAGCTGTTCGCGCTGGAGGTGCCGGAGATCGCGCAGGGGGTCGTCGAGATCAAGGAGGTGGCGCGCGAGGCCGGTCACCGCTCCAAGATCGCGGTGGTGAGCAACAACCCCGACGTCTCGGCGAAGGGAGCCTGCATCGGGCCGATGGGGCAGCGGGTCCGTGCCGTGACCAACGAGCTGAACGACGAGAAGATCGACATCGTCGACTGGTCCGAGGACCCGACGAAGTTCGTGGCGGCCGCGCTGTCGCCCGCCAAGGTGCTCTCGGTGACGGTGGTGGACCAGAACGGCCATTCCTGCCGTGCGGTGGTGCCCGACTACCAGCTGTCCCTGGCCATCGGCCGGGAGGGCCAGAACGCCCGGCTCGCAGCCCGGCTGACAGGCTGGAAGATCGACATCCAGCCCGACGTCACGGCGTGAGACGCCCCAGTGGGGCATTCCGGCAGGGGGTGGGCCGGATGCCCCACTGGGGTGTGGCATCAGCGATGACCACCTCCCCCGCGCAGACCGACGATCCCGGCCTCGGCGGCCTTCGCGACGGCGTCGGCCTCGGCCTGGGTCAGCGTGCCCGCCGAGACGGCCTCGTCCAGGACCTGCTTCAGCTTGGCGGCACGCTCGGCGTCGGCGGCTGAACGAAGCTCCGACAGGGCGGAGGAGACGGTGTTCTCATCCAGGCCGAGCTTCTCGGCCAGCCCCTTCGCCAGGGCGGCCTCACGGGTGGCGCGGTCCTCTGGCTTGGGCGAGGTGCCCTGCTCGGGCTTCTCCCCCTTGGCGGGGCGCAGCGACTCCAGGGCTTCCTTGAGGGCCTGCTCCTCCACGCCGAGCTTCTCGGCCAGGGCTTTGGTGTCCATGCCTCCTCGGTGACCGCCGCGATGGCCCTTGCCCTGCTCGGGCCTGCCCGAATCCGTGGTGCTGGAGGCGCTGGGCTCCGGCGACGGGGTGGTGTCGGCATTGGCCAGCTGGGCGGCACCAAGGCCGATCCCCGCGGTGGCCAGGACGGCGGCTCCGGTCATGACGAGCTTCTTCATGGTCTTTTTCCTTCCGTGCATCAGGCGGTCCCTCCGACTGATGACTCAACTGAAGCCGTCGTGTCTGTCATGAAGCTGTGTCCGGGCTGCGGAAGGGGTGTGAGACCCTAGACGGGTGGAACCCCAACGCACCTGCATCGGCTGTCGGCAACGCGACGACCAGTCCGCGCTGGTCCGCATCGTGCGGATCGGCGATGAACTCGTCGACGCCACCCGGCCACGCCTGGAGGGGCGCGGCGCCTACCTCCACGGGCGATGCCTGGACCTGGCCGTCAAGCGGCAGGCGCTCCGGCGCAGCTTCGGTGGAGCGGCGGTGCTCTCGTCGGCCCTGGAGCAGGCGCTCCGGCAGGACGCTCTGGGTCGCTTTTGACGGCCCAACTGCGGTAGAATCCCCTCTGGCCCTCGCTCAACTCCGCAGGGCCGGTCGTATGTGCAGCACCCAGCTGCGCTCCGCCAGAAAGTGAGTTAACGCTCATGACCACTCGATGAAGTACATGAGATGACCCAGCAAACCAACTAGTGGGCCCTTGGACGTGTGTTCGGCGGCCCTGACTCAAGGAGACAAGTGGCCAAGCCCCGCGTCCACGAACTCGCGAAAGAGATCGGGATCACCAGCAAGGAGCTTCTCGGCAAGCTCAAGGAGATGGACGAGTTCGTCAGCAGCCCGTCCTCGACCCTCGAAGCACCTGTGGTGCGTAGGATTCGCGAAGCCTACGCCTCGGCACCCGCGCCCACAGCCACCCAGGAGAGCGCCCCGGAGAAGGCCTCCCCGAAGCCCGCCCCCAGCGCGCCGACCCCCAAGCCGAAGCCTGCCGCCAAGCCGGGAGCCCGTCCGGCTGTCGCCAAGTCCGACTCGGCTGCGGAACCCGCCAAGCCGGTCGCCACGCCCGGCGCCCCGACGGTCAGTCAGCCCGCGCCCACCTCCCGCCCCGCACCGGCCCCCCGACCCGGGCCGAAGCCGACCTCGTCGGCCCAGCCCAAGAACCCCGCCCAGCCCAAGGCATCGGGACAGCCCAAGGGAAAGGGAGCGGCCCAGCCCCAGCCCAAGAAGAACGAGCCCGCGTCACGCCCGACGGAGCCCGAGCAGCAGAGCCAGGCTCCCCGTCCGGCTGCTCGTCCCGGCCCGCGCCCGGGTCAGGCCCCTGGGGCCAGCGCTCGTCGTCCCGGTGCCCCGCGCCCCGGCAACAACCCCTTCGCCAGCCCCCAGGGCATGGGAGTCGGGCGTCCCGGTTCAGGGCGTCGCCCCGAGGGTGGCGGCTCTGGTGCCGCACCCCGCCCGGGTGAGCAGCAGCGGATGCCCCGTCCGGGTGGCACCGGTGGACTGCCCCGCCCGAACCCGGCCATGATGCCGAAGACCCAGAACTCGAATCTTGGCCAGGCTGCGGTGCGCGGCTCCAGCCGTCCGGCCCCCGGCCGTGGTCGCCCCGGTGGAGGAGGCCCCGGTCGTCCCGGCGGCGGTGGCGGATTCGGCGGCCCACCCGCCGGTGGCGGCGGTGCCGGTCGTGGTGGCGGCGGTGGCCGCGGACGTGGTGGCTCCACCCAGGGCGCATTCGGCCGCGGTGGTGCCGGTGGCAGGCGCGGCCGCAAGTCGAAGAAGCAGCGCAGGCAGGAATTCGACCAGATGGAGGCGCCGTCGATCGGTGGTGTGCGCGTCCGCAAGGGCGACGGCCAGACGGTCCGGCTGCGTCGCGGTGCCTCGCTGACCGATTTGGCCGAGAAGATCGGCGTCGAACCCGCGTCCCTGGTGCAGGTGCTGTTCCACCTGGGTGAGATGGTGACCGCCACCCAGTCGGTTGCCGACGACACCCTCGAGGTGCTGGGTGCGGAGCTCGAGTACAACATCGAGGTGGTCTCGCCCGAGGACGAGGACCGCGAGCTGCTGGAGTCCTTCGACCTGGAGTTCGGCGAGAACATCGGTGACGAGGAGGACCTGAGGGCCAGGCCGCCGGTCGTGACCGTCATGGGTCACGTCGATCACGGCAAGACCAAGCTGCTGGATGCGCTGCGTCACACCAACGTGGTGGCCGGTGAGGCCGGTGGTATCACCCAGGCCATCGGTGCCTACCAGGTGGAGACCGAGGTGGACGGCGAGGAACGCGCCATCACCTTCATCGACACCCCCGGTCACGAGGCCTTCACCGCCATGCGTGCCCGCGGCGCGAAGTCCACCGACATCGCGGTGCTCGTCGTCGCGGCCGATGACGGCGTGATGCCCCAGACCATCGAGGCCCTCAACCACGCGAAGGCGGCCGACGTGCCGATCGTCGTCGCGGTGAACAAGGTGGACAAGCCGACCGCCGACCCGGTGCGGGTGCGCGGCCAGCTCTCCGAGTTCGGGGTCGTGCCGGAGGAGTACGGCGGCGACACCCAGTTCGTCGATGTCTCCGCGGTCACCAAGCAGGGTCTGGACAGCCTCCTGGAAGCCATCGTGCTCACCGCCGATGCCGCCCTCGACCTGCGCGCCAATCCGGACATGCCCGCCCAGGGCGTGGCCATCGAGGCGCACCTCGACAAGGGTCGCGGCCCCGTCGCCACCGTCCTGGTGCACCGGGGAACGTTGCGGATCGGCGACTCGATCGTCGCCGGCTCGGCCCACGGTCGGGTGCGTGCCCTCATCAACGACCAGGGCGACAACGTGACCGAGGCTCCGCCCTCGATGCCGGTCCAGGTGCTCGGCCTGACCGCGGTGCCCGGTGCCGGGGACAACTTCCTGGTCGTCGAGGACGACCGCAAGGCGCGCCAGATCGCCGACAAGCGTGAGGCGCGGATGCGGGCGGCCCAGCAGGCCAAGACGAGCCGTCGCAAGACCCTCGACCAGCTGTTCGACGAGCTGCAGAAGGGCGAGACCCAGGAGCTGCTGCTCATCCTCAAGGGCGACGGCGCAGGTTCCGTGGAGGCCTTGGAGGACGCGCTGTCCCAGATCGATGTCGGCGAGGAGGTCAGCCTCAGGGTCATCGACCGTGGTGTCGGTGCCATCACCGAGACCAACGTGTCGCTGGCCGCGGCCTCGAAGGCCGTCATCATCGGCTTCAACGTCCGTGCCACGGCCCACGCGGCCCAGCTGGCGGACCGCGAGAACGTGGACATCCGCTACCACTCGGTCATCTACGCCGCCATCGACGAGATCGAGGCCGCCCTCAAGGGGATGCTCAAGCCGATCTACGCCGAGGAAATCCGTGGCCAGGCCGAGATCCGCGAGATCTTCCGCTCCTCGAAGTTCGGCAACATCGCAGGCTGCATGGTCATCGACGGCGCGATCAAGCGCAACCAGAAGGCCAGGCTGCTGCGCGACGGCATCGTCGTGGCGGAAACCTCCATCGCGTCGCTCAGGCGCGAGAAGGACGATGTCATCGAGGTCCGGGAGGGCTTCGAGTGCGGCATGACGCTGGGTGGTTACGGCGACATCAAGATCGGTGATGTCGTCGAGACCTTCGAGATGGTCGAGCGCGAGCGCTCCTGAGGAGGACGAGATGGCCAACCCCAGGAATGCGAAGCTGGCAGACCAGATCAAGGTGATCCTCGCCTCTGCCATCGAGCGGCGGGTGAAGGACCCGAGGCTTGGTTTCGTCACCATCACCGATGTACGGCTGACCGGGGACAACCGTGAGGCCACGGTGTTCTACACGGTGATGGGGGACGACGCCGAGCGGGCCGGGACCGCCGCCGCGTTGACCTCGGCCACGGGGATGCTGCGCTCGAGGCTCGGCTCCCAGCTGGGGATGCGACACACGCCGTCGCTGACCTTCGTGCTGGACGCCACCCCTGAGGCGGCGCGCAGCATCGAGGACCTGCTGGCGCGGGCCGCGGCCCAGGATGCGGAGGTGGCGGCGCAAGCTGTCGGAAAGTCCTTCGCGGGCGAAGCGGACCCGTACCAGAAGCCGCGCGAGATCGACGAGGGCGAGTGATCTCGGCCTCCGGGATCGTCGTTGTCGACAAGCCGACGGGGCTGACCTCACACCAGGTTGTGGGAAGGCTCCGTCGGCTGCTCGGCACGCGGAAGATCGGGCACGCCGGGACCCTCGACCCGATGGCCACCGGGGTGCTGATCCTGGGAGTCAACCGTGCCACCCGGCTGCTCGGGCACTTGGCCCTCCACGACAAGCGCTACCTGGCCACGATCCGGTTGGGGGCCTCCTCCAGCACCGATGATGCCGACGGCGAGGTGACGGCGATGGCCGATGCCAGCGCTCTCAGCGCGGCGGAGATCGAGCAGGCCCTGCGGCCGCTTCGGGGGGTCATCTCCCAGGTGCCCTCGGCGGTCTCAGCCATCAAGGTCCAGGGCAGGCGTGCCCACGACCTGGTGCGACAGGGCATCGAGGTGGAGTTGAAGGCCCGCGAGGTGGAGGTCACCCGCCTGGACGTCCTGGATGCCCGCCCCGGCGACGGGGTGCTCGACCTGGACGTCGATGTCGAGTGCAGCTCCGGCACCTACATCCGTGCCATCGCCCGCGACCTGGGGACGGCCCTGGGGGTGGGTGGCCACCTCACGGCGCTGCGACGCACCCGGATCGGTGCCTACGACCTCAGGGTCGCGGTGGAGCTGGGGGAGGAGCCCCCGGCGTTGATGCCGATGGCGGAGGCGGCGCGGCTGAGCTTTCCCTGCCTCGATCTGGACGAGGTCACGGCGGCGGATGTCCGCTTCGGTCGCAGGATTCGGGTGCCGGTCCCGGCCGAGGTGACCGGGGTGATCTCGCCCGGGGGGGAGCTGTTGGGGCTCTACCGTCCCGACGGCGAGGGGGCCCGCCCTGTTGCAGTGCTGGTTTAGAGTTCAGGTTTGAGGATCGCGTAGGCGCTGCGGATGTGCTCATCCATCCGCTCAGCGGCGCTCTCCTGATCGCCGTCGGTGACAGCTTCGAGGATGCCCCGGTGCTGGGTGCAGAGCGTGGCACGCAGGTCCTGCCAGTTCGGCATCGCGACCGATGCCCGGTGGATGGGATCCCTGAGGGCCAGCCTGATGGCACAGGTGAGATCTCCGATGAAGGAGTGTCGTGCGGCCTGGGCGATCTCCAGGTGGAACTCGGTGTCCAACAGGTTGAACGGGGTGAGGTCCTCCTCGTCATCCATACGTGCCACCAGCTCTGCCATGCGGCTCAGCGCTGCGGTGTCGCGGTGGCGGGCGGCGAGCGAGGCAGTGACCCGTTCCAGTGCGCTGCGGGTCTCGGTCAGGTCAGCGGCTGAGGTGGTGGTGACGGCCAGATGCAGGCGCAGCAGTTTTCCCAGGGCTTCCGTGTGTCCGGCGATGGTGCGAGTGCCACGGCCGGGGCCGGGCAGGGACTCGAGGATTCCCTGGGCCTGGAGCACCCGGATGGCCTCGCGCACGGCGCCGCGACTCACCCCGAGCTGCTCGGCGAGTTCGCGCTCCGGCGGAAGCTTCGTGCCGACGGGGTAGTTGCCGGTGAGCAGCTCGCTCTCGATGTGGTCGAGAGCCACCTGATGGGCCTTGCGTTCGTCAACGGACACACCCACATTCTGACACCTCCGGACAAGCTCATGGGGTGGGACCATCCATCGGGATGATCAGTTCGGTCGGACCAATTGCCACCCCGATGGCGTGTCGCGTCCGGGGAGGTGTTAAGGTCGGACCAATTCGGGTCTGCGGTGGGCCCGACGGACGATGGAGTTCAACCCATGTTGATTCTGTTGGAGGGGTTCCAGCCCTCACTGAACCCGCTGGGGGCCCAATGGCTCTCAGCTCTGGTGGCGCTCATCCCGATCGCCTGCATGCTCATCACGCTGGGCGCACTCAGATGGAAGGCACACGTGGCAGGTGCCGTCTCCTGGGCGCTTGCGTTCCTCGTGGCCATCCTGGCCTTCAAGATGCCCGCCCTCATGGCGCTGTCGACCAGCGTCCATGGCTTCGTCTACGGCCTCTTCCCCATCGTGTGGATCCTGCTCATGGCGATCTGGATGTACCAGGTGACGGTCATCTCGGGCCGCTTCGAGGACCTGCGCAACACCTTCTTCCTCATCAGCGATGACCCCCGGGTCCTGGGACTGCTCATCGCCTTCTGTTTCGGCGGTCTGCTGGAGGCCCTGGCCGGTTTCGGTGCCCCCGTCGCCATCACGGCCGTGATGCTCGTGGCCATCGGATTCTCCAAGATCCGGGCCGCCCTCATCGCGCTGCTGGCCAACACGGTCCCCGTGGCCTTCGGGGCCGTGGGTCTTCCCGTGCTCATGGCTGCCAAGACCGGTGGCTTCGGTGACAACGTGCTGGCGATCTCCCCGATCACGGGCCAGATCACCGCGATGCTCTGCCTCGTGGTGCCCTTCCTGCTGCTGGCCGTCATGGACGGCAAGCAGGGGGTCAAACAGTGCTGGCCCGTGGGGCTCGTCGTCGGTGTCACCTTCGGCATCGTCAAGTGGATCGTCTCGGCCACCCCGCTGTACAACCTCACCGAGCTCATCGCCGCGGTCGTCACTGTCGGCGTGGCCATCGCCTTCACCCGGTTCTGGAAGGCCGAGGGCGGAGCGGAGGCCATCCCTCGCATCGGCGAGCCCGTCGATCCCGAGTTGGAGACCGAACCGGTGGAGGTCCAGACGCCGGACACCTCGAACCTCACCGGTGGCCGCATCTTCATGGCGCTGGTGCCCTACCTCATGGTCATTGTGATCTTCGGCATGGCCGCGATCCCGGCGGTCAAGGGCTGGCTGAAGGGCCTCGACGTCAAGTTCGCCTGGCCAGGGCTCGACGGCCTGCTCGAGGCCTCGGGTGCCGCCTCGGCGCACCAGAGCTACACCTTCGCCTGGGCCTCGACCCCCGGCATTTTGCTGGCCCTGGTGGCCATCCTGACCGCGGTGGTCTACCGGGTCTCGGTCGCTGACCTGTTCAAGGAACTGTGGGCCAACGTCAAGAAGATGAAGTTCGCGATGCTGACCATCGGTTCCGTGGTGGCTCTGGCCTACGTGATGGGTGATTCCGGGCAGACCTTGGCGCTCGGCATGTTCTTCGCCGGTGCAGGTGTCATCTACCCGTTCTTCGCCCCTGTCCTCGGCTGGATCGGTACCTATGTCACCGGCTCCGACACCTCGGCCAACATCCTGTTCTCCAACCTCCAGTCCGGCGTCGGCCAGCAGATCGGCGACGCCTCCGCCCTGGGCGTGGAGAAGATGCGGGCCCTGCTCGTCGGCTCCAATGCCGCGGGTGGCGTCGTCGGCAAGATGATCTCGCCCCAGTCCCTGGCCATCGCGGCCAGCGCCATCGGGCTGGCGGGCAGCGAATCGGCCATTCTGCGTCGCATCATCGCATGGAGTTTCATCCTGCTCATCCTGCTCTGCGTGATCTCCGGGTTGATGTCCACCCCGGTGCTCAGCTGGCTGCTTCCCTGAAACCTACTGGACTGCCTCGTCAACAAGGAGAGAGACATGGCACCTGGAACTGGAAAGACGGTGGCCCTGTTCGCCACCTGTCTCAACGACACGATGTTCCCCAGCACCCCCATCGCGGTGGTCACGGTGTTGGAACGCCTCGGCTGCACGGTCGTGTTCCCCAAGGAGCAGACCTGCTGCGGGCAGATGCACACCAACACCGGCTACTTCAAGGAGGCCCTGGGGTCGGTCAAGAGCTACGCCCGGGCCTTCGAGGGGTACGACTACATCGTCGGCCCGTCCGGCTCCTGCGTCGGTGCGGTGCGCCACCAGCACCCGATGCTCGCTGAACGGGCCGGGGATGAGGGGCTGAAGCGGACGGCGGAGGAACTGGTGAAGCGGTCCTACGACTTCACCGAGTTCCTCGTCGACGTGCTGGGCGTCACCGACGTCGGTGCGTACTTCCCGCACCGGGTGACCTACCACCCGACCTGCCACTCCGCCCGCGTCGCGAAGGTGGGGGACCGGCCCTACCAGCTGCTCCAGGCGGTGCGTGGCATCGACCTGGCCCCGCTGCCCGACGCGGAGCAGTGCTGCGGCTTCGGTGGGACGTTCTCCGTCAAGAACCCGGACGTCTCCGTCGCGATGGGCTCCGACAAGGCCCGCAACGTCAAGTCGACGGGGGCCGAGTATGTCGTCACCGGGGACAACGCCTGCCTGATGCACATCACCGGCCTGCTCCACCGGATGAAGGCCGGGGTCAAACCGATTCACCTGGCCGAAATCCTCGCCCACACGGAAGGAGACGCAGCATGACCGTCACCGAGAGCCGCAGGCGGCTCACCCCGGCCCCGCCGTCCGGCACCTACCTGGGGATGCCCGCCTTCCCGAAGGCTGTGAAAGGGGCGCTGGACAACCAGCAGCTCCGCAAGAACCTGCACCATGCCACCTCCGTGATCCGGGCCAAGCGGGCCACCCGCGCCTCCGAGGTCGCGAACTGGGAGGAGCTGCGTGAGGCCGGGGAGCAGATCAAGAACCGGGTGGGACGGCACCTGGACCAGTACCTGCTCCAGGCGGAGGCCGCCATGACCGCTGCGGGCATCACGGTCCACTGGGCCCGCGACGCCGAGGAGGCCAACCGGATCGTCATCGACATCGCGCGCAGCAAGAACACCCGGGAGGTGGTCAAGATCAAGTCGATGGCCACCCAGGAGATCGACCTCAACGAGGCCCTCGAGGAGGCCGGGATCGCCTCGTGGGAGACCGACCTGGCCGAGCTCATCGTCCAGCTGGGCCACGACCGGCCGTCGCACATCCTGGTGCCCGCCATCCACCGCAACCGCTCCGAGGTGCGCGAGATCTTCCTCAAGGAGATGGGACAGTGGGGGACCCCGGCACCCGAGGGCATCAGCGACAACCCGCCGGAGTTGGCGGGCGCTGCCCGCACCCACCTGAGGGAGAAATTCCTGCGCGCCAAGGTCGCCGTCTCCGGGGGCAACTTCATCGTCGCCGAGACCGGATCGCTGGTCATCGTCGAGTCCGAGGGCAACGGGCGGATGTGCCTGACCCTGCCGGAGACCCTGATCTCAGTGGTGGGCATCGAGAAGCTGGTGCCCACCTTCGAGGACCTGGAGGTCTTCCTGCGACTGCTGCCGCGCAGCTCCACCGGTGAGCGGATGAACCCCTACACCTCCATCTGGACCGGGGTCACTCCCGGTGACGGCCCGCAGGACCTGCACGTGGTGCTTCTCGACAACGGCCGCACCAAGGTGCTCTCCGACCCTGTGGGTCGGGAGGCGCTGCGCTGCATCCGTTGTTCGGCCTGCATGAACGTCTGCCCCGTCTACGAGCGGGTCGGGGGGCACTCCTACGGCTCGGTCTACCCGGGGCCGATCGGGGCCATCCTCACCCCGCAGCTGCGGGGAGTGGCCTCGGAGGTGGACAAGTCCCTGCCGTACGCCTCCACCCTGTGTGGTGCCTGCAACGACGTGTGTCCGGTGAAGATCCCCATCTCGGACATCCTGGTCCACATGCGCAACAAGGTGGTGCAGAAGAAGACCGCGCACCGTCCCACGGTGGAGTCGCTGATCTTCAAGATGGTGGGTTGGGTCTTCGCGAAGGGGCGCAACCTGGCCTTCGTCCAGTTCTTCAGCAAGATGGCGGGACGCCTGTTCCGCAAGCGGTCCCACTTCGGTGCGTTGCCGTGGCCGGCCTCTGGCTGGAGCAGCGCGCGCGACCTGCCGGTGCCGCCGAAACAGACCTTCCGCGACTGGTGGAAGGACCGAGAGGAGGCCGCGAAGTGAGCGCGCGTGAAGAAATCCTGGCCCGCATCCGTGAGGCCACGAAGGATGTCACGGAGAAGGACCCGGTCAAGGACGTCCCCGTCGCATGGGTCTACGACCAGCCGACCCCGCTGGAGGACGTGCTGGAGACCTTCGTCGAGAACATCCTCGACTACAAGGCCCGGATCACCCGCACCCCTGCCTCCGAGACCGCGAAGGCGGTGGTCACCGCGCTGGTGGAGTTGGGAGCGCGCACCGTCGTGGTCCCCGACGGGGTGCCCCAGGCCTGGGTGGATGCCGTGACCGCGGCCGGGCTCGAGGTCGTCCGCGACCACCAGCTGACCCATCAGCAGCTCAACGACATCGACGCGGTGCTCACCGGCTCGGCGGTGTCGATGGCCGAGACCGGAACCATCGCCCTGGATCACTCGGCGGATCAGGGTCGTCGTGCCCTGACGCTGGTCCCGGATCGCCACGTCTGCGTGGTGCGTGCCGAGACGGTGGTCTCCGATGTCCCCGAGGCGGTGCACCGGCTGAAGCCCGCCGTCGTGGCGGGTCAACCCGTCACCTGGATCAGTGGCGGCTCGGCGACCAGTGACATCGAGCTGAGCCGGGTCGAGGGGGTGCACGGCCCCAGGCAGCTCTACGTCGTGCTCGAGGAGGGCTGAGCACCCTCCGAGGGCCGCCGCCCGGTACCCCAGGTGCCGGGCGGCGGCCCATGTCCGGGTGCGCTCACGCCCCGGCGCGGCTAACGTATGGGCCGTGAATCGTGGAACCCGCATCGTGGCCATCGGCAATTTCGATGGCGTCCACCGTGGTCATCAAAGTGTCCTGCAGGCCGAGCGTGGCGAGGACGAGCTCGCCGTCATCACCTTCTGGCCCCACCCGCTGAGCGTGTTGCGGCCCGAGGCGGCGCCGAGGCTGGTGACCGGGCTGGAGCAGCGGATCGATCTGCTCAAGGCGGCAGGCGCCCACGAGGTGCGGGTGGTGCGTTTCGACGAGAAGGTGGCCGCCATGAGCCCGGCGGAGTTCGTGGAGCGATTCGTCACCCCCCTTGAGCCCCGCGTGGTGGTGGTGGGGGAGAACTTCCGCTTCGGGCACCGGGCCGCAGGCGATGTCGCCACCCTGCGGGAACTCGCCTCGGGGCGCTTCGAGGTGCGCGCCCTGGAGCTGGCCACCATTGACCAGCAGACCACCTGCTCGACCCTGATCCGCGACGCCCTGGAGGCCGGGGACGTCGCCCTGGCTGCCGAGCACCTGGGCCGATGGTTCCGGTTCAGTGGGGTCGTGGTCGTCGGTGACCAGCGGGGGCGGGAGCTGGGATTCCCGACCGCGAACCTCAGCGTCCCACCCGAGATGGCGGTTCCCGCCGACGGCGTGTACGCGGGCTGGCTGACCCCCAGGGGTGGGCAGCCGCTGCCCGCGGCGATCTCCGTCGGGTCGAACCCGACCTTCGAGGGGGGCGACCGCAGGGTGGAGACCTACGTGCTGGACCGGGAGGATCTGGAGCTGTACGGGGTCCACATCGACGTGGACTTCGTGGCCCGGCTGCGAGGCCAGGTGCGGTTCGACGGTGTGGGTCAGCTGATCGAGCAGATGCAGCGTGACGTGGCCGAGTGCCGTCGCCTCCTCGAGGCTTCGCAGCCGGTCAGATCGTGAACAAGGCCTTCTTGTAGATCGCGTAGTGGCTGCTGGGCTCCAGATCCTCGCCGACCTGGGGCACCTCGGGGCTCTCCACCAGCAGGTGCTCCCCGGTCGGCAGGTAGTCCAGTGACACGTACAGCGGGATCGCCTTCTCGTTGTTCGGGTCCACCGCCAGATGGACCTCGCGGTAACCGGCGGCCCGGGCCTGGTCCTCGATCCAGGAGGTCAGGGCCCGTCCGGCGCCGCGACGGCGGGCGTGGGGGTAGACGAACATGTTGCGCAGTTCGGGGACCACGGCCTCGGGCCCGAAGTCCAGCAGAGCGGTGCCGAGCGGCTCCTCCCCGTCGAGGGCGACGGCGAAGATCAGGGTGCCCGCCCGGGCCTCGGCGAAGTGCTCATCGACCAGGTTCAGCTCAGGGCGCACCTGATGCTTCCGGAGGGCGGGCAGGTCGGCTTCGGTGACGGTACGAACAATGACGGCCATGGCAAGGTCCTCTCTTACGAAGCGATTGACCGCAACCTTAGCGCCTGCCTTGCCCGAGTCGGCCGAATGGGTGACGATTGGGCGGCAGCGATTCCGGGTGATAGTCTGTCGCAGTTGCCGTAGATCGGCCACGGCCCACCAAGAGCCCCGACAGCACCCGCGACGGGGGCGCCGTGCAGCGAACCGGAAGGAGCCCATGGACATGGATGCTGCCGAGAAGAAGAAGATCATCGAAGAGTACGCCAAGACCCCGGGCGACACCGGGTCGCCGGACGTGCAGATCGCCCTGCTGACCAAGCGGATCTCTCACCTGACCGAGCACCTCAAGGTCCACAAGGGTGACCACCACAGCCGTCGCGGTCTGATGCTGATGGTCGGCCAGCGCCGCCGTCTGCTCAACTACGTGGCCCGTGAGGATGTCGAGCACTACCGCGAGCTCATCGCCCGCCTCGGCCTGCGTCGCTGATCTGAAGGCCTTTCGAGCACTCCAGGTGACAGCCCCACGCTCGTGGGGCTGTCACTCGTGCTTTGGGGCGGGAACCCGGTAGGATTCCCGTCGAACACAACTTCATCTTCATCGCACTTTGTCTCTCTGCTGCCCGCCAGGCGGTCTCACCTGGTCCTCGGTAGTGGTTCTCGGGACCGGTAACGGCCCCGCGGGCCTCGATCGAAGGCCGGTGGCACTGGCGGCTCGGCCGTGGCCTGCGGGCAGCCAACCATCGAAAGGAGCCAGCTTTGTCCATGGAAGGACCTGGTCTCGAATACACCGAAGCCGTCATCGACAACGGCAAGTACGGTCGTCACGTCATTCGTTTCGAATCCGGCATCCTCGCCCAGCAGGCCGATGGATCCGCGGCCGTGTACCTGGACGGCGACACGATGTTGCTCGCCGCGACGACCGCGGCCAAGGCGCCGCGTGACGCCATCGACTTCTTCCCGCTCACCGTCGACATCGAGGAGCGGATGTACGCCGCAGGGCGCATCCCCGGCTCCTTCTTCCGTCGTGAGGGACGCCCCGGCGAGGCCGCCATCCTGGCCGCCCGTCTCATCGACCGCCCGCTGCGTCCTGCCTTCGTCAAGGGGCTGCGCAACGAGGTCCAGGTCATCGTCAACGTCTTGTCCCTGAACCCCAGGCACTACTACGACGTCGTGGCCATCAACGCGGCCTCGATGGCCACCACGCTGGCCGGGCTGCCCTTCTCCGGGCCCATCGGCGGTATCCGCATCGCCCTGATCGACGACACCTGGGTCTGCTTCCCGACCGTGGAGCAGGTCTCTCGCTCCTCCTTCCAGATGGTTGTGGCCGGTCGGGTGCTGGCTGACGGCGATGTCGCCATCATGATGGTCGAGGCCGGCGGGACCGAGGCCACCTGGGAGAACGTCCGGGCCGGGAAGGCCGCCCCGACCGAGGAGGTCGTGGGGCAGGGGCTGGAGGCCGCCAAGCCGTTCATCAAGGTCCTCTGCGACGCCCAGTCGGAGCTGAAGGCGAAGCTGCCGAAGGAGACCTACGACTTCCCGGTCTTCCGCGACTACGAGGACGACGTCTACGCCGCCGTCGAGGAGCTGGCCGCCCAGCGCATCGCCGAGGCCATGCAGATCCCCGGCAAGCAGGACCGCGACGATGCCACCCACGCCATCCGGGCGGAGGTCACCGAGCAGCTGGCGGAGCGCTTCGAGGAGCGTGGCAACGAGATTGCTGCGGCCCTGAAGGCGCTGACGAAGCAGATCGTGCGGCACCGCACCCTCACCGAGGGGGTCCGCATCGATGGGCGCGGCCCCCGTGACATCCGCACCCTCTCGGCGGAGGTCGCGGTGATTCCCCGGGTCCACGGCTCCGCGCTGTTCCAGCGTGGCGAGACCCAGATCCTCGGTGTCTCCACGCTCAACATGCTGGACCTGGAGCAGAAGATCGACTCCCTGTCCCCGGAGACCACCAAGCGCTACATGCACAACTACAACTTCCCGCCGTTCTCGACGGGTGAGACGGGGCGCGTCGGTTCCCCGAAGCGCCGCGAGATTGGCCACGGGGCGCTGGCGGAGCGGGCCCTGTTCCCGGTGCTGCCGACCCGTGAGGAGT
This sequence comes from Propionibacteriaceae bacterium, assembly GCA_030532575.1. Classification (GTDB taxonomy): domain Bacteria; phylum Actinomycetota; class Actinomycetes; order Propionibacteriales; family Propionibacteriaceae; genus Arachnia. Next base: position 73,939 of record JAUNKV010000009.1, on the reverse strand, counting down.
TCCCGTACGCCATCCGCCAGGTTTCCGAGGCGCTGGGCTCGAACGGCTCCACCTCGATGGGGTCGGTGTGCGCCTCGACCCTGTCGCTGCTCAACGCGGGTGTCCCGCTGAAGGCCCCCGTCGCGGGTATCGCGATGGGTCTGATGAGCGAGGAGATCGACGGCCAGACGCGCTACGTCGCGCTGACCGACATCCTGGGCGCCGAGGATGCGCTTGGTGACATGGACTTCAAGGTGGCGGGCACCAAGGACTTCGTGACCGCGTTGCAGCTCGACACCAAGCTGAACGGCATCCCCGCCGCCGAGCTGCAGAAGGCGCTGCTGCAGGCCCGCGAGGCCCGGCACACGCTGCTCGAGGTGATGGGTGAGGCCATCGACACCCCGGACGAGATGAGCCCCTACGCGCCGCGCATCGTGACCATCCGCATCCCGGTGGACAAGATCGGTGAGGTCATCGGCCCCAAGGGCAAGGTCATCAACCAGATCCAGGACGACACGGGCGCGAACATCGCCATCGAGGACGACGGCACGATCTACGTCGGGGCCGAGACCGGCGAGGCCGCGGAGGCCGCCGTCGCCGCGATCAACGCGATTGCGAACCCGCACCTGCCGGAGAAGGGGGAGCGCTACCTCGGCACCGTGGTGAAGATCACCACCTTCGGGGCCTTCGTCTCGCTGCTGCCGGGCAAGGACGGGCTGCTGCACATCAGCAAGCTCCGGGCACTGGCCGGGGGCAAGCGCGTGGAGGACGTCGAGGATGTGGTCTCGGTGGGGCAGAAGCTCCAGGTGGAGATCTCGGAGATCGACGACCGCGGCAAGCTGAGCCTCATCCCCGTGGTGGAGGAGACCGAGGCACAGTCCGAGGACTCCGAGCAGGAGTGATGTCGTGACGTCGAACGGCCGGGAGCGAATCCGCTCCCGGCCGTTCGACGTTGTGTGCACGCAGGACGGGGAAAGCTGGTTGACTGGTGCCTGTCGCAACGAAAGGGAAGACAGATGGACAGAATCCTGGTGGGGATCTTCGGCTCGAGTGGCCGGATGGGCTCCGAGGTGGTGCGGGCGGTGACCCAGGCCGAGGACATGGATGCCATCGCCGGGGTGGACATCGGTGAGCCCCGGGACCAGATCGGGCGGGCCCAGGTGGCGGTGGACTTCACCCACCCTGACTCGGTGATGGACAACATCGAGTGGTGCCTGGGGCGGGGCATCAACATGGTCATCGGCACCACGGGATTCACCCCGGAACGCCTGGATCAGGTGCGTCAGCTGTGCGCGGCACATCCCGAGACGGGGGTGCTGATCGCCTCGAACTTCTCCATCGGCGCGGTGCTGATGATGCAGTTCGCCGCGAAGGCGGCGCCGTTCTACCCGAGCGTGGAGATCGTGGAGCTGCACCACCCCAACAAGGCGGATGCCCCTTCGGGTACCGCGGTCACCACGGCCGGGAGGATCGCGGCGGCCCGCGAAGCTGCAGGGCTCGGCCCGGTGCCCGATGCCACGGTCCACGACGACGGTGCCAGAGGGGCCGTCGTGGAGGGAATCCACGTCCACGGGGTGAGGTTGATGGGGCTCGTCGCCCACCAGGAGGTGTTGCTGGGCACGGCGGGGGAGACCCTCACCATCCGGCACGACAGCCACGACCGGGCGAGCTTCATGCCCGGGGTGCTGGCGGGCATCCGGCACGTCATCGCCCACCCGGGGCTGACCCTGGGGATGGAGTCAGTGCTCGGGCTCTGAACCGATCCGGGTCATCAGGCGTACCTGTTTGACGGCGTCGGCCTCGTCCTCGAACCCGAGGGCGCGGTGGGCGCCGTCGGCGACCCAGCCGCACTCGACGAGGAAGCCGCGCAGGGCGTCATCGTGGCTGCGGACCCACCAGGTGGCGGTTTCGTAGCCGTCGGCCCGCAGCGTGTCCACCGCGGCGTTGAGCAGGCGGGAGGCGTCATCTCCCAACTCATCGCGGTCCACCACGAATTCGGCGATCATCCCGTCATCGACGGCGGCGTCGGGGTCGTCGCTGGGGCCGGTGACGGCGAAACCCACCACCTGTCCCTGCCGGAGTGCCACCAGCACCCGGCAGTGGGCCAGGGGCGGTTTCACGATGGCCTCGTGCCAGGTGCGCACGGCCTGGTCGGCGGGGAAGGCCACGAGCGCGGGGGCCATGCCGGGGGTCCGGGACCACGCCTTGCGCTGCAGGCGGGCCACGTCGACGGCCTCGGAGGGCAGGGCCAGGCGCACGGAATCGGGAACGGACATGGCCGCCAGTGTAGTGAGAACTTTCAGCCCTTGACGGAACCCTCGGTCAGGCCGCCTCGCCAGAACCGCTGCAGCACGAGGATCAGGATGGCCAGCGGGATCACCGACAGCAGCGCCCCGCCGACGGTCAGCTGGTAGAACTCGGGCAGCCGGTCGGTCTGGGCCCGCCAGTTGTCCAGCCCCAGGGTGATCGGGTAGAGCTTCTCGTCGGCCAGCATCACCAGCGGTAGGAAGTAGTTGTTCCAGATGCCGACGAACTGGAACAACACGATGGTCACGATGGCAGGTGTCAGCTGGGGCAGTGCGATCCGGTGGAAGACCCCAAGCTCACCCAGACCGTCGATACGACCCGACTCCAGCACCTCGTCCGGGATGGCCGCACTGGTGTAGATCGAGGCGAGGAAAAGCCCGAAGGGGCTTGCCATCGACGGGATGAGGACCGACCAGTAGGTGTTGGTCAGGCCCAGGTTGGAGAACAGGAAGAACAGCGGCAGCGCCGTCGCGGTGCCGGGCACCAGGACGCCACCGAGCACCAGGGCGTGGATGAGGCGACGGCCGGGGAAGCGGTACTTGGCCAGGGCGTAGCCGCCCGCGACCGCGAAGTAGGTGGCTGCAACCGAACCGATTCCGGAGTAGATCAGCGAGTTCAGCGCCCACCGGGAGAACACGGCGTTGTTGGCGGTGAGCACGGCCTGGATGTTCTCGATCAGCCGGAAGCCGTTGCCGAACCAGAAACCGCTGGTGCCGAAGAGGTCCTCGGTGCTCTTGGTCGCATTGACCACCACCCAGTGGATCGGGACCAGGAAGTAGATCGCGACGATGGCCAGCAGGGAGGTGACGATGATCGTCGTGGCGGGTCTGCGTCCCGCGGCCCGGGCACCGGAGCGCTCGTCGACGCGGCGGGGGCGGGAAGTGGTGGTGTTCATCGGCGACGCTCCGTCCACTGTGCGATGCCCAGCGCCAGGGCCGAGAGGATGAAGGCCGAGACGGCGATGATGACGGCCTGGGCGGCGGCCATCCCGATCATGTTGTACTGGAATGCGTAGGCGTAGGTTGACATGTTCGGGGTGTACTCCGAGGAGATTCCGGCACTCATGGACTGCAGCAGCCGGGGTTCGGCGAACAGCTGCAGGGTGCCGATGATCGAGAAGATGATGGTCAGCATCACAGCGGAGCGGATCAGCGGCAGTTGGACGTGGCGTACGATTCCCAAGGTGCCCGCGCCATCGATCCGGGCTGCCTCGTACAGCTCCCCGGGGATCGACTTGAGCTGCGCGATGATGATGAGCATGTTGTAGCCCGTGTAGGTCCACGTGACGATGTTCGCGATGGACCACAGCACTGTTTCAGGACCGAGGAAGTCAACCTCGAGGCCGACCAGCCGGAGCACGTCGACGATGGGGCTCAGACCCGGGATGTAGAGGAAGGACCACAGGATGGTCGCGATGACTCCCGGGATGCCGTAGGGCATGAAGTAGACGGAGCGGAACAAGCCCGGCCAGCGGGCGCTGACGCTCTCCAGCAGCAGGGCCAGGACGATGGCGCAGACGATCATGACGGTGACCTGCACCACGCCGAACAGCACCATCCTGCCGATGGCTGCGGTGAAGTTCTGGTTCGCCAGGGCCGCCGCGTAGTTGTCGAAACCGGCGAAGACGCTTCTGACGCCGCTCTCCCCGAGTAGCCCGGAGCGTTCAACTCGCATGAAGGAGTAGCCGACGGCCATGCAGATCGGCACGATCACGGTCCCGATGAAGACCACCAGGAACGGGGCCAGCAGGAGCCACGGGGCGGTTCTCGATCTCATTTCGCCTCCTCCGCGTTCAGGCCGAGCCCACGCATGATCTCGACGATCCTGGTCTGCGAGTTGGCGAACATGTCGACCAGCGACACCTCGCCGTTGATCGCCGCCCCCATGCCGTCGCCGATCAGGGCCATCGCCCGCTCCATCAGTGGCGCCCAGGTCCACTCCAGGTTCTGCCCGGCCGCCATGTCCACGATGACCTCCTCGTTGTAGTTCTGCCCGGAGAAGAACTCGGAGGGCTGCTGCCGTATGGTGCCGATGTAGTCGGCGGCCGGGGACCAGCCGATCCCGGAGAACTCGATCATGGCGTCGATGCCCGCCGGGTCGGTGCACATCCAGGTGCAGAACTCCAGGGCCTCCGCCGGATGGGCGCTGGTCGACAGGATGGCCGCCGACGATCCGCCGTGGCCACCGGAGGCGTTGCCGCCCGGCCAGGTTGGCATCGGGGCCACGGCCCACTTCCCGGAGCCTCCCGGCACCGACTCGATCAGCGCATCACTCCAGGAACCACTGATGGTGGACAGCACCCTGCCCTCACCGGCGGCGGCCATCCACGGCGTGGAGAAGGCGCCGAAGCCGGTGTTCAGGAGCTTCTCGGCGAGGATGCGGTCCCAGAACTCGGCCACCCGCAGCGATGCCTCGTCGGTCATGTCGACCACCCAGCCGTCCCCCTCGGGGCGGAACCAGGTGGCCCCGGACTGCATCGCCCAGGACACGATGTAGGAACCGTCAGCAGGGTCCAGGGCCATGAAGCTCCGCCCGCGGTCCTTGACGGCCCCGCAGACCTCACGGAAATCCTCCCAGGTGCGCGGGGCCTGCAGGCCGAGCTCGCCCTCGAGCACCTCCCGGTTGTAGAAGGTGGCGACGGGGCCGGTGTCCTGCGGGACTCCCCAGACCGACTCGCCGACCCTCGCCTGGGCGAGCGCGCCGGGGTCGAAGGCGGCGAAGTGTTCGCTGAAGCCGTAGCGGTTGAGGTCCACCAGGGCGCCCGCGAGCGCGAACTCGGGCAGGGAACGCAATTCCACCTGGGCGATGTCCGGGCCGCCCCCGGCCGCGACGGCGGAGAGGATCTTCGCGTAGCCGCCGCTGTTGCCGCCGGGAATCCAGGTCGCCTCCACCCGGATCCGATCCTGCGTGGCGTTGAACACGTCGCAGACCTTCTGCAGGTCCTTCAACCACGCCCAGTAGGTGATGGTGACGGGGCCGTCGGCGGGCGGGATCGGGGGATCGGCGTTGACCCTGCCCGGATCGGGCGGGGCGCATGCGGCAAGACCGGCCGTCAGGGCGGCACCTGCTCCCGCCAGGGCAGAACGTCGGGTGAAGGTGGGCAACATCGCTTCCTCCTCGTCGAGCTGCGAACTCAGCATTCACCCTACCAACGCTCCTGGCGTCGTGGAGACGGTTCTGCGAGAAAAAAAGAAAGAGGGGAAGAGATGACTTTCCGCCATGTGGGTTGCACCGATGTGCGGGAGCCGATGGGGCCGAAGTGCGGGTTGGGAGGCTACCCTTGGCACGTGAGTGAACTTCGCACGCCCCCAGAACTCAAGCCCGGCACCCTGCGCATCATCCCGCTCGGCGGGCTCGGTGACGTCGGACGCAACAGCGCCTCCTTCGAGATCGACGGGGAGATCGCGCTCGTTGACTGCGGTGTGCTGTTCCCCGAGGAGCGCCACCCCGGGGTGGACCTGATCCTCCCGGCCCTGGACATCCTGGAGGGCAGGCTGGACGACATCCGGGCGCTGGTGCTCACCCACGGCCACGAGGACCACATCGGGGCGGTGCCCTACCTGCTCAAGCAGCGCGCCGACATCCCGATCTACGGCTCCAAGCTCACCCTGGCCCTGGTGGCGGGCAAGCTCAAGGAGCACCGCATCCGCGGCTACCAACTCCACGAGGTCAAGGAGGGGCAGCGGCACCGCGCGGGCAACTTCGAGCTGGAGTTCTTCGCGGTCAATCACTCCATCCCCGACGGCCTGGCCGTGGCGCTGCGCACCAAGGCAGGCACCGTCCTGCACACCGGTGACTTCAAGATGGACCAGCTGCCGCTGGACGGCAGGCTCACCGATCTCAGGGGCTTCGCGCGGCTCGCGGAGGAGGGCGTGGACCTGTTCATGCCGGACTCCACCAACGCCGAGACCCCCGGCTTCACCCCGCTGGAGAAGGACATCGAGCCGTCGCTGGCCCGGGTGTTCGACCAGGCCCAGCAGAAGCTGGTCATCGCCTGCTTCGCCAGCCATGTCCACCGGGTCCAGCAGGTGCTGAACCTCGCGGTCAAGCACGGCCGGAAGGTGGCCTACGTCGGGCGCTCGATGGTGCGCAACATGACCACGGCCAGGGACCTGGGCTACCTGCACGTGCCGGGCGATGTGCTCATCGAGATGAAGGAGATCGACAAGTATCGCGACGACGAGGTGGTCATCATCTCCACCGGGTCCCAGGGGGAGCCGTTGGCCGCGCTGAGTCGCATCGCGAACCGGGAGCATCCGGTCATCGAGCTCGGCCCGGGGGATGTCGTGCTGCTGGCCAGCTCCCTCATCCCCGGCAACGAGAACTCCGTCTACCGGGTTATCAACGGGCTGACCAAGCTCGGCGCGCAGGTGGTGCACAAGGGCAACGCCTTCGTCCACGTCTCAGGGCACGCCTCGGCCGGGGAGCTGCTGTACTGCTACAACATCCTCAAGCCCCGCAACGTGATGCCGGTCCACGGGGAGATCAGGCACCTCATCGCCAATGCGAAGCTGGCCATCGCCACCGGGGTCCCGGCGGAGAACACGGTGGTGTGCGAGGACGGTGACGTGGTGGACCTGGCCGACGGGCGGGCCAGGAAGGTGGGCCGGGTCGATGCGGCCTACGTCTTCGTCGACGGCTCCACCGTCGGTGACATCACCGACTCCATCTCGGACCGGCTGATCCTGGGCGAGGAGGGCTTCATCTCCGTGGTCGCGGTGGTGAACTTCCACAGTCGTCGCATGGTGGCAGGTCCCGACATCCACACCCGGGGATTCGCGGAGGAGGCCTCCGTCTTCGAGGACGTCAAGCGCCAGCTCATCGCGGCCATCGAGCAGGCCCTGGCTGACGGTGTGGACGACGAGTACCGCATCCAGCAGGTGATCCGCCGCACCATCGGGGCCTGGGTCTCGCGCAGGCTGAGGCGACGCCCGATGATCGTCCCGGTGGTCGTCGCGACCTGAGGGTGCCGTACGTGACCGAGGCGTGACACTTCTTGCCAGTTTTGAAAGGTGCGCGGTGAGGCACGTCGCGGTTTGGGGTTCTGGGGGAGCACAGGTTATGATCTTCCGGTTGCCCGCCTGAGTGGGCGATGTGCGAAGACTGAACCAGGCGCTTCGCGTCTGGCCCAAGCAACAAGGAGATTCCGATGGCTGCCGTGTGCGATGTCTGCGCCAAGGGACCCGGCTTCGGTCACAACGTGCCCTGGTCGAAGAAGAAGACCAACCGCCGCTGGAACCCGAACATCCAGCGCGTCCGCGCGACCGTTGACGGCACCCCCAAGCGCCTCAACGTGTGCACCTCCTGCATCAAGGCAGGCAAGGTGACCCGCTGATCCCAGCGTCCGCCAGTGCGGCCCGCAGCCATCACGGCTGCGGGCCGCACTGCTGGTTTCGGCGGAATTGTCAGTGGGGCTCGGTAGGCTCGGCACCATGAAACGCACCCGAACCGCCATCCATCGCGAGCTGAACACCAGACTCCGCGACGTGGTGGGGGGAGCAGCGGCCGAGGAGCTGGCGAAGCTGGGGTTGATGACCCTGGGTGATCTGCTGCGGCACACCCCGCGTCGCTACCTCTCCGGCACCGAGATGAGCGACTTCTCGACGCTGCGCTTCGGCGAGGAGGTCGCGGTGGTGGCCAAGGTGCGCCACTGCCAGGTCGTCCACGGCCGGGTGACCCGGGTCCAGGTGGTGCTCACCGACGGCCGAGGGGACCTGCAGATGGCCCTGTTCGTCCCCGACAAGCGCCCCTACTACGCGGGGTACTGGGAGAAGCAGCTGGCTCCGGGCAGCCGGGGCATCTTCGTCGGCAAGGTCGGGGCCTTCCAGGACCAGCTCCAGCTCACCCACCCTGATTTCGTGGTCATCGACGACAACGGCGCCATCACGGGGGGCAAGAGCCGGGGGCACAAGCAGCAGGAGCGGCAGGACGCCAAACGGGCGATGGCGAGGGTGACCCAGCGCTCCCGGCTGGTGGGGCTCTACCCGGCGACGGGGAAGATGGTCACCTGGCGGATCGCCGAGGCCATCGCGATGGTGCTGCCCCCGGTGCTGTCGCTGGGGGACACCCTGCCTGAGTGGGTGGTGGAGCTGGCCGGGGTGCTTCCCCTGCCCGAGGCGCTGCGTGAGGTCCACGAGCCGGTCACGCCGGAGGGCGCGGAGCGGGGAGTGGCGCGGCTGAAGTTCGACGAGGCCTTCGGGATGCAGCTGGCGATGGCGAAGCGACGCGAACAGCTCGCCACTCGGCAGGCCGTTCCCAGGCAGCCCAGGGAGCAGGGGCTGCTCGAGGCCTTCGACGCCGCCCTGCCGTACCAGCTGACGAAGGGTCAGCAGGAGGCGGGGCGGGTCATCGCCGAGGCGCTGGCCCGGCCCACCCCGATGAACCTGCTCCTGCAGGGCGAGGTGGGCTCCGGCAAGACCCTGGTGGCGCTGCGGGCGATGCTCGCCGTCGTCGATGCCGGAGGCCAGGCGGCCCTCCTGGCGCCGACGGAGGTGCTGGCCCGGCAGCACCACGCGGCCATCACGCGGCTGCTCGGGGAGTTGGCGGGCAGCGGTGCCCTCGACGACCACCCGCTCGCCACCCGCGTCGAACTGCTCACCGGTTCCCTCACCGCCGCCACCAGGAAACGCTCCCAGCAGGTCGTGGCCTCGGGGGAGGCAGGAATCGTGATCGGCACCCATGCCCTGCTGAGCGAGGGTGTGGAGTTCAACGACCTCGGGCTCGTCGTGGTGGATGAGCAGCACCGCTTCGGTGTGGAGCAGCGTGCAGCCCTCGCCGCGAAGGCGGTGCTCCAGCCGCACACCTTGGTGATGACCGCCACCCCCATTCCGCGTTCAGTGGCGATGACCGTCTTCGGTGACCTGGAGACCTTCGAACTCAGGGACCGGCCCGCAGGGAGGCAACAGGTGGCCACGGTCATGGTGGACACCACGCTCAACCCGCACTGGGTGGATCGGGCCTGGGAGCGCATCCGGGAGGAGGTGGCCGAGGGGCGGCAGGCCTTCGTGGTGTGCCCGGCCATCAGCGGCAACCGCACGGAGGGGGACCTCGAGGCTGGGCAGGGGATGAGCGCGGTCACCGATGTCGCGCCGATGCTCGCCGAGGGTCCGCTGGCCGGGCTTCGGGTCGCGATGCTCCACGGCAGGCTGCCGGTCGCCGAACGTGACGCCACGATGACGGCCTTCGCGGCGGGGGAGATCGACGTGCTGGTGGCCACGACGGTGATCGAGGTTGGGGTGGACATTCCCAACGCCTCGGTCATGGTGGTGCTGGATGCGGACCGGTTCGGCATCTCACAGCTGCACCAGCTGCGTGGTCGGATCGGGCGGGGTGAGCATCCGGGGCTGTGTCTCCTGCTGGCCTCCCCGAACGAGAATGCCTGGCTGGTTCGGGACCGGCTGCAGGCCCTGGTGGACTCCAACGACGGTTTCGCCCTGGCCGAGCGGGACCTGGAGCTGCGCCGGGAGGGCGATGTGCTGGGGGCGGCCCAGTCCGGGGCGTCCTCGCTGAAGCTGCTGCGGGTGCTGGCCGACCGCGCCGTCATCGAGCGGGCCAAGGATGTGGCGGCCCAGGTGCTGAGCGATCCGCGCGCGGCGACGGACCCGCTCCTGGCCGATCTCATCGATGCAGCCGAGGAGCTCTCGGCCGGGGAATGGCTGGCCAGGACGTGACCCGGATCATCGCAGGACGGGCCAAGGGGACCCGGCTGAACGCACCCAGGGCGGGGACCCGCCCCACCAGTGACCGGGTCAAGGAGGCGTTGTTCTCCACCCTTGCCACCTGGTTCGGTACCGCCGATGAACCCGCGGAGCAGCACCTGGCGGGGGTGGCCGTGCTCGATCTCTACGCAGGCACGGGGGCGGTGGGGCTGGAGGCTGCCAGCCGGGGGGCGGCGCGCGTCGTCGCCGTCGACGCCCACAGCGCTGCCGTGATCCGGGAGAATGCCAGGCGGGCCCGGCTGGAGCTGGACGTGCGGGCTGCACGAGTGGAGACCCAGCTGAACGGTGGCCCGTTCGACCTGGTGTTCGTCGATCCGCCATACGAACTCGACTCCGGGGCGCTCGACCGGGTGCTGGGGCCGCTGTTCGCGCCGGGGGTGCTGGCCCCGCAGGCCCTGGTGGTGGTGGAACGGTCAAGGCGTTCGGCACCGCCGCAGTGGCCGGATGGACTCGACGAGGTCTGGAGTCGTGACTACGGTGAGACCACGCTCCATTTCGCCTCGACCCGACCTGAGAACCCTGCAGGAGAATCATGACCACGGTGCTGTGCCCCGGCTCCTTCGATCCCATCACCAACGGCCACCTCGACATCATCACCCGGGCACGGGACCTGTTCGGCGAGGTGCTGGTGGGGGTGGGGCACAACAGCCTCAAGTCGAACTACATGTTCGGGGAGCGGCGGCTCGACCTGGTGCGGCAGGCCACGGCTCATCTTGACGGGGTGAGGGTCGAGACGATGACGGGGCTGCTCGTCGATTTCGCGAAGCAGCGGGGGATCACGACGGTGGTCAAGGGGCTGCGCTTCGGGGCCGATTTCGACTTCGAACTGCAGCTGGCGCACATGAACCACTCCCTGACGGGACTGGAGACGGTGCTGCTGCCCGCCGCTGCGGGCAATGTCACGCTGTCCAGCACCATCATCCGGGAGGTGTTGAGGCTCGGCGGGGATGTCTCCCAGTACGTGCCGCCCTGCGTCCTCGAGGCGGCAGCGCAGCTCGGTTGACAGCGCTGTGGAAGGGGGCGGATTTTTGGTGATTCCCGCCCCGCTGGGTAGAGTTGTCCCTCGGTCATGACGAAGTCATGGTCGGTCGACGAAGGGAATCCAGCCATGAGCTCCTCGCCTCGTCACCCAGACCGCCGTTCCCCGTACGTCTTCGACGTGCTGGAACTGGGACGGCGTCCGGGTGCCCTGAAGGAGATCCGGGAGACGGTCCCTGCTCCGGCCGAGCTCGGCTACGACATGATCTCGGTGCCACAGGACTCCGATGTCGATCTCGCTCTCCGACTGGAGGCGGTCGTCGAAGGGGTGCTGGTGACGGGGACGGCGCACGCGGAGGTCCGTGGCGAGTGTTCACGTTGCCTGGAGCCGATCGAAGGGGACCAGTCCTTCGAGCTGCAGGAACTCTACTTCTACCCCGGCAACGAGGTGGACGAGGAGGAGAGTCTCGTGGTCGACGAGACGATCGACCTCGAGGAGGCCCTGCGGGATGCTGTGGTGCTGGAGTTGCCGTTCTCACCGCTGTGCGACCCCGACTGTCCGGGCCTGTGCCAGGACTGCGGGTTCAATCTCAACGAGGACCCCGATCACGGACATGCCGACAAGGTGGATCCGCGATGGGGGAAACTCGCCCAGCTGGATCTCGGCAGCGACACCTGACCGTATTCGTTCGAGGAGAAGATCGTGGCCGTTCCGAAGCGCAAGATGTCGCGCAGCAACACCCGTTCGCGCCGTGCGCAGTGGAAGACTTCCGTCGTCCCCACCGTCACCTGCGTGAACCCCGCCTGTCGTGAGCAGCACCTGTCGCACACCGCCTGCCCGTCCTGCGGCCAGTACGGTGCCAAGGGTGCCCGTCGTCAGGTCACCCAGGCCTGACCAGGCTCGCTGAGATTCTCGAGGAGCTGGGTGTCCAGATGGACACCCAGCTCCTCGAGTTGTCCTTCACGCACCGCAGCTTCGCCTTCGAGAACGGCCGCATCCCCAGCAACGAGAAGCTGGAGTTCCTGGGCGACGCGGTGCTCCAGATCGTGGTCACCGAGCACATCTTCACCAGTTTTCCGGACCTGGCCGAGGGGCAGCTCGCGAAGCTGCGGGCCTCCGTGGTCAGCGCCCACGCCTTGGCCGAGGTTGCCCGTGAGCTGGGGCTCGGCTCCCTGCTCCGGCTGGGTCAGGGGGAAATCCTGACCGGCGGGGCGGACAAGACCTCCATCCTCGCCGACACGATGGAGGCGGTCATCGGGGCGGTCCACCTGAGCGCCGGGGCCGAGGTCTCCGCCCGTTTCGTCCACCGCATCATGGACGAGCGCATCGCCTCCCGGGAACACGAGGGTCACTACACCGATTTCAAGACCGCACTTCAGGAGTACTGCGCCAAGGAGGGCTTCGAGCCGCCCCGCTACGACGTGACCGGGGTCGGCCCGGATCACCAGCGGGTGTTCACCGCCGTCGTGCTCATCGACGGGAAACCGGCCGGTGAGGGAGAGGCTGGCAGCAAGAAACGGGCCGAGCAGATCGCAGCCCAGCAGGCTTGGCGGGAGCTGGGCACCCATGCCTGAGCTGCCCGAGGTGGAGGTGGTACGTCGTGGCCTTGAGACCCACCTGGCGGGGCGGAGAATCATCGGCGTTCACGTGCTCCACGACCGTCCGGTGCGCTCCCACCCCGGCGGGACCGAGGGGTTCGCCGCCGAACTGACAGGTCGCAGCGTCGATGCGATCCGCCGCCGGGGCAAGTATCTGTGGTTCGTGTTGGGTGACGACGCCGTGATCGCCCACCTGGGGATGAGCGGTCAGTTCCGGGTGAACCGGGCGGATGATCCCCGGCTGCGCCACACCCGGGTGTTGTTCGACCTCGACGACGGCTGCCAGCTCAGATTCCTGGACCAGCGGATGTTCGGAGGATTCGACGTGGTGCAGGGGAGGGCCCACGATCCGGTGCCGCACATCGCACTGGACCCCTTCGACCCCGATTTCGACGAGGCCACGGTGGCCAGGCGCCTGCGCACCCGGCGCACCACCGTGAAACGTGCCCTGCTGGATCAGCGTCTGATCTCCGGCATCGGCAACATCTACGCCGACGAGGCCCTGTGGCGGGCCAGGCTGCACTTCGAGCACCCGAGTGAGCGGCTGTCCCAGGTGAAGGCGCGCCAGCTCATCGGCCACGCCGCCGAGGTGATGGCGGAGGCCTTGGCGGCGGGCGGTACCTCTTTCGATGCGCTGTATGTGAACATCAATGGCGCCTCCGGGTATTTTGAGAGAAGCCTGGATGCCTACGGGCGCGAGGACCAGCCCTGTCGGCGCTGCGCGACCCCGATGCTCCGGCGGAAGTTCACCAACCGGAGCAGCTTTCTGTGCCCGAAGTGCCAGCGGCTGCCGCGAGACATCAGGACGAGTGCATGAGGAAACTGCTGGACCGCCACGGCGACTCCCTGGTCCAGCTCATCCGCTTCGCAGTCGTGGGCGGGGCCGGGGTGTTCGTCAACATGGCGGTGCTCATCATCGTCGCGAAGCTCTTCCCGCTGTTGTGGGCCAGCGCTGCCGTGCCCGAGGGGGAAGGGGTGTGGATGGCCATTCCCGGCACCCCGTTCAACATCCGCTGGTACCACGTGATGTCAGCGGTGGCCTTCCTCGTGGCGAACCTGTTCAACTTCCAGCTCAACCGGTGGTGGACCTTCAAGTCGCACAACTCCGCCAGCTGGTTCAAGGAGTACTGGCCCTTCCTCACCGTCGGGCTGGTCGCGCTGGGGGCCGGGCAGTTCATCATCACCGCCCTGATGCATCCGCACTCGCCGGTGGCCCTGCCGACGGGGATCTTCGACGGTTCGACGGGGTTCCGGAACCGGCACTACTGGGCGAACCTGATCTCCATCGCGGCGACGATCCCGATCTCCTTCCTGGTCAACAAGTTCTGGACCTTCCGTTCGGTCAGGACCCCGGTCAAGGGTGAGGCATGTACCTCAAGCAGCTGACGTTGCGGGGCTTCAAGTCCTTCGCCTCTGCCACGACGCTGAACTTCGAACCCGGCATCACCTGCATCGTCGGCCCCAATGGTTCGGGGAAGTCGAACGTGGTGGATGCCCTGAGCTGGGTGATGGGGGAGCAGGGGGCCAAGTCGCTGCGCGGCGGGAAGATGGAGGATGTCATCTTCGCCGGCACGGCGAAGCGGGCGCCGTTGGGTCGCGCAGAAGTCCAGTTGACCATTGACAACTCCGATGGTGCCCTGCCGATCGAGTACTCCGAGGTGACCATCACCCGCACGATGTTCCGCAGCGGTGGCTCGGAGTACGCCATCAATGGTGCTCCGGCGCGGCTGCTGGACATCACGGAGCTGCTCAGCGACTCCGGTATCGGCCGTGAGATGCACGTCATCGTCGGTCAGGGGCAGCTCGACGCGATCCTGCAGGCCACCCCTGAGTCCCGCCGGGGCTTCATCGAGGAGGCGGCGGGGGTGCTCAAGCACCGCAAACGCAAGGAGAAGGCCGAGCGCAAGCTGGAGGGGACCCGGGCCAACCTGGAGCGGCTGCAGGATCTCATCAACGAGCTGCAGCGGCAGCTGGGGCCGCTGGGCAGGCAGGCGGAGGCGGCCCGGAAGGCGGCGGTGATCCAGGCGGAGCGTCGCGATGCGAAGGCCCGGCTGCTGGCCGACGACCTGCAGCAGGCGATGCAGGCGATGGCGGAGGCCGAGGCCGACGAGCAGCAGGCCGAGCAGGCCAGGCTTCGGGCCGAGGCCGAGGTGCAGGCGGCGACGGCGGCGGAGCAGGGGGCCGAGCAGGAGTTGGCCGAGGCGTCGCGGTCCTTCGACCGGTCCCAGGCGGGCTGGTACGAGGCCCAGGCGCTGCGGGAGCGGATCGCGGCGACGCTGAGTGTCGCGGCGGAGCGGATGCGGCTGGTCGATGCCCAGCCGATGCTGGACGTCTCGGCGCGGGACCCGGAGCAGCTCGAGGCCGAGGCCGCCGAGGTGCGTCAGCGCGAGCAGGAGCTTGGCCAGCAGGCGGGCGATGCGGCGTCGCTGTTGCAGGCGGCCACAGCTGAGCGGGGCCAGGCGGAGCAGGCCCAGGCGGAGGCGGAGCAGGCCTACGCGGCTGCACTCAGGGCCTTGTCGGACCGGCGGGAGGGGATGGCCCGGCTGGCGGGGCAGCTGGCCTCGGTCACCTCCAGGCTGGAGGCGGGCCAGGAGGAGCAGACCCGGCTGACCGAGCGTCGCGCCGAGGCGTTGGCCCGGGCCGAGGAGGCCGCCGCCGGGTACCGGGCCGAAGAGGCTCGGCTGGCGGGGCTGGGCAGCGACGAGACGGAGCTGGACGCCGCCCATGACAAGGCGATGGCGGCGAGCCTGGCCCAGGCCGAGGAGGTGGCGGGGCTGGCCCAGGAGGAGACCCGGCTGGCCAGGGAACGGGCGGGACTGGTGGCCCGGGTGGAGGCGCTGCGCCTGGCCACCAGCCAGCGCGACGGCTCGGCCGACCTGCTGGCCGAGGACCACGTGCTGGGGCGGCTGGGGGAGCTCATCCGGGTGGCCCCGGGCTGGGAGCAGGCCGTGGCGGCGGCGCTCGGGATCGGGGTCGAGGCGGTCGTCGCCGAAGGGCTGGAGCAGGCGGTGGCGGCGGTGCAGCACCTGGCCGAGCAGGACCTGGGTCGTGCCCCGGTTCTCGTGGCTGGGGCACCAGCGGGGCAGTCCTGTGCCGTGTTGGAACTCATCACCGCACCAGAGGAGCTGCAGGGCACGCTGTCGAGGCTGCTCGCCGGGGTGGTCGTGGTGGAGGACCTGGCCGAGGCGCGCCGCCTCGTCGATGCCGATCCGGCGGTGATGGCCGTGACCCGGTCCGGGGATCGAGTGGCCTCCTGGCTGGTGGAGGGGGGTTCGACGGCGCGGCCGTCGCTGCTGGCCCTCAACGCGGAGCTGGAGCAGGCGGAAGCGGAGCTGGTCCGGGTGGAGGCTGAGGCGCAGCGCAACCGGGAGGAGCTGGAGGCAGCACGCCGGCAGCAGACGAGGTTGGAGGCCGAGGCGGAGGAGAGCCTGGCGGCCCTGCACGCCTCGGACGCCCAGCTGACCGCCGTCGCCGATGCCCTGGCCGCCCACCGGCAGGCTGAGGCTGCGGCGTTGAAGGAGGCCGAGCGGCTGGCTCGTTCGGTGACGGAGGCCCAGGCAGCACGCTCCGGGCTGGAAGCGCAGCGCCAGGACCTGGAGGCCCGGGTGGCGGCGGCCTCGGCGGAGGAGCTGGAGGAGCCGGACCCGACGCTGCGCGATGAGCTCTCGGTGCGGGCGAGGCTGGCCCGGCAGGCGGAGATGGAGGCGCGGCTGGCGCTGCGTTCGCTGGAGGAGCAGGTAAGGGCGCTCAGCGGGCGGGCGGACGGGCTGCTGCGGGCAGCCGCGGCGGAGCGGCAGTCCCGGGCGAAGGCGGCGGCGAAGGCCGAGCAGTTGCGCCGTGAGGCCGCCGTCGCGGAGGCGGTGCACCAGGCGGCGACGGAGCTGATGGCCCGCGCCGCTGCCCTGGTGGAGCGGGCCGGAGCGCAGCGGCAGCAGGCGGAGCAGGAGCGGATCGAGGCGGAGCAGGCCACCACGTCGGCCCGGAGCCGTTCCCGGCAGGCCACCCAAGCGCTGGAGGAGCTGGTGCGGGGAGCGCACCGTGACGAGCTGGTGCGCATCGAGCACCGGATGCGCTGCGAGCAGCTGGCGGAGCGGGCGATGGAGGAGCTGGGCATGGAGGCCGAGGCCCTCGTCGTCGAGTACGGGCCAAAGCTGCCGGTGCCGGTGCTGACCCGGGCCGACGGCAGCGCACTCACTGAGGACGACGAGGTGCCGGAGCCGGTGCCCTACGTGCGTGCCGAGCAGGAGCGACGGCTGCGTCGCGCGGAGCGGGCGCTCACGGCCCTGGGGAAGGTCAACCCGCTGGCGTTGGAGGAGTACGAGGCGCTGCGGACCCGGCACGGCTTCCTGGCGGAGCAGCTGCAGGACCTCCACCGCACCCGGGCCGATCTGCTGGCGCTGATCGAGGACGTGGACCGTCGGGTGCAGGAGGTCTTCGAGGCGGCCTGGCGGGATGTGGAGGCCACCTTCACCACGGTGTTCTCGCGGCTCTTCCCCGGAGGGGAGGGGCGGCTGGTGCTGACCGAGCCGGGGAACTGGTTGGAGACCGGGGTGGAGGTCGAGGCCAGGCCAGCGGGCAAGCAGGTCAAGCGGCTCTCGCTGCTCTCCGGTGGGGAGCGCTCCCTGGTGGCGGTGGCCTTCCTGGTGAGCCTGTTCATCGCCCGGCCGAGCCCCTTCTACATCCTGGACGAGGTGGAGGCGGCCCTCGACGACGCGAACCTCGGGCGGCTGCTCAGCATCTACGAGGAGCTGCGGGAGAACTCCCAGCTGCTGGTCATCACCCATCAGAAGCGGACGATGGAGATCGCCGACAGCCTCTACGGAGTCACGATGCGCGGTGACGGCATCTCGACGGTGGTCAGCCAGCGCCTGGCGAACCAGGAGAGCTGAGACCCGACTCACCGAGTGGGCTGGACCGACCGCGCATCCTTTAGCTCCACAGGGCTGAGACCGGCATCGCCCACAGGCGTGGCCCCATCGGCAGGGGTTCGGGGTGGAGACTCAGCACCACACCTCCCCTGAAGCGGTGCCCAAGCTGGTCCCGAAGCTTCACGAGCGTGCTGAAGTGGTCGAAGCGGACGGTCTGGGAAGCCTTCACCTCGACGCCCCAGATGCCACTGTCGGCCAGTTCGATGATGATGTCCACCTCGTTGCCGCGGGAGTCGCGGAAATGGTGAATGTCGAACTGGACCTCGGACCATGAGCGTTGTTTGAGGAGTTCGGTGGCCACGAAGCTCTCCAACAGGGCTCCCAGGTGTGGGTTTCCTGGTTCGCTGAGCCGTTGTGAGGAGGTGCCCAGCAGGTGAGCGGCCAGACCGATGTCGCGGATGCCGCTCTTGGGTTTGCCCGTCACCCGCTGCAGGGTGTTGTTGGTCCAGGGAGGCAGCGTGTAGGTGAGGAACAGGCGACTCAGCAGGTCGAGGTAAGGGGTGACCGAGGTGGCTGGCAGGTCAGCGCGGGAGGCCATGTGGGCCTTGACGAGTTCTCCCGACTGGTTGGCGGCGAGCACCCGCAACAACTGGCTCAGGCGTTCAGACTGATAGGTCACGCCGAGGTCCCCGGCGTCGCGTTGCACCAGCTGGGTGAGGTAGGAGTCGTACCAGAGGCGTCGGCCACGTGGTGAGAGGGTCTGGATTTCGGGGAAGCCACCACGGGCCAGCAGCTCGGCGTAGTCGTGGCGCGCCAGGTCGGAGTGCGTGACGCTGTCCGGGCAATGTTCCAGGACGGCCACGAAGTCCTCGACGCGGTTGTTCAGTTCGCCTTGGGAGAACCCTTCGACCTGGAGCAGCGCAGCGCGCCCGGCGAGGGAGTCAGGGGTGCGCTGCAAACGCAACAGGTCTGCCGAACCCGTCAGGATGAACCGCCCCGGTTCACGGTTGCGGTCGATGCTGGCCTTGATGTCCAACATCAGTTCAGGGCGACGCTGGAGCTCATCGATGACCAGGGTGGTGTCGCCGGGGGTCGTGAGGTAGGCGACAGGGTCGTGGGTGGCCAACGCCAGCGTCGCGGAGTCATCCAGGGTCGTGTAGCGGGTGCCGGGGTCGGAGAGGAGCTGCGCCAGGGTCGATTTGCCCACCTGGCGGCCTCCCAGCAGCATCACTGCGGGAAAGCTGGACAGCGCTTCTGCTGCGATGGGTTGAAGGTTTCGGTGCCGCAGAGCCACGCCCCAACCCTAGCTCTCGTAGTTCTGCCACCCAAATCTCGTAGTTCTGCCAGCAGATTCTCGTAGTTCTGCCACCCTGTTTTGCCTTGTCGGCGAAGTTTCAGGGAGTTTTCAGGACGGCTTCGAGGCCAGCCAGGACGGTGGTGCGGGCCTGGGCGGCTGCGTCGAGGACAGCCGACGGGTCGGTCGGGGTGGTGGCGAGCGACAGGTCGGAGACCACCGACATGCCGCACACCCTCACCCCCAGGGCATGGAGCATGAGCGCCTCCAGCACCGTCGACATGCCCACGCAGTCCACCTCGGCGGCCGCCAGCAGGCGGGTCTCGGCCCGGGTCTGGTACTCCGGGCCGCGGAGGAAGGCGTAGGTTCCGGTGCGTTGGCACACTTCGGACAGGACGGCGGTCAGCTGCTCGTCCCAGCAGGTGGAGGGGTCGAGGAAGACCGTGCCGTCGAACGGGGAGGTGCCGGTGAGGTTGACGTGATCGGTGATGGCCATGACCTCGCCCAGCTGCCAGTCCCGCAGGCAGCCGTTGGCATTGGTCAGCACCGCCGTGTGCACGCCCGCACAGTGTGCGGCCCGGGCCAGGGCCGTGACCGGGCGGGGGCCGTGGCCCTCGAACAGGTGGGTCCGGCCGAGCGCCACGGCCACTCGCTTCCCATGGTGCCGGTAGGTGCGCAGCTCATCGACATGACCGTCCCCCACCGGGGCCAGCACACCTGGAAGGTCGGACTGCTTCATGACGGCCAACGGTTCGGCCCAGGTCGGCGCCTCATCCAGGGCGTCGGCCAGCCCGGACCCCAGCACGACGAGCACATCGAGCGGCCCACCGGCGGCGAGGGTGAGCAGGTCGCCACCAGCGCGGTCGGCGTCGTCGATGAGGTGACGGGGAAACTCGGCAGGTTGCATGGCACTTCCTCGGGTCCAGATGTCTTCCTCCACGATGCCCGTACCGAAGGGCAAGGTCAAAGTTGCCTGCATCGTCCTGGTGAAATCTCGCTGAGCCAGGCCGCGACGGTGGTCAGATCGGCTGCGTGACTGGGGTGACCGCGACGGCTCGTGGTCGCGCTGCGGTTGAGCCAGATGCCGTGCAGCCCAGCGGACTCCGCCCCGAGTGCATCGACCTCGAAATTGTCTCCGACGTACCAGGCCCGCTCCGGGGTGACACCGAGATCGGCACAGACCCGGAGGAAGGTCCGAGGGTCGGGCTTGCGGACCCCCAGGGTCGAGGAGGCGTGGAGGGGCATCGACCCCAGACCCATGGCATCGAGCTTCGCTCGCTGCTGGGCATGGTCCCCGTTGGTGAGGACCGCAGTCAGGGGAGGAGCAGCAAGTTCAGTGAGGGAGGCAAGGAACGGTTGGACATCCTCGAAGGGGGACCATGAGGCTTCGTAGTGGGTGAGGTAGTCGTCGAACCAGGACAGCGCCGTCGACCGTGAGGGAGCAACGGCACCGTGTGCTGTGAGGAACGCGGTGGCGCGGGCGATCCGCTGCTCCTCGAAGGTCAGTTCACCGTCGAGATAGCGCTGAAAGTGCGCGGCCTCCAAGGACTGCCACAGCGGCACCGCGTCCTCGACGGGGGAGAGTCCGTGGTCCGCCAGCACCTGCTGGATCGCCTGGGCGCTTGCCCTGGCATGATCGAGCAGGGTCCCATCCAGATCCAGCAGGAGGGCGCGGGGGAAGCGGTGCGAATCTGCCTGTGAACAGCCGATCCCAATGGTTTGCTGACCATGATCCCATCGTTTCGCTGAGGGTCTGCCCGTCGTTTCGCTGGCACTCATCCCATCGTTTCGCTGAACCGAGGTCTTCGTTTCGCTGAACCCGGTTCACGCCCCGGTCTTCGGCAGCCCCGGCTTCGGGTGCGGTGGCTGCGGCTTCGACGGTGCCGGAGGAGTTGGGCTCGGGGACGGCGTCGGGGTCGATGGGGCTGGGGAGTCCCAGACATCGCCCTCGAAGACCGGCTTGCCGTCGATCACCAGCCGCCAGTTGCGGACGAAGAAATCCGCCTGGTCGATGACGCCGCGCGCACTGGCCCAGTCGATCAACTCCTGCCGGATCTCCAGCAGGTCGTCGTAGACCACCGGGGCGGTGCTCACGTGCGGGAAGATGCCGCCACCGCTGGCCCGGTAATTGTTGATCGCCACCACGAACTGCTCGTCCGCGGAGACCGGGGAACCGTCCGGGTGCTGCAGCGTCACGATCCGCTGCCCCAGCGGCTTGGACAGGTCGATCTCGTAGCGCAGGCCGGAGATGATGTCGTAGTTGTAGTCACGCACCGTCTCGCCGTTTCGCTCCACCCCGGTCATCGTCTCGGGGTCGAAGGTGCCGCCCGGGGGAACCTCCGCGAAGTACTTCGCCGAGTACTCCAGGTAGTCACGCACCTGGGCGCCGGTCAGCAGCCTGGCCTGCAGCGTGTTGTCGTAGATGTAGAGGCCCGCCATGTCGCGGATCGTCACATCCCCCTTCGGGAAGACCGCGGTGCGGCTGAACGGGGCGGCCAGGCTCAGCACCGGAAGGTTCGCGTACTGGCCACCCGCGAGGGCTTTCTTCACCGTCGAGGTCTGCACCATCTGGATGTAGTCGATGATCGGGGTGTCCCGGTAGCGTGACTCGGTGGCGGGCAGCTCCTCCTTCGAGGAGGCGATCCGCGTGTTCACGTAGGCGACGGTGGTCTCGTGCGCCCCCTGCACGGCAGCGGTGACCGCCGGGTCCGGGGCGAAGTCCTTCATGTAGTGGGCGGTCGCCCCGCTGGCGGAGACCTCCCAGCGGTCGCCGTTGCGGGTGAGGTCGAAGGTCAGGTCCGCCACGCTGGAGGCCCAGAACCTCGGCTGCGAGATCAGCACCTGCTTGCCCGTTTCGGCGTTGGTCTCCCACTGCTCCGGGGCGTCGCGGTGGGTGTGCCCGATGACGATGGCGTCGATGCCCGGCACCTGACGGGCGATCTCATCGGCCGGGTTCTCCGGCGGCAGATCGCCGGAGTAGCTGGAGACGCCCACCCCGGCGTGGCTCAGCACCACGACGATGTCGGCCCCGGCCTCGCGGACCTTCGGGACCCAGGTCTTCGCGGAGGCGACCATGTCGTCGATCCGCAGTACACCGTCGAGATGGGCCTTGTCCCACACCATCGAGCCCGGCGTGGTGAGCCCCAGGATGCCGACGGTGACCTCCTGGCCCTTGATGGTGCGCTTCTCCAGGTGGTAGGGGGTGAAGGCGGTGGAGCCGTCGGAGAGCCGGACCACGTTCGCGCCCAGCAGCGGGGCCTCCAGCTTTGACTCGTAGGCGGCCAGGAAGTCCAGGCCGTAGTTGAACTCGTGGTTGCCGACGTTGGTGGCGTCGTAGCCGACGGTGTTGAACGCCGCAGCCATCGGGTGGATGGCTCCCGTCGTCGTGATCGGGGCCTGCTTGGCGTGGTAGGTGGTCAACGGGGTGCCCTGGATGGCGTCGCCGTTGTCGACGACCACGACGCTGTCAGCTCCGCGCTCAGCCCGAATCCGGTTGATCGCGGTCGCGGCCTGGGCCATCCCGATCTGATGCCCGGCCCGATCCTGGAAGGCGGCATCCCGGAAGTAGTCCCAGTTGAAGACGTTGCCGTGGACGTCGGTCGTGGCGAGTACGGTCACGCGCACGGGCTCGTCAGCGTGGGCCACCGGGGCGGCGAACCCGAGGAACAGGGCAAGAATCAACACGATGCAGCGACGCATGGCTCTCCTGAGGTCGTGGTCTGGACCTCAGCATATCCGCGTGATGGCGGCTCACGAAAGCAAAGGGTGTGATCCACCAGATCTCGGGGAAGAGGCCGCTTCTGAATCGAGGACCTGCAGGGCTTCTGCGACGTTCATCACGTCAAGCCTGATGCCGATGGGGCGTGGTTCCGGTAGGGGAATCGGTTCGACCTGCTGATGCAACATGCCGCGTCTGATGAGGGCGTTCACCGCTTCGCTGACCCCTGCGGAAGTGACGGCTCCTTGATGAGCACAAGACCCTGCGCTGTGACCACTGGCGGTGCTTCGATGGCATGGGGTCTGCCGCGCCGACCCCGGGGTCGGCGCGGCAGACCCCATGCCATCGAAGCACCGCCAGTGGTCACAGCGCAGGGTCTTGTGCTCATCAAGGAGCCGTCACTTCCGCAGGGGTCAGCGAAGCGGTGAACGCCCTCATCAGACGCGGCATGTTGCATCAGCAGGTCGAACCGATTCCCCTACCGGAACCACGCCCCATCGGCATCAGGCTTGACGTGATGAACGTCGCAGAAGCCCTGCAGGTCCTCGATTCAGAAGCGGCCTCTTCCCCGAGATCTGGTGGATCACACCCTTTGCTTTCGTGAGCCGCCATCACGCGGATATGCTGAGGTCCAGACCACGACCTCAGGAGAGCCATGCGTCGCTGCATCGTGTTGATTCTTGCCCTGTTCCTCGGGTTCGCCGCCCCGGTGGCCCACGCTGACGAGCCCGTGCGCGTGACCGTACTCGCCACGACCGACGTCCACGGCAACGTCTTCAACTGGGACTACTTCCGGGATGCCGCCTTCCAGGATCGGGCCGGGCATCAGATCGGGATGGCCCAGGCCGCGACCGCGATCAACCGGATTCGGGCTGAGCGCGGAGCTGACAGCGTCGTGGTCGTCGACAACGGCGACGCCATCCAGGGCACCCCGTTGACCACCTACCACGCCAAGCAGGCCCCGATCACGACGACGGGAGCCATCCACCCGATGGCTGCGGCGTTCAACACCGTCGGCTACGACGCCACCAACGTCGGCAACCACGAGTTCAACTACGGCCTGGACTTCCTGGCCGCCTACGAGTCAAAGCTGGAGGCCCCGCTGCTGGGCGCGAACGTGGTCCGGCTCTCCGACGGCTCCACCGCCTTCACCCCCTACCACCTGGAGAAGCGCACCATCAAGGGCCAGGAGGTCACCGTCGGCATCCTGGGGCTCACCACGCCGGGCTCGATGGTGTGGGACAAGGCCCATCTCGACGGTGTACTGCGGATCGACGACATGGTCGCCTCCGCGAAGACCTGGGTCCCGAAGGTCCGCGAGGCCGGGGCCGACATCGTCGTGGTGCTGAGCCACGCCGGGGTGGGCGTCTCCAGCTACTCCGGCGATCTGCCGCCGGAGAACCCGGCCGATGAGATCGCCCGTCAGGTGCCGGGCATCGACGCCATCGTCATCGGGCACACCCACCGCGACGCCCCGGAGCAGTGGGAGACCAACGCCGAAACGGGCAAGCAGGTGCTGATCTCGCAGCCGAGGTTCTGGGCCTCCAGCGTGGCGGACCTGACCTTCGACCTCACCCGCAACGGCGACCGCTGGGAGGTCTCCGCCAGCGGGGCGACCGCCCACTACATGAAGGACTTCGCCCCGGACCCGGCGGTCACCGCTGCCGTGCAGGGGGCGCACGAGACCACCGTCGCCTACGTGAACACGCGGATCGCCTCCTCGAAGGAGGAGCTGCCCGCCACCGAGTCACGCTACCGGGACACCCCGATCATCGACTACATCCAGATGGTGCAGACCTCGACGGTGAAGAAAGCCCTCGCGGGTGGCCAGTACGCGAACCTTCCGGTGCTGAGCCTGGCCGCCCCGTTCAGCCGCACCGCGGTCTTCCCGAAGGGGGATGTGACGATCCGCGACATGGCGGGCCTCTACATCTACGACAACACGCTGCAGGCCAGGCTGCTGACCGGCGCCCAGGTGCGTGACTACCTGGAGTACTCGGCGAAGTACTTCGCGGAGGTTCCCCCGGGCGGCACCTTCGACCCCGAGACGATGACCGGGGTGGAGCGAAACGGCGAGACGGTGCGTGACTACAACTACGACATCATCTCCGGCCTGCGCTACGAGATCGACCTGTCCAAGCCGCTGGGGCAGCGGATCGTGACGCTGCAGCACCCGGACGGTTCCCCGGTCTCCGCGGACGAGCAGTTCGTGGTGGCGATCAACAATTACCGGGCCAGCGGTGGCGGCATCTTCCCGCACGTGAGCACCGCCCCGGTGGTCTACGACGACCTGCTGGAGATCCGGCAGGAGTTGATCGACTGGGCCAGTGCGCGCGGCGTCATCGACCAGGCGGATTTCTTCGTCCGCAACTGGCGGCTGGTGATCGACGGCAAGCCGGTCTTCGAGGGCGATGTCTGGGACTCCCCAGCCCCATCGACCCCGACGCCGTCCCCGAGCCCAACTCCTCCGGCACCGTCGAAGCCGCAGCCACCGCACCCGAAGCCGGGGCTGCCGAAGACCGGGGCGTGAACCGGGTTCAGCGAAACGAAGACCTCGGTTCAGCGAAACGATGGGATGAGTGCCAGCGAAACGACGGGCAGACCCTCAGCGAAACGATGGGATCATGGTCAGCAAACCATTGGGATCGGCTGTTCACAGGCAGATTCGCACCGCTTCCCCCGCGCCCTCCTGCTGGATCTGGATGGGACCCTGCTCGATCATGCCAGGGCAAGCGCCCAGGCGATCCAGCAGGTGCTGGCGGACCACGGACTCTCCCCCGTCGAGGACGCGGTGCCGCTGTGGCAGTCCTTGGAGGCCGCGCACTTTCAGCGCTATCTCGACGGTGAACTGACCTTCGAGGAGCAGCGGATCGCCCGCGCCACCGCGTTCCTCACAGCACACGGTGCCGTTGCTCCCTCACGGTCGACGGCGCTGTCCTGGTTCGACGACTACCTCACCCACTACGAAGCCTCATGGTCCCCCTTCGAGGATGTCCAACCGTTCCTTGCCTCCCTCACTGAACTTGCTGCTCCTCCCCTGACTGCGGTCCTCACCAACGGGGACCATGCCCAGCAGCGAGCGAAGCTCGATGCCATGGGTCTGGGGTCGATGCCCCTCCACGCCTCCTCGACCCTGGGGGTCCGCAAGCCCGACCCTCGGACCTTCCTCCGGGTCTGTGCCGATCTCGGTGTCACCCCGGAGCGGGCCTGGTACGTCGGAGACAATTTCGAGGTCGATGCACTCGGGGCGGAGTCCGCTGGGCTGCACGGCATCTGGCTCAACCGCAGCGCGACCACGAGCCGTCGCGGTCACCCCAGTCACGCAGCCGATCTGACCACCGTCGCGGCCTGGCTCAGCGAGATTTCACCAGGACGATGCAGGCAACTTTGACCTTGCCCTTCGGTACGGGCATCGTGGAGGAAGACATCTGGACCCGAGGAAGTGCCATGCAACCTGCCGAGTTTCCCCGTCACCTCATCGACGACGCCGACCGCGCTGGTGGCGACCTGCTCACCCTCGCCGCCGGTGGGCCGCTCGATGTGCTCGTCGTGCTGGGGTCCGGGCTGGCCGACGCCCTGGATGAGGCGCCGACCTGGGCCGAACCGTTGGCCGTCATGAAGCAGTCCGACCTTCCAGGTGTGCTGGCCCCGGTGGGGGACGGTCATGTCGATGAGCTGCGCACCTACCGGCACCATGGGAAGCGAGTGGCCGTGGCGCTCGGCCGGACCCACCTGTTCGAGGGCCACGGCCCCCGCCCGGTCACGGCCCTGGCCCGGGCCGCACACTGTGCGGGCGTGCACACGGCGGTGCTGACCAATGCCAACGGCTGCCTGCGGGACTGGCAGCTGGGCGAGGTCATGGCCATCACCGATCACGTCAACCTCACCGGCACCTCCCCGTTCGACGGCACGGTCTTCCTCGACCCCTCCACCTGCTGGGACGAGCAGCTGACCGCCGTCCTGTCCGAAGTGTGCCAACGCACCGGAACCTACGCCTTCCTCCGCGGCCCGGAGTACCAGACCCGGGCCGAGACCCGCCTGCTGGCGGCCGCCGAGGTGGACTGCGTGGGCATGTCGACGGTGCTGGAGGCGCTCATGCTCCATGCCCTGGGGGTGAGGGTGTGCGGCATGTCGGTGGTCTCCGACCTGTCGCTCGCCACCACCCCGACCGACCCGTCGGCTGTCCTCGACGCAGCCGCCCAGGCCCGCACCACCGTCCTGGCTGGCCTCGAAGCCGTCCTGAAAACTCCCTGAAACTTCGCCGACAAGGCAAAACAGGGTGGCAGAACTACGAGAATCTGCTGGCAGAACTACGAGATTTGGGTGGCAGAACTACGAGAGCTAGGGTTGGGGCGTGGCTCTGCGGCACCGAAACCTTCAACCCATCGCAGCAGAAGCGCTGTCCAGCTTTCCCGCAGTGATGCTGCTGGGAGGCCGCCAGGTGGGCAAATCGACCCTGGCGCAGCTCCTCTCCGACCCCGGCACCCGCTACACGACCCTGGATGACTCCGCGACGCTGGCGTTGGCCACCCACGACCCTGTCGCCTACCTCACGACCCCCGGCGACACCACCCTGGTCATCGATGAGCTCCAGCGTCGCCCTGAACTGATGTTGGACATCAAGGCCAGCATCGACCGCAACCGTGAACCGGGGCGGTTCATCCTGACGGGTTCGGCAGACCTGTTGCGTTTGCAGCGCACCCCTGACTCCCTCGCCGGGCGCGCTGCGCTGCTCCAGGTCGAAGGGTTCTCCCAAGGCGAACTGAACAACCGCGTCGAGGACTTCGTGGCCGTCCTGGAACATTGCCCGGACAGCGTCACGCACTCCGACCTGGCGCGCCACGACTACGCCGAGCTGCTGGCCCGTGGTGGCTTCCCCGAAATCCAGACCCTCTCACCACGTGGCCGACGCCTCTGGTACGACTCCTACCTCACCCAGCTGGTGCAACGCGACGCCGGGGACCTCGGCGTGACCTATCAGTCTGAACGCCTGAGCCAGTTGTTGCGGGTGCTCGCCGCCAACCAGTCGGGAGAACTCGTCAAGGCCCACATGGCCTCCCGCGCTGACCTGCCAGCCACCTCGGTCACCCCTTACCTCGACCTGCTGAGTCGCCTGTTCCTCACCTACACGCTGCCTCCCTGGACCAACAACACCCTGCAGCGGGTGACGGGCAAACCCAAGAGCGGCATCCGCGACATCGGTCTGGCCGCTCACCTGCTGGGCACCTCCTCACAACGGCTCAGCGAACCAGGAAACCCACACCTGGGAGCCCTGTTGGAGAGCTTCGTGGCCACCGAACTCCTCAAACAACGCTCATGGTCCGAGGTCCAGTTCGACATTCACCATTTCCGCGACTCCCGCGGCAACGAGGTGGACATCATCATCGAACTGGCCGACAGTGGCATCTGGGGCGTCGAGGTGAAGGCTTCCCAGACCGTCCGCTTCGACCACTTCAGCACGCTCGTGAAGCTTCGGGACCAGCTTGGGCACCGCTTCAGGGGAGGTGTGGTGCTGAGTCTCCACCCCGAACCCCTGCCGATGGGGCCACGCCTGTGGGCGATGCCGGTCTCAGCCCTGTGGAGCTAAAGGATGCGCGGTCGGTCCAGCCCACTCGGTGAGTCGGGTCTCAGCTCTCCTGGTTCGCCAGGCGCTGGCTGACCACCGTCGAGATGCCGTCACCGCGCATCGTGACTCCGTAGAGGCTGTCGGCGATCTCCATCGTCCGCTTCTGATGGGTGATGACCAGCAGCTGGGAGTTCTCCCGCAGCTCCTCGTAGATGCTGAGCAGCCGCCCGAGGTTCGCGTCGTCGAGGGCCGCCTCCACCTCGTCCAGGATGTAGAAGGGGCTCGGCCGGGCGATGAACAGGCTCACCAGGAAGGCCACCGCCACCAGGGAGCGCTCCCCACCGGAGAGCAGCGAGAGCCGCTTGACCTGCTTGCCCGCTGGCCTGGCCTCGACCTCCACCCCGGTCTCCAACCAGTTCCCCGGCTCGGTCAGCACCAGCCGCCCCTCCCCTCCGGGGAAGAGCCGCGAGAACACCGTGGTGAAGGTGGCCTCCACATCCCGCCAGGCCGCCTCGAAGACCTCCTGCACCCGACGGTCCACGTCCTCGATCAGCGCCAGCAGATCGGCCCGGGTGCGGTGGAGGTCCTGCAGCTGCTCCGCCAGGAAGCCGTGCCGGGTCCGCAGCGCCTCGTACTCCTCCAACGCCAGCGGGTTGACCTTCCCCAGGGCCGTGAGCGCCCGCTCCGCGCGACGCAGCCGTCGCTCCTGCTCGGCACGCACGTAGGGCACCGGCTCCGGCACCTCGTCGTCCTCAGTGAGTGCGCTGCCGTCGGCCCGGGTCAGCACCGGCACCGGCAGCTTTGGCCCGTACTCGACGACGAGGGCCTCGGCCTCCATGCCCAGCTCCTCCATCGCCCGCTCCGCCAGCTGCTCGCAGCGCATCCGGTGCTCGATGCGCACCAGCTCGTCACGGTGCGCTCCCCGCACCAGCTCCTCCAGCGCTTGGGTGGCCTGCCGGGAACGGCTCCGGGCCGACGTGGTGGCCTGCTCCGCCTCGATCCGCTCCTGCTCCGCCTGCTGCCGCTGCGCTCCGGCCCGCTCCACCAGGGCAGCGGCGCGGGCCATCAGCTCCGTCGCCGCCTGGTGCACCGCCTCCGCGACGGCGGCCTCACGGCGCAACTGCTCGGCCTTCGCCGCCGCCTTCGCCCGGGACTGCCGCTCCGCCGCGGCTGCCCGCAGCAGCCCGTCCGCCCGCCCGCTGAGCGCCCTTACCTGCTCCTCCAGCGAACGCAGCGCCAGCCGCGCCTCCATCTCCGCCTGCCGGGCCAGCCTCGCCCGCACCGAGAGCTCATCGCGCAGCGTCGGGTCCGGCTCCTCCAGCTCCTCCGCCGAGGCCGCCGCCACCCGGGCCTCCAGGTCCTGGCGCTGCGCTTCCAGCCCGGAGCGTGCTGCCTGGGCCTCCGTCACCGAACGAGCCAGCCGCTCGGCCTCCTTCAACGCCGCAGCCTCAGCCTGCCGGTGGGCGGCCAGGGCATCGGCGACGGCGGTCAGCTGGGCGTCCGAGGCGTGCAGGGCCGCCAGGCTCTCCTCCGCCTCGGCCTCCAACCTCGTCTGCTGCCGGCGTGCTGCCTCCAGCTCCTCCCGGTTGCGCTGCGCCTCAGCCTCCACCCGGACCAGCTCCGCTTCCGCCTGCTCCAGCTCCGCGTTGAGGGCCAGCAGCGACGGCCGCGCCGTCGAACCCCCCTCCACCAGCCAGGAGGCCACTCGATCCCCGGACCGGGTCACGGCCATCACCGCCGGATCGGCATCGACGAGGCGGCGCGCCTCGGCCAGGTCCTCCACCACGACCACCCCGGCGAGCAGCCTCGACAGCGTGCCCTGCAGCTCCTCTGGTGCGGTGATGAGTTCCAACACGGCACAGGACTGCCCCGCTGGTGCCCCAGCCACGAGAACCGGGGCACGACCCAGGTCCTGCTCGGCCAGGTGCTGCACCGCCGCCACCGCCTGCTCCAGCCCTTCGGCGACGACCGCCTCGACCCCGATCCCGAGCGCCGCCGCCACGGCCTGCTCCCAGCCCGGGGCCACCCGGATGAGCTCCCCCAGCCGCCCCAGCACGTGGTCCTCGGCCAGCAGGTCGGCCGAGCCGTCGCGCTGGCTGGTGGCCAGGCGCAGCGCCTCCACCCGGGCCACCAGTCCCGCCCGTTCCCTGGCCAGCCGGGTCTCCTCCTGGGCCAGCCCCGCCACCTCCTCGGCCTGGGCCAGGCTCGCCGCCATCGCCTTGTCATGGGCGGCGTCCAGCTCCGTCTCGTCGCTGCCCAGCCCCGCCAGCCGAGCCTCTTCGGCCCGGTACCCGGCGGCGGCCTCCTCGGCCCGGGCCAACGCCTCGGCGCGACGCTCGGTCAGCCGGGTCTGCTCCTCCTGGCCCGCCTCCAGCCTGGAGGTGACCGAGGCCAGCTGCCCCGCCAGCCGGGCCATCCCCTCCCGCCGGTCCGACAAGGCCCTGAGTGCAGCCGCGTAGGCCTGCTCCGCCTCCGCCTGGGCCTGCTCCGCCTGGCCCCGCTCAGCTGTGGCCGCCTGCAACAGCGACGCCGCATCGCCCGCCTGCTGGCCAAGCTCCTGCTCGCGCTGACGCACCTCGGCGGCCTCGGCCTCGAGCTGCTCCGGGTCCCGCGCCGAGACGTCCAGCATCGGCTGGGCATCGACCAGCCGCATCCGCTCCGCCGCGACACTCAGCGTCGCCGCGATCCGCTCCCGCAGCGCCTGGGCCTCGTACCAGCCCGCCTGGGACCGGTCGAAGGACCGCGACGCCTCGGCCAACTCCTGCTCGGCCCCCTGCTCCGCCGCCGTCGCCGCCTGCACCTCGGCCTCGGCCCGAAGCCTGGCCTGCTCGGCCTGCTGCTCGTCGGCCTCGGCCTCCGCCATCGCCTGCATCGCCTGCTGCAGGTCGTCGGCCAGCAGCCGGGCCTTCGCATCGCGACGCTCCGCCTGGATCACCGCCGCCTTCCGGGCCGCCT
The DNA here is from genome assembly GCA_030532575.1 of Propionibacteriaceae bacterium. GTDB lineage: Bacteria > Actinomycetota > Actinomycetes > Propionibacteriales > Propionibacteriaceae > Arachnia. The sequence goes on along the minus strand of JAUNKV010000009.1, from coordinate 42,957 downwards.
CCGCCTGCCTGCCCAGCGGCCCCAGCTGCCGCTGCAGCTCGTTGATGAGATCCTGCAGCCGCTCCAGGTTGGCCCGGGTCCCCTCCAGCTTGCGCTCGGCCTTCTCCTTGCGTTTGCGGTGCTTGAGCACCCCCGCCGCCTCCTCGATGAAGCCCCGGCGGGACTCAGGGGTGGCCTGCAGGATCGCGTCGAGCTGCCCCTGACCGACGATGACGTGCATCTCACGGCCGATACCGGAGTCGCTGAGCAGCTCCGTGATGTCCAGCAGCCGCGCCGGAGCACCATTGATGGCGTACTCCGAGCCACCGCTGCGGAACATCGTGCGGGTGATGGTCACCTCGGAGTACTCGATCGGCAGGGCACCATCGGAGTTGTCAATGGTCAACTGGACTTCTGCGCGACCCAACGGCGCCCGCTTCGCCGTGCCGGCGAAGATGACATCCTCCATCTTCCCGCCGCGCAGCGACTTGGCCCCCTGCTCCCCCATCACCCAGCTCAGGGCATCCACCACGTTCGACTTCCCCGAACCATTGGGGCCGACGATGCAGGTGATGCCGGGTTCGAAGTTCAGCGTCGTGGCAGAGGCGAAGGACTTGAAGCCCCGCAACGTCAGCTGCTTGAGGTACATGCCTCACCCTTGACCGGGGTCCTGACCGAACGGAAGGTCCAGAACTTGTTGACCAGGAAGGAGATCGGGATCGTCGCCGCGATGGAGATCAGGTTCGCCCAGTAGTGCCGGTTCCGGAACCCCGTCGAACCGTCGAAGATCCCCGTCGGCAGGGCCACCGGCGAGTGCGGATGCATCAGGGCGGTGATGATGAACTGCCCGGCCCCCAGCGCGACCAGCCCGACGGTGAGGAAGGGCCAGTACTCCTTGAACCAGCTGGCGGAGTTGTGCGACTTGAAGGTCCACCACCGGTTGAGCTGGAAGTTGAACAGGTTCGCCACGAGGAAGGCCACCGCTGACATCACGTGGTACCAGCGGATGTTGAACGGGGTGCCGGGAATGGCCATCCACACCCCTTCCCCCTCGGGCACGGCAGCGCTGGCCCACAACAGCGGGAAGAGCTTCGCGACGATGATGAGCACCGCCATGTTGACGAACACCCCGGCCCCGCCCACGACTGCGAAGCGGATGAGCTGGACCAGGGAGTCGCCGTGGCGGTCCAGCAGTTTCCTCATGCACTCGTCCTGATGTCTCGCGGCAGCCGCTGGCACTTCGGGCACAGAAAGCTGCTCCGGTTGGTGAACTTCCGCCGGAGCATCGGGGTCGCGCAGCGCCGACAGGGCTGGTCCTCGCGCCCGTAGGCATCCAGGCTTCTCTCAAAATACCCGGAGGCGCCATTGATGTTCACATACAGCGCATCGAAAGAGGTACCGCCCGCCGCCAAGGCCTCCGCCATCACCTCGGCGGCGTGGCCGATGAGCTGGCGCGCCTTCACCTGGGACAGCCGCTCACTCGGGTGCTCGAAGTGCAGCCTGGCCCGCCACAGGGCCTCGTCGGCGTAGATGTTGCCGATGCCGGAGATCAGACGCTGATCCAGCAGGGCACGTTTCACGGTGGTGCGCCGGGTGCGCAGGCGCCTGGCCACCGTGGCCTCGTCGAAATCGGGGTCGAAGGGGTCCAGTGCGATGTGCGGCACCGGATCGTGGGCCCTCCCCTGCACCACGTCGAATCCTCCGAACATCCGCTGGTCCAGGAATCTGAGCTGGCAGCCGTCGTCGAGGTCGAACAACACCCGGGTGTGGCGCAGCCGGGGATCATCCGCCCGGTTCACCCGGAACTGACCGCTCATCCCCAGGTGGGCGATCACGGCGTCGTCACCCAACACGAACCACAGATACTTGCCCCGGCGGCGGATCGCATCGACGCTGCGACCTGTCAGTTCGGCGGCGAACCCCTCGGTCCCGCCGGGGTGGGAGCGCACCGGACGGTCGTGGAGCACGTGAACGCCGATGATTCTCCGCCCCGCCAGGTGGGTCTCAAGGCCACGACGTACCACCTCCACCTCGGGCAGCTCAGGCATGGGTGCCCAGCTCCCGCCAAGCCTGCTGGGCTGCGATCTGCTCGGCCCGTTTCTTGCTGCCAGCCTCTCCCTCACCGGCCGGTTTCCCGTCGATGAGCACGACGGCGGTGAACACCCGCTGGTGATCCGGGCCGACCCCGGTCACGTCGTAGCGGGGCGGCTCGAAGCCCTCCTTGGCGCAGTACTCCTGAAGTGCGGTCTTGAAATCGGTGTAGTGACCCTCGTGTTCCCGGGAGGCGATGCGCTCGTCCATGATGCGGTGGACGAAACGGGCGGAGACCTCGGCCCCGGCGCTCAGGTGGACCGCCCCGATGACCGCCTCCATCGTGTCGGCGAGGATGGAGGTCTTGTCCGCCCCGCCGGTCAGGATTTCCCCCTGACCCAGCCGGAGCAGGGAGCCGAGCCCCAGCTCACGGGCAACCTCGGCCAAGGCGTGGGCGCTGACCACGGAGGCCCGCAGCTTCGCGAGCTGCCCCTCGGCCAGGTCCGGAAAACTGGTGAAGATGTGCTCGGTGACCACGATCTGGAGCACCGCGTCGCCCAGGAACTCCAGCTTCTCGTTGCTGGGGATGCGGCCGTTCTCGAAGGCGAAGCTGCGGTGCGTGAAGGACAACTCGAGGAGCTGGGTGTCCATCTGGACACCCAGCTCCTCGAGAATCTCAGCGAGCCTGGTCAGGCCTGGGTGACCTGACGACGGGCACCCTTGGCACCGTACTGGCCGCAGGACGGGCAGGCGGTGTGCGACAGGTGCTGCTCACGACAGGCGGGGTTCACGCAGGTGACGGTGGGGACGACGGAAGTCTTCCACTGCGCACGGCGCGAACGGGTGTTGCTGCGCGACATCTTGCGCTTCGGAACGGCCACGATCTTCTCCTCGAACGAATACGGTCAGGTGTCGCTGCCGAGATCCAGCTGGGCGAGTTTCCCCCATCGCGGATCCACCTTGTCGGCATGTCCGTGATCGGGGTCCTCGTTGAGATTGAACCCGCAGTCCTGGCACAGGCCCGGACAGTCGGGGTCGCACAGCGGTGAGAACGGCAACTCCAGCACCACAGCATCCCGCAGGGCCTCCTCGAGGTCGATCGTCTCGTCGACCACGAGACTCTCCTCCTCGTCCACCTCGTTGCCGGGGTAGAAGTAGAGTTCCTGCAGCTCGAAGGACTGGTCCCCTTCGATCGGCTCCAGGCAACGTGAACACTCGCCACGGACCTCCGCGTGCGCCGTCCCCGTCACCAGCACCCCTTCGACGACCGCCTCCAGTCGGAGAGCGAGATCGACATCGGAGTCCTGTGGCACCGAGATCATGTCGTAGCCGAGCTCGGCCGGAGCAGGGACCGTCTCCCGGATCTCCTTCAGGGCACCCGGACGCCGTCCCAGTTCCAGCACGTCGAAGACGTACGGGGAACGGCGGTCTGGGTGACGAGGCGAGGAGCTCATGGCTGGATTCCCTTCGTCGACCGACCATGACTTCGTCATGACCGAGGGACAACTCTACCCAGCGGGGCGGGAATCACCAAAAATCCGCCCCCTTCCACAGCGCTGTCAACCGAGCTGCGCTGCCGCCTCGAGGACGCAGGGCGGCACGTACTGGGAGACATCCCCGCCGAGCCTCAACACCTCCCGGATGATGGTGCTGGACAGCGTGACATTGCCCGCAGCGGCGGGCAGCAGCACCGTCTCCAGTCCCGTCAGGGAGTGGTTCATGTGCGCCAGCTGCAGTTCGAAGTCGAAATCGGCCCCGAAGCGCAGCCCCTTGACCACCGTCGTGATCCCCCGCTGCTTCGCGAAATCGACGAGCAGCCCCGTCATCGTCTCGACCCTCACCCCGTCAAGATGAGCCGTGGCCTGCCGCACCAGGTCGAGCCGCCGCTCCCCGAACATGTAGTTCGACTTGAGGCTGTTGTGCCCCACCCCCACCAGCACCTCGCCGAACAGGTCCCGTGCCCGGGTGATGATGTCGAGGTGGCCGTTGGTGATGGGATCGAAGGAGCCGGGGCACAGCACCGTGGTCATGATTCTCCTGCAGGGTTCTCAGGTCGGGTCGAGGCGAAATGGAGCGTGGTCTCACCGTAGTCACGACTCCAGACCTCGTCGAGTCCATCCGGCCACTGCGGCGGTGCCGAACGCCTTGACCGTTCCACCACCACCAGGGCCTGCGGGGCCAGCACCCCCGGCGCGAACAGCGGCCCCAGCACCCGGTCGAGCGCCCCGGAGTCGAGTTCGTATGGCGGATCGACGAACACCAGGTCGAACGGGCCACCGTTCAGCTGGGTCTCCACTCGTGCAGCCCGCACGTCCAGCTCCAGCCGGGCCCGCCTGGCATTCTCCCGGATCACGGCAGCGCTGTGGGCGTCGACGGCGACGACGCGCGCCGCCCCCCGGCTGGCAGCCTCCAGCCCCACCGCCCCCGTGCCTGCGTAGAGATCGAGCACGGCCACCCCCGCCAGGTGCTGCTCCGCGGGTTCATCGGCGGTACCGAACCAGGTGGCAAGGGTGGAGAACAACGCCTCCTTGACCCGGTCACTGGTGGGGCGGGTCCCCGCCCTGGGTGCGTTCAGCCGGGTCCCCTTGGCCCGTCCTGCGATGATCCGGGTCACGTCCTGGCCAGCCATTCCCCGGCCGAGAGCTCCTCGGCTGCATCGATGAGATCGGCCAGGAGCGGGTCCGTCGCCGCGCGCGGATCGCTCAGCACCTGGGCCGCCACATCCTTGGCCCGCTCGATGACGGCGCGGTCGGCCAGCACCCGCAGCAGCTTCAGCGAGGACGCCCCGGACTGGGCCGCCCCCAGCACATCGCCCTCCCGGCGCAGCTCCAGGTCCCGCTCGGCCAGGGCGAAACCGTCGTTGGAGTCCACCAGGGCCTGCAGCCGGTCCCGAACCAGCCAGGCATTCTCGTTCGGGGAGGCCAGCAGGAGACACAGCCCCGGATGCTCACCCCGCCCGATCCGACCACGCAGCTGGTGCAGCTGTGAGATGCCGAACCGGTCCGCATCCAGCACCACCATGACCGAGGCGTTGGGAATGTCCACCCCAACCTCGATCACCGTCGTGGCCACCAGCACGTCGATCTCCCCCGCCGCGAAGGCCGTCATCGTGGCGTCACGTTCGGCGACCGGCAGCCTGCCGTGGAGCATCGCGACCCGAAGCCCGGCCAGCGGACCCTCGGCGAGCATCGGCGCGACATCGGTGACCGCGCTCATCCCCTGCCCAGCCTCGAGGTCCCCCTCCGTGCGGTTGCCGCTGATGGCCGGGCACACCACGAAGGCCTGCCGCCCCTCGGCCACCTCCTCCCGGATGCGCTCCCAGGCCCGATCCACCCAGTGCGGGTTGAGCGTGGTGTCCACCATGACCGTGGCCACCTGTTGCCTCCCTGCGGGCCGGTCCCTGAGTTCGAAGGTCTCCAGGTCACCGAAGACGGTCATCGCCACTGAACGCGGAATGGGGGTGGCGGTCATCACCAAGGTGTGCGGCTGGAGCACCGCCTTCGCGGCGAGGGCTGCACGCTGCTCCACACCGAAGCGGTGCTGCTCATCCACCACGACGAGCCCGAGGTCGTTGAACTCCACACCCTCGCTCAGCAGGGCATGGGTGCCGATCACGATTCCTGCCTCCCCCGAGGCCACGACCTGCTGGGAGCGTTTCCTGGTGGCGGCGGTGAGGGAACCGGTGAGCAGTTCGACGCGGGTGGCGAGCGGGTGGTCGTCGAGGGCACCGCTGCCCGCCAACTCCCCGAGCAGCCGCGTGATGGCCGCGTGGTGCTGCCGGGCCAGCACCTCCGTCGGCGCCAGGAGGGCCGCCTGGCCTCCGGCATCGACGACGGCGAGCATCGCCCGCAGCGCCACCAGGGTCTTGCCGGAGCCCACCTCGCCCTGCAGGAGCAGGTTCATCGGGGTGGGCCGGGCCAGCGCCTCGGCGATGACCCGCCCCGCCTCCTGCTGACCCTTCGTCAGCTGGTACGGCAGGGCGGCGTCGAAGGCCTCGAGCAGCCCCTGCTCCCTGGGCTGCCTGGGAACGGCCTGCCGAGTGGCGAGCTGTTCGCGTCGCTTCGCCATCGCCAGCTGCATCCCGAAGGCCTCGTCGAACTTCAGCCGCGCCACTCCCCGCTCCGCGCCCTCCGGCGTGACCGGCTCGTGGACCTCACGCAGCGCCTCGGGCAGGGGAAGCACCCCGGCCAGCTCCACCACCCACTCAGGCAGGGTGTCCCCCAGCGACAGCACCGGGGGCAGCACCATCGCGATGGCCTCGGCGATCCGCCAGGTGACCATCTTCCCCGTCGCCGGGTAGAGCCCCACCAGCCGGGAGCGCTGGGTCACCCTCGCCATCGCCCGTTTGGCGTCCTGCCGCTCCTGCTGCTTGTGCCCCCGGCTCTTGCCCCCCGTGATGGCGCCGTTGTCGTCGATGACCACGAAATCAGGGTGGGTGAGCTGGAGCTGGTCCTGGAAGGCCCCGACCTTGCCGACGAAGATGCCCCGGCTGCCCGGAGCCAGCTGCTTCTCCCAGTACCCCGCGTAGTAGGGGCGCTTGTCGGGGACGAACAGGGCCATCTGCAGGTCCCCTCGGCCGTCGGTGAGCACCACCTGGACCCGGGTCACCCGGCCGTGGACGACCTGGCAGTGGCGCACCTTGGCCACCACCGCGACCTCCTCGCCGAAGCGCAGCGTCGAGAAGTCGCTCATCTCGGTGCCGGAGAGGTAGCGACGCGGGGTGTGCCGCAGCAGATCACCCAGGGTCATCAACCCCAGCTTCGCCAGCTCCTCGGCCGCTGCTCCCCCCACCACGTCGCGGAGTCTGGTGTTCAGCTCGCGATGGATGGCGGTTCGGGTGCGTTTCATGGTGCCGAGCCTACCGAGCCCCACTGACAATTCCGCCGAAACCAGCAGTGCGGCCCGCAGCCGTGATGGCTGCGGGCCGCACTGGCGGACGCTGGGATCAGCGGGTCACCTTGCCTGCCTTGATGCAGGAGGTGCACACGTTGAGGCGCTTGGGGGTGCCGTCAACGGTCGCGCGGACGCGCTGGATGTTCGGGTTCCAGCGGCGGTTGGTCTTCTTCTTCGACCAGGGCACGTTGTGACCGAAGCCGGGTCCCTTGGCGCAGACATCGCACACGGCAGCCATCGGAATCTCCTTGTTGCTTGGGCCAGACGCGAAGCGCCTGGTTCAGTCTTCGCACATCGCCCACTCAGGCGGGCAACCGGAAGATCATAACCTGTGCTCCCCCAGAACCCCAAACCGCGACGTGCCTCACCGCGCACCTTTCAAAACTGGCAAGAAGTGTCACGCCTCGGTCACGTACGGCACCCTCAGGTCGCGACGACCACCGGGACGATCATCGGGCGTCGCCTCAGCCTGCGCGAGACCCAGGCCCCGATGGTGCGGCGGATCACCTGCTGGATGCGGTACTCGTCGTCCACACCGTCAGCCAGGGCCTGCTCGATGGCCGCGATGAGCTGGCGCTTGACGTCCTCGAAGACGGAGGCCTCCTCCGCGAATCCCCGGGTGTGGATGTCGGGACCTGCCACCATGCGACGACTGTGGAAGTTCACCACCGCGACCACGGAGATGAAGCCCTCCTCGCCCAGGATCAGCCGGTCCGAGATGGAGTCGGTGATGTCACCGACGGTGGAGCCGTCGACGAAGACGTAGGCCGCATCGACCCGGCCCACCTTCCTGGCCCGCCCGTCGGCCAGGTCCACCACGTCACCGTCCTCGCACACCACCGTGTTCTCCGCCGGGACCCCGGTGGCGATGGCCAGCTTCGCATTGGCGATGAGGTGCCTGATCTCCCCGTGGACCGGCATCACGTTGCGGGGCTTGAGGATGTTGTAGCAGTACAGCAGCTCCCCGGCCGAGGCGTGCCCTGAGACGTGGACGAAGGCGTTGCCCTTGTGCACCACCTGCGCGCCGAGCTTGGTCAGCCCGTTGATAACCCGGTAGACGGAGTTCTCGTTGCCGGGGATGAGGGAGCTGGCCAGCAGCACGACATCCCCCGGGCCGAGCTCGATGACCGGATGCTCCCGGTTCGCGATGCGACTCAGCGCGGCCAACGGCTCCCCCTGGGACCCGGTGGAGATGATGACCACCTCGTCGTCGCGATACTTGTCGATCTCCTTCATCTCGATGAGCACATCGCCCGGCACGTGCAGGTAGCCCAGGTCCCTGGCCGTGGTCATGTTGCGCACCATCGAGCGCCCGACGTAGGCCACCTTCCGGCCGTGCTTGACCGCGAGGTTCAGCACCTGCTGGACCCGGTGGACATGGCTGGCGAAGCAGGCGATGACCAGCTTCTGCTGGGCCTGGTCGAACACCCGGGCCAGCGACGGCTCGATGTCCTTCTCCAGCGGGGTGAAGCCGGGGGTCTCGGCGTTGGTGGAGTCCGGCATGAACAGGTCCACGCCCTCCTCCGCGAGCCGCGCGAAGCCCCTGAGATCGGTGAGCCTGCCGTCCAGCGGCAGCTGGTCCATCTTGAAGTCACCGGTGTGCAGGACGGTGCCTGCCTTGGTGCGCAGCGCCACGGCCAGGCCGTCGGGGATGGAGTGATTGACCGCGAAGAACTCCAGCTCGAAGTTGCCCGCGCGGTGCCGCTGCCCCTCCTTGACCTCGTGGAGTTGGTAGCCGCGGATGCGGTGCTCCTTGAGCTTGCCCGCCACCAGGGCCAGGGTGAGCTTGGAGCCGTAGATCGGGATGTCGGCGCGCTGCTTGAGCAGGTAGGGCACCGCCCCGATGTGGTCCTCGTGGCCGTGGGTGAGCACCAGCGCCCGGATGTCGTCCAGCCTGCCCTCCAGGATGTCCAGGGCCGGGAGGATCAGGTCCACCCCGGGGTGGCGCTCCTCGGGGAACAGCACACCGCAGTCAACGAGCGCGATCTCCCCGTCGATCTCGAAGGAGGCGCTGTTGCGTCCGACGTCACCGAGCCCGCCGAGCGGGATGATGCGCAGGGTGCCGGGCTTGAGTTCTGGGGGCGTGCGAAGTTCACTCACGTGCCAAGGGTAGCCTCCCAACCCGCACTTCGGCCCCATCGGCTCCCGCACATCGGTGCAACCCACATGGCGGAAAGTCATCTCTTCCCCTCTTTCTTTTTTTCTCGCAGAACCGTCTCCACGACGCCAGGAGCGTTGGTAGGGTGAATGCTGAGTTCGCAGCTCGACGAGGAGGAAGCGATGTTGCCCACCTTCACCCGACGTTCTGCCCTGGCGGGAGCAGGTGCCGCCCTGACGGCCGGTCTTGCCGCATGCGCCCCGCCCGATCCGGGCAGGGTCAACGCCGATCCCCCGATCCCGCCCGCCGACGGCCCCGTCACCATCACCTACTGGGCGTGGTTGAAGGACCTGCAGAAGGTCTGCGACGTGTTCAACGCCACGCAGGATCGGATCCGGGTGGAGGCGACCTGGATTCCCGGCGGCAACAGCGGCGGCTACGCGAAGATCCTCTCCGCCGTCGCGGCCGGGGGCGGCCCGGACATCGCCCAGGTGGAATTGCGTTCCCTGCCCGAGTTCGCGCTCGCGGGCGCCCTGGTGGACCTCAACCGCTACGGCTTCAGCGAACACTTCGCCGCCTTCGACCCCGGCGCGCTCGCCCAGGCGAGGGTCGGCGAGTCGGTCTGGGGAGTCCCGCAGGACACCGGCCCCGTCGCCACCTTCTACAACCGGGAGGTGCTCGAGGGCGAGCTCGGCCTGCAGGCCCCGCGCACCTGGGAGGATTTCCGTGAGGTCTGCGGGGCCGTCAAGGACCGCGGGCGGAGCTTCATGGCCCTGGACCCTGCTGACGGTTCCTACATCGTGTCCTGGGCGATGCAGTCCGGGGCCACCTGGTTCCGCCCCGAGGGGGACGGCTGGGTGGTCGACATGACCGACGAGGCATCGCTGCGGGTGGCCGAGTTCTGGGACCGCATCCTCGCCGAGAAGCTCCTGAACACCGGCTTCGGCGCCTTCTCCACGCCGTGGATGGCCGCCGCCGGTGAGGGCAGGGTGCTGTCCACCATCAGTGGTTCCTGGAGTGATGCGCTGATCGAGTCGGTGCCGGGAGGCTCCGGGAAGTGGGCCGTGGCCCCGATGCCAACCTGGCCGGGCGGCAACGCCTCCGGTGGCCACGGCGGATCGTCGGCGGCCATCCTGTCGACCAGCGCCCATCCGGCGGAGGCCCTGGAGTTCTGCACCTGGATGTGCACCGACCCGGCGGGCATCGACGCCATGATCGAGTTCTCCGGGATCGGCTGGTCCCCGGCCGCCGACTACATCGGCACCATACGGCAGCAGCCCTCCGAGTTCTTCTCCGGGCAGAACTACAACGAGGAGGTCATCGTGGACATGGCGGCCGGGCAGAACCTGGAGTGGACCTGGGCGCCACTGATGGAGCGGGCGATGGCCCTGATCGGCGACGGCATGGGGGCGGCGATCAACGGCGAGGTGTCGCTGGTCGACATGTTCGCCAACTCGCAGACCAGGATCGTCGAGATCATGCGTGGGCTCGGCCTGAACGCGGAGGAGGCGAAATGAGATCGAGAACCGCCCCGTGGCTCCTGCTGGCCCCGTTCCTGGTGGTCTTCATCGGGACCGTGATCGTGCCGATCTGCATGGCCGTCGGCTACTCCTTCATGCGAGTTGAACGCTCCGGGCTACTCGGGGAGAGCGGCGTCAGAAGCGTCTTCGCCGGTTTCGACAACTACGCGGCGGCCCTGGCGAACCAGAACTTCACCGCAGCCATCGGCAGGATGGTGCTGTTCGGCGTGGTGCAGGTCACCGTCATGATCGTCTGCGCCATCGTCCTGGCCCTGCTGCTGGAGAGCGTCAGCGCCCGCTGGCCGGGCTTGTTCCGCTCCGTCTACTTCATGCCCTACGGCATCCCGGGAGTCATCGCGACCATCCTGTGGTCCTTCCTCTACATCCCGGGTCTGAGCCCCATCGTCGACGTGCTCCGGCTGGTCGGCCTCGAGGTTGACTTCCTCGGTCCTGAAACAGTGCTGTGGTCCATCGCGAACATCGTCACGTGGACCTACACGGGCTACAACATGCTCATCATCATCGCGCAGCTCAAGTCGATCCCCGGGGAGCTGTACGAGGCAGCCCGGATCGATGGCGCGGGCACCTTGGGAATCGTACGCCACGTCCAACTGCCGCTGATCCGCTCCGCTGTGATGCTGACCATCATCTTCTCGATCATCGGCACCCTGCAGCTGTTCGCCGAACCCCGGCTGCTGCAGTCCATGAGTGCCGGAATCTCCTCGGAGTACACCCCGAACATGTCAACCTACGCCTACGCATTCCAGTACAACATGATCGGGATGGCCGCCGCCCAGGCCGTCATCATCGCCGTCTCGGCCTTCATCCTCTCGGCCCTGGCGCTGGGCATCGCACAGTGGACGGAGCGTCGCCGATGAACACCACCACTTCCCGCCCCCGCCGCGTCGACGAGCGCTCCGGTGCCCGGGCCGCGGGACGCAGACCCGCCACGACGATCATCGTCACCTCCCTGCTGGCCATCGTCGCGATCTACTTCCTGGTCCCGATCCACTGGGTGGTGGTCAATGCGACCAAGAGCACCGAGGACCTCTTCGGCACCAGCGGTTTCTGGTTCGGCAACGGCTTCCGGCTGATCGAGAACATCCAGGCCGTGCTCACCGCCAACAACGCCGTGTTCTCCCGGTGGGCGCTGAACTCGCTGATCTACTCCGGAATCGGTTCGGTTGCAGCCACCTACTTCGCGGTCGCGGGCGGCTACGCCCTGGCCAAGTACCGCTTCCCCGGCCGTCGCCTCATCCACGCCCTGGTGCTCGGTGGCGTCCTGGTGCCCGGCACCGCGACGGCGCTGCCGCTGTTCTTCCTGTTCTCCAACCTGGGCCTGACCAACACCTACTGGTCGGTCCTCATCCCGTCGATGGCAAGCCCCTTCGGGCTTTTCCTCGCCTCGATCTACACCAGTGCGGCCATCCCGGACGAGGTGCTGGAGTCGGGTCGTATCGACGGTCTGGGTGAGCTTGGGGTCTTCCACCGGATCGCACTGCCCCAGCTGACACCTGCCATCGTGACCATCGTGTTGTTCCAGTTCGTCGGCATCTGGAACAACTACTTCCTACCGCTGGTGATGCTGGCCGACGAGAAGCTCTACCCGATCACCCTGGGGCTGGACAACTGGCGGGCCCAGACCGACCGGCTGCCCGAGTTCTACCAGCTGACCGTCGGCGGGGCGCTGCTGTCGGTGATCCCGCTGGCCATCCTGATCCTCGTGCTGCAGCGGTTCTGGCGAGGCGGCCTGACCGAGGGTTCCGTCAAGGGCTGAAAGTTCTCACTACACTGGCGGCCATGTCCGTTCCCGATTCCGTGCGCCTGGCCCTGCCCTCCGAGGCCGTCGACGTGGCCCGCCTGCAGCGCAAGGCGTGGTCCCGGACCCCCGGCATGGCCCCCGCGCTCGTGGCCTTCCCCGCCGACCAGGCCGTGCGCACCTGGCACGAGGCCATCGTGAAACCGCCCCTGGCCCACTGCCGGGTGCTGGTGGCACTCCGGCAGGGACAGGTGGTGGGTTTCGCCGTCACCGGCCCCAGCGACGACCCCGACGCCGCCGTCGATGACGGGATGATCGCCGAATTCGTGGTGGACCGCGATGAGTTGGGAGATGACGCCTCCCGCCTGCTCAACGCCGCGGTGGACACGCTGCGGGCCGACGGCTACGAAACCGCCACCTGGTGGGTCCGCAGCCACGATGACGCCCTGCGCGGCTTCCTCGTCGAGTGCGGCTGGGTCGCCGACGGCGCCCACCGCGCCCTCGGGTTCGAGGACGAGGCCGACGCCGTCAAACAGGTACGCCTGATGACCCGGATCGGTTCAGAGCCCGAGCACTGACTCCATCCCCAGGGTCAGCCCCGGGTGGGCGATGACGTGCCGGATGCCCGCCAGCACCCCGGGCATGAAGCTCGCCCGGTCGTGGCTGTCGTGCCGGATGGTGAGGGTCTCCCCCGCCGTGCCCAGCAACACCTCCTGGTGGGCGACGAGCCCCATCAACCTCACCCCGTGGACGTGGATTCCCTCCACGACGGCCCCTCTGGCACCGTCGTCGTGGACCGTGGCATCGGGCACCGGGCCGAGCCCTGCAGCTTCGCGGGCCGCCGCGATCCTCCCGGCCGTGGTGACCGCGGTACCCGAAGGGGCATCCGCCTTGTTGGGGTGGTGCAGCTCCACGATCTCCACGCTCGGGTAGAACGGCGCCGCCTTCGCGGCGAACTGCATCATCAGCACCGCGCCGATGGAGAAGTTCGAGGCGATCAGCACCCCCGTCTCGGGATGTGCCGCGCACAGCTGACGCACCTGATCCAGGCGTTCCGGGGTGAATCCCGTGGTGCCGATGACCATGTTGATGCCCCGCCCCAGGCACCACTCGATGTTGTCCATCACCGAGTCAGGGTGGGTGAAGTCCACCGCCACCTGGGCCCGCCCGATCTGGTCCCGGGGCTCACCGATGTCCACCCCGGCGATGGCATCCATGTCCTCGGCCTGGGTCACCGCCCGCACCACCTCGGAGCCCATCCGGCCACTCGAGCCGAAGATCCCCACCAGGATTCTGTCCATCTGTCTTCCCTTTCGTTGCGACAGGCACCAGTCAACCAGCTTTCCCCGTCCTGCGTGCACACAACGTCGAACGGCCGGGAGCGGATTCGCTCCCGGCCGTTCGACGTCACGACATCACTCCTGCTCGGAGTCCTCGGACTGTGCCTCGGTCTCCTCCACCACGGGGATGAGGCTCAGCTTGCCGCGGTCGTCGATCTCCGAGATCTCCACCTGGAGCTTCTGCCCCACCGAGACCACATCCTCGACGTCCTCCACGCGCTTGCCCCCGGCCAGTGCCCGGAGCTTGCTGATGTGCAGCAGCCCGTCCTTGCCCGGCAGCAGCGAGACGAAGGCCCCGAAGGTGGTGATCTTCACCACGGTGCCGAGGTAGCGCTCCCCCTTCTCCGGCAGGTGCGGGTTCGCAATCGCGTTGATCGCGGCGACGGCGGCCTCCGCGGCCTCGCCGGTCTCGGCCCCGACGTAGATCGTGCCGTCGTCCTCGATGGCGATGTTCGCGCCCGTGTCGTCCTGGATCTGGTTGATGACCTTGCCCTTGGGGCCGATGACCTCACCGATCTTGTCCACCGGGATGCGGATGGTCACGATGCGCGGCGCGTAGGGGCTCATCTCGTCCGGGGTGTCGATGGCCTCACCCATCACCTCGAGCAGCGTGTGCCGGGCCTCGCGGGCCTGCAGCAGCGCCTTCTGCAGCTCGGCGGCGGGGATGCCGTTCAGCTTGGTGTCGAGCTGCAACGCGGTCACGAAGTCCTTGGTGCCCGCCACCTTGAAGTCCATGTCACCAAGCGCATCCTCGGCGCCCAGGATGTCGGTCAGCGCGACGTAGCGCGTCTGGCCGTCGATCTCCTCGCTCATCAGACCCATCGCGATACCCGCGACGGGGGCCTTCAGCGGGACACCCGCGTTGAGCAGCGACAGGGTCGAGGCGCACACCGACCCCATCGAGGTGGAGCCGTTCGAGCCCAGCGCCTCGGAAACCTGGCGGATGGCGTACGGGAACTCCTCACGGGTCGGCAGCACCGGGAACAGGGCCCGCTCCGCCAGCGCCCCGTGGCCAATCTCGCGGCGCTTCGGGGAACCGACGCGCCCCGTCTCACCCGTCGAGAACGGCGGGAAGTTGTAGTTGTGCATGTAGCGCTTGGTGGTCTCCGGGGACAGGGAGTCGATCTTCTGCTCCAGGTCCAGCATGTTGAGCGTGGAGACACCGAGGATCTGGGTCTCGCCACGCTGGAACAGCGCGGAGCCGTGGACCCGGGGAATCACCGCGACCTCCGCCGAGAGGGTGCGGATGTCACGGGGGCCGCGCCCATCGATGCGGACCCCCTCGGTGAGGGTGCGGTGCCGCACGATCTGCTTCGTCAGCGCCTTCAGGGCCGCAGCAATCTCGTTGCCACGCTCCTCGAAGCGCTCCGCCAGCTGCTCGGTGACCTCCGCCCGGATGGCGTGGGTGGCATCGTCGCGGTCCTGCTTGCCGGGGATCTGCATGGCCTCGGCGATGCGCTGGGCGGCCAGCTCCTCGACGGCGGCGTAGACGTCGTCCTCGTAGTCGCGGAAGACCGGGAAGTCGTAGGTCTCCTTCGGCAGCTTCGCCTTCAGCTCCGACTGGGCGTCGCAGAGGACCTTGATGAACGGCTTGGCGGCCTCCAGCCCCTGCCCCACGACCTCCTCGGTCGGGGCGGCCTTCCCGGCCCGGACGTTCTCCCAGGTGGCCTCGGTCCCGCCGGCCTCGACCATCATGATGGCGACATCGCCGTCAGCCAGCACCCGACCGGCCACAACCATCTGGAAGGAGGAGCGAGAGACCTGCTCCACGGTCGGGAAGCAGACCCAGGTGTCGTCGATCAGGGCGATGCGGATACCGCCGATGGGCCCGGAGAAGGGCAGCCCGGCCAGCGTGGTGGCCATCGAGGCCGCGTTGATGGCCACGACGTCGTAGTAGTGCCTGGGGTTCAGGGACAAGACGTTGACGATGACCTGGACCTCGTTGCGCAGCCCCTTGACGAAGGCAGGACGCAGCGGGCGGTCGATGAGACGGGCGGCCAGGATGGCGGCCTCGCCGGGGCGTCCCTCACGACGGAAGAAGGAGCCGGGGATGCGCCCTGCGGCGTACATCCGCTCCTCGATGTCGACGGTGAGCGGGAAGAAGTCGATGGCGTCACGCGGCGCCTTGGCCGCGGTCGTCGCGGCGAGCAACATCGTGTCGCCGTCCAGGTACACGGCCGCGGATCCATCGGCCTGCTGGGCGAGGATGCCGGATTCGAAACGAATGACGTGACGACCGTACTTGCCGTTGTCGATGACGGCTTCGGTGTATTCGAGACCAGGTCCTTCCATGGACAAAGCTGGCTCCTTTCGATGGTTGGCTGCCCGCAGGCCACGGCCGAGCCGCCAGTGCCACCGGCCTTCGATCGAGGCCCGCGGGGCCGTTACCGGTCCCGAGAACCACTACCGAGGACCAGGTGAGACCGCCTGGCGGGCAGCAGAGAGACAAAGTGCGATGAAGATGAAGTTGTGTTCGACGGGAATCCTACCGGGTTCCCGCCCCAAAGCACGAGTGACAGCCCCACGAGCGTGGGGCTGTCACCTGGAGTGCTCGAAAGGCCTTCAGATCAGCGACGCAGGCCGAGGCGGGCGATGAGCTCGCGGTAGTGCTCGACATCCTCACGGGCCACGTAGTTGAGCAGACGGCGGCGCTGGCCGACCATCAGCATCAGACCGCGACGGCTGTGGTGGTCACCCTTGTGGACCTTGAGGTGCTCGGTCAGGTGAGAGATCCGCTTGGTCAGCAGGGCGATCTGCACGTCCGGCGACCCGGTGTCGCCCGGGGTCTTGGCGTACTCTTCGATGATCTTCTTCTTCTCGGCAGCATCCATGTCCATGGGCTCCTTCCGGTTCGCTGCACGGCGCCCCCGTCGCGGGTGCTGTCGGGGCTCTTGGTGGGCCGTGGCCGATCTACGGCAACTGCGACAGACTATCACCCGGAATCGCTGCCGCCCAATCGTCACCCATTCGGCCGACTCGGGCAAGGCAGGCGCTAAGGTTGCGGTCAATCGCTTCGTAAGAGAGGACCTTGCCATGGCCGTCATTGTTCGTACCGTCACCGAAGCCGACCTGCCCGCCCTCCGGAAGCATCAGGTGCGCCCTGAGCTGAACCTGGTCGATGAGCACTTCGCCGAGGCCCGGGCGGGCACCCTGATCTTCGCCGTCGCCCTCGACGGGGAGGAGCCGCTCGGCACCGCTCTGCTGGACTTCGGGCCCGAGGCCGTGGTCCCCGAACTGCGCAACATGTTCGTCTACCCCCACGCCCGCCGTCGCGGCGCCGGACGGGCCCTGACCTCCTGGATCGAGGACCAGGCCCGGGCCGCCGGTTACCGCGAGGTCCATCTGGCGGTGGACCCGAACAACGAGAAGGCGATCCCGCTGTACGTGTCACTGGACTACCTGCCGACCGGGGAGCACCTGCTGGTGGAGAGCCCCGAGGTGCCCCAGGTCGGCGAGGATCTGGAGCCCAGCAGCCACTACGCGATCTACAAGAAGGCCTTGTTCACGATCTGACCGGCTGCGAAGCCTCGAGGAGGCGACGGCACTCGGCCACGTCACGCTGCATCTGCTCGATCAGCTGACCCACACCGTCGAACCGCACCTGGCCTCGCAGCCGGGCCACGAAGTCCACGTCGATGTGGACCCCGTACAGCTCCAGATCCTCCCGGTCCAGCACGTAGGTCTCCACCCTGCGGTCGCCCCCCTCGAAGGTCGGGTTCGACCCGACGGAGATCGCCGCGGGCAGCGGCTGCCCACCCCTGGGGGTCAGCCAGCCCGCGTACACGCCGTCGGCGGGAACCGCCATCTCGGGTGGGACGCTGAGGTTCGCGGTCGGGAATCCCAGCTCCCGCCCCCGCTGGTCACCGACGACCACGACCCCACTGAACCGGAACCATCGGCCCAGGTGCTCGGCAGCCAGGGCGACGTCCCCGGCCTCCAGGGCGTCGCGGATCAGGGTCGAGCAGGTGGTCTGCTGGTCAATGGTGGCCAGCTCCAGGGCGCGCACCTCGAAGCGCCCCGAGGCGAGTTCCCGCAGGGTGGCGACATCGCCTGCGGCCCGGTGCCCGAAGCGGAAGTTCTCCCCCACCACCACCACGCGGGGCTCAAGGGGGGTGACGAATCGCTCCACGAACTCCGCCGGGCTCATGGCGGCCACCTTCTCGTCGAAACGCACCACCCGCACCTCGTGGGCGCCTGCCGCCTTGAGCAGATCGATCCGCTGCTCCAGCCCGGTCACCAGCCTCGGCGCCGCCTCGGGCCGCAACACGCTCAGCGGGTGGGGCCAGAAGGTGATGACGGCGAGCTCGTCCTCGCCACGCTCGGCCTGCAGGACACTTTGATGACCACGGTGGACGCCATCGAAATTGCCGATGGCCACGATGCGGGTTCCACGATTCACGGCCCATACGTTAGCCGCGCCGGGGCGTGAGCGCACCCGGACATGGGCCGCCGCCCGGCACCTGGGGTACCGGGCGGCGGCCCTCGGAGGGTGCTCAGCCCTCCTCGAGCACGACGTAGAGCTGCCTGGGGCCGTGCACCCCCTCGACCCGGCTCAGCTCGATGTCACTGGTCGCCGAGCCGCCACTGATCCAGGTGACGGGTTGACCCGCCACGACGGCGGGCTTCAGCCGGTGCACCGCCTCGGGGACATCGGAGACCACCGTCTCGGCACGCACCACGCAGACGTGGCGATCCGGGACCAGCGTCAGGGCACGACGACCCTGATCCGCCGAGTGATCCAGGGCGATGGTTCCGGTCTCGGCCATCGACACCGCCGAGCCGGTGAGCACCGCGTCGATGTCGTTGAGCTGCTGATGGGTCAGCTGGTGGTCGCGGACGACCTCGAGCCCGGCCGCGGTCACGGCATCCACCCAGGCCTGGGGCACCCCGTCGGGGACCACGACGGTGCGCGCTCCCAACTCCACCAGCGCGGTGACCACCGCCTTCGCGGTCTCGGAGGCAGGGGTGCGGGTGATCCGGGCCTTGTAGTCGAGGATGTTCTCGACGAAGGTCTCCAGCACGTCCTCCAGCGGGGTCGGCTGGTCGTAGACCCATGCGACGGGGACGTCCTTGACCGGGTCCTTCTCCGTGACATCCTTCGTGGCCTCACGGATGCGGGCCAGGATTTCTTCACGCGCGCTCACTTCGCGGCCTCCTCTCGGTCCTTCCACCAGTCGCGGAAGGTCTGTTTCGGCGGCACCGGCAGGTCGCGCGCGCTGCTCCAGCCAGAGGCCGGCCACGGCAACGCACCGAAGTGGGACCGCTTGCGGAACAGGCGTCCCGCCATCTTGCTGAAGAACTGGACGAAGGCCAGGTTGCGCCCCTTCGCGAAGACCCAACCCACCATCTTGAAGATCAGCGACTCCACCGTGGGACGGTGCGCGGTCTTCTTCTGCACCACCTTGTTGCGCATGTGGACCAGGATGTCCGAGATGGGGATCTTCACCGGACACACGTCGTTGCAGGCACCACACAGGGTGGAGGCGTACGGCAGGGACTTGTCCACCTCCGAGGCCACTCCCCGCAGCTGCGGGGTGAGGATGGCCCCGATCGGCCCCGGGTAGACCGAGCCGTAGGAGTGCCCCCCGACCCGCTCGTAGACGGGGCAGACGTTCATGCAGGCCGAACAACGGATGCAGCGCAGCGCCTCCCGACCCACAGGGTCGGAGAGCACCTTGGTGCGGCCGTTGTCGAGAAGCACCACGTGCAGGTCCTGCGGGCCGTCACCGGGAGTGACCCCGGTCCAGATGGAGGTGTAGGGGTTCATCCGCTCACCGGTGGAGCTGCGCGGCAGCAGTCGCAGGAAGACCTCCAGGTCCTCGAAGGTGGGCACCAGCTTCTCGATGCCCACCACTGAGATCAGGGTCTCCGGCAGGGTCAGGCACATCCGCCCGTTGCCCTCGGACTCGACGATGACCAGCGATCCGGTCTCGGCGACGATGAAGTTGCCCCCGGAGACGGCGACCTTGGCGCGCAGGAATTTCTCCCTCAGGTGGGTGCGGGCAGCGCCCGCCAACTCCGGCGGGTTGTCGCTGATGCCCTCGGGTGCCGGGGTCCCCCACTGTCCCATCTCCTTGAGGAAGATCTCGCGCACCTCGGAGCGGTTGCGGTGGATGGCGGGCACCAGGATGTGCGACGGCCGGTCGTGGCCCAGCTGGACGATGAGCTCGGCCAGGTCGGTCTCCCACGAGGCGATCCCGGCCTCCTCGAGGGCCTCGTTGAGGTCGATCTCCTGGGTGGCCATCGACTTGATCTTGACCACCTCCCGGGTGTTCTTGCTGCGCGCGATGTCGATGACGATCCGGTTGGCCTCCTCGGCGTCGCGGGCCCAGTGGACCGTGATGCCCGCAGCGGTCATGGCGGCCTCCGCCTGGAGCAGGTACTGGTCCAGGTGCCGTCCCACCCGGTTCTTGATCTGCTCCCCGGCCTCACGCAGCTCCTCCCAGTTCGCGACCTCGGAGGCGCGGGTGGCCCGCTTGGCCCGGATCACGGAGGTGGCATGGTGCAGGTTCTTGCGGAGCTGCTGGTTGTCCAGCGCCCCTTTCACAGCCTTCGGGAAGGCGGGCATCCCCAGGTAGGTGCCGGACGGCGGGGCCGGGGTGAGCCGCCTGCGGCTCTCGGTGACGGTCATGCTGCGTCTCCTTCCGTGTGGGCGAGGATTTCGGCCAGGTGAATCGGTTTGACCCCGGCCTTCATCCGGTGGAGCAGGCCGGTGATGTGCATCAGGCAGGCGTTGTCCCCGGTGACGACATACTCGGCCCCCGTCGACTTGACGTTGCGGGCCTTGTCGGAGCCCATCGCGACGGAGACGTCCGGGTTCTTGACGGAGAACGTCCCACCGAAGCCGCAGCACTGCTCCGCGTCGGGCAGCGGGGCCAGGTCGATGCCACGCACCGCCTGGAGCAGCTGGTAGGGCCGGTCCCCCACCTTCGCGACGCGGGCGGAGTGGCAGGTCGGGTGGTAGGTCACCCGGTGCGGGAAGTACGCACCGACGTCGGTGACGCCCAGCACGTCGACGAGGAACTCGGTGAAGTCGTAGGACCGCTTCACCAGTTCCTCCGCCGTCCGCTTCAGCCCCTCATCCCCGGCCCGTTCAGCGAGCATCGGGTGCTGGTGGCGCACCGCACCGACGCAGGAGCCGGACGGGCCGACGATGTAGTCGTACCCCTCGAAGGCCCGGGCGTAGCTCTTGACCGACCCCAGGGCCTCCTTGAAGTAGCCGGTGTTGGTGTGCATCTGCCCGCAGCAGGTCTGCTCCTTGGGGAACACGACCGTGCAGCCGAGGCGTTCCAACACCGTGACCACCGCGATGGGGGTGCTGGGGAACATCGTGTCGTTGAGACAGGTGGCGAACAGGGCCACCGTCTTTCCAGTTCCAGGTGCCATGTCTCTCTCCTTGTTGACGAGGCAGTCCAGTAGGTTTCAGGGAAGCAGCCAGCTGAGCACCGGGGTGGACATCAACCCGGAGATCACGCAGAGCAGGATGAGCAGGATGAAACTCCATGCGATGATGCGACGCAGAATGGCCGATTCGCTGCCCGCCAGCCCGATGGCGCTGGCCGCGATGGCCAGGGACTGGGGCGAGATCATCTTGCCGACGACGCCACCCGCGGCATTGGAGCCGACGAGCAGGGCCCGCATCTTCTCCACGCCCAGGGCGGAGGCGTCGCCGATCTGCTGGCCGACGCCGGACTGGAGGTTGGAGAACAGGATGTTGGCCGAGGTGTCGGAGCCGGTGACATAGGTACCGATCCAGCCGAGGACAGGGGCGAAGAACGGGTAGATGACACCTGCACCGGCGAAGAACATGCCGAGCGCCAAGGTCTGCCCGGAATCACCCATCACGTAGGCCAGAGCCACCACGGAACCGATGGTCAGCATCGCGAACTTCATCTTCTTGACGTTGGCCCACAGTTCCTTGAACAGGTCAGCGACCGAGACCCGGTAGACCACCGCGGTCAGGATGGCCACCAGGGCCAGCAAAATGCCGGGGGTCGAGGCCCAGGCGAAGGTGTAGCTCTGGTGCGCCGAGGCGGCACCCGAGGCCTCGAGCAGGCCGTCGAGCCCTGGCCAGGCGAACTTGACGTCGAGGCCCTTCAGCCAGCCCTTGACCGCCGGGATCGCGGCCATGCCGAAGATCACAATGACCATGAGGTAGGGCACCAGCGCCATGAAGATGCGGCCACCGGTGAGGTTCGAGGTGTCCGGCGTCTGGACCTCCACCGGTTCGGTCTCCAACTCGGGATCGACGGGCTCGCCGATGCGAGGGATGGCCTCCGCTCCGCCCTCGGCCTTCCAGAACCGGGTGAAGGCGATGGCCACGCCGACAGTGACGACCGCGGCGATGAGCTCGGTGAGGTTGTACAGCGGGGTGGCCGAGACGATCCACTTGACGATGCCGAAGGTGACACCGACGACGAGCCCCACGGGCCAGCACTGTTTGACCCCCTGCTTGCCGTCCATGACGGCCAGCAGCAGGAAGGGCACCACGAGGCAGAGCATCGCGGTGATCTGGCCCGTGATCGGGGAGATCGCCAGCACGTTGTCACCGAAGCCACCGGTCTTGGCAGCCATGAGCACGGGAAGACCCACGGCCCCGAAGGCCACGGGGACCGTGTTGGCCAGCAGCGCGATGAGGGCGGCCCGGATCTTGGAGAATCCGATGGCCACGAGCATCACGGCCGTGATGGCGACGGGGGCACCGAAACCGGCCAGGGCCTCCAGCAGACCGCCGAAACAGAAGGCGATGAGCAGTCCCAGGACCCGGGGGTCATCGCTGATGAGGAAGAAGGTGTTGCGCAGGTCCTCGAAGCGGCCCGAGATGACCGTCACCTGGTACATCCAGATCGCCATGAGCAGGATCCACACGATGGGGAAGAGGCCGTAGACGAAGCCATGGACGCTGGTCGACAGCGCCATGAGGGCGGGCATCTTGAAGGCCAGGATGGCCACGAGGAACGCAAGCGCCCAGGAGACGGCACCTGCCACGTGTGCCTTCCATCTGAGTGCGCCCAGCGTGATGAGCATGCAGGCGATCGGGATGAGCGCCACCAGAGCTGAGAGCCATTGGGCCCCCAGCGGGTTCAGTGAGGGCTGGAACCCCTCCAACAGAATCAACATGGGTTGAACTCCATCGTCCGTCGGGCCCACCGCAGACCCGAATTGGTCCGACCTTAACACCTCCCCGGACGCGACACGCCATCGGGGTGGCAATTGGTCCGACCGAACTGATCATCCCGATGGATGGTCCCACCCCATGAGCTTGTCCGGAGGTGTCAGAATGTGGGTGTGTCCGTTGACGAACGCAAGGCCCATCAGGTGGCTCTCGACCACATCGAGAGCGAGCTGCTCACCGGCAACTACCCCGTCGGCACGAAGCTTCCGCCGGAGCGCGAACTCGCCGAGCAGCTCGGGGTGAGTCGCGGCGCCGTGCGCGAGGCCATCCGGGTGCTCCAGGCCCAGGGAATCCTCGAGTCCCTGCCCGGCCCCGGCCGTGGCACTCGCACCATCGCCGGACACACGGAAGCCCTGGGAAAACTGCTGCGCCTGCATCTGGCCGTCACCACCACCTCAGCCGCTGACCTGACCGAGACCCGCAGCGCACTGGAACGGGTCACTGCCTCGCTCGCCGCCCGCCACCGCGACACCGCAGCGCTGAGCCGCATGGCAGAGCTGGTGGCACGTATGGATGACGAGGAGGACCTCACCCCGTTCAACCTGTTGGACACCGAGTTCCACCTGGAGATCGCCCAGGCCGCACGACACTCCTTCATCGGAGATCTCACCTGTGCCATCAGGCTGGCCCTCAGGGATCCCATCCACCGGGCATCGGTCGCGATGCCGAACTGGCAGGACCTGCGTGCCACGCTCTGCACCCAGCACCGGGGCATCCTCGAAGCTGTCACCGACGGCGATCAGGAGAGCGCCGCTGAGCGGATGGATGAGCACATCCGCAGCGCCTACGCGATCCTCAAACCTGAACTCTAAACCAGCACTGCAACAGGGCGGGCCCCCTCGCCGTCGGGACGGTAGAGCCCCAACAGCTCCCCCCCGGGCGAGATCACCCCGGTCACCTCGGCCGGGACCGGCACCCGAATCCTGCGACCGAAGCGGACATCCGCCGCCGTGACCTCGTCCAGATCGAGGCAGGGAAAGCTCAGCCGCGCCGCCTCCGCCATCGGCATCAACGCCGGGGGCTCCTCCCCCAGCTCCACCGCGACCCTGAGGTCGTAGGCACCGATCCGGGTGCGTCGCAGCGCCGTGAGGTGGCCACCCACCCCCAGGGCCGTCCCCAGGTCGCGGGCGATGGCACGGATGTAGGTGCCGGAGCTGCACTCGACATCGACGTCCAGGTCGAGCACCCCGTCGCCGGGGCGGGCATCCAGGACGTCCAGGCGGGTGACCTCCACCTCGCGGGCCTTCAACTCCACCTCGATGCCCTGTCGCACCAGGTCGTGGGCACGCCTGCCCTGGACCTTGATGGCTGAGACCGCCGAGGGCACCTGGGAGATGACCCCCCGAAGCGGCCGCAGGGCCTGCTCGATCTCCGCCGCGCTGAGAGCGCTGGCATCGGCCATCGCCGTCACCTCGCCGTCGGCATCATCGGTGCTGGAGGAGGCCCCCAACCGGATCGTGGCCAGGTAGCGCTTGTCGTGGAGGGCCAAGTGCCCGAGCAGCCGGGTGGCACGGTTGACTCCCAGGATCAGCACCCCGGTGGCCATCGGGTCGAGGGTCCCGGCGTGCCCGATCTTCCGCGTGCCGAGCAGCCGACGGAGCCTTCCCACAACCTGGTGTGAGGTCAGCCCCGTCGGCTTGTCGACAACGACGATCCCGGAGGCCGAGATCACTCGCCCTCGTCGATCTCGCGCGGCTTCTGGTACGGGTCCGCTTCGCCCGCGAAGGACTTTCCGACAGCTTGCGCCGCCACCTCCGCATCCTGGGCCGCGGCCCGCGCCAGCAGGTCCTCGATGCTGCGCGCCGCCTCAGGGGTGGCGTCCAGCACGAAGGTCAGCGACGGCGTGTGTCGCATCCCCAGCTGGGAGCCGAGCCTCGAGCGCAGCATCCCCGTGGCCGAGGTCAACGCGGCGGCGGTCCCGGCCCGCTCGGCGTCGTCCCCCATCACCGTGTAGAACACCGTGGCCTCACGGTTGTCCCCGGTCAGCCGTACATCGGTGATGGTGACGAAACCAAGCCTCGGGTCCTTCACCCGCCGCTCGATGGCAGAGGCGAGGATCACCTTGATCTGGTCTGCCAGCTTCGCATTCCTGGGGTTGGCCATCTCGTCCTCCTCAGGAGCGCTCGCGCTCGACCATCTCGAAGGTCTCGACGACATCACCGATCTTGATGTCGCCGTAACCACCCAGCGTCATGCCGCACTCGAAGCCCTCCCGGACCTCGATGACATCGTCCTTCTCGCGCCTGAGCGACGCGATGGAGGTTTCCGCCACGACGATGCCGTCGCGCAGCAGCCTGGCCTTCTGGTTGCGCTTGATCGCGCCGTCGATGACCATGCAGCCTGCGATGTTGCCGAACTTCGAGGAGCGGAAGATCTCGCGGATCTCGGCCTGGCCACGGATTTCCTCGGCGTAGATCGGCTTGAGCATCCCCTTGAGGGCGGCCTCGATCTCGTCGATGGCGGCGTAGATGACCGAGTGGTAGCGGATGTCCACGTTCTCGCGGTCCGCCAGCTGGGCCGCGTGGGCCGTGGCACGGACGTTGAAGCCGATGATGACGGCCTTCGAGGCCGCGGCCAGCGACACGTTGGTCTCGGTGATGGCACCGACACCACGGTCGATGACCCTGAGGCTGACCTCCTCGCCGACATCGATCTGGGACAGCGCGTCCTCCAAGGCCTCCACGGAACCTGCGCCGTCGCCCTTGAGGATGAGCAGCAGCTCCTGGGTCTCGCCCTTCTGCAGCTCGTCGAACAGCTGGTCGAGGGTCTTGCGACGGCTCGTCTTGGCCTGCTGGGCCGCCCGCATCCGCGCCTCACGCTTGTCGGCGATCTGGCGCGCCTTGCGGTCGTCCTCGACGACCAGGAAGTTGTCCCCGGCACCGGGCACCGCGGTCAGGCCGAGCACCTGGACCGGCATCGAGGGCGGAGCCTCGGTCACGTTGTCGCCCTGGTCGTTGATGAGGGCACGCACCCGACCGTGGGCCGAGCCGGCGACGATCGAGTCGCCGATCCGCAACGTTCCCCGGTGCACCAGGACGGTGGCGACGGGGCCGCGACCCTTGTCGAGGTGCGCCTCGATGGCCACGCCCTGGGCGGGCATGTCCGGATTGGCGCGCAGGTCGAGGGCGGCATCGGCGGTGAGCACGATGGCTTCCAGGAGGCTGTCCAGACCCTGCTTGGTGACCGCGGAGACATCGACGAACTGGGTGTCGCCGCCGTACTCCTCCGGCACGACCCCGAACTCGGAGAGCTGGCCGCGCACCCGCACCGGGTCGGCGGTCGGCTTGTCCACCTTGTTCACCGCGACGACGATCGGCACGTCGGCCGCCTTCGCGTGGTTGAGGGCCTCGATGGTCTGGGGCATCACGCCGTCATCGGCCGCGACGACGAGCACCGCGATGTCGGTGGACTTCGCGCCGCGGGCACGCATGGCGGTGAAGGCCTCGTGACCGGGGGTGTCGATGAAGGTGATGGCGCGTTCCTCGCCGTCCACCTCGGTCTCCACCTGGTAGGCACCGATGGCCTGGGTGATACCACCGGCCTCACCGGCCACCACGTTGGTGTGACGCAGCGCATCCAGCAGCTTGGTCTTGCCGTGATCGACGTGACCCATGACGGTCACGACCGGCGGCCTGGCCCTCAGGTCCTCCTCGTCACCGATGTTCTCGCCGAACTCCAGGTCGAAGGACTCCAGCAGCTCGCGGTCCTCGTCCTCGGGCGAGACCACCTCGATGTTGTACTCGAGCTCCGCACCCAGCACCTCGAGGGTGTCGTCGGCAACCGACTGGGTGGCGGTCACCATCTCACCCAGGTGGAACAGCACCTGCACCAGGGACGCGGGTTCGACGCCGATCTTCTCGGCCAAATCGGTCAGCGAGGCACCGCGACGCAGCCGGACCGTCTGGCCGTCGCCCTTGCGGACGCGCACACCACCGATCGACGGCGCCTCCATCTGGTCGAATTCCTGCCTGCGCTGCTTCTTCGACTTGCGGCCGCGCCTGCCACCGGCACCACCGCGGCCGAATGCGCCCTGGGTGGAGCCACCACGTCCGCGGCCACCGCCGCCACCACGACCGGCACCGCCGCCACCGGCGGGTGGGCCGCCGAATCCGCCACCGCCGCCGGGACGACCGGGGCCTCCTCCACCGGGGCGACCACGGCCGGGGGCCGGACGGCTGGAGCCGCGCACCGCAGCCTGGCCAAGATTCGAGTTCTGGGTCTTCGGCATCATGGCCGGGTTCGGGCGGGGCAGTCCACCGGTGCCACCCGGACGGGGCATCCGCTGCTGCTCACCCGGGCGGGGTGCGGCACCAGAGCCGCCACCCTCGGGGCGACGCCCTGAACCGGGACGCCCGACTCCCATGCCCTGGGGGCTGGCGAAGGGGTTGTTGCCGGGGCGCGGGGCACCGGGACGACGAGCGCTGGCCCCAGGGGCCTGACCCGGGCGCGGGCCGGGACGAGCAGCCGGACGGGGAGCCTGGCTCTGCTGCTCGGGCTCCGTCGGGCGTGACGCGGGCTCGTTCTTCTTGGGCTGGGGCTGGGCCGCTCCCTTTCCCTTGGGCTGTCCCGATGCCTTGGGCTGGGCGGGGTTCTTGGGCTGGGCCGACGAGGTCGGCTTCGGCCCGGGTCGGGGGGCCGGTGCGGGGCGGGAGGTGGGCGCGGGCTGACTGACCGTCGGGGCGCCGGGCGTGGCGACCGGCTTGGCGGGTTCCGCAGCCGAGTCGGACTTGGCGACAGCCGGACGGGCTCCCGGCTTGGCGGCAGGCTTCGGCTTGGGGGTCGGCGCGCTGGGGGCGGGCTTCGGGGAGGCCTTCTCCGGGGCGCTCTCCTGGGTGGCTGTGGGCGCGGGTGCCGAGGCGTAGGCTTCGCGAATCCTACGCACCACAGGTGCTTCGAGGGTCGAGGACGGGCTGCTGACGAACTCGTCCATCTCCTTGAGCTTGCCGAGAAGCTCCTTGCTGGTGATCCCGATCTCTTTCGCGAGTTCGTGGACGCGGGGCTTGGCCACTTGTCTCCTTGAGTCAGGGCCGCCGAACACACGTCCAAGGGCCCACTAGTTGGTTTGCTGGGTCATCTCATGTACTTCATCGAGTGGTCATGAGCGTTAACTCACTTTCTGGCGGAGCGCAGCTGGGTGCTGCACATACGACCGGCCCTGCGGAGTTGAGCGAGGGCCAGAGGGGATTCTACCGCAGTTGGGCCGTCAAAAGCGACCCAGAGCGTCCTGCCGGAGCGCCTGCTCCAGGGCCGACGAGAGCACCGCCGCTCCACCGAAGCTGCGCCGGAGCGCCTGCCGCTTGACGGCCAGGTCCAGGCATCGCCCGTGGAGGTAGGCGCCGCGCCCCTCCAGGCGTGGCCGGGTGGCGTCGACGAGTTCATCGCCGATCCGCACGATGCGGACCAGCGCGGACTGGTCGTCGCGTTGCCGACAGCCGATGCAGGTGCGTTGGGGTTCCACCCGTCTAGGGTCTCACACCCCTTCCGCAGCCCGGACACAGCTTCATGACAGACACGACGGCTTCAGTTGAGTCATCAGTCGGAGGGACCGCCTGATGCACGGAAGGAAAAAGACCATGAAGAAGCTCGTCATGACCGGAGCCGCCGTCCTGGCCACCGCGGGGATCGGCCTTGGTGCCGCCCAGCTGGCCAATGCCGACACCACCCCGTCGCCGGAGCCCAGCGCCTCCAGCACCACGGATTCGGGCAGGCCCGAGCAGGGCAAGGGCCATCGCGGCGGTCACCGAGGAGGCATGGACACCAAAGCCCTGGCCGAGAAGCTCGGCGTGGAGGAGCAGGCCCTCAAGGAAGCCCTGGAGTCGCTGCGCCCCGCCAAGGGGGAGAAGCCCGAGCAGGGCACCTCGCCCAAGCCAGAGGACCGCGCCACCCGTGAGGCCGCCCTGGCGAAGGGGCTGGCCGAGAAGCTCGGCCTGGATGAGAACACCGTCTCCTCCGCCCTGTCGGAGCTTCGTTCAGCCGCCGACGCCGAGCGTGCCGCCAAGCTGAAGCAGGTCCTGGACGAGGCCGTCTCGGCGGGCACGCTGACCCAGGCCGAGGCCGACGCCGTCGCGAAGGCCGCCGAGGCCGGGATCGTCGGTCTGCGCGGGGGAGGTGGTCATCGCTGATGCCACACCCCAGTGGGGCATCCGGCCCACCCCCTGCCGGAATGCCCCACTGGGGCGTCTCACGCCGTGACGTCGGGCTGGATGTCGATCTTCCAGCCTGTCAGCCGGGCTGCGAGCCGGGCGTTCTGGCCCTCCCGGCCGATGGCCAGGGACAGCTGGTAGTCGGGCACCACCGCACGGCAGGAATGGCCGTTCTGGTCCACCACCGTCACCGAGAGCACCTTGGCGGGCGACAGCGCGGCCGCCACGAACTTCGTCGGGTCCTCGGACCAGTCGACGATGTCGATCTTCTCGTCGTTCAGCTCGTTGGTCACGGCACGGACCCGCTGCCCCATCGGCCCGATGCAGGCTCCCTTCGCCGAGACGTCGGGGTTGTTGCTCACCACCGCGATCTTGGAGCGGTGACCGGCCTCGCGCGCCACCTCCTTGATCTCGACGACCCCCTGCGCGATCTCCGGCACCTCCAGCGCGAACAGCTTGCGGACCAGGTTCGGATGGGTGCGCGAGACCACGACCTGCGGGCCGCGCAACTCCCGGCGCACGCTCACCACGTAGACCCGGATGCGCTTGCCGTGGGAGTAGTCCTCACCCGGCACCTGCTCCGCCAGGGGCATGATCGCCTCGAGCGAACCGAGGTCCACCCTGACCGCGCGGGAGTCCCGGTCGGCCTGGATGACCCCGGTCAGGATGTCTCCCTCGGCACCGGAGAAGTGACCGTACTTCTGGTCGTCCTCCGCCTCACGGATGCGCTGGAAGATGACCTGCCTGGCGGTGGAGGCCGCCACCCGCCCGAAATCCTCCGGGGTGCAGTCGTAGTACCCGATGACGTTGTCGTCGTCGTCGAACTCAGGGGCCAGCACCGCGACCTTGCCGGACTTGCGCTCCACCTCGACCTTGACCCCGCGCAGCGGATGGTCGGTCTTCTGGTAGGCATTCAGCAGCGCATCCTCCAGCGTCTTGACCAGGTAGTCCATCGGGATTTCCTTGTCACGCTCGATGATGCGCAGCGCCGCCATGTCGATGTCCATCTCAGGCCTCCTCTTCCTCGTTGTCATCCCCCGGCAGGGCGAACTCCTTGGGCGGGTTCATCTCCACCTGCACGACGGCCTTGCGGATGTCGCCCAGGGGGACCTCTCGCTCCGCACCGTCGATGTGGAGCCTCACGCCGGTCTCAGTGGTACCGAGGATACGGCCGGTGAAGCCCTCCTCGGCGAGGCTCACCTTCACCAGGCGGCCGTAGTTGCGGCGGAAGTGCTTGAGCTCGGTGAGGGGCTTGCCCACCCCACGGCTGGACACCTCCAGGGTGTAGGGAGCGGTCCCGACGGCGTCCGTGGCATCCAGCGCAGCCGAAATTCTGGCCGAGGCCGCCGAGATGTCGTCGAGCAGGGGACCTCGTCCGATCGGGCCGTCGCCATCGACGGTGATTCTCAGGAGGCGCCGCTTCCCGATGGGCGTGACTTCAAGGCCGTCCAACTCCAGCCCGGCCTCGGCCAGGATGGGCTCGACGAGAGCCACGAGCTCTTTGTCCTGCATATCGCACTCCGATTCGGTTGTGGGGTCAGGTTGTCACTCCATCCTACGTGCCATGACGGTCACCGGGGATAGACTTCGGCCCATGCCACTGCCCCGTCGCCACCTGCTCGCCCTGATCGGTGTCGTCTCCTTGGGTGGCTGCAGCCCTGACCCGACGATCCACGGCGACCCGGAGCGAGCCTTGGTGCCTCCCGAGCCGACGCAGGCCCCGGCCGTCGCCGAACTCGCCGCCGCCCTGACCCGGGTGCAGCAGAGCATCGGCAACGAGCCGGACCCGTGGCGCGGTGCCGCCTCGGCCCAGGTGGGGGCCTGGCTCGAGCGGTTGAGGCTGGCCGATCCCCTGGGCGAGGGCGAACCCGCGTTTCCCGCCCCCAGTGCCGCAGCCTCCGAGGAGCTGTCCCCCGCGCTCGCGGCTGCCACGGATGCGGCCCGACGCGCCGTCGATGCAGCCACGGGGCAGGCGGCCCGGCTGTTTCAGCTGTCGATCCTGGCCGGGGTGACCGGGTTGTCGAATCCGGCCCTCGCCCCGGTGGCCGACGACGCAGCCCCGGCCCGGTTCGCCGACGTGGCCAACGGCGAGGCACTGACCGCCACCTTGACCCGGGTTCTGGCCCTGCAGCAGGGACTGGAGCGCGGGCTCGGCCTGCTGGGTCGTGATGATCCGCTCAAGGCCCAGGCCGCCCAGCGACGTGGCGAGGTGCGCTTCCTCAGGAACCGGATCACCGCTGCCATCGGGGCGGATCGCCCTCTCCAGGACGCCCACTACGAGCTGCCCGCCTTCGACGCGACGACGTTCTCCACGGCTTGGGCCGGGCTGGAGTTGACGGTGCTGCACGGACTGTTGGGGCTGGCCGCCACGGATGGGGGCTGGGTGGATGTGGCCGTGGAGCAGGTGGCGAAGGCGCAGGCCATCGGTGGCCAGCTGCCGACCTGGCCGGGGTGGGTCAGGTCTGCCTGAGCGTGATGCCGCGTTCGCGGGCGGCGTCCCGGGCCAGCGCGGTGACCCTGGTTCCTGCCGCCAGCTGCACCGTCGTGCCCGTAGGGAAGCCTGCCACGGCAGCGGCGGTGAGCACCTGGCCCCGGTACTCGGCCCCGGCTCCTGCCTCGGTCTCGAAAGCCCGGTTCAGTGCCTTGTCAAGGCTTTTCGCGGGGGCGAGGTGGACGCCGAAGGAGGCCAGCCGCCCCAAGGTTGTGCGCAGCATCGTCGCGTAGCCCTCGGGCATGTCGGGGAACCAGCTGCGTTTCTCGGGCGCGTCCGGGCAGACCCCGGAGACGGAGGCGATCACCGGCTTGTTGGTCATGATGAACTCGGCCATCACGTTGGAGGCCAGGCAGTCCCCGATACCGTTCGCCACCTTGGCCGCGAGGTTGACGGTCATCGTCGGGATCACCAGGGCCTCGTGGCTGCGCACCAGCTCCGGCCCGGCTGCGGTCATCCCGACCGAGGCGATGGCCTCCTGGTCGAGGATACGGCTGGCGGCCGGGGTCTGGTTCCAGTCCAGCGGCCAGCCCTGCTGGGTGAGTCTGCGCAGGCTCTCCAGTGCGTCCTCGAAGCCCAGCAGTGCACCGGAGAACAGCACCAGGACGTAGGGGCGCCGGTTCTCCCGGCTGGCGGCTGTTCCACTCATCTGCCCGGCTCCTCACGTCGTCGCTGGCCCTGCCCGCAACTCTAGCCCACCCTGCCCCGGGGTGGCACCGGACCACTTTGACCTGAAAACCACGACCACCACGAAACCCCTTGCCACGGCTCCGGCAAGGCATTGCGCGGGCTGGGCAGGGCACCTAGGGTGGATCGTGGATTTCTCGAGACGGAGTGGTCAATGACCGAGTGGAGTGACAAGCAGCGGATCATCCAGGAGTTCGTCCCTGGCAAACAGGTCACGCTCGCGCACGTCATAGCGAACCCTGACCAGCACCTGTACCCGAAGATCGGGCTCCCCGCTGGCACCCAGGGGGCCATCGGCGTGCTCACCCTCACCCCCGGGGAGTCGGCTGTCATCGCCGCCGACATCGCCACGAAGGCGGCGGGCGTCGAGCTGGCCTTCGTGGACCGGTTCTCCGGCTCCCTGCTCATCACCGGGCAGCTGGCCGATGTCGAGTCCGCCGTGAAGGGAATCGTCGCGACCCTGCAGGAGGTGCTGTCCTTCACCCCGGCGCCGGTGACCCGGACATGAGATCGGTTCTGCTGGTCGGCAGCATCGGGGCCGGGAAGACCACCTTCATGCAGCGGTTGCAGGGGATGCCCATCGAGTACGCCAAGACCCAGGCCATCGAGACCTTCGGCACCACCATCGACACCCCGGGCGAGTACCTGGAGGTGGGGCGCTACAAGCACGCCCTGATGCTGGCCTCCTACGACGTGGACACGGTGGTCCTGATCCAGGCCGCGGACAACGAGGACACCCGCTGCCCGCCCGGGTTCGCCACCTCGTTCAACCGCGAGGTGCTGGGGGTGGTCACCAAGACCGGCCTGGCCACCAAGGAGCAGATCGCCCAGGCCGTCGCTCACCTGGAGCGGGCAGGGGCCCACCCCATCCTGACCGTGGACTCGATCACGGGGGATGGATTCGACGAGGTCCGCAGGGCCTTGAGCGTACCCACGGCATGACACGGAGCACAGGAAGCAGAGGGAAGGAGCAGGGATGAAGGAATTCCGGCTGATGACGACGGTGCGGCTGGGCGCTGAAGCCCTGACCGCCCTGGACCAGTTCAAGGACCGCTCGGTGTTCCTGGTCACCGACGAGTTCCTCACCACCACCCCGGTCTACGCGCGGGTGCTGGAGCGCCTGGGGAATCGGGTCTCGGTGTTCACCGGGGTGCTGCCGAACCCTGCCACCAAGGAGATCGGGCTGGGGGTCTCCGCCTACATCAAGGCGGAGCCCCACGTGGTGGTGGCCTACGGCGGCGGCTCGGTGATGGATGCCGCGAAGGTGATGCACAAGGCCGCCCTCGACGCCGGTTTCGGGGCCCCCGCCGGGATCGTCGCGATCCCCACCACCAGCGGTTCCGGCTCCGAGGTGACCTCCTTCGCGGTGGTCACCGACGAGGAGACCCACGTCAAGATTCCCATCGTGTCCACGGACATGGTGGCGAGCCTGGCGATCCTCGACCCGCACGCCGTGATGGGAGCACCGGCCCACATCACCGCCGATTCCGGGATGGATGCACTGACCCACGCCATCGAGGCCTACGTGGCCCGCGAGGCCTGCGATTTCTCCGATGCCCTGGTGGAGAAGGCCACCGAGCTGATCTTCACCCACCTGGCGCGCTGTCACAGCCACGGCGACGACCTGGAGGCCCGCACCCACATGCACAACGCCTCCTGCATGGCGGCGATGGCATTCGACAACGTCGGGCTGGGGATCACCCATTCCCTGGCCCATGCCCTGGGCGGGCACTTCCCCATCGCCCACGGGCGGTTGAACGCGATGCTGCTGCCCCACGTCATCGAGTTCAACGCGGAACGTTCCCGGCACGCCTTCGACCGCTACGCGCGGCTGGGTCGTCGCCTGTCCCCCTCGGCGACGGGACGGGCCGCCGTCGCAATCCTCGTCGGCAGGGTGCGTCAGCTCTCCGAGCAGCTGGGCCTGCCCACCCGGCTGGGCGAGGCGGGGGTTGCCCTGGCGGATCTGCACCGGGAGATTCCCGCCCTCGTCGAGGCAGCCCTGGCCGATGGCTGCACTCCCCCGAACCCGGTTGCGGTCACCGCCGAGGACCTGACGGGGCTGCTCCGCGCCGTCGCCTGAACTGCATCTGACCGGCTGGGATGGCAGGATCGGGGCCATGATCGCTGATCTCGTGCTGAATGACTCCTCCCTGCTGCCCGCCGTCGGTTTCGGCCTGTTCCAGGTGCCGCCCGAGATCACCGAGCAGGTGGTGAGCGACGGCTTCGCCGCCGGTTACCGCCTGCTGGACGGGGCCGAGTTCTACGCCAACGAGGTGGAGGCCGGGCGGGCGCTGGCCCGGGTGGACCGCAGTGGCCTCAGGGTGGCCTCGAAGTTCTGGGGTGAACAGAGCCAGGACCGCGACGCGGTGCTGCGTTCCTTCGACACCTCGGAGCAGGCCCTGGGTGGCCTGGACATCTACCTGATCCACTGGCCCAGGGCCAGCAGGAACCAGTACGTCGATGTGTGGCGCACCCTGATCGAGCTGCGCGAGGCCGGGCGGGTCCGCACCATCGGGGTGAGCAATTTCACCAAAGTTCATCTGAGGCGGATCATCGAGGAGACCGGCGTGGCTCCGGCGATCAATCAGGTGGAGACCCACCCGTGGCTGCCGCAGCATGAGCTGCGGGCCTTCCACGCCGAGCACGGGATCGTGACGCAGGCGTGGAGTCCGTTGGGGCGGGGGCGGCTGCTGAGCGAGCCGAGGCTGGCGGCCATCGCGGAGCGTCACGGCGTGAGCGTGGCCCAGGTGATCGTGCGCTGGCACGTCCAGCTGGGCGGGGCGGTGCTACCGCGCTCCACGAAACCGGAGCGGCTGGCCAGCAACCGGGACATCGAGGGTTTCACCCTCAGCGAGCAGGACATGGCCGAGATCGCCGCCCTGGAGAACGGGCAGCGCACCGGCTCCCATCCCGACGACCGGCAGTGAGGCCGTCGGGAACCGCGCGCGGTGAGGTGCCCACCCCCACGTTTCCGGCTCCCCGCATCCCGAGCCGCGAAATCCCCGCCCCACCCGAGCACGAATCGCAGGTGAAAAACGCTGGCGCGTCACATACCGACGCTGAACCGTCTTTTCCCCGCGATTCCTGCCCCTCCGCTGGTCGAGCCGGACCGCGAGCGCCAGCGAGCAGTCCGTGTCGAGACCTCTGGCACACGGTGCTGGAACTCAAGTTGGACAGAAACCTCACCAGGTCTCGACACGGCTTCCCTCGCTCCGCATCGGAAACCCGGCTCGACCAACGGAGAAAACACCACCCCCTCCGAGCACGAATCGCAGGTGAAAGACGCTGGGACGTCGCCATGCGACGGCGAACCGTCCATCATCAGCGATTCCTGCCAAGGAAGAAGGGGGCTGTCCACCCGTTCGCGGACCGGCTCAGTTGGCCAGCTGCTCCTGGACCGCGCTGATGACCTCGGCGACGGGGACGTCGCGGCGCTCACCGGTGCGACGGTTGCGAACCTCGACCACACCGTCGGCGAGCCCGCGGCCCACCACGACGATGACGGGCATACCCAGCAGCTCGGCGTCGGCGAACTTCACGCCGGGGCTGGCCTTGCGGTCGTCGAGCAGGACGTCGAGCCCGGTGTCCGAGAGCTGGCCCGCCAGGTCCTCGGCGGCGGCGAAGAGCTCCTCGCCCTTGCCGGTGACCAGCACCTGCACCTGGTAGGGGGCCAGTTCGGCGGGCCAGACCAGGCCCTTGTCGTCGCAGGTGGCCTCGGCCACGGCGGCGACGGCGCGGGAGACACCGATGCCGTAGGAGCCCATCGTGACGGTGACGAGTTTGCCGTTGCTGTCGAGGACCTTCAGGCTCAGGGCCTCGGCGTACTTGCGGCCCAGCTGGAAGATGTGGCCCATCTCGATGCCTCGGGCCAGGGTCAGCGGGCCGGAGCCGTCGGGGGCGGGGTCGCCCTCGCGCACCTCGGCGACGTCGATCACGCCGTCAGGGGTGAAGTCACGGCCGCAGACCAGGTGCGCAACGTGCTTGTCCTGCTCGTCGGCCCCGGTGACCCAGGAGGTGCCGGTGACCACGCGCGGATCGACCAGGTAGGTGATCCCCGTCGCCGAGTCCTTGCCCAGCACGCGGGGGCCGATGTAGCCCTTGACCAGGCCGGGGTGGGCGGCGAAGTCGGCCTCCTCGAAGGGGGCGGCCTCGGCGGGGGCCAGGGCGGCCTCGAGGCGCTTCGGATCGACCTCGCGGTCGCCGGGCAGGCCGATGACCAGCGGCCAGGTCCGGCCGTCGGGTTCGGTGACCTTGAGCACCACGTTCTTCAGGGTGTCGGCTGCGCTCCAGGGGCGGTCCGCGCGGGGGTGGCGCTCGTTGAACACATCCACCAAGGTGGCGATGGTGGGGCTGTCCGGGGTGTCGAGGACGACGGCCTCGGGCTCGCCGCTGTGGTCCAGCGGTTCAGGGGCGGGGGTGGCCACGGCCTCGACGTTGGCGGCGTATCCGCCGGGGGAACGCACGAAGGTGTCCTCACCGGCGGGCAGGATGGCCAGGAACTCCTCGGAGGCCGAACCGCCCATCGCGCCGGAGGTGGCCTGCACGATCACGTAGTCGAAGCCGAGCCGGTCGAAGATGCGGATGTAGGCCTGGCGGTGGGCGTCGTAGCTGGCCTGCAGACCGGCGTCGTCGACGTCGAAGGAGTAGGAGTCCTTCATGATGAACTCGCGGCCGCGCAGGATGCCCGCGCGGGGCCGGGCCTCGTCGCGGTACTTGGTCTGGATCTGGTAGAGGCTGAGCGGCAGGTCCTTGTAGGAGCTGTACATGTCGCCCACCATGAGGGTGAACATCTCCTCGTGGGTGGGGCCGAGCAGCATGTCGGTGCCCTTGCGGTCCTTGAGGCGGAACAGGTTGTCGCCGTAGTCGGTCCACCGGTTGGTGGCCTCGTAGGGGTCGCGGGGCAGCAGGGCGGGGAAACGCACCTCCTGGGCGCCGATGGCCTCCATCTCCTCACGGATGATGGCCTCCACCTTCTGCAGCACCTTGAGCCCCAGCGGCAGCCAGGAGTACACACCCGGGGCGACGCGGCGAACGTACCCGGCGCGCACGAGCCAGCGATGGCTGGCCACTTCGGCGTCGGCCGGGTCGTCCCGCAGGGTACGGACGAACAACTGGCTGAGACGAGCGATCACTTCTGAGGAACCTTCCTGACTGGGACAGGGGTATCCTACCGCCTGCCCAGCACTATTCCGTTGATCGATCTGCGGGGTGACCCTTGAATCCTCCGTAGTCAGCCTGAAATTCCCCCTCTGATCTCCCCCCTATGGCGCGACCTCCCCCACCGTCCCCCTTTCTCAGCCTTGCCATGACCCAACCAGAAGCTGTCTCACAAGCACTGACAAACCAATAGGTTCACGCCTGGCCATCTGGCCGACAACGCCTCCTCCTCTTCCTATGGACGCAGCCACAGGGGCTCGCCTAGGCTGCTGTGGACGGAGGTGACGATGATGCGCTGCTGGCAGCCAGTGACGACCCTGATGGTCGCGATGTGCCTGTTACTGGCCGGATGCGTCAAGGAGTCGGGTTGGGAACAGGCCATGCAGGCCCTGAAGGACGACCCGATGACCTCAGCGAGTTGGGAGGGACTGGAGCTGACGAGCCATGAGGAAACGAGCAACGAGGGACACAAGCCGAAACCACCGAGCATCACTCGATGCTACAAAATGACGATTCCGCCCGAAAAGGCATTCTCCAAAGTCATCGAAACTGCCCAAAAGCACGGATGGACTGAAGAAACTGGAGTAAGAACAAAGGAGAGTGCGCTGGCAGGAAAAACCATCAACAACGCGCTGGCTTCGTTGATTCTCAGCACCAGATCAGGGGTTTGTGACCCCAGCTTCGACCCTCAGTTC
Source organism: Propionibacteriaceae bacterium (assembly GCA_030532575.1). Lineage (GTDB taxonomy): Bacteria > Actinomycetota > Actinomycetes > Propionibacteriales > Propionibacteriaceae > Arachnia. The sequence continues at coordinate 4,989 of JAUNKV010000009.1, read as the reverse complement.
CGAATCACCATCAATTACCGATGAAGGGGTTTCACATGTTTGACAGATCAATCCTGCTGAGGTTGGCGGCGGTTGCCGCACTGCTGCTCGCAACAGTGTCACCAACGCCAGCTGCCGCCGACGAGGAGACTCCCTCAAGGACCCTCAGCATGGTTCTGCTGGGAGATTCCTACTCGGCCGGAAATGGCGCTGGAAACTATGACAGCGCTCCTGCCGGGGCGTATCGTAGCGCTTGGAACTGGGCGCACTGGTACAGAAAGTGGCTGGTGGAGCAAGGAGTCTCCCCGCATCTGGTGAACCTGGCCCACTCCGGCCACACCACTGAGGAGGTAATTAAAGACCAGATTGATGCCATTCCGGAAGATGTTGACATCGTGATGATGACCATCGGCGGGAACGACATCGGCTTCGAGAAGGTCATCGAGAAGTGCTTTGCTCTGCTTTACCGTCATCCGCTGGGGTGCAAGGATGTTGTGGAGCAGGCTCGCGGCATCATCCGTGATCCCGGACCCAACGGCGTCGTCGCCCGAACGATCAAGGTGCTCGATGCCATCGAGGCCAAGGTGAAGTCGATGGGCAGGACGGATGTTCAGATCATCCTGGTCGGCTACCCGAACCTACTGCTGCCCGACAGCGACGAGAAATACATCCTCCACGAATGCCTGGAAGCGGGATGGTTCTCTTGCCTCAGGTATGCCGACTTGAGGCAGGCGCGGCCATCCTTGAAGCTGCCAAAGAGATGGCCGACGCTCAGTGGAAGGCAGTGAACAACTGGAACAGGCTGATGAACCCGGTTCCCTGGGGCCCCGCAAAGGCGAGGTATATCGATTCCATCCCTGAGCGCTTCCATGGCCATGAGCCCCAGCCCAGCGTCTGGTACAAGCACCCTTACCGCTGGATCAACGAGTTCTTCGAAACCAGAGGACACCTGTCCACCAGAGGCAACGGCACCACCGATTCCTTCACCTCGTACGACAAGATGGAATGGTATCACCCAAACATCATTGGACACAAGGAAATCGCCAAGGCCTTGAGCGAAGACCTCGGTATCCCGCGAGCAGCCCGCCAGGAACTGCCGCCGAACTCCCCCGATGCCGAACCAAACGCACGGGCCCGGAAGCCGATGCTGGCCTGGATTCAAGGCCCCTACGCCCACCCCATAGGCGAATTCCTCCTGTTGGACGCAACCGGCTCCTACAGCGCGGAGGGCAAGATCGTCACCTACGAGTGGGACCTGAATGGCGACAAGCAGTTCGATCGCACCACCAAGACACCGTACCTGACCCACGCCTGGGACAAGGAGTTCGTCGGTGACATCACCCTGAGGATCACCACCGACACCGGAGCCACTGCCACCGGCTCCACCGAGGCCATGATCACCAACGACGGCGACTCCACGCCATATGCGCGCGACAACTGCCCTGAGGTGAACAACCACGGCCAGACCGACGAGGACGGGGATGGCATCGGGGATGAGTGCGACCCAACCCCTGGGCATCCGACCGAGGACCGGCCAGGAGTTGGCGAAGGACCAGCCCCAACCCCTGATCCAAGCCCGTCACCGACCCCAACACCTTCACCAACCGAGACGGCCACCGCCTCGCCAAGTGCATCCCCAACGACGAGCCCATCGCCGACACCCTCCACGACTCCCTCGCCAAGTCCGTCCCCGTCAGTCACGGCATCACCCACACCTTCGGAGTCGCCGAGTGTGTCGCCATCAGTGGAGCCGAGCGTGACGCCTTCACCCACGGCCTCGCCGTCGCCCTCGCCGACGGAGCCTTCGCCCTCCGCGACGACTGCCCCGACGGTGACCCCTCCGCCGACGCTGAGCCCTGATCCGACCAGCAGCCCAGCTCCCACGGCCCAGCCCACGACAGCCCCGCCGGTGGTGCCGTCACCGACCAGTGCGCCGGTGCCGACGACACCACAGCCAGCAATCCCGGAACTGCCACCAGTCCCGGTCCCGTCGCTGTCTGCGCCTTCTGACCCCGGCAGGCCACGACCAGGGTTACCGAACACCGGGGCCTGACCCCAAGGGTCAGCGAGGAAGCCCTGTGCCGAGACTTGGGGACACGTCCTTGCACACCGTCGCCAAGTCTCGACACAGACTGCTCACTGGCGCTCGCGGTCCGGCTCGACCAGCGGGCGGGGCGGGTTCAGTCCGTGATGAACAACGTCTTCAGTAGTGGACCGTCGCCAAGGCTCCGACCTCTTGGAACCCGAGTCTCTCATAGACCCGGATGGCTGGCAGGTTGTAGTCGTTGACGTAGAGGCTGACCACGGGGAACTGCTGCTGGACCTGCTGCAGCATCCCTGACAGCAGGGCCGCCGAGTGGCCCTGGCCGCGCATCTCGGGGGCGAGCCAGACCCCCTGCAGCTGGGTCTGGTTGCCGAATCTGGGGCCGATGTCGGCCTTGAAGATCACTCGGCCCCGCTCCACCACGCCCCAGGCGTCGCCCAACTCCAGGCGGCTGCGGACGAAGGAGGCGTAGCCGGGGCCGTACTTGAAGGGCGAGACCCCGATCTCGTCGGTGTACATCGCCACCGAGGCCTCCAGGTAGGACTCGAAGTCGTCCATCCGAAGCGGCCTCACCCTGGGGTCCGGGGCCACCTTCGCCGCCCCGGTCAGCACCATCAGGGGTTGCCTGCGCCGCACGTTGACGACCCGGGTCCAGCCGCCCCGGAACCGGGTGGACAGCCCCAGATAGAGCCCCAGCGCCATGATGCAGTTGCCCAGGATCGAGGCGCAGGAGCGCACCTTGCCAACGGCCTGGACGAAGTGCGGGATCGCCTCCGGGTCGACTCCGGCCGGGAACAGGGTGCCGCCGTCGAGGCAGGCAGCCGTCAGCACGCCGTCGCGCTCGAAACCGTGCACCGTTCCCAGCGCGTAGCGGCTCATCCCGCTCTGGGCGAGCTTGGAGGCGAAGAACAGGTTCTCGACGGGACGCTCGGCCAGGAACTCCTGCAGGGCACCGACATCCTGCGGGCCAAGGGTCCTGAGCCGAGCCCCCATGTCAGGAGACCGAGACCTGGGGCTCGCCCACCTCGCCCATCTCGGCGGCGATCCGGCGGGCCTCGACCAGCAGGGTCTCCACGATCTGGTCCTCCGGCACCGTCTTGATGACCTCGCCCTTGACGAAGATCTGGCCCTTGCCGTTGCCGGAGGCCACCCCGAGGTCCGCCTCGCGGGCCTCCCCCGGGCCATTGACCACGCAGCCCATCACGGCGACCCTAAGCGGCGCGGTCATCCCCTCCAGGCCCTTGGTGACCTGCTCGGCCAGGGTGTAGACGTCCACCTGGGCGCGACCACACGACGGGCAGGAGACGATGTCCAGCTTGCGGGGCCTGAGGTTGAGCGATTCCAGAATCTTGGTGCCCACCTTGACCTCCTCGGCGGGCGGGGCGGACAGCGAGACCCGGATGGTGTCCCCGATGCCCTGGCTGAGCAGCGCCCCGAAGGCCACCGACGACTTGATGGTGCCCTGGAAGGCGGGACCGGCCTCGGTGACGCCGAGGTGGAGGGGGTACTCGCACTTCTCGGCCAGCAGCTCGTAGGCCTGGACCATGACGATGGGGTCGTTGTGTTTCACCGAGATCTTGAAGTCATGGAAGCCCACCTCCTCGAACAAGGAGGCCTCCCACAGGGCCGACTCGACGAGGGCCTGCGGGGTGGGCGAGCCGTACTTGGCGAGCAGCCGCTTGTCCAGCGACCCGGCGTTGACGCCGATCCGCAGGCTCACCCCGGCCTCGGCGGCAGCCTTGGCGATCTCGGCCACCTTGTCGTCGAACTGCTTGATGTTTCCGGGGTTGACCCTGACCGCCGCGCACCCGGCGTCGATGGCGGCGAAGACGTACTTCGGCTGGAAGTGGATGTCGGCGATGACGGGAATCTTCGACTTCATCGCGATGATCGGCAGGGCCTCGGCGTCGTCGGCCGACGGCACGGCCACCCGCACGATGTCGCAGCCGGTGGCGGTGAGCTCCGCGATCTGCTGCAGCGTGCCGTTGATGTCGGTGGTCTTGGTGGTGGTCATCGACTGCACCGAGATGGGGGCGTCGCCTCCCACCCAGGTGGTGCCCACCTTGATCTTGCGGGTCTTGCGGCGGGGCGCCAGGACCTTGGCAACGGGGGCAGGCATACCGAGGCTCACACTCATGGCCCCAAGATTACTGTCCTTGGGGCGGTGCGGTTGAATGGCGATCATGAAGGTTCTCATCCTTGGCGGCACCCGGGAGGGCCGGGAGCTGGCGACGCTGCTGCACCGGGCCGGTCACGACGTGACCACCTCCCTGGCCGGGCGGGTCACCCGGCCCGCCGAGATCGCCGGTGCGGTGCGCATCGGCGGCTTCGGCGGCATCCCGGGGCTGACCGCCCACCTGGCTGCCGAGGGCGTCGATCTGGTGGTGGATGCCACCCACCCCTTCGCCGAACGGATCAGCGCGAACGCCGTCGCCGCGAGCCGATCCAGTGGGGTCGCGCTGCTGCGGATCGAGCGGCCGAGCTGGCGCGATCACCGCCTGGCCGCTCGCTGGCTGTGGGTCACCAATCACGACGAGGCCGCCCGGGCCGCAGCCGGGCATGACCGGGTGCTGCTGACGGTGGGGCGGCAGTCCCTGGACCACTACCGGGCGCTCCCGCACGTCCTGGCCCGGATGGTGGAGCTCCCGCCGGAGCCCCTGCCCGCCAGCTGGGAGGTGCGCCTGGACCGCGGCCCCTTCGACATCGACTCGGAGCGGGCGCTGCTGCGCGAGGCCGGGATCACGGCCCTGGTCACGAAGGACTCCGGCGGCAGGCTCACCGAGGCCAAGCTCTGGGCCGCCGCCGAGCTGGACGTGACGGTGATCGTCGTGCGCCGCGCCCCCACCCCCGAGGGCATCCCGACGGTCACCACGGCCCGGGAAGCCGTCGCCTTCCTGGGCTGACTCCCGGCTCACCCCTCGCAAGCGCTGCAAATGTGCGGAGCGTTGCTCGTGGGAGCGCTCTCA